>CAYOWU010000027.1:0-43548 GCA_964407765.1 uncultured Lachnospiraceae bacterium
GAGAATATCTGCTATAATATTCTTTGTGCAATAAAATACCCATACAGTTGTATTTAAGCACAATCTACAACTGGAGGGAGGTTAGGTGTGAGTTTATGTCAAATGTTATCGTAAAAGAGAACGAGACTTTGGACAGCGCCTTGCGCAGATTTAAGCGAAGCTGCGCGAAGGCAGGCATTCAGCAGGAAATTCGTAAAAGAGAACATTACGAAAAACCAAGCGTACGCCGTAAGAAAAAGTCTGAAGCTGCCAGAAAACGTAAATATAATTAATGTGCGCAAAAATCCCTGCCGTTGTGACAGGGGTTTTTTACTTGGTTCATCATTTATGAAGAAAATATTTAAGATTCTTTTTAACCGCGTGTTTTACGTCAGCGTGGCGCTGCTTCTTCAGATGGTCTGGTGGTTCGCGCTGGTCTGGTTTCTCAACAATATGTCCCAGGTGAACCGGATGCTGTTAAGCGTGGTGGCCGTGGTTATCGTCCTTTGGCTGGTCAATAAGCGGATCAATCCGTCTTATAAGCTGGCCTGGACTATTCTCATTTTGGTGGTTCCCGTTTTCGGAGTCTGCCTTTACGCTGTGTTCGGCACGTCCAGGGTGGCGTCCGCCATGCAGCAAAAGTACGAGGAAGTGCTAAAGGAGGGCGAAGACCTTCTCAGGGAAAATCCCGACGCCCGCAGGAAGCTGGACGAAATCAACCGCAGCGTATCCAACCAGTCCAGGTATGTCCGGGACTATACGAAATTTCCTCTGCAGGAGGGAACCGTTGCGGAATATTATTCAGAAGGAGAATATATGTTTCCCATGCTTTTGCAGGAGCTGGGAAAGGCGCAGCATTTTATTTTCATGGAATACTTTATCATCAACGACGGCGTAATGTGGAATTCCATTCTGAATATCCTGGAGGAGAAGGCGGCGCGGGGCGTGGATGTGCGCCTGATTTACGACGATTTCGGCTGCATCACCACGCTGCCTCACCGCTTTTATAAGAAGCTGCAGGAAAAAGGCATTAAATGCGCGGCGTTTAATCCGTTCCGTCCCATGCTGAATGTAATCCTAAACAACCGGGACCACCGGAAAATCTGCGTGGTGGACGGCCATACGGGGTTTACGGGAGGGATTAACCTGGCGGATGAATACATCAATCTGCGCCGTCGGTTCGGCCACTGGAAAGATACGGGGATTATGTTAAAAGGAGAGGCCGTCTGGAATCTTACGGCGATGTTTCTGCAGATGTGGTCGGTGATTACCAAACTGCCGGCGCAGTTTTCGGATTATACGCCCCATAAGCATTATCCGGAGGCGTTTTCCTCCGACGGCTTTGTGCATCCCTACTGTGATACGCCCCTGGACAACGAGATTGTGGGGGAGAACGTGTATCTGAACATGATCAACCGGGCGGAGGAATATGTGTACATCTGCACGCCGTATCTGATCATTGACAATGAGATGATGACGGCTCTGTGCCTGGCGGCCAAAAGCGGCGTGGACGTGCGCATTATGACGCCGGGCATCCCGGATAAGAAAATCGTGTTTTTGCTCACCCAGTCTTATTACGAGCAGCTGATTGAGTCCGGGGTGAAAATCTATGAGTACCAGCCGGGATTTCTCCATGCCAAGTCTTTCGTCTGCGACGACGAGCTGGCGGTGATTGGCAGCATCAACATGGATTACCGCAGCCTGTACCTGCATTTTGAAAACGGCGTGTGGCTGTACCGCAGCCAGGTTGTATACGCCATGCGGGAGGATTATCTGAAGACGCAGGAGTCGTGCCGGCAGGTGACGCTGGAGTTTTGCAAGAATCGAAATATGGTTGTGCGGGCGGTGCAGAGCGTTCTTCGGCTGTTCGCGCCTATGCTGTGAAAAAAAGGAGGGCCTATGTGGAGCAGGCAGTTTTTGGGGGTTGACGCGTATCATTTGATCCAATGGTTTCTTGTCTACAGTATCCTGGGCTGGATGGTGGAATCGATTTATATGTCCTTTTGCAACCGCCGCTGGACCAACCGGGGGTTTGTAAAAGGGCCTTTTTGTCCCATTTACGGATTTGGCGCGCTGGGCGTCTATTTCCTGCTGCGGCCCTTCGACGGCCACTACATAGCCCTTTACATTCTGGGTGCACTGATTGCCACGTTTTTTGAATTTCTGGTGGCGAAGGTTATGCAGCATCTGTTTGGGGCGGTCTGGTGGGATTACGAGGATAAGCCCTTTAATTACCAGGGAATCGTGTGCCTGGAGAGCACCCTTGCCTGGGGGCTTTACACGATTTTGCTGTTCGGATTTCTGCACCGGCTGGTGGATCGGCTGGTGAATGCGTACCCGTACCGGGTGGGGATTTTCCTGGTAAATCTGGCTTTTGTGGCGTTTACCATTGATCTGGCGCACAGTCTGCGTGAGGCCAAAAAGGATAAATTTTTTAAAGACGAATTCTTTTTTTAGGAAAATATTGGGAAAACTTTTTGCATAATCGCTGGGTTTCTCTCTTACAATTAAAGTAGGATTAGATCACTGCGAAACCATTGTCAAGAGGGAATTGGAGAGTGAAGATATGCGAAATAGGTTTTTTTACAGACTTATTGCGGCGCTGACGCTGCTCTGCGTGACGGGAGGGGCTTGCCTGTTTCCAGCGGCGGCGTACGGGGCGCCGAAAAGTCAGAAGGAAGACAGCGCAGAAGGCGGTGCGGCGGTTCAGATTGCGGCTCCCCACGGCGTGCTGATGGAGGCGGCCACCGGGAAGATTATATTCGAGAAGGAAAAGGACGTGCAGGTCAGCCCGGCCAGCATCACGAAAATCATGACTTTGATATTGATTTTCGACGCGCTAAAGGAGGGGAAGCTTTCCATGGAGGAGGAGGTTTCCACCAGCGCCTATGCCAAGTCTATGGGCGGCTCCCAGGTTTTTCTGGAGGAAGGGGAGAAGCAGACGGTGGAGACGCTGATTAAGTGCATCGTCATCGCGTCGGGAAATGACGCCAGCGTGGCCATGGCGGAGCGCATCGGCGGCAGCGAAGAGGCGTTTGTGCAGATGATGAACGAGCGGGCCAAAGGGCTTGGCATGGAGCACACCCATTTCGAGGACTGCTGCGGCCTCACCGAGTCTAAGAATCATTATTCCACCGCCTACGACGTGGCGCTGATGTCCCGGGAACTGGTGACTCATTACCCGAAAATCCTGGAGTATTCCTCCATCTGGATGGACACGATCACCCACGTGACCAGCCGCGGAAGCAGTGAGTTCGGCCTGACCAACACCAATAAGTTAATCCGCAGCTTTGACGGCTGCGTGGGCTTAAAAACCGGCAGCACAAGCCTTGCCAAATACTGTGTATCCACGGTGGCGGTGCGAAACGGCATCACCCTGATCGGCGTGGTGATGACGGCCCCGGACTACAAAGTCCGCTTTGCCGACGCGGCGGCCATGCTAAATTACGGATTCGGCAAGTGCAGCATGTTCGTGGATGAGCACAAGGAAAAGCTGAAAAAGGCCCCGGTGAAGGGCGCCATCAAGGGCAGCGTATCCTGCAAATTCAGCGAGACATTCTATTACCTGGACACCGAGGGGAAATCCATGGACGGCATGAAAAAAGAGATACGCATGAAAAAGTCCCTGACAGCCCCCATAAAGGCCGGGGACGTGACCGGAAAAGCCGTGTACCTGCTGGACGGGCAGGAAGTGGGGGACGTGAAGATTGTGGCGGCGGAGGATTTGGCGGCTTCGGGGTATTGGGATTATCTGAAGCATATCTGTATGCAGGCGGTTTTAACGGAAAATTGATCAGTTAGTGAGAGGCGCCCATCCTGGTTTCAACAGGGTGGGCATTCTTTTTTCGCTGTGGCCCAAAAGCTTATGGAAATTATGAATTAATTTTCTTGACATTTCTTCACATAAGATGTAATATAATAACAGATCAAATAATTTTCACATAATTTGATTTCATAACGATATACCAAGCGCATGGCAGGCGTAAGGAAATGGGAAGCCATTTTCGGAACATCCGGTGAGATCCCGGCACAGATTTATCCCTGCTGTAATGAGTGCGAAAGCCGCATAGCCACTGGATTCTTAGAATCTGGGAAGGGCGGTGAGTAGGTTAGAGCTCGAGTCAGAAAACAGGCGTCTGCGAATTGGTAAATGGACAGTATCCAGAGGCATAAAGTGGAGGTCTATTTTTTATACCCTTTTTCCATGAAAATCCCCGGAAGCGTTCATTCATCCGAATGCAGAGGCAAACATAATGAAAGCATTCTGGTATATTGCAAAAGAAAAATTCGGGGGGGGGGGGGGGATAACAATGCGCATACGATGTAGAGGCCATCCGGCGGTTTTCTTCACAGACGGGAAGAATCCGTATGGCCTGAAATTTCCAGGGTTAAGAGGTTGATTTTTCCCTGGAAGTTTTTATTTTTAGGACATATGCACACAAAATAAAAGAGAGGAAGAGAAGTCATTTGAATACAAAATTAAAAAACTTTGTGCAGTTATTGGCGACTACAGCGGTAGTTTTTCTTTTGAGTTTATTTATCGCTTACCCGGCACAGGCGTCAGATTCGATAGCGGACGGATTTTCTTTAGAAAAATATGCTGCTTCATCTAAAACGAGCAAACTTGATAGCAGAGAAAAAGAAATAAAAAAATTAAAAAGCAGTTTATATCGGGTTGATTTACAGGATGATGCTGCAACGTATAGGTATACACGTATACGAGGAACTTGTACATTAGATGATGCAAAAATTACGTTCTATTCCGCATGGGGTGGAAAAGAAGGCCTGCCAGTGGAAATCAAGGATCAGAAGTTTGAGTTGAACATAAATAAACAGGAATATGACTGGTGCATAGGTTATGGATCTAAATGCTGCTTTTTTAAAATAGAAGCAAAAGGATCTGAGGAAACCGTAACGCTGCTTCTGGATTCCACTAGGAATAGTTGGTTGTATGAAAAAAGTTATAGTAGTTATACAGGCATCTATTTGCAGGATGACAAAAATAATAAATTATCCGATTCTTCAGATTTTAATTACAATACAGGTTATAAAAGTATAATATACGATAAAGATACCATAGAAGTGGAAGCTTCTACGAAAGCGGTTTTCGTAGAGGTTCTGAGGGATTTTGAACATATTGAAAAAGATTCTAACGACACTAAATATAAATGGATTGGATTAGGGGAAAATTACGTCAGCATCAACGGGGAACCATATGTAAAGTTTGCCAATTCCAGTGAAAGCGTCGGGAACAACAAAAGCCCGGCTTTATATTTGAAAGAAGGGCTGAATGTAATTGAGCTGTGCATAGATGCGGGCGAAACCCTGCAAGACAATGAAAAAGGGATTTATAGCTTAAGTCATAAAATCGATACCTGCGTCTATCTGATTGAATGGAATGGGAAGGAGGAGGCCGAGGAGAACCGCCCGAAACCCTCTTCCAATACAGCTATCCGGTATATAGACGCCACACGGCTGGGAGATGATTATGCTAATATTCTTTATTCAAAATATCCTGTAGGGGAAGCGCCGCAGTTTACCATCGGCCTCCCTAAAAAAACACCAGTATCCAGCACAAAAAACGAAGAATTCAAACAGATCCTTCTGGGCGTGATACCGGAGGATCCGCTGGCATCTTGGAAAATCGTGGAGCCGGCGCTGGACGAAAACAGAGATGGGATACAAGTAGGCATCTATCATGCGGTAACGGTGGAGGATACTACGGAGGAAATCGTGATAGAAGTGACGGCGGAAGACGGGACTTCCACGCGCCATACCATCCCCCTGATACGCGGAGAGTCCAACAGCAAATTAAAAAACCTTACGGTAAAAGGGATAAAGCTTTTGGACTATGACACAAAAACTCCTGTTACAGCATGGAATCCGGATAAAGATTATTATGCATTTGAATTAGACGAGGGATCGCCTGCCATTGAGCTGATTCCAGAGACGGACGACCAAAATGCAACATATAAAATCAACAACGGGGAGCAGATCAACGGAGACGCCGATATTATAGATATCCAAGTGACGGCGGAGGATTCCGTGACGACAACGGAGTACTATCTGTTCCGGATGAACACGGATAGAACCATTGAGGCCTTTACCATTCCCCAGTCCACGAAAGATCGGGCAAAAGAGATGCTGGACAAGGGCTGGAATAAACGGGATGAGAAACAGAAGAAGAAAGAGACGGGAGAAAGCAGAGTCTGGAGCTTATACAAGCAGGTGGCTACCGATCCAGATTTTGACTTAAACGGAATTTGTATGCAGGATCCGGTAGAGAGGAAATGGAACCAGGCCACAGATTACGCCAGCGCCATTCTGGAACTGATCATACTGGGGGAGAACCCTTATAATTATAAAGACCATAACTATGTGGCGGATCTGGAAAAGTGCGGAGGCGGACCATTTGCCAACAACGTCTGGTATCTGCTGGCAGCGAAAGCGGCAGGCATTGACGAGGCCAGTATCACCAGTATGACGAACTCTGTCAAAGGACAGTTGTTTAACAGCGGATACGATCTGGACATCAACGGCTGGAACCTGGCCGTAATAGCCCCAGATTTAACGCCGTCCGAGATTATGTACGTGGTAAAATACCTGAAAAGAGCGCAGAACGAAAGTGGGAACATCGCAGGAATGTTCCGCCATTCCATGCACCCTTCCAACACCATGACCCAGGGCTGTACTCTAAGCGGCTTGTCCGCAGCAAATGTGAATATAGAAAAGCTCCTTTCCCTGGCCACCACCGACGACGGCCGGATCGTCAATGCTCTGAGTGTTATCCAGGATAAATATCAAAGAGAGGATGGCCAGTTCTGGTATTCTTACGGATATCTCGGCGACAGACCGGAGATGGAATCCTTTAACAAAGACATTATCATCGCCTTGGGTGATATTGCAAACGGCGAAAGCTTCTATCAGAGGTACAACTTGGATGCAGACAGAGCGCAGGAATTGTTATTAAAAGCGAAATCCCTGTCAACGGCCGACGCAGGCGATGCGGCAAAGACCGCTCTGGCAAGCGCCATTTCCGCATTGGAAAGCAAGCTGGGCGATGCCACGGGCAGCGGCATAGCTTATGGAATGGGCCAGGAATACTACGCCCTCCAGGATGCCATGTATGAAGTGGATCCATCTTTAAGAAAAGGCTATTGGATCTGTGATGAAACTCAATGGGACAAGCTGAACGGGATCAATGATTTAACAGAAACCTTGGCGACAGAAGGCGCGGACAGTTACGCGAAATACGTCGCAGAGATTTCTCAGGCCAAGGCGGACTATGACGCGCTTGGCAAAGACAATGCGGAGGATAAATCCCGGCTCCAGGGATATGTGGCGGATGCCGCTTTGTTGGAAAGCGCATACGCGCAAGTGCAGGAAATTATGACGGCCGTCCAGCCGGTGATTGACGCTATCAACGCCCTGCCCGGCGCGCCCAGCCTCGCCATCGAGGGTCAGGTGAATGCCGCATGGGCCAGTTATGGGGCATTAAGCGACCAGCAGAAAAAAGCGGTCACAAACATCGCCAAGCTGCAGAATTTAAGAAGCGGCATACAGAGCATTCGGAGCGTGGAAAGCCAGATCGCGGCCCTTCCATCCGTTGACCGGATTACGCTGAATGACTTACAGGCGGTGACGCAGGCGCAGGACGCTTTCGACAGGCTGGGAAGCCTGAAGGCGGAGGTTCCAAACGCCGGGACGCTCACGGGCCTGCTGGCCAGACTGCAGGATCTGCAGACGGCCGATGATGTGACAAAAAAGATCGCCGAAATCGGGGATTTGACGGAGGACAACTGGAAAGAAAAAGAGCAGGCGGTTCAGGAAGCGGACGCGATGTTTAAGCGTCTGACCGAGGATCAGCGGGGGCTGGTGACGGGAGCCGACCTTTTGGAAGCCGCGAAGCGATTCATCGAGGATCAAAAGCTGGCCGCGGCCGACAAGGACGTGGCGGAGGTTATCCTGCGCGTCCGCAAGCTGCGCGACGGCGAAGGGGACGCGGCGGGCCCGCTGACTCTTACCGAGAAAAACGACGGCAAGCCCACGCCGGAAGTCTGGACGGAGGAATGGATCTCCCAGGTGAAGGCCACTCGGAGCCTGATTCACGCGCTCACGCCGGAAAAAGTCAGCCAGATCACGAACCTGGCCGACCAGGAACAGGCCGAGGAGTGCATCCGCGCAGTGGAAGTGGAAACGACGCGCGCGATGATTGAGGCGCTTCCGGACCCGGCCGCAGTGGCCGCTTACGGAGAGGAGCCGACCGAGGGCAAAGCGCCCCTGGAGGACGCCCAGATCGCGGCCATTCGAGAGGCGAAGGAAGCCTTTGACGCCTTAGAGCGAAAAGATCTTCTGAATGACCCGGCGCTGGAAGCCAAGTTGAGCGAGCTGTGCGAAAAGGCGCAGACCTACCCCTATTGGGACGAGGCCCGGCTGCAGCCCTACGTGGACGAACTGACGGAGGCGTACAGCCAATGCAAAGCCCAGCCCCTAGACCGCGCGGCTCTGGCCAAAGCGCAGGAGCTGACGGCCAAACACGACGGACTCACCGACGGGGAGAAAGCCGTCCTACAGGGAATGTCCGGCGGCGAGGGCGAAGGGGCGGCATCCGTCCCGGACATGCTGGCGTTCTTAAGCGAAGAGATCGCCCGCGTGCAAAAAGACATAGAAGACGCGGCGCAGGCCGATCAATATATTGAAGACGCGCTCTCTGCGGAAGTGAATGAGGCCAACGCGGAAGCGATCCGGGCGGACGTGGCCTCCATCGAGGAGTCGCTGTCCCGGATGAGCGAGGCGGCGAAATCCTACATGAACGGCCTGGAAAAACTCCGGACGGCGAAGTCCGCGCTGGAAGCTTTTGACAAAGCGGCGTTCACAGGCGGCAGGCCCGCCATGAGAGAGGCCAAGGCCTCCGGCTCCGCCATAACGGTGAAATGGGAAGCTTACAACGGCGCCGCCGGCTATCGGCTGTTCCGCCGCACGGCCAGCGGCCAATGGGGCAGGCTGGCGGACGTAAGGGGAACGTCCTACAAGGACGAATCCGTCCGCACAGGCGTGACCTATTATTACGCCGTCAAAGCCATAAGCGGGAGATGGCCGGGCGAAGTCAGCGGCCAGGAAGCCGTAGGCGCGAAGGCCGCCACGCTGGGCCGCCCAAGCCTTAAGAAAGCCGTCTCCGCCGGATATGGGAGCGTGAAGCTTGCCTGGGGCAAGGCGGCGGGCGCCAACGGATACGAGGTTTACCGCGCCGCCGGCAAAAACGGCGAATACAAAAAAGTGGGCGAGACGACGGCGCTCTCCTTCACGGACAAAGGCCTGAAAACCGGAACGGCTTATCGCTATAAAGTCCGCGGTTACAACACCGTGAGCCAGACGAAAGCCTACGGAGGCTATTCAGCCGCGAAGTCTGCCAAGCCCGTTCCCAGCCAGGCGAAGATCGCCAGAGCCGCAGGCGCCAGACGCGCCGTGAAGCTCACCTGGAAAAAAGTGGACGGCGCCAGCGGCTACACAGTTTACCGCGCCGCCTCCAAAAACGGCCAATACAAAGCAATCAAAACCCTAAAAGGCGCAAAGAGGCTGACCTATACGGACGCAAAGCGCAAAAAAGACAAAACTTATTACTACAAAGTCCGCGCCTACCGCACCGTAAGCGGCAAGAAAGTCTACGGACCCTATTCAGCCGCAAAAGGCGCAAAAGCGAAATAACGGACGGTCGCAAATAAAAAAAATCGTAACTGTAAAGGCGCTGAACAGTTACGAAAAATCAATAAAAATCCGCTGGGCACCAAAACACCGGCGGATTTTTTGCGGATAGCGTAAAAGAAACATGAAAGTTACACGCTCCGGGCGCCATGCAAAACTTGAATTGCGGCCCGGAACATGATAGACTGTATCCTATGAAAAATTTTCAAGTGAAGACTTATCGGATTTTGTCAAAAAAAGTCAAAAAGGGCCGGCGCATTCGTCTGGCGTTCTTAAGCGACCTCCATGGCGCCTGTTACGGCCGGGAAAATATTCGTCTGGCGCAGGCGGTGGAAGAGGCCGGGCCGGATCTGGTCTTGGTGGGCGGTGACATGATGGTGGGAGAGCCGTCTCCCCGTCTCAAAGCGGCCCAGGATCTTTTGGAATCCCTTGTGAAAAAATTTCCCGTATACTACGCCTTCGGAAACCATGAGGGCCGTCTGATGGAAAACCCGGAGAAATACGGAAAGTCGTTCTCGGCGTTTTGTGAGCGGTTAAAGGGGCGGGGCGTCCGCTTTCTGCGCAATCAGAAAATCCAGACGGACGTGGACGCGGGCGTTCCCGTGGCGCTGTGGGGCTGGGACGGCCAGCGGCGGTTTTACCGGAAATTCCGGCGCGTCGTCATGGAGGACGGCTATTTGGAAAGGACGCTGGGGCGGCCAAAGCCGGAGGCCTATAATATCCTGCTGGCCCACAATCCCCAGTTTGCCCGGTCGTATTTTTCCTGGGGGGCGGATTTGACTCTGGCCGGGCATTACCACGGGGGCGTGTGCCGCTTTTCGGAGAACCGGGGGCTTGTGGCGCCCAACTTTCGATTGTTTCCGCCGTACTGCTGCGGCCTTTTTTCCCAGGGGGAACAATTTATGGCGGTAAGCCCGGGGCTGGGGGAGCATACCATAAGGCTGCGGGTGCATAATCCACGGGAATTGTTTGCAATCGAGATTGTGCATGGAGGCGATGCGTGATGGCCATACCGGTGAAGCTTCCGGCGTTCGAGGGGCCGCTGGATCTGCTGCTGCATTTGATTGATAAAAACAAAGTGGATATCTATGACATCCCCATTGTGCAGATTACGGAGCAGTATATGGCGCACATCCGCCGGATGGAGCGGGAGGACTTAGGCCTGATGAGTGAATTTATGGTGATGGCGGCCACGCTGATGGACATCAAGTGTCGGATGCTGCTGCCAGCGCCGGTAAAAGAAGAGGAAGAAAAGGAAGATCCCCGGGCGGAGCTGGTGGAAAAACTGCTGGAATATAAAATGTACAAATGCATGTCCTACGAACTGAAAGAGCGGATGGAGGACGCCGCGAAACAGTTCTACAAAAAGCCTGCCATCCCGCCGGAAGCCGCCCAATACCGTCCGCCGGTCTGCCCCGGCGAACTGCTGGCGGACGTGACGCTGCTTCGGTTAAAGCAGATTTTCTGCGCGGCAATGCGAAGGCGGGACGACAAGCTGGATCCAATCCGCAGCAAATTTGGCAAGATTGAGCAGGAAGAGGTCAGCCTGCCGGAGCGGCTTTCCTACGTGCGGGAATACGCGAAAGCCCACCGTCGCTTTGGCTTTTTTTCCCTGCTGGGGCATTCGGCCAGCAAGATGCAGGCGGTGGTCACGTTTCTGGCCATTTTGGAGCTGGTGAAGGCCGGGGACATCCGGATTGTCCAGGAGCATATATTTGACGAGATACAGATAGAGGCGGTGAGTTGATGGATATGGATTTAAAACGGCTGGAAGCCGCTGTGGAGGCGATTTTATTTGCCATGGGAGAATCGGTGGAAGCCCAGGCGCTGGCCCAGGCCATCGGCCAGGACGCGGCCACTGTGAAAAAAATTGTGGAAAATCTCAAGGAGCGCTACCAGGGGGAAGCGTGCGGCCTGCAGATTATCGAGCTGGACGGCGCCTATCAGATGTGTACCAAGAAGCAGTGCTTTGAGTATCTGGTAAATATTGCCGCCCAGCCGAAAAAGGCCGCGCTGACCGACGTGATGCTGGAGACTCTTTCCATCATCGCTTACAAGCAGCCGGTTACGAAAGCGGAGATTGAGAAAATCCGCGGCGTCAAATGCGGCCCCACCATCAACAAGCTGGTGGAGTGCGAGCTGGTCAGGGAACTGGGCCGGCTGGACGCGCCGGGCAGGCCCATCCTGTTCGGGACCACCGAGGAGTTTTTGCGCGCGTTTGGGATGCAGGCGTTGGACGAGCTGCCCGCGCTTAATCCGGCGCAGCTGGAGGACTTTAAAGCGGAGGCGGAAGAGGAAGCGCAGCTGAAGCTGAATACATAAAAGGACCAAAGAGGGGGATAAAGAAAAAATGCCGACAACATTTGCGCATGATTTGTTTGGAAAGAGAGTATATAAAAAGATGCCGGAGGCGATGCGCCGGCTGGTGAAAGAACATGGGGAGCTGTACCGAATTGGCCTGCACGGGCCGGATATTTTGTTTTATTACGGCTTTGGAAAAAACCGGGTCAACCAGTACGGCGTCCGGCTGCACAGGGAAAAGGCCGCCCCTTTTTTTGAAAAGGGCGCGGCGCTGGCCCGCAAAGACGACGCGCTGCTGGCCTATTTACTGGGATTCGTCTGCCATTTCACGCTGGACAGCGCATGCCATCCCTACATCAACGGCACGGCGGCAAAGGACGTAAGCCACGGGGAAATCGAAAAAGAGCTGGATCGGCGGCTGATGACGCTGGAGGGCCTAAACCCTTACCGGTATTATCCGGCAGTCTGCTGCATACGCCCTTCCGGGGAAAACGCCCGCGTAATCCAGAAAGTTTTCCCGAAAGTCACGGCCCGGCAGGTGGAGAGCGCTCTGCGCAATATGATTTTCGTCACCAATACCATGGTTTACGACGACAACGGAAGAAAGCAGAAAGTAATCCTTCCGCTTTTGAAGCTGATGGGCCAGTACGGCCATGTGGGCGGCAGCTACATGAAAGCGTTCTGCGACCCGCGCTGCCGGCCCCATCTGGAAGAGCTGGAGCGTCTGTTTGGCCAGGCGGCCCAGGAGGCGCCGCGGCTTTTGGAAGCTTTCTGGAGAGCGGCTCGGGAAGGGGAGGCGCTGCCCGAGCGGTTTTGGAGAAATTATAATTCTCCTTCATAATTTGGAAAACCTTCACATACATTTTCTATAATAGGGAATTGCGAAACAGTTGATTTCCCAATTTAAATAAGGGGTGAGGGTTGGATATGAGAAAGAGGGTCTTTGTTTTTTTGGTTGCGCTGGCCGCCGCATTTTGCGCGGCGGACGTTTATGGGGCATCGGAAACGCCCCAGGAGCTTCGGCAGTTGTATGCCCAGAGCGCGGTTTTGATGGACGGGGATACGGCCAGGGTTTTGTATGAGAAAAACGGATATAATTTCATGCCCATGGCCAGCACCACCAAGGTCATGACCTGTATGCTGGCCATTGAGAACGCTTCCGGCAACGACATCGTGAAGGTCTCCGCCTACGCGGCTTCCATGCCGGACGTGCAGCTGAACATCCGGGAGGGGGAGGAGTATTATCTGAAGGATCTGGTCTATTCGCTGATGCTGCAAAGCCACAATGACTCCGCGGTGGCCATCGCCGAGCATGTGGGGGGAAGCGTGGAAGGTTTTGCGGACATGATGAACGAGAAAGCCAAAGCAATCGGGTGCGCCAACACCCATTTTGTGACGCCCAACGGGCTGGACGCATCAGACGAGGGCGGGCCCCACGGCACCACGGCGGCGGATCTGGCGCGGATTCTCTGTTACGCCATCCGCAATGAGGCTTTTCTGCGCATCACCCAGACCAGGGACTACAGCTTCACCGACGTGCAGCAAACCCGCAGCTACACGGTGCATAACGCCAATGCGCTGCTGGACATGATGGCGGGCGCGCTGTCCGGCAAGACGGGATTCACCAACGCCGCCGGTTATTGTTACGTGGGCGCGGTCCGTCAGGACGGTAAGACGTTTATCGTGGCGCTTTTGGCCTGCGGATGGCCAAGCCACAAAAGCTATAAATGGATTGACACCCGCAAGCTGATTACTTATGGCCTGCGCCACTATGAATACCGGGAGGCGCCGAAGCCGCCGGATCTGGGCGCGGTGGCCGTAAAAGACGGCATTCCCGTGGACCGGGGCTGGGCGGACACGGCCTATGTAAACGTCCAGGCGGAAAAGCCCCGGGAAAGCTTCCGCATTTTGATGCGGGAAGACGAAGAGCTGCGCATCGAAAAGGATTGCCCGGATTCTTTAAAAGCCCCGGTGAAGCGGGGAAAAAAGGTGGGAAAAATCCGGTATTATCTGGGGGATTTGCTGTTAAAGGAATATCCGGTCAAAACTGTGGGAACAATAAAAAAAGCGGACTATACCTGGTGCTGTGAGCGGGTATTTGGGAAATATTTTCATGGCGCATTGTAAAGAAGCGGGAAAATTAAGGGGGCGGGGACATGAACGGACAGGATTCTTTGACGGGCCTGTATGACTGGCGGGCGGCCCGGGAGAAAATTACGGATTTGCTTGAGGGGGAGCAGGTGAAAAGCGGCCTTTTGTTCTACATGGATCTGGACGACTTTCGGGAGGTGAACGACGCCTACGGCTACGAGGCGGGAGACGAGATGTTGAAAGCTGTGGGGGAGCGGCTTTTGCAGGCGGCGCGCGCCCAGGATGTGGCGGCCCGCATCGGGGGAGACGAGTTCCTCTTATTTCTGGGCGGCGTGTCGGGCCAGAAAGAGGCGTACAGCCAGGCTATGCAGCTTTACGGGGCGTGCATGGGCGCGTCGGAGGAAGCCCTTGTATCCATGAGCATGGGAATCGCCTGTTATCCCCAGGACGGCAGCGTCTACGAAGAGCTGGCCGCCCGGGCGGACGAAGCGCTGTACGCGTCCAAGCGCGCGGGCAAACAATGTTTTCTTTTCTATGAAGATCTTTCCAGGCTGTAAAACAAACGTTTTGCAGCTTTTTTTCGGGTAACAAAGGTATTGAAAGTGGCATAAAAACACGCTATAATTGAAAAATAATGTAAATTTGTTAGATTTTCACTTAAATAGAAAATGGAGGGCTGAAAGAATGAGTAATGCAGCACAAAATTTGGCAAATGCAAGAATCCAATCCTTGCTGGATGCGAACAGTTTTGTGGAGATCGGCGGCGGCGTCACTGCCAGAAATACGGATTTCAACTTGGCCGACCAGGATACGCCGTCGGACGGCGTGCGGACCGGATACGGCGTTATCGACGGGAAGCTGGTGTATGTGTACAGCCAGGATGTGTCCGTTTTAAACGGCACTGTGGGCGAAATGCATGCGAGAAAAATCACCAGCCTGTACGATTTGGCCATGAAGACAGGCGCGCCGGTGATTGGCCTCTTAGACTGCGGCGGCGTGCGTCTCCAGGAAGCCACGGACGCGCTGCACGGGCTGGGACAGATTTACCAGAGGCAGGCCATGGCCTCCGGGGTGATTGTGCAGATTACGGGCGTGTTTGGCGTCTGCGGGGGCGGGATGGCCCTTTTTCCGGCTCTGACGGATTTCACGTTCATGGCGCAGGATTCCGGAAAATTATTCGTAAACGCGCCCAACGCCCTGGATGGAAACCATGTATCCAAATGCGACACGGCCTCCGCCAAATTCCAGAGTGAGGAGACGGGCCTGGTAGACGGCGTGGGGACGGAGGAGGAAGTCCTGGAGCAGATCCGGCGCCTGATAACCCTTCTTCCCTCCAACAATGAGGACGACCTTCCCTATCAGCCCTGTGAAGACGATTTAAACCGCGCCTGTCCGGATTTGGAAAAGAGCGCCGGGGACGCGGCCGTCCTGCTGGCGCGAATTGGGGACAACCATATGTTTATGGAGACGAAGGCCGCCTATGGAAAAGACATGGTGACCGGTTTTCTGAGGCTGGGCGGCAACACCGTCGGGTGCGTGGCCAACCGCCGGTGCATTTATGATGAGGAGGGAAACGTGGCAGAGGATTTCGGCGGCGTCCTTTCCGCGCGGGGCGCCGAAAAGGCGGCGGATTTTGTGAAATTCTGCGATGCGTTTCACATTCCGATGCTGACGCTGACGGACGTGACCGGGTTTAAGGCTGCGAAATGCTCCGAAAAGCGCATGGCCAAGGCGGCAGGCAGCCTTACTTACGCCTTCGCCAACGCTACGGCGCCCAAGGTGAACGTGATTGTGGGAAAAGCCTACGGCAGCGCCTATGTGGCCATGAACAGCAAGTCCATCGGCGCGGATATGGTTTACGCCTGGTCCATCGCCGAGGTGGGCGCCATGGAAGCGGCTATGGCGGCTAAAATCATGTATCCCGACGCCGACGGGGACACATGGAAGGTGAAAACGGTGGAGTACCAGGCCCTGCAGTCCAATGTGCTCTCGGCGGCCAGAAGAGGCTATGTGGATCTGGTGATTGAGCCCCAGGACACCCGGAAACACGCAATCGGCGCTTTCGAGATGCTTTATACGAAACGGGAAAGCCGTCCGGACAGGAAGCACGGCACAGTTTAGGCGAGGTATGGTGAGAATATGAAGCAAATATGGAAGAGAATCTATCGAGTGGCCCTCTTGGCGCTTGGCCTGTGCATGTGCGCGGCGCTTCCGGCGCGCGCCGAAGCCGAAGAAGGTGTGAGTGAGAAAATGCGCGCCAATCTGATCAATATGGCGGAAGGCACGACCAGTGCCATTGTGGAGTTAAGCCAGGAAGAAATTGATTCATACAAGGAGTCCGAGGACGAGTTTACGGTGACGGCTATGGAAGCCTGGGAGAGCAGCCGGGAGGAGCTTGGGAAGTTTAAAAGCATGGGAAGACCGGAGGTTGAGGCCATTTCCGATGGCTATTCGCTGAAGCTGCCTGTGGAATTTACAAAATATGAAGCGCAGTTTGTCTATTTGTTCGATGAGACAGGCTCTTATACGTCTCTTAGCGTAGATGTGCAGTACCCCATGTCCGTGCTTTTGCAGCGGGCGGGGATGAACACGCTGATGGGAATGGGAATCGTGTTTGCGATGCTGATCTTTTTGACGTTTGTGATTTCCATGTTCCGGTTCATCGGCCAAGCTGGGGAGAAGCCGCAAAAGGAAGAAGAGCGGCCGGTTCCGGCGGCTGCCCAGCGGCTTCAGCCGGCCGTGGCAGTCCCGCAGCAGGACGACGGGGAGCTGATTGCGGTAATTGCGGCGGCTATCGCCGCCTATGAGGGAACTTCCACGGACAGCTTCGTGGTTCGCTCCATCCGCAAGTCCAGCCGTAAAAAAGCGAAATGGTAATTACTATGGAAGTCCGCCGCCGAATGGCGGCATGCAGGCTCAGGAACGAAATCCAGGAGGGAATGAAGAATGAAAAATTATACGATTACCGTAAACGGAACAGCATATGATGTGATTGTGGAAGAAAAGGAAGGCGGTTCCGCTCCCGCAGCAGCGGCTGCAGCCGCGCCTGCGCCTAAAGCGGCGGCTCCAAAACCGGCGGCTGCCGGCGGCGGGGTGAAGGTTTCAGCGTCGGTGCCGGGCAAGGTGTTTAAAATCGAGGTGAAAGAGGGACAGGCGGTGAAGGCCGGAGACACCATTGTGATTCTGGAATCCATGAAGATGGAGATTCCGGTGGTGGCCCCCCAGGACGGCGCCATCGCCACCATCGACGTAACCGTCGGCCAATCGGTGGAAAACGGAGATACTTTAGCGTCCATGAATTAGGAGGGGAGGTAGTCAAATGTCTTATGTTACAGAAACTTTGTCTAACCTGCTCCATCAGACTGCGTTTTTTGGCCTAACAGGGGGAAATTATTTCATGATCCTGGTGGCTTTGGTGTTTTTGTATCTGGCTATCCGGCATGGATTTGAGCCGCTTTTGCTGGTGCCCATTGCCTTCGGCATGCTTCTGGTCAATATCTACCCGGATATTATGATGAGAATCGAGGACTCCTCCAATGGAGTAGGTGGATTGCTGCATTATTTTTATTTGCTGGATGAGTGGAGCATACTGCCTTCGCTTATTTTCATGGGCGTGGGGGCCATGACGGATTTTGGCCCGCTGATCGCCAATCCCAAGAGTTTTCTTTTGGGAGCGGCCGCCCAGTTCGGCATTTACATTGCCTATTTCCTGGCTATTTTCATGGGATTTAACGGAAAGGCCGCAGCCGCCATTTCCATCATCGGCGGCGCGGACGGCCCCACATCCATTTTCCTGGCCGGGAAGCTGGGACAGGGAGCTTTGATGGGGCCCATTGCGGTGGCGGCGTATTCCTATATGTCCCTGGTGCCCATTATTCAGCCGCCCATCATGAAACTGTTCACCACAGAAAAGGAGCGCAAGATTAAGATGGAACAGCTCCGGCCGGTGTCTAAGCTGGAGAAGATCTTATTTCCCATCGTGATCACCGTAGTGGTCTGCTTGATTCTGCCCACAACGGCGCCGCTGGTGGGTATGCTGATGCTGGGCAATCTGTTCCGGGAATCCGGCGTGGTGGGCCAGCTGACGGAGACGGCTTCCAACGCGCTGATGTATATCGTGGTGATTCTGCTGGGAACCTCCGTGGGCGCGTCCACCAGCGCAGAGAATTTCCTGAATTTGGATACGCTGAAAATCGTGCTGTTGGGTCTGGTGGCGTTCGCGTTTGGAACCATGGCCGGCGTGCTTTTCGGGAAAATTATGTGCAAAGTCACAAAAGGAAAGGTGAATCCGCTGATCGGCTCGGCCGGGGTGTCCGCGGTGCCGATGGCGGCGCGTGTTTCCCAGAAAGTGGGCGCGGAGGCCGATTCCACCAACTTCCTGCTGATGCATGCCATGGGACCCAATGTGGCGGGCGTGATCGGAACAGCGGTGGCGGCAGGCACATTTATGGCGATCTTCGGTGTGTAGGGGATGATTGCGAAACAATGTTGTTCCAGAGGTCACGAGTTTGGGCAACGCAAACAAAACGGAGCTCAAAACCGTTTTGGATTCGCTCCTTATTTGTTTGCGATGCCCAAACTCTGTCTGTCAGCTTAAGAGAACTGTTATCGCATGAACAAAAGAGTATTTACTGTGAAAGTCCGCTGCCGAATAGGCGGCATGCATGCAGGTTAATGGAATATTTCACAAATTATCTATTTGATCTATAGATTTGTGAGGAGGAAAATATATGTCAGAAAATGAGAAAAAGCCAATTAAGATCACGGAGACGATTCTGCGCGACGCCCATCAGTCCCTAATCGCCACGAGAATGACCACGGAGCAGATGCTGCCCATCGTGGATAAGATGGACCAGGTGGGGTATCATTCCGTGGAGTGCTGGGGCGGGGCTACCTTTGACGCATCTCTTCGTTTCCTGAAAGAAGACCCCTGGGAGAGGCTGCGCAAATTCCGGGACGGTTTTAAGAAAACAAAGCTGCAGATGCTGTTTCGGGGCCAGAACATCCTGGGATATCGTCCCTACGCCGATGACGTGGTGGAATATTTCGTGCAGAAATCCCTGGCCAACGGCATCGACATCATCCGCATTTTTGACTGCTTAAATGACCTGCGCAATCTGCAGACGGCGGTGACGGCGGCCAATAAGGAGAAAGGCCATGCCCAGGTGGCGCTGTCCTATACCTTGGGGGACGCGTATACTCTGGAGTACTGGACGGACATTGCCAAGCGGATTGAGGACATGGGGGCCAATTCCATCTGCATCAAGGACATGGCGGGGCTCCTTTTGCCCTACCAGGCCACAGAACTGATTGGCGCCTTAAAAGAGGCGGTGGATCTGCCGATCCAGCTGCATACCCATTATACCTCCGGCGTGGCTTCCATGACCTATATGAAAGCGGTGGAAGCGGGCGTGGATGTGATTGACACGGCCATGTCGCCTTTCGCGCTGGGCACGTCCCAGCCGGCCACGGAGGTGATGGTGGAGACGTTTAAAGGGACGCCTTATGACACCGGATTTGACCAGAACCTGCTGGCGGAAATTGCCGATTACTTCCGGCCCATCCGGGACGACGCGCTGGAGAGCGGCCTGTTAAATCCCAAGAACATGGGCGTGAATATCAAGACCTTATTGTACCAGGTGCCAGGTGGCATGCTCTCGAATTTAACGTCCCAGTTGAAAGAACAGCACGCGGAAGACAAGTATTACGAAGTATTGGAAGAGGTGCCCAGAGTCCGCAAGGATTTGGGCGAATGCCCGCTGGTGACGCCGTCCTCCCAGATTGTGGGAACCCAGGCGGTGTTTAACGTGCTGACAGGCGAGCGCTACAAGATGGTCACCAAAGAGACGAAAGACGTATTAAGCGGCAAATACGGCCAGACGGTGAAGCCTTTTGATCCGGAAGTGCAGAAAAAATGCATCGGGGACGAAAAGCCTATCACCTGCCGTTATGCGGATTTGATTCCCGACGAGCTGGAGACGTTGGAAAAAGAAATCGAGATTTACAAAGAGCAGGATGAGGACGTGCTGACCTATGCCCTGTTCCCCCAGGTGGCGAAAGAATTTTTCCAGTACAGAGAGGCGCAGAAGAAAAAGGTGGACGCTTCTGTGGCGGACCAGGAGAACGGAGCGTATCCAGTTTAACATGGCAGAGGAAAAAGTATTGGTGGTTGGCGGAGGGGCTGCGGGAATGCTGGCCGCCATCCTCTTCGCCCAGAGGGGATGCCCGGTGCATGTTTTCGAGCAGAACGAAAAGCTGGGCAAGAAATTATTCATCACGGGAAAGGGCCGCTGCAATCTGACTAACGCCTGTGAAAAAAACGAAGATTTGCTGGGGGCCGTGGCGTCCAATCCGAAATTTCTGTACAGCGCCTTTTCCCAGTGCGACAACTGGCGGATGATGGAATTCTTTGAAAACCTGGGCGTGCCTTTAAAAATCGAGCGGGGCGGACGGGTTTTCCCAAAATCGGACAAGTCTTCGGATGTAATCCGCGCCATGGAGCGCAGGATGAAAGAGCTGGGGGTGCAGATCCATCTGAAAAGCCGGGTGAAGAAGCTTTTGGCGGCGAACGGAAAAGTGCAGGGGATTGCGCTGGAAAATGGAAAAGAAATCCGAGGCGATAAGGTCGTCATCGCCACCGGCGGCCTGTCCTATCCCAGCACGGGGGCGGACGGCAGCGGCTATGCGTTCGCCAAATCTGTGGGACACACAATCATACAGCCTATACCGTCGCTGGCGCCGCTGTTGGTTCCGGAGGGGTATGTGCGCCGTCTGCAGGGGCTGTCCCTGAAAAATATCCGTTTCTCTGTGTGGGACGGTAAGAAATGCCTGTTTGAAGAGTTCGGGGAGATGCTCTTTACCCATCACGGCGTTAGCGGCCCGGTAGTCTTATCCGCCAGTGCGGTCATCGGCCGGAAGCTGCGGGAAAGCCCCCTGACGGGCCGGATTGACCTAAAGCCGGCGTTGACGGAAGAGCAGCTGGACGCCCGGCTGCTGCGGGAATTTGAAAAGGCGCCCAATAAGCGGGTGAAAAACGTGGCGGACAGCCTATATCCGGCCTCGCTCACGCCGGTGATGATTCAGTTAAGCGGCATTCCCCAAGACAAGCCGGCCCATGCAGTCAGTCGCCAGGAGCGGAAAAAGCTGCTGGCGGTCACGAAGGCTTTTCCCATGACCATCGAAGGGGTGGCCGGCTTTCAGGAGGCGATCATTACCAAAGGCGGCGTGTCCGTCCGGGAGGTGCAGCCCTCCACCATGGAGTCCAAGAAGGCGTCCGGGCTGTACATCATCGGGGAAGCGCTGGACGTGGACGCGCTGACCGGGGGATACAATCTGCAGATCGCCTGGTCCACCGCCTGGGCGGCGGCCAATGCATAAGACGAAAGGAATTATAAAGCAATGAGTACGAATATAGCCATTGACGGGCCGGCCGGCGCGGGAAAAAGCACCATAGCCAAAAAGGTGGCCCGGGAATTATCATTTATCTATGTGGATACCGGAGCCATGTACCGCACCATGGCGCTGTATCTTCTGCGGAAAAATATAGAGGCCGGGGACACAGCCGGGATCGAAAAAGCCTGCGAGCAGGCGGACATTACGATCGCCTATGAAAACGGCGAGCAGCAGGTGATTTTAAACGGAGAGAACGTGACGGCCCATCTTCGGACGGAGGAAGTGGGGGCAATGGCCTCCGCCAGCTCCCCCAATGCCAAAGTGCGCGAAAAGCTGGTGGCCCTCCAGCAAAAGCTGGCCCGGGAGGCGGATGTGGTTATGGACGGGCGGGACATCGGGACGAAGGTGCTGCCGAACGCGGCGGTGAAAATCTATCTGACTGCTTCCGTGCGCACCCGCGCCCTTCGCCGGATGCGGCAGCTTGAGGAAGAGGGTGTGGAAAGTTCCCTGGAGGAAATAGAAAAAAATATCCAGAAAAGGGATGAACAGGATAAAAACCGGGAAAACTCTCCTTTGAGGCAGGCCGACGACGCCGTGCTGGTGGATTCCTCCGAGATGACCATCGACCAGGTGGCGGAGGAAATTTTGTCCATCTACAGAACAAAAAGGGAAGCCGGCCTATGAAAGTGAAGACAGCCAAAACCTCCGGGTTTTGTTTTGGCGTAAAGCGGGCGGTGGATCGGGCGTACCAGCTGGCCCAGGAGGCCAAAGGCCCCATTTATACATTAGGGCCCATCATCCACAACGAGACAGTGGTGGAGGACCTGGAAAAAAAAGGCATCCACGCGCTTTCAGGCCCAGAAGAGCTGGACGCGGTGAAAGAAGGCACGGTGGTCATCCGCTCCCACGGCGTGGGAAAAAAGATCTACGAGAAAATCGCCGCCCAGGGCCTTACCTGCGTGGACGTGACCTGCCCCTTCGTGCTGAAGATTCACCGCATCGTGGAAAAGGAAAGCGCCGAGGGGAAGGAGATCTTGATCTTCGGAGACAGTCGCCATCCGGAGGTGCAGGGCGTCTGCGGCTGGTGCAGCGGGAAAGCTTATGTGGCGTCGAACCGGGAAGAATTAGAGGATTTTATGGCAAAATCGCACGAAAAAATGTGCGTAGTTTCCCAAACGACATTTAATTACACCAAATTTAAAGATTTAGTTGAAATTCTGGAAAAAAAGAGGTATGATAGTATTATTCTAAATACAATCTGCGATTCTACTGAAAAGCGGCAGCGGGAGGCGCAGGCCATAGCCAGTGAGGCAGATACTATGCTGGTCATTGGGGGCAGGCAGAGTTCCAACACCCAGAAACTTTATGAGATATGCAAAAAGGAATGTGAAAATACTTACTATATACAGACACTTGTTGACTTGGATTCTGAAATGTTTCGATCCAGTAGTTGCGTAGGTATTACAGCAGGGGCGTCTACCCCAAACAAAATTATTGAGGAGGTATCTGAACATGTCAGAACTGAGTTTTGAACAAATGTTAGGTGAATCAGTTAAAACAGTTAGAAATGGCGAAGTTGTGGAAGGCTCTGTAATCGATGTTAAGGAAAACGAGATTATCCTGAACATTGGATGCAAGGCGGATGGCATCATCACAAAGAACGAATACTCAAACGATCAGTCTATTGACCTGACCGAAGCGGTTCATGTAGGGGACACGATGTCCGCGAAAGTGCTGAAAGTGAACGACGGGGAAGGACAGGTAATCCTTACCTATAAGAGACTGGCTGCGGAGAAGGGCAATAAGCGTCTGGAAGAGGCGTATAAGAACGAGGAAGTGTTAAAAGCGCCGGTTACGCAAGTCCTGGACGGGGGTCTGTGTGTAGTAGTGGATGAAGCGCGCGTATTTATTCCGGCCAGTCTGGTGTCGGATACGTACGAGCGGGATCTGACCAAATATGCAGATCAGGAGATTGAGTTTGTCATCACAGAGTTTAATCCCAGAAGAAGAAGGATCATCGGCAACCGCAAACAGCTTCTGCTGGCGGAGAGAGCAGAGAAGCAGAAAGAGCTGATGGCCCGCATCGCTCCCGGCGACGTCGTGGAAGGCGTTGTGAAGAACGTGACCGATTTCGGTGTATTCATCGACCTGGGCGGCGCGGACGGCCTGCTCCATATTTCCGAAATGTCCTGGGGCAGAGTGGAGAACCCGAGAAAGGTATTCCAGGCCGGCGACGAAGTGAAGGTTTTGATCAAGGAAATCAAAGGGGAGAAGATTGCCCTCAGCTTGAAGTTTGAGGATCAGAATCCCTGGCTGACGGCGGCGGATAAGTATGCCATCGGCACAGTCATCAAGGGTAAAGTGGCCAGAATGACCGATTTCGGCGCATTTGTGGAGCTGGAGCCAGGCGTGGACGCGCTTTTGCACGTGTCCCAGATTTCCAGAGAGCATGTGGAGAAACCTTCCGACGTGCTGGAGATTGGCCAGGAAGTGGAGACGAAAGTGGTTGATTTCAACGGGGAAGACCGGAAAATCAGCCTGAGCATAAAGGCGCTTCAGACAGATGCCATGCGTGCCGAGGAAGCGGCTTCCCGTGAAGAGGAAGAAGCGGATGCGCAGGAAGAGTCTGCTGCGGCAGAGGAAGAGTAAGAATATAAAAAAGGCTGTCGTACGAGGGGAAAAGCGCCCAACGGTACGGCAGCTTTTTTCTGTTGAGAAATCCGGGCGGCGCGGACTGAACAGAATTCTAATTTCTGTCCGGATGGAGCGCTAGACAGCGGCGGATATAATCTTCTATTTGCTCGTCATTCTGCATAAAATCTATGGTACAGGGAAAACGCGTGAAGCAGTTGTCCTTTGTGGCCGGCGCACGGTTTTTTTTATCCACATAGGCGCCGACGCTTTTATGTATGGCGGCGTCCTCCGCCGGCAGGTAGAAGTAATCTTTGTAATTGGGATAATACATGCGCAGGCAGCCGTTTTCCAGCGGGAAGGCAATCTGCGCCTGGCAGCCGGCGCCGGATATGCTCCAGGGCTTTGGATGGCAGTCCAGGGAAAAAGGTCTGGGCAGCGCTGCGCGAAGCTTTAAGCTGCAAATCAGCGTGTTTTGGAGGATCTGGCATTGTGTCAGGCAAAAATCTCCTTGAAGAAAAGAGGGGTAGGCCAGCGCGCCGGCGACGTGCATAAGGCCGCATAAGTTTTGGCGGTTGCAGTCCAGTAAGATTTCCTCCAGGTTGGGCTGCCGGATGGCGATATATTTTTTGAAGAGGGCGATAAATTCTTTTCCGGAAGGGCCGTCCGGCCGGGAGACGCCCAGATATTTTTCCACATCGGAAAGCCGCATATGCGCCAGGCCCAGAAATTTCTGGCAGGGGCGAAGGGTTCGGTAGAGGTCCAGCTGGCCGCAGTCCTTCCAGGCGACGGGCGCGTGCAGAAGGGCGCATCTTTTTTCCAAAAAGGGCAGGTCGAACTGGAGGCCGTTGTAATGGAGCAGGCAGGCTTTTTGTCGGATCTCGTCGGACAGTGCGCCGAGAAGCTCCTTTTCGTCGGAAGGGTCGTCCAGCAGCCACTGCTTCAGCAGCCACCGGCCCGGCTCAGGCTCCTTTTGCAGGCAGCCGGCCAGGAAGACGATGGAATTTTTCCGGGAAAAGCCTGTGGTTTCGATGTGCAGCGCCAGAATGTTCTTTATGGATGTTTTAGAAAATATTTCCAACAGATGAGCGTCCAAATCCGGGAAATCCAGGTTTTTTTCACGGGAGATCATGGGGGATTTTCTCCTTTTATAAATTTTTTTTAAATTATATAGCAAAAAATAAAAAAAATATAGTGATTTTTTTCTTATTTTTTAGTATAGTTATAGGAGTGAGGCTAGAGCGTGTCTTAAAATTCCTTCCGGACCGAGAGCAATTTTCAGACGCGCCCAGTAAGGCAAGAGAAGGAGGAGTAACAATGGGACTTTTGACATTTAAAGGTGGCGTTCATCCTTATGATGGAAAAGACTTATCTAAGGACAAGCCAATCAAGTCAGTTTCGCCCAAGGGAGATTTAGTCTATCTGTTATCTCAGCATATCGGCGCCCCCGCCAAGCCATTGGTGGCAAAAGGGGATCGGGTGCTGGTTGGGCAGAAAATCGCAGAGCCGGGCGGCTTTGTATCCGCGCCGGTTCACGCATCGGTATCCGGGACCGTCAAGGCCATTGAGCCGCACTTAAGTGTGGGCGGCGCCACTGTGCCCGCAATTGTCGTGGAAAATGACCAGAAATACGAAGAAGTGGAATTTTCCAGCGTGGAGAAGGTGGAAGACCTGACGAAAGAAGAAGTGATTAAGCGCATCCAGGAGGCCGGCGTGGTAGGTATGGGCGGCGCGGGATTCCCCACCCATGTGAAATTGTCACCCAAGGATCCGAATAAAATTGAGTATGTGCTGATTAACGGGGCAGAGTGCGAACCCTATCTGACTTCCGATTACAGAAGAATGATGGAAGAGCCGCAGCTTGTGGTGGCCGGACTGAAGACAATCCTGTATCTGTTTGACCATGCGAAAGGATACATCTGTATCGAGGACAACAAGCCGGACTGCATCAAGAAGATGGAAGAATTGGTGAAGAACGAGCCGAGAATCGAAGTGAAAGCTTTGCAGACCAAGTACCCCCAGGGTGCGGAGCGTTCTCTCATCTATGCCACCACCGGACGGGAAGTGAACTCCGGCATGCTGCCGGCGGATGCAGGGTGCGTGGTGGATAACTCAGACACAGCCGTTGCCGTTTACAGGGCCGTGATCCTGGGAAGGCCGCTGATCCATAAAGTGGTTACCGTAACCGGGGACGCCATAGCCAGTCCCCAGAACTTTGCAGTCTGTACCGGGATGATTTATGAGGAATTGATTGAGGAGGCCGGCGGCTTCAAGGAAGAACCGGCGAAGATTATCTCCGGCGGGCCCATGATGGGGAAAAGTCTGTATTCCATGCAGGTGCCGGTGACGAAGAGTTCCTCTGCGCTTTTGTGCCTGACGAAAGACGAAGTGTCCGGTTCTCCGGAGACGGCCTGCATCAACTGCGGAAGATGCGTGAGCGTTTGTCCGGCCCGCCTGGTGCCGTCCAGACTGGCTACATATGCGGATCACCAGAATGAAGAGGCTTTCGTGAAGTGGGAAGGCATGGAGTGCGTAGCCTGTGGATGCTGCAGCTTCACCTGTCCGGCCAAACGGCACTTGACACAGTCCATCAGCTCTATGCGCGCGATGGTCTTAAATAATCGGAAAAAGAATGCGTAGAGGAGGAGGATAAGAAAATGAGTGATTTAATAAATGTATCATCTTCACCTCATGTCAGGTCTAAGGTGAACACAAGCAATTTGATGCTGATGGTCGTGATAGCTCTGCTGCCGGCCACCATATTCGGCGTGATTAATTTCGGGCTTCACGCACTGCTGGTCATTGTCGTATCGGTAGTTTTTGCGGTAGCTACGGAATGGCTGTACAACAAAGGAATGAAGAAAACCCAGACAGTCGGCGATTACAGCGCGGTCGTTACCGGGCTTTTGCTGGCTCTTAACATGCCGCCGGCAATCTCTCTGTGGATTCCGGCACTGGGCAGCGTTTTCGCCATCCTGGTGGTAAAACAGCTCTTTGGCGGTCTGGGCCAGAACTTTATGAACCCTGCCCTGGCAGGCAGATGCTTCCTGATGATTTCTTTCGCAGGAAAAATGACAGACTTCACCCTTCCCTCCGGCGCTTCCAGCAAAGTGGCCGTGGATGCAGTGACGGGCGCTACGCCGCTGGCCGTTTTAAAACAGGGGGGCGTTGCGGCATTGTCTGAAGGCGGCGTAAAGATTTCCGATATGTTTTTCGGCAACATCCAGGGAACCATCGGTGAAACTTCCGTTATCGCCCTTTTGATCGGCGCGGCTTTCCTTCTGTTTATGAAAGTCATTGATTTGCGGATTCCGCTTACCTACATAGGAAGTTTTACCGTTTTTGCAGCGATCTACTCCGCAGCGACAGGCGGTTTCGACATTAATTATGTGGCGGCGCATCTGTGCGGCGGCGGTCTGATGCTGGGCGCATGGTTCATGGCCACAGACTATGTAACCACGCCAATCACCAAGAAAGGCCAGCTGGTTTACGGCTGCATCCTGGGTATTGTGACCGCAGTTTTCCGTATCTTCGGCGGTTCCGCAGAGGGCGTGTCCTACGCGATTATTTTCTGTAACCTGTTGATTCCGCTGATTGAGCGTGTCACCATCCCCACAGCATTGGGAAAAGGAGGTAAGAAGGCATGAAAAACACCATTGTAAAAGATACCATCGCCATCACTTTGATTACCCTGATTGCCGGAGTGGCTTTAGGCGGCGTGCAGGGAATTACGGCGGAGCCCATTGCCCAGCAGCGGCAGTTGGCCAAAGATGAGGCGTATAAAGCAGTATTTGCAGACGCAGACAGTTTTGAGACGATTGTGGCGGAAGAAGATCCCGAGATCGAGGCGTTCCTGGATGAGAGCGGCTATCCGTCCCAGAACATCGACGAAGTGGTGCAGGCCAAGGACGCCAGCGGCAGTCCCATCGGCTACGCATTCACCGTCACCACGTCGGAAGGCTACGGCGGCGACATTCAGTTCGCCATGGGCGTAAAAGACGACAACACCATGAACGGCATCTCAATTTTGTCCATCGCCGAGACGGCCGGTCTTGGCATGAAAGCGGACACGGACGAATTTAAAACCCAGTTCGCCGACAAAAATGTGGAAAAATTCGAGTATACAAAGAGCGGCGCCACCGACGACAGCCAGATTGACGCCATAAGCGGCGCCACCATCACCACCAACGCGATGGTGAACGGGGTAAATGCAGGCCTTTGCGCATTTACCTATGAGAAAGGGGGAAATTAAATCATGCAGAAAAATACGCCTGCTGAACGGTTATATAATGGTATCATTGCGGAGAACCCCACATTCAGCCTGATGCTGGGTATGTGTCCGACTCTTGCGGTTACCACATCCGGCATCAACGGCATCGGCATGGGCCTGACCACCACGGTTATCTTAACCGCGTCCAATATGTTGATCTCCATGCTGCGTAAAGTGATTCCGGACAAAGTGCGTGTGCCGGCCTTTATCGTAGTCGTGGCTTCTTTCGTTACCATCGTGCAGTTTTTGCTGGAAGGTTTTATCCCCAGCCTGAACGCGGCTCTGGGCATCTACATCCCTCTGATCGTGGTAAACTGTATCATCCTGGGCCGTGCGGAATCTTACGCGTCCAAGAATAAAGTCATACCGTCCATCTTCGACGGCATCGGCATGGGTCTCGGTTTCACTTTGTCCATCACAATCCTGGGCCTGATCCGTGAATTCATCGGCGCTGGAACTTTATTCAACGTGGACATTCTGGGCAAAGTCGGATACGAGCCTGTTTCCATCTTCATCCTGGCTCCTGGCGCTTTCCTGGTGCTGGCGTTTATGGCCGCTTTCCAGAACAAATTCAAAGTGGGAGCCGCCAAGAGGGGCATCGATCCCAGTAATCCCAGCTGCGGCGAGGGCTGCGCAAGCTGCGGAAACATCATTTGTAAAGGAAGGAGCGGAAAATAATCATGAAAGAATTATTGATCATAGCCATTGGCTCGTCCGTGGTGAACAACGTAGTCCTGAGCCAGTTTTTGGGTCTGTGTCCGTTCTTCGGCGTTTCCAAGAAAATCGAAACGGCGTCCGGCATGAGCGCGGCGGTTGTCTTCGTTATCACGCTGTCCTCCTTTGTGGCCAGTTTGATTTATAAGTTCATCTTGGTGCCCATTAACGTGACCTATCTGCAGACCATCGTGTTTATTCTGGTTATCGCTGCCCTGGTGCAGTTTGTGGAAATGTTCCTGAAGAAGGCCATGCCGGCCCTGTATCAGAGCTTGGGTGTGTACCTGCCTCTGATCACCACCAACTGTGCGGTATTGGGCGTGGCTCTTACAAACGTGCAGAAAGAATACGGTATCTTGAGCAGTACCGTCAACGGTCTGGCAACGGCATTGGGATTTGGCATCTCTATCATCATCCTGGCCGGACTGAGGGAAAAAATGGAAACTAACGACATACCAAAAGCATTTCAGGGATTCCCCCATGTGTTGCTGACAGCCTGTCTGATGGCAATCGCATTTTTCGGATTCTCAGGAATGATATAAGGAGGCGGCGAGATGGGATTTATAATTGCGGCTTTAGTAGTAGGCGGAACCGGACTTTTCATCGGTGTATTCCTGGGGATTGCCGGTATCAAATTCGCCGTGGAAGTAGATGAGAAAGAAGTGGCTGTCCGTGAAGCGCTGCCGGGAAATAACTGCGGCGGATGCGGTTTTCCCGGATGTGACGGTCTGGCGGCTGCCATCGCCAAAGGCGAGGCTCCGGTAAACGCCTGTCCGGTAGGCGGCGAGGCTGCGGCAAACGAGATTGCGGCCATCATGGGCCAGGAAGTGGGCGAGAGCGTTCGCCAGGTAGCCTTTGTAAAATGCGGCGGAACCTGTGAAATCGCCAAAGACAATTACGAATACACAGGCGTTCAGGACTGTGAAATGATGGCGTTCGTTCCCTCCGGCGGAGCGAAGAAATGTGACTATGGCTGTCTGGGATTCGGCTCCTGCGTGAAGGTGTGTCCCTTTGACGCCATACATATTATCGACGGCATTGCCGTGGTGGACAAAGAAGCTTGTAAAGCCTGCGGCAAATGTATCGCCAAGTGTCCGAAACACCTGATTGAGCTGGTTCCATACGATCAGAAGACCTTCGTAAACTGCAGCTCTCATGCAAAAGGAAAAGCGGTTACCACAAGCTGTGACATCGGATGCATCGGATGTAAGAAGTGCGAAAAGACCTGTACCCATGACGCGATCAAGGTTACAGACTTTGTGGCGCATATCGATTATGAGAAATGCACCAACTGCGGTGAATGTAAAGACGTTTGTCCGCGAAATGTAATTTTCTAGATAAAGAAGAGAAGCGGGTTTCCCTGTAATTGGGGAAGCCTGTTTTTTTGAGGTGCGCTTGATGGTGGAGCGGTGTCTGTATAAATAGGTGGTAACAGTTCAGCCATGCGCTATCCCGCGAGGCGTCGGCTTGCACCTGCAAGACGATCCCGAGACAGCCACGCGCCAAACTGCGTTTTTTGCAGTTTGTGCGCATATTTTTGTGACAGTGAAGCCGGAAGGCTGAACTGTTACAATAGATGAGCTTTGAGTGTAGATAGTGGATGATTTTTTATAGAATGTCAGGTATAATAGAGAGGAAAATCGCAGAATAAGGAGGCTTTTTATGAAATATAAAGTGAAAGTAACAGTGATTGATAAAAAGCTGTATCCTGAATTACAGGAACAGTATTGCTCTGATCCAAATGCTGGCGTATGCCCGTGTTATAATATTGGAGATGAATTTGTTTTTGAAAGGGATGAGGGAACGGATCATTTTTGGCATGGCGGTATGAATACGCTTGTGAGAACGGATGCCGATCCAGACACTATTGCAGGCGGACCCAAAATGCCGCATTGTTCAGAGGCATGGGACGCCATTGCGCGGTACATTTATGCGGGATTGCAGGGCGGTTCTATTATGAAGGGATGGATGAAAAAAGAGAATGAAATGATAGCTTGCTGTTCGGATGGGACAAGGCCGGTCATCTTTAAAATTGAAAGAATGGATGTGGAGGGAATTGTATGATTTTTGTTTGCTAAACGGGATTTTTATGGTATGATAAGTATTATGGCTAAAATACAAAAGTGACAGGTGGGAATTGCATGGAAACGAGGATTATGGAATGCGTGGATCGCTGCCGCGGGGAGCTGATCGCTTTCGCCAAGGATATTTACCGCCATCCGGAGGCGGGTTTTTGTGAGTTTCGCACAGCGTCCAAGGTCAGGGATTTTCTGGAGGCGTTGGGGTTGGAAACCCAGACGGGATTGGGCCGCACCGGGGTGTGCGCAGGTTTGCCGGCCGGGGACGGCCCTCATCTGACGGTGATTGGCGAGCTGGACGGCATTTTGTGTCCAAGGCATCCCATGGCGGACAAGGAGACAGGGGTGGCCCATGCCTGCGGCCATCACGTGCAGCTGGCGGTGATGCTGGGTGCGGCGGCGGCCCTGACGGATTCGGCGGTGCGGGAATGTCTGGATGGGTCGGTGTCTTTTCTGGCCACGCCGGCGGAGGAATACGTGGATGCCGGGAAGCGGAGATGGCTGGAGGCGGAGGGCGTGGGTTTTGCCGGCACGGGAAAGGGCGAGCTGATTCGTCTGGGCGTATTTGACCGGACGGACATTGCGCTGACCACCCATGTGCACATGGTCCCGGTGGAGGAAGACTTCTATCTGGGCAATCCGGCGTGCAATGGGTTTTCCTCGGAAATGATCACGGTGGAGGGGAAGGCGGCCCACGCCGCCGTGGCTCCCTGGGATGGGGTGAACGCCCTGAGCATCGCCAACAGCGCTTATCATATGATCGGCCTGATGCGGGAGACGTTCCGGGAGGAAGACCACGTGCGGCTGCACACGCTGATTCGGGAAGGCGGTCAGGCGCTCAACTGTGTGCCGGACCGGGCAGTGGTGGAGAGCAAAGTCCGCGCCGCCAGCCTGGACGCCATCGCGGCCACCCGGGAGAAAGTGACCCGGGCTTTTGAAGGCGCAGCCTATGCATTCGGGGGGAAGATTCGCCGAAAACGGCTGCAGGGGTACCTGCCTGTGCGTTTTCGTCCGGCGGATGAGGCTTTGAAAATGGCGGCAGGGTGTCTGAAAGGCTATACATACCGGGATGTGGCCTCGAGAGATTTCAACAACGCCTGCACCGATGTGGGGGATTTGACTCATCTGATGCCGGTGGTGAATTTTACATATGCGGGTTTTTGCGGCGGTCTGCACGGGGAAGATTTCGCCATCACAGACTGGGATAAGGCGGCGATCGCGCCGGCCAAGCTGATGGCGCTGACAGTTTATTATCTGCTGAAAGATAAGGCGGCGTTGGCTAGGCGCGCCATGGCGGATTTTGCGCCGGTGTTTACGCGGGACGCGTATGTGGATTTCGTCCAAAAGACAATCGGGGAGAGATAGAAAGAGAGGCAGTATGCCTATGTTTACGACGGCAATTAATCATGGGCTTGTGGTCGATACACGCCAGAAAAAGTGCAGGAGGCTGCACGTAGGGCTGCAGGGTTCTAAGATTGCGGCGGTGTCGGAGATGCCCTTACAAGGGGAGCGGATCATCGATGCGTCCGGTTTCTATGTCTCCCCTGGCTTTATTGATGTGCATGGACATATTGACGGGGCGCCGTATCCGGCGGAATTATCCGTCTGCCAGGGAGTTACCGCCACCGTGGGGGGAAACTGTGGATACAGCCCCGCGAATCTGGGGGAATTTTTTGACAGTCAGGAGAGGCAGGGTTTTCCCATTCACCAGGCCATGCTGGTGGGGCACGGGAACCCGCTGCGCCACGCCGTGGGGGTGGATGACCCGTATAAGAGAGCCAGCCGGCGGCAAATGGAGGAGATGGCGGCCCTGGCCGAGGAAGCGCTGCTGCAGGGCGCCTGCGGTATATCCTTCGGCCTTGACTATGTGCCCGGGTGCGACATAGAGGAAGTGGCGACGCTGGCCAAAGTGGCGGCAAAGCATAACCGGATCTGCCCGGTGCACACCCGGCTTTTAACGGAGGGGGATCTGTACTCCCTGTTTGAGATTATCAAGGTGGCGGAGGAAACCGGGGCGCACATGCTGATTTCCCATTTCGTGTACCAGTACTGCGAAGGGCTGACAGAGGACGCGCTGCGCATGGTGGATAAGGCCCGGCGCCGGGGGCTTCCCATCCACATAGACAGCGGCATGTACACCAACTGGGCCACCTATTTTGACACTACGACCTTTTCCTACGAGAACATCTGCAACAACCACTGGAAATGGGAGCAGATGGTGGTGGCCACCGGCCCCTATACAGGGCAGGTGATGAACGAGGATCTTTTTTTTCATATGAAAGAATCCTGTCCTCATGCGTCGGTGATTTGCTTCGAGGGGCAAGAGCGGGAGGTCTATGAATGCCTAGTCAAAGACTACGCCATGCCTTCCAGCGACACGGGAAGCTACGAAAAAGGGCAGGGCCACCCGCAGATTGCCGGGTCCTTTCCCCGGTATTTCCGCAAAATGGTGCGGGAGGAGAAGCTTCTCACATTGGAGGAGGCGGTTTATAAGGCGACTCTTCTTCCGGCCAATGTTTTCGGCTTTTCCGGGAAAGGGTGCATTGAGCCGGGGATGGACGGGGATCTGACGATTTTTTCCCTGGAGGAAATCTGCGATCGGGCGGATTACCCTCATCTGGGCCGGCCGGACGCGAAGCCCTTGGGCATTCCCTACGTATTCGTGGACGGGGAATGCGCGGTCAAGGACGGCGTATACCAGAACTGCCGAAGCGGCAAAATCATCCGAAAACAGGAGAAATAGATGGCGGAAATTATATTAGAGTTAATCGGTATCAAAAAGCATTTTAAAAATGTGGAAGTGCTGGAAGGCGTCGACCTTAAGATTCAGCGGGGAGAGTTCGTCACGCTGCTGGGCGCTTCCGGGTGCGGGAAGACTACCACCCTTCGGATTATAGCCGGCCTGGAGTCACCCGACGAGGGCCGGGTGCTGCTGGACGGTAAGGATGTGACCGATCTGGCGCCCAACCGCAGGGACGTGAACACAGTATTCCAGAACTACGCCCTGTTTCCCCACATGAATGTGGCCGATAACATTGGTTACGGCCTGAAGCTTAAGAAAACCCCCAGGCAGGAAATCCGAAAGCGGGTGGGGGAAATGCTGGCTCTGGTGCAGATGGAGGGCTTTGAGAAGAGGAAGCCTTTTCAGCTAAGCGGCGGCCAGCGCCAGCGGGTGGCCATTGCCCGGGCGCTGGTGAACAATCCTAGGGTGCTGCTTCTGGATGAGCCGCTGGGCGCCTTGGATCTGCAGCTTCGCCGGGCCATGCAGCTGGAGCTTAAGAGGCTGCAGAAGAAGCTGGGGATTACTTTTATCTACATCACCCACGACCAGGAAGAGGCCATCAACATGTCGGACCGGATTGTGGTGATGAACCGCGGCGTGTGCGAACAGGCGGGAACGCCGGACGAAGTCTATAATCATCCCAGGACCAGCTATGTGGCCACATTCGTTGGAAATGCCAATATTATTTCCGGCTATGTGAAGCATGTGTCCGGGGATCAGGCGTCCGTGGATGTCTGCGGCGGCCACGCGCAGGTGGATCTAAATGGCGTTTCCGTAAAAGCCGGGGAGCCGATTACTCTGGCGGTGCGCAGTGAGAACATTCAGCTGACCCAAGGGGACGAGGGCGGCCTTAAGGGAAAAATCGTGGAAAAATCCTTCGCCGCCGGCATGCTCCGGATGTCGATTGCCCTGCCGGATGGAGGGAAGCTGACCTCCAGCCGTTACGGGATGAATTCCCAGGCGGAAGTGGGGCAGGAAGTCACTTTTTTCTGGAAAAGCGGCGACGGAATAATCGTGGACCGGGAGGATGGGACATGATGAAAAAGAGGAACCGGTGGACGTTCACTTTGCTTCCCATGTATGCGTTTACCCTGGTTTTCGTGGTGGGGCCCCTTCTTTATATGGTGGCCATCAGCTTTGCCACGAATAAGGAAGGTTATGGCGTGCTCTGGCAGTTCACGGCGGACAATTATAAGAAAATCTTTGACCCGGTGTATCTGGAGACATTTCGCCAGTCCCTGAAGCTGGCCTTTACCAGCGTTATAGCCATCATGCTTCTGGGCTATCCCTTCGGCTATTTTATGGCCAGGTTAAGCGGCCCATGGAAGAACCGGCTGATGGCTCTTTTGCTGATACCGTTCTGGGTCAACAGTCTGATTCGCCTGTACGGCTGGATTATCATTTTGCAGACAAAAGGGGCTTTAAACGGCTTTTTGCTGAAGCTGGGGCTGATTGAGGAACCGCTGAAGATTCTCTACAGCTATCCGGCGGTTCTGGTGGGCATGATCTATACGCTTTTGCCCTTTATGATTCTGTCGGTGTACGCAAGCGCGGAAAAGATGGATTGGTCCCTGGTGGAGGCGGCTATGGATCTGGGGGCTAATCCAGCGCAGGCCTTTTTCACCGTGACCTTTAAAATGACGCTGCCGGGACTTCTCTCGGGCATGATTTTAACGTTCATCCCCTCCATGGGCTTGTTTTTCATAGCGGACATTCTGGGGGGAAATAAAATCGTCCTGGTGGGAAGCCTGATTCAGGACCAGATGACAAGAGGAAGCAATTGGCCTTTCGCGGCGGCGTTGGCGGTGACGCTGACCTTTTTGACCACGCTGATTATTTATCTCTACCGCCGGATTACCCATGTGAGTGAATTGGAGGGACTGTATTGAGAAGACGTAAAATCCGGCTTTCGGGGATTTATCTGGGAATCATTCTGCTGTTTATCTATCTGCCCATCGGTTTTGTGGCGCTTTATTCTTTCAATGAATCCAGCTCCACGGCGGTGTGGAAAGGATTTTCCCTGAAATGGTACCAGGTCCTTTTTCAGGATGCGTCCATTGCGGAGGCTCTGAAAAACAGTCTGCTGCTGGGGGTGATGAGCTGTCTGGCGGCAGCGGTCATCGGAACGGCGGGCGCCATGGGGCTTATCAAGGCGAAAGCGCGGGCGAAGGGGGTCATGGAATATATCTCCACTCTTCCGATTATGATTCCGGAAATCATTCTGGGGATGGTTTTCATGGCCTTTTTTTCCGCGCTCCATCTGCCCTTTGGCATGGTCACGCTGGTAATTGCCCACACGGCTTTTTGCATTCCGTACATTCTGACCATGGTGAAGGCCAGGATGGCGGGCATGGACCCGGCCCTGGAAGAGGCGGCCATGGATCTGGGCGCATCGCCGGCCCGGGCTTTTTTTGACGTCACGCTGCCGCTGGTGACGCCGGCTGTCTTGTCCGGATCGCTGCTGGCGTTCGCCATGTCCCTGGATGATGTGGTGATCAGTATTTTCGTCAACGGCCCGAAGCTGAATACCCTTCCGGTGAAGGTTTACACCCAGGTGAAGTTCGGCGTTACGCCGGAAATCAACGCGCTGTGCACCATTATGCTGGCGGTGACTTTGCTTGTCCTGGCGGCCTACAGCCTGGCGCGGCGGGGATTTCGCCGGGAAAAGTTCGGGAATAAAGGAGGTAAGAGAGAGGTATGATAAAAATGAGAAGAAAAAAATGGATGGGAATCGCGTGCGCGCTCTGTCTGGCTTCGGCCTGCCTGCTGTCCGGATGCGGCTCGGGCGGTTCTGAAAAGGAGAAATTGACGCTCTTTACCTGGGACAGTATGTTTCCCCAGGAAGTGTTGGATTCCTTTGAGGAAGAGACGGGCATTCAGGTGACCTATTCGAATTTTGACACGGATGAGACTATGCTGGAGAAATTGGCCCAGGCGGACGGCGGCGACTACGATTTGGTGATTGCGGATGATTATATCATTGAAAGCGTGATTGAAGAAAGGCTGGCCCAGAAGCTGGATAAGTCCAAAATCAAGAATTTCAAGAACATCAATTCCTTATACCAGGGACAGTTTTACGACGAGAAAGACGAGTACACCGTTCCCTATGGAGCGGGCATCCCGCTGATTGTCTATGATCCGGAGGCTGTGGGTTTTGAGATTAAAGGCTACGAAGATTTGTGGAACGAGAGTTTAAAGGACAGCGTGGCCCTGACCGCTAATTACCGCGTCATCAACGGGATCACCCTTCTGTCCATGGGGAAATCCATGAATGAGGAAGACATCTCTGTGATTGAGGAAGCTGGTGAGAAATTAAAGGCGCTGGCGCCCAACGTGCGCCTGATTCAGGATGAGAACACCCAGAACGCTCTGTTAAACGGCGAAGCCAGCGTGGCGTTTCTGTACACCTCCCAGGTGACGAAGGTTTTGTCAGAAAATCCCGATTTGAAAGTTGTTTACCCCAAAGAAGGCTTAGGGTTCGGCATTATGGCGGCCTTTATTCCGTCTAAGGCGCCCAACAGCGACGCGGCGCATCAGTTTTTGGATTATATTCTGGAGCCGGAGACAGGCGCCAAGTGCTTTGACGAGATCGGCTATTACTGCACCAACGCCGAGGCGGACGCTCTTTTGGAAAACCCGGATCTGGCGGTGCCGGATTCCGTGACAAAGGGAGAAATTGTGCAGAACGTAAGCGAGGAAGCGAACGCGGCCTATAATAAGAACTGGACGGAATTTAAAGCGGCCTGCGATTAAAGTCAGGGAGTGAGAGAAAATGGAAATCTACGAAGGTCAGGCTATCTTTCGCGGGATAGCCATCGGAACGATTCGGTACCACTATGACCAGGGGCAGTTTCGGTATCCCAACGGCATATCGGACGTAAAGCAGGAACAGGCCCGGTACCAGAGCGCCAAGGAAGAAGCCGTGGGGCAGCTGGCCCAGGCGTATAAGGAAGCTGTGCTCAATGGACGAGAGCGGAACGCGCTTTTATGTAGGCGGCAGCTGCAGGTCTTGTCGGAGCCGGGATTTTCCAGCGCCATTGAGAGCATGATACGCACGGAGAAGGTGACGGTTTCTTACGCGGTGAGCGCCACCCGGGACGAAATGTCTTCCACATTCGCCGCACTGGAAGACGAGGCGGCGTTAAACCGGATCGGCGACATACGGGAAATCGCCGACCGGCTGCTGTATATTTTGGGGGGCCTTGCCCGGGAGAAAAATATTCCCAAAGAGCCGGTGATTCTGGCGGCGGAGAAGCTTTCGCCCAGCGAGGTGATGGAGCTGGACAAGAGCAAGGTTTTGGGATTTCTCACCAAGAGCGGATCGGCCCTGTCCCATACGTCCATTCTGGTGAAAGCCATGAACGTGCCCGCGCTGATTCATATTCCGGTGCAGTCCAAATGGGAGGGAAGGATGTGCATCATGGACGGGTACGCTGGGAAAGCCTACGTGGATCCGGACGAAGCCGTCCTGAAAGAATATCGGAAACGCCAGAAACAAAAGAGGCAGGAACAGGAATATTTGCAGTCGTTAAAGCACAAGGAAGACATAACGGCGGACGGGCATCCGGTGTGCCTGTACGCCAATATCAGCAATATACAGGAGCTGGACTGCGTGCTGGAAAACGATGTAAAAGGCGTCGGCCTTCTGCGCAGTGAGTTCCAGTATCTGGGGCGGGAGGGCTATCCTACGGAAAAAGAGCTGTTCCAGGCCTACAGGCAGGCGGCGGAAACCATGGGAGAAAAGCTGGTGATTGTCCGGACGCTGGATATCGGCACGGAAAAAAAGGAAGCCTACATGGGGCTTCCCGAGGAGAGCAACCCGGCTATGGGAAACCGGGGGATTCGGCTCTGCCTGCAGAGAAAAAAGATGTTCCGGGAGCAGATTCGGGCCATTTACCGGGCCAGCGCATACGGAAATCTGGCGATTATGTATCCCATGATCACATCGGTGGAAGAAGTTCGCGAGATCCGCAAAATCGTCGACGAGGTGAAAGAAGGTCTGCGCGCCCAGGGCATCCCCTATAAAGAAATTCAGCAGGGGATCGTAGTGGAAACCCCCGCTGCGGTTCTGATGGCCCGGGAACTGGCCAGGGAGCTGGATTTCCTTCATATAGGCACCAACGACCTGACCCAGTACACGCTGGCCATGGATCGGCAGAACCCCCAGTTAAAAGAGCGTTATAAGGAAAATCATCCGGCCATCATGAAAATGATCCGCATGACTGTGCGGGAAGGCCACCGGGAAGGCTGCTGGGTGGGCATCTGCGGGGAGCTGGCGGCCGATACGGCCCTGACCGCGGAATTTCTACGCATCGGCGTGGACATGCTGTCTGTGGTTCCCGCCTGCATCCTTCCGGTCAGGAAAGTGATCCGGGAGACGAAGGCTGGCAAAGAATTTTCTTCAAGGCTGCAATAAATTCCGGCGTTGTGCCGCAGCAGCCGCCCAGCAGGACTGCGCCCTGGGCGGACAGTTCCTTCATATGTGCGGCGAAAGAGTCCGGCTCCATCTGATAGGAAGTCTGGCCGTCTGCCGAAACCACAGGCATCCCGGCGTTGGGCTTGGCCAGAACCGGGATAGACACGCTCTGGCAGAGTTTGCCGATGATGGGTTTTAACTGTTCAGGCCCCACGGAGCAGTTGACGCCCACCGCGTCGGCCCCGGCGGCTTCTAACTTGGCGGCGGCTTCAAAAATATTTCCTCCGGTGAATATATTTCCGTTGGCATCCACCGTAATGGAGCACATAACGGGCAGGTCGCAGACTGCCTGGGCGGCCTCCAGCGCGGCGCAGGTTTCGCCGATGTGGATCATGGTTTCCGCCACGATTAAGTCGGCGCCGGCCTCGGCCAGCAGGGATATCTGCGCCTGGTATGCCTGAACGGCTTCCTCATAAGTCATGTCGCCCAGGGGTTCCATCAGCTGGCCGGTCGTGGTCACGTCCCCGGCTACCAGGGCCGAATCCTTGGCTGAATCTTTTGCGTGTCGCACCAGAGACAGGTTCAGCTCCCGGATGCGGTCCTTGAGGCCGTGCCGCGCCAGACTGATGGGGTTTGCGCCGAAGGTGGGCGCGTAAATAATCTGGCTGCCCGCTTTTACATAGGCTTCCTGGAGCGCATGAAGCACATCTGGGTGTTCCAGAATCCATGCTTCCGGGGCTACCCCCTGCGGCATGCCCGCCTTTATCAGGTTAGAGCCGGTGGCGCCGTCCAGAAAAACGGTTTTCTCACACAGCTTCTGAAATTCTTGTTTGGTCATTTCTTTGCTCTTCCTTTCCACAATAGTTGTTGTCATCACACGGTTATTATAGCATAAAGCCAAAAGAATGGAAAAAAATATTTACCTTGCGGATGAGTAGTGATAAAATGAGTCTTATACTGAACGTCAGATAAATCTGCCGCTTTGCGGCTGCGGCTGGCGCAATACCCATGGCAGATTTCATCGGCCGTGAGTATAACCACGAACGATGCATACGAAGGAGCGGGCGAAAGTGTTTGGATATGTGGTCATCGACAAGCCGGAGCTGAAAATCCGGGATTATTATCAATACAAAGGCTATTACTGCGGGCTGTGCCACAGGCTGCTGAAGGATTATGGAATCCGGGGGCAGATGGCCCTCACCTACGATCTGACGTTTGCGGTGATTTTGCTGACTTCGCTGTACGAAGAGGAAACGGCGATGGAGACGCGCCGCTGCCAGGCGCACCCGATCAAAAAGATTCCCATTCTGCAAAACTCGATCACCGGTTACGGGGCGGACATGAATGTCCTTCTGGCCTACTATCATTTTGTGGACGACTGGAAGGACGAAAAAAGTCTGCCGGGTCTGGCGGGCGTTCATCTTTTTCATGAGAAAGCCGCCGGGCTGGAGGAGAAATATCCCAGACAGGCCGTCGCTTTTCGCCGGCAGCTAAAAGCCCTGCAGGCCCTGGAGCGCCGACAGTCCCAGAACGTGGACCGGGCGGCCGGCTGTTTTGGGCGGCTGATGGAAGAGCTGTTCGTCTACCAGCAGGACGCGTGGGAAGAGCGGCTGCGCCGGATGGGATTTTACCTGGGAAAATTCATTTATATTCTGGATGCGTTCGAGGATTTGCCCACGGATAGGAAAAAGGGCTTGTATAATCCTTTGAAAAAACTCTGGGACGAGAGCGAAAGTCCAAAAGATTTCACAAAAACCTGCGAACAGATGCTGGAAATGATGATTTCGGAGTGCACAGGCGCGTTCGAGCAGCTCCCCTGTCTGCGGGAGGCGGACATTCTGCGCAACATCCTGTACGCCGGGGTGTGGGTGAAGTACCGCAAGCTTTTGCAGGCGCAAAATACAAAAGGAGGAATTTATGATAACGAATCCATACGAGACGCTGGGCATATCGCCCCAGGCGTCCAACGATGAGGTGAAAAGAGCGTACCGGGAGATGAGCCGGAAATATCATCCGGATTCCTATGTGGACAATCCGCTGGCCGATCTTGCCGAGGAGAAATTCAAAGAGGTGCAGGAGGCCTACGATCAGATTATGCGGGAGCGGGAAGGCGGTTTCGCGGGCCATTCTCCCTTTGAAAAAAGCGCTTCCGATGCTTACCAGGAGGAGGGGCAGCTGCAAAAGGCCGCGGACATGGTTCGGCAGCGCCGCTACCAGGACGCGCTTCGGGTGTTGTCCGGGATTCCCGCCAAAACCGCCCGGTGGCATTATTACAGCGCGGCGGCTCATTATGGGTTGGGAAATAACGTGCTGGCGCTTCGCGACATACAGACGGCGGTGGATATGGAGCCAAACAATATGGAATACCGCAGCCTGTTAAATCAGCTTCAGTGGAACAGCCAGCGTTACCAGACCAGAAGCTACGGCGGCATGACGGGCAGGGGGAGCAACATCCCCACCACCGGGAACTGTTGCTGTGACCTGTGGATTGCGGACAGCTGCTGCGAATGCATGGGAGGGGATCTGTGTTCATGCATATAAACAGTAAAAAAATAGCCATGGGCGGCGCATTGATGGCCCTGGCTGTTTTGTGCATTGCGCTCAGCGGCGTTTTGGAATTTAACACTTTATTTTTGCTGGCGGCGGCCTCCTTTCTCGTGGGCGTGATGATTCGGGAAGGAGGGCTTGCCGCCGGACTGGCTTTTTACGCGGGGACGGTGGTCCTGGGTTTTCTGCTGGCGCCCCATAAGCTGTACTGCGTCACCTTTGCGGCCATGGGTTTTTACATTCTGGGCTGTGAGTGGATGTTCCGCCTGGCGGGCCGCCGGGAAAAAGGGGGCGGCGCATTCTGGCTGATTGGGAAGTTTGCGATTTTCAACCTGCTGTATTTGCCGGCGCTGTTTCTTTTTCCCAGGCTGATTTTCGCGGAGGGGATTCGGGGCGCATGGCTTCTGGCCGCTGTGGCGGCGGGGCAGGCGCTTTTCTGGATCTACGACCGGGCGTACGAATATTTCCTCACGGTTCTTTGGGAGAAGTTTCGGGGGAATCTTGGTCTGAAGTAGGCGCTGCGTCTGGTTCGGCCTCTGGTTTTGTCTTTGAAGCGTGCTTTTGCTTTCGCTTCCATATCCCGAAGCCCACGGCGGTCAAAAGGAGAACCGCGCCTAGAATGATTCCCAGCCCGTCTCCGTTTTTGGGCGAATCGCCGGAGGGCAGCGGTCGGGGAGCGGCGGTTTCTGACTGCTGCAAACGGCTGGCGCGGGAACTGGCGCCTTCCCCGGACTGGATCGCTGTCTCTTCGTTTTCTTGGGTATTTTGGGACAGGACATCGCCCTGGGAGACGGCGGGGATGTTGGCGGCATTGGGTTTGTTTGGCTGGTTTGGCCGATTGGCGCTGACCGGAACGTTTCCCTGGGATAGGCTGGCGTTTGGCGTGTTGGGGACGTTTGGCTGGTTTGGCTCGTTGGGCAGGTTGGGCGCGGCGGGGGAAGGAAGGCGCGGCGCCTGATAATCGTTTGGCTCATTGGGCGTATTTGGCTCGTTGGGCAGTCCCGGCGTCAAAGGCGCCACCGGCGTGTTTTCCCGGTTGATCTGCGGGGCGTAGGCATTGGCGGAGCTGGGTGCGTTGGGCAGCGCGGGGACGTTGTCCGCCTGATTTGGCGTGTTGAGCTGGTTGGGCGCGGCGGCGCCGGGGGTGGCTGTGGCATAGTAAGGCATGGTCAGTGAACTCCTGAATTTATTCTTGTACTTCATCCAGACAGGATTTGAAGCTCCGGCTCGGGAATTGCAATGTCCCGCATGATGCTGTGCAGAGTCCTTCCTGTGTCTGTCATATTCTTCATAATCAATGGAACGCATATAAGACTCTTCCTTGGCGAAGCGCTTGACGGCATAGCTTTTAAAATATTTAATCCCTTCTTCGCATGCTTTTCGTTTTTTCTCCTCGTCTTCGTCGTGGGTCATGGTGTGCATTCTGCGGACAATGGCCATAAGGTTCTGAGGCGCTTTGTCAATGATTTCTACGCCAATGGTAAAGGAATCATTCCAGACTATTTCGTAATCCATCTGTAACTGTTCAGCGTCTTCACAGTTACGAGCAAAAATCCATTGGAAATCGCCTTCGGCGATGGGATTTTTGCTGTATGTCTCGGGATTTTGCCACATTTTGTGGCAAAACGCCTCGCGGGACAACACC
>CAYOWU010000028.1:0-42504 GCA_964407765.1 uncultured Lachnospiraceae bacterium
TCCGCAAAACAGACGAAGCAGAACAGTATTTCGGCACACGGTTTGACAATGTGCGTGTGGAGTTGGCGCAGGGCGCAAACATCAAGGCAAGCGGCATGGAAAACGCAAGTGTGTGCGTGGCGAAAATCCCGAATGCCAATCTGACAAAGCCTTACAAATCGCCGCCAGTGTGGGTGAAGCTGACAACGGAGGAAATGGTTAAAAATTTCACGCTGAATAAGGGCGAGGACTTCTTTGTGATTGTAAGCAAGGCTGATTTGGAAATTGATGTGGATTTGCCGGAGGGCATGATTGACAGCGACATTTATCCCGGCGGATTTTTTGAGTATGTAAAGAATAAATACGGCTATGCGTACAGCGTTGATACGGTGGATGTGTATACCTTAATACCACGATTTGAAATAGGAGGAAAATAAAATTATGAATTTTGGAGAAGCATTAGAAGCATTAAAAGCAGGGAAAAGAGTAACCCGTAAAGGCTGGAACGGAAAAGGGCTGTCCGTAGTCTATCAGAAAGGCTATCCGCAGGGTATTCCGTGTAACAAGCAGACCGCCGAAGCGTGGGGTATGAATGAGGGCGATTTGTTCAAGTGTGAGCCATATTTGCAGATTAGCACTGTGGACGGCTCTCATGCCATGTGGGTTCCGTCAATCCGTGACTGTTTAGCTGATGATTGGAAAGTTGTAGAGGTAGCCTATGCCCGAACAAGCAAAAATCGAACCGTTAAGTGCAACGGAATATGACATTATTGAAAAAGCCTTGTGGGAGCTGGTGAAGCAGTACCCGAAAGAGCAGATTGACCCGGATGTTACGGCACAGTATGACGAACTGGACGCTGGGGTGTCGCTGGCTGTGCTGGTGGACGGTGGGAGGTACAAAAGCCACAATGTGCAGGGCGGATTTACCGCAGAAGTCAATTTCCGGGTGGCGTACAAGAGCAATCCGAAGACTTCTCCGCAACGTATCAATTCACAAGCGTTTGTTGGGCGGATTATGCGGTGGTTGGAGAACGCAAAGGATTTGCCGCTGCTGACGGACGGTAGGGTGATAACAAAGATTACTGCATCCGGCGCAGTTCCATACAAAGACGAGACAGGACAGGATAAGAGCACCGTTTACGCTGCACCTGCAGTAATGGAATATAAGAGAGAAGGGGAAGACCCGCTTATTTAGCGGGAAGAAAGGAGAATTATGCCAAACGCAGTAACAGGAAGAATTGACAGAAAGTACATGGCGCATCTGATTGATGTCGGAAAGCTCTGCCATGGCGCTACATCGGATTGGGAGCGGCTTGGAAAAGATTTGGAAGAGTACAACGTGGAGCTCAATCCAGATACAGAGACAGTAAAGAATATTCTGGGGGAGAGTTCCTTCAAGCACAACGGCTACGAGGAATCTTCCGAGGCCAGCCCCTACTATGCAGATACGGAAAGCACACTCTTTGAGAAGTTGCAGACAATTGTGGACTACCGTCACAAGGACGATAACTGCAAGACAACCGCCCTTGAAGTGCATCTGTGGGACGGAAACGAGACGGACGGATTTGTGGCGTGGCAGCAAGGGTGCTATGTGGTTCCGTCCTCTTATGGCGGTGATACTTCCGGCTATCAGATCCCGTTCACGGTGAATTACTTTGGCGAGCGGACAAAGGGGATTTTTAAGAATAAGGCATTCACGCCGGACACGGCGGCAGCCGCATCTGTGCAGTCAGAAACAGGCAGTTTGAGCGACTAAGGTATTAAGGAAACTTAATATATCCGGGGAGCGCACCCTCCCATCGTTCCCGGATTTGGAAAGGATGTTAAGCATGGCAGAGATTGAAGAAGTGAGAGCAGAGAAAAACGAAGCAGAAGAAATGCGGATTGACAACCGTGTGCAGCTTACAAAGGTGTATGTCGGCGGCAGTGATGATTTTATCGTGGTATCCGGAAATGACATTTCCATTATTGACCGTTTCCTCGCGGCCGGGGAGGAATTGGAGGCACTGGCGGCGGAACTGGATAAAAAGGAATCTGAAGCCGGAGAAATCGACTACAAAAAAGAAATGGAGATACGCCTGGAGTTTTCCGAAAAGGCAACCGCAATTATGGACGGCGTTTTTGGAAATGGCACAACGCGGAAATTCTTTGGAGATGTGTATGCCGTAATTCCAAACTTCCAGCCGGACGCAGAGTGCTTTATTGACTTTTGGGATTCCTTAATCCCGGTCATCGAAAGGCTGACTGAACATAAGATTAAGCTGGAAAAATTGGCCCGCAAGGCCCGAATGGCGAAATACCAGCCACAAGACCATAAGAGGCCACAAAAATGATAGGCGCATTGCCGGGGGAATTGACGGTAGGCGGTGTGGAGTACACTATCCGAACCGACTACCGGAATGTTCTCCAAGTGTTCGAGGCATTCCAAAATCCCGACCTTACTGACATCGAAAAATGGGAAGTCGCAATATACATGATGTTTGAGTGCTTTTCCCATTACGATGATGCGTTTGAAGCATCAGAAGAAGGATTTTATGTTGAGGGTGCGGAAGAACCGTTTCAGGTTGACGAAGCGCAAAAGCAAATATCTTGGTTCATTTCTGCCGGGCAGCCGGAAAAGCAAGTGCTTGAAAAACCGACATACAACTGGAAGCAGGACGAACAAATCATATTCTCCGCAGTAAATAAGGTTGCCGGGAAAGAGATAAGGGAACTGGGATATCTGCACTGGTGGACATTTCTAGGATATTTTAACGAAGTGGGGGAGGGAACATTCTCCTTTATTGTAGGAATCCGGCACAAGCTGAATAAGGGCAAAAAACTGGAAAAACATGAACAGGAGTATTTGAACAATAATGAAGAGATTGTTAAATTGATAAGATGTAAGACCAGGGAAGAACTTGAAGTAGAGGCGCATTATAAGGAAATATGGGGTAATCTGGTATGACAGACAAAGAAATCGGCAAGACTGCGCGGGAGATTGCGGAGCGTGGCAATACGGCGGAGGTCAAGCGGAATAAAGAGGGGATTATTGTTTTAGAGGTAAAAAAGAAAATCGCAAGAGCAAAGTCGGAACGGTAGGAATATCGTTCCGACTTTGCTTGCGAATCCCGCAGATCAGGCAAGCTTCGCTTCGCACAAAATGTTTACAAAACATTTGCTGGTAAGGAGGTTTGTGAATAGATAGCCAGCATTCCTGCTGACAAACATATCATACCATGATTTCAGAAAAGATTTGTACCATTATTATCGCTTTTTTCGGAAGGGGAAAATAGCCTTAAGTTTGGCACAAATATTCCAAACGGCTATGTTAAAATATATTTGTCAGTGAGGATGCTGACTGACATTTCTGGAGTCCCTTCCATCCAGTGAAGAAGCTGGATACATTTGAACGGCGCAGGGCTTGCTCTTTTACGGGTAGGCCCTGCGATTGCCGCTGTATGCGCTTAGAATGGCACAAATCACTATTCATTTCTTGATAAAATATTTATATAAAAGCCATCGAAGGAGGAATGTCGCGTGTTAGTAGAAATGAGAAAACTGAACAAGAAGGAAACGATTGTTGTAAGCAGCAGGGATGTGGCGGAAACATTTGGAAAAGAACACAAGGAAGTGATTCGATCCATAGAAGGACAAAAAGATTCCGATGGAAAAACGAAGCATTTAGGATTGATAGAACAAATTGAGCAAGGGGGAGAACTCCCCCTTGATAAGTATTTCATTCCGTCTGAATACAAATCAAACGGTAGGATTTATAAAGAATATTTTATGACTAGAGATGGATTCACGCTTTTGGTCATGGGATTTTCTGGTGAAAAAGCTATGAAATTTAAGCTTGCATACATCAAGCAGTTTAATCAGATGGAAGAACTTCTCAGGGGGAAGTTTGTTGAGCGAGAAAAGGGCATAGCGATAAGGCAGGCCCTGACAAAGGCCATTGAGATTTCTGGAGAAAATGACCGTATGCATGGACATGCCTACTCTACATACACAAACCTGATCTATAAATCCATCTTTGGAAAAGATGCAAAACATTTGAGGGAAGAGCATGGAATATCTAAAAAGGATGAATTGCGGGGATGTTTTAGCGTGGAGGAATTGCAGCAGGTGCAGAAGGCAGAGATGCTCGTGAGCAGCCTGGTGGAATACGGCTGGGGATACGATGAAATAAAGGATTTTATACTGAATAAGATCGCCGCAAGGATAGCGGCGTAGAAAAGAGGGCAGAACGCCCTCTTTTAATTTCATCCTTATCATTACATTTCCGCATGATTTTACCTATACTATACTTACAGGCTTCCGCCAGAGCCGAGTACATAAGAAAGGAGAACTCATATGCGTACATACAATTTCGAGTGCATTAAATGCCATTGCAAATTCAATGTAGAGTCAAGATACCTTGTCCAAAAAGAAAACCTTGTGTGTCCTAACTGTTCTACTGAATTGCCGAACGATGTATTTGAAAAGCTCAAAACAGCCGCAACAGCTTTGAAAGAATATGATGAAAATCACCCAGATGTTAACAGGGATGAAACCGCAAAGCATTTTAATCTTACCATTGAATAAACGGTATCTTCCTTATTTCGTTTTTCACATCCTCTAAAATTCTTTCAGCACGACCGAACGAGACGCCTTTTTGCGAAAGTAGCCTTGCAATCTCTACCGCAATATGGTGTTCCTCGTATTCGGTCATTTCTTTTTCTCCGTAAGCCATTTTCCCTCACCTCCATTTTTACTGATTATATCATTATCTTTCAAATATTTTGTACCATATTTTCTACTCTCCGGTATTGGCTTATGCAACGTACTGTTGCATTTTGGCGGATATTGTTATATAATACAACAAAAATGTATATTGCCAATATCAACCAGGGCAATATGCAAAGGAGGGCCAGGGGAATGATATGTCCAAAATGCAAAAATTCTGATATACAATATCAGACAGTGAGCGAATCGAGAAATGCAGGTTGCTTAACTATATGTTTGTATATATTACTTGCATTAACAGTTCTAGGGTTGCTCATCGTAATACCATTGGTGCTTCGTAAGAAAACCAAAACCGTTACATATGCGGTATGCCAGAATTGTGGATACAGATGGAAAGTTTAAATCAAAAAGCCAGGGGTTATTCTCTGGCTTTTTGAAAGCGGAGGGAAGGAATATGTCATTTATAAGTAAAGTACTGGGCACTTTCAAGATGGGAAGCGCAAGGGAAATGGAGCAGACCAACATGGTAAAATTATATATTATATCATATTTTTAAAAATATTTTGTACCATTATCAAAATTTAGGTTAGATGAATTTGGTACAAAAAATCTCTTGATATGTATTACAATTTATACATGATACAGAAAACAAGTCTCCGCCCGTCATTTGACGGTAGCGCAAGAAAGGAGCGGTATTATGTATGAATTGGTAGAAGTACGTAAAGATGATATTTTTACTAATAGCAAAGTAGTTGCAGAGGGAACGAATAATCAGCACGAATCAGTAGTTGCAATTATACGAAAATACGAGAGTGATATTCTTGACTTTGGCAAGATTGATTTCTCCGATTTAAAATCGGGGAAAAGAGGACAGCCAGAAAGAGTGTATTATCTTAATGAGGAGCAGGCAACCTTCGTGATCACCCTTTTGAGAAACTCCAAGGTGGTTGTAAAATTCAAGAAAGAATTGGTGCGGCAGTTTTACGCCATGCGCCGTTTCTTGATCGAAAAACAGTCAAAACTATGGAACGACACGAGGATCGCCAGCAAAGAAAACCGCCTAAAGGAAACGGATGTGATAAAACTGCTTGCCGAATACGCCAAGGAGCAGGGGAGCGAGCATCCCAACAAACTATACATAGTATACACCAAGCTGGCGAACAGGATTGTCGGTGGTAAGCGTGACGATATGACGGCTTCGGAATTGAATACCCTTACTCTGGTGGAGAGTATCATAAAACAGACCATAGAGATTGATATGTCAATGGGTATGCATTACAAGGATATTTATAAGGACTGTAAAGAACGGATAGAGCGGTTTGGGGAAATTACATACTTGATAGCGTGAGGTGGAGCTAATCAGCTCCACCCCTTTTTTGATGGGATGGGCTATAATTAGACCACAGGAAATTTCCGGGTGGGGCGCTGGTTATTACCGGCTGGGGTGATTCTATTTAGAATCGCTTCTTTTTATTTTTGGCCGTTTACTTTTGCAATCATATGGCAATTTATGATAATATATGGTATAATATGGCAAAATATAAAGGAGGATAGGGAAATGAAGAAACATTTCAAAAGCATGGCGTTTCTGCTGGCGGTCCTGGCTATGGTCCTATGCACCGTGCTCCAGCCCCATGATGTCCGGGCAGCTACGCCAAAACTCAACAAGACGAGGGTAACGTTGGTCAAGGGTGGCCAAACCAAGCTGAAAGTCACCGGGACGGCAAAGGCAGTCAAGTGGTCAACTGACAAAAAGAAAATAGCTACGGTCAGCAGCAAGGGCGTGGTAAAAGCTAAAGGCAAAGGAACCGCCCGGATTACGGCGAAAATTGGGAAAAAGAAGCTGGTGTGCCGGGTGACGGTGGAGACGCCAAAGCTGAACAGAACCAGCCTGACACTTGATGTTGGAAAGACAGCAACTTTGAAGCTGTCCGGTACTAAGGGGAAGATCACATGGAGTACAACAGATAAAAGCGTTGCCACGGTGACGCAAAAAGGCGTTGTCCGGGGCGCTGGGGCTGGAAATTGCCGAGTGCGCGCCGAGGCAAATGGAGGCATGTTCTTCTGCGCGGTTGCGGTAAACGAGCCAACTGTCAAGAGTTTTGATATTCATCAGCTTTCGATAACTGTCTCAGAGGATAAAACTGAAAAAATAAGGTACTCAATATACCCTCGAAATGCAACAAATAAAAATCTTGCTTTTTTTTCTTCTGATGAAAGTATTGCTACCGTAAGCAAAGAAGGTGTTGTAAAGGGCATACATAGGGGTACGTGTGAAATAAAGGCTGTATGCGGCGGAATTTCAGTATCAAGAACTGTTTATGTAGTGAGTGGATTTTCTGAAAATGAAGCACGAAAAGCATTAACATACGAATCGTTTGTTATGGACAATCTAAAAGATGGAGGCGTGTTAGTTGTTGTGAAAAATAATTATAAATACGCTATGTCAATAGATGCAAGATGTAAATTTTACGATAATTCTGGAAATCTTGTCGGAGATTCCGGAACTTCGTTGGGCGAGAATCATTGCTTGGAACCCGGAAGAGAAAGTTTTTTCTATGTAAAAGGGCCGTATAAACCTGATGATTATGAGGTGTATTTTGATATAAGAGAAAATTATTTCAGTGGAAATGCTGGTGGAATAGAAATTGTTTCTTCGGAACTCAAATCGGGCAATGTAGTTGCTAAAGTAAAAAATAATTCAAGTATTAGTACGCAGACATGGATTTCATGTATTTTCTACAAAGATGAAGTCCCGATTGGGTTTAACCACGCGATTGCCGATGTAGATTATGTGGGGGCCGAGAGCGATACGGTGCTTTATACCCCAAACGGGATAAACAAAGAGGATATAAATAATTATAAGTTAAATATAGAGTTTTCTTGCGCAATATAAAGATAATTTTGCAATATTCATACTATATTTACTGGGCTATTGTCCGGAATATCTAAGAAAGGAGAAGCATCAATGAAAGATTTCGAAGATTTCAAAAAATATATGCACGGTGATGGAAGTTGTGTTCATGAGGAAATTGTCAAAGAAGTAAACTCACTCGTTGAAAAAGCAAAAATAGAAGACCCCATAGAAGAACACGAATTTTCCCGCCGTGCATGGATTGAGGTTGGATTCATGAAAATGTTGGAGCATTATCATAAATGGCTCAATAGTTAAGAGGGTTTTTCCCGCGCTCCTTGCGGCAATCCCTTGAAATAGGTGTTCCGCCTAAAAAAATGTTGATAGAGATGGGTTTCTCTGGCGTTCGCACCGCCTTAGAAGCCTTTTTCTTTTTATTCTTAGCCATATTTCTTACGCCCTCCTTTATTTTTCTTATCTTACCATAGATAGCGTGAGGTGGAGCTAATCAGCTCCACCCTTTTTGCTTTGTTTCCGCAATCAAATCATTAGTTTATTATAGATGATTGATTTGGGTTTTCGGTTCTGCTGTTTTTCCGTGCGCCTACGCGTACTATGCATTTTGCCTTGCAACCACTTTTCATTTTTAGAGTGATAATGGCGGTCCCGTTTTTTAGTGCTTTGATCTTGCCTGTTTTTTTGTCTACAAATATTACTTTGTTTTTAGAAGAAGTCCAAGACGCGATTTTGTCACCACTGGTCTTGTTTTTGATTTTTAAAGCATATCTGTTTCCGGGCTTTAAGTTTATGCTTGATCTTGATAAAGACACGCTTGATTTTATCTTGCTTACGGGCTGTCTCTCCACCGCTTTGCACGTAGCGCACGTTCTGGTCCGCAAGCCCTTATTGAATATGGTCGCTTTTTTAATGACACGCCATTTTGAAAACGAGTGCCCTATGGCAGAAATAGGGTCGACGCGGGACTTGTTGCAATTTGAGCATACAAATGTCTTTGATCCGGGCCTGGTGCAAGTTGCGGCGCGCTCACTTGTCTTTATGTAATTGTGACCGATTGCAGAAATCGTTTCTGAATAAGCATTACGGCAGTTTGAGCAAACGTATGTTTTCAAACCGTTTTCTGTGCAAGTCGGATTTTTTACCGTTTCCGTGTAATTATGTCCTGTCGCAGGGATTGTTTCGCTATAAGAATAGCCGCAAGTTGTGCAAGTGTATTTCCGGGAGCCGGAGGTGGTGCATGTTTCATGTTTTTCGATGGATGGACTCCCGTACGAGTGGTTTTCTCTGATTATAAATTTTGCGCCAAGATTTTCATTCAATACGCCATCAACATATACTGATATATTATGTTCGCCTGCGGATGAAAATATCAGTTCGTATGATTTTGTATACCCAACAAAATCCGATGTAACTTGCCAACCGGTTCCGATAAAACGGCTTTGAAACCCGCAATCATCGTCACATTTAAATGTAAACTCGCGAGAATTTATGTAAGAAAACTCGCTCCTGAACTCCATTTCTTTAGGAACACCTTTGCAACCCAAACGAACATCGCCATTTGATGCAGAAACGCTGTTTGCCTTGACTAATGGCGTGAGTAACAAAGAAAACAGGATTAATAGTTTTAAAAGTGTTTGTTTTGTCTTCATTTCCATATCCTCCTTTTGCATTTTGCAACATTATATACCAAAATATAGAAAATTGCAATATTAGCAACTTTATTATTTTAGGTATTGACAAAATGTCATTACAAAGTTGTAATCAAAATGTAATTACAAATTAATGGGAGGTGATAAAGTGTCTCCAAAGATGGGGCAAAAACTGACGGATAACCCAAAAAACAAACTCATTCAAGTGAGGATGGATAAGGAAACGGTAGAAAAATTGGATTATCTGGCAAAAGAGAACGGTTCTAACAGGTCTAAGGTGATTAGACGTGGAATCGAAATCCAGTATGAGCAAAGAAACAAAAAATAAAAGCAGTCGGTCAACTTGGCGGAAGACGACTACTTTTATCCATCACAAGAGATACACCCTTGTATGAAATATATTATCATATAAGGGTATCTCTTGCAACCAAAAAATTATTTAGCAGGAGGTACTATTTTTATGCATGAAAATAATCAGGAATTAGGATTGACAGTAAAAAGTGTTGATATGTTTGGCGATACCATTATGGCGGCGCAAGACAGGGAAGGTAATATCTGGGCAGGAATCAACTTCTTTTGCCGCGGACTTGGAATGAGCAAGAGGCAAAGGGATTTTCAAGTAGAGAAAGTTAAGGCAGATAAGGCACTTTCAAGGGGGTGCACGTTATTACGGGCAGGGGTACTTGACTCCGCAAACGAAGTATATGCTTTGCGTTTAGACTTTATTCCGATATGGCTTGCGAAGATAACAATCACTAAGAAAATGGAGCAGGAACACCCGGAACTTTCAGACAAACTTCTTGAATACCAACTCAAAGCCAAAGACATTCTAGCAGAAGCATTCCTTCCTGCAAACAATGGAGAAATCACAGGGCCACGCAATCCCTCAGAGATACCTCTTGGAGAGCTGGCCAGCTACTTAAAGGCCATGGACAGAGTGGCGAACAGGCAGAACCTTGCCCCGCATAAGATTGCAGAGAATTTCAGGAAAGTATCCGCGCAGTTCGGGGTGGAACTTACGGAGGATTTTGTGAGCGTACCAGAGTACGAGCAGTTGACACTTGACGTAGTCAGGAAGTAGGGAGGTGCGGACATGTTATCGAAAGAAAGAATCAGAGAAATGGAGCGGGAGAAATTATCAAGGACAAGCAAAGCTGACAAGAAGGTCATGGAAGAACTTTTGAAGATGGGTTTTACATACAGCTATGCCAGCACAAACCACCTGCATGATGTCATTGTTTTTGCGATACGTGAGAATCCAAGGGACCATGAGACTATGCGGGGCCTGCTTAAAGCGGCAAACGAAAAGACAAGCGTTCAATACGGCATCACATCGCAGAAATGTCAAAACTCTATCGCGATAGCCATAGAAAGGGCTTTTGACACCGGAAATGTCGAATATATGTTAGAAGTGTTCAAAAGCGTTTACGATTATGATAGGCAGACGATACAGAGCAGGGCGTTTATTGCTACAATGAGGCGGAAGATCATGGATGAGATGGAAGCGGAGCAGGGCGTAGGCGTGGATGACCTGCAGCAGACTATTAAAGATATGGTGGACAAAATCCTTGATGCGTCGGTGCTGACAAGCGTATGCAGCATTCTGATGGCAGTGAAGGGGGAGACAATATGAATAACGGGATTAATGAGATTATCGTTAGGAGCAGGCAGGGCCGGGAGCCGATGGAATTTGAACGGTTCAGATTCCTTTGTTATTTCGCTGCCGGGATGACTGCGGAGGTGTTGGGGTTTGTTCTGCTGCTGGTGACTATCCTTTGTATGGCGGGCGTTTTGGGTTAATTTGGTACAAATTGTCTTCTATTCTATGATACGATTATTTCAGCGGAGATAGTGATACGTACACGAAAGCGGTAAGCCTTGACCGTTTCTCCGCTATTCTGATAAAGGCGATTTTACAGAAAGGCAGGTAAAATGTATGGCGTATCATTTTTATGTTATTGATGGGAAGAAGCTGATAGACTATAAACCTACAGTGGGACATTATGAGAGAGCATGGAATAAATTTGTGAAAAACTTAGAATCCATGCAGAATTATACATCGTTTGAGGAAATAAAGGAAGAGCGCCCAGATGTTTTAAAGAAGATAATTTTCCTTTGGATCAAAAAAACAGGAAAAAGAAGGAGAGATATTAAGGGAGAAACAAGTGATTTCATTTTTACTATGTTTAACACTATGCATGTGATTGATTCGATTATTGGGTTATTAACTCCAAGAGAATTTATGAACATATTTCCAATAGAGAAAGATTATGCTGGGCATAGGTATGGGTGCAAAGATTATTTCTCATGTATGGAATATATAAATAAAATAGGAATCAACAACCCTATAGGTGGAAGCGAGCAGGTGAACGAGTTCCTTTGGGAGTATTGGAATTGGGACGTGAACGAGTATATGTGCACATGGATGGAGGTTGTCAGTGCGATACATATTATGGAGGGCGGAAAGGACCCCATCATTGAATTTATGGAGGAGCAGGGTGTCTCTCCCTTGTATATGAGTTCAGACGGAAATTTTCTTATTGACATGGAAACCGGAGAAAGTTTTGAAGTTCTAAAGCCTAGAAATCCTATGAGAAAATTGTTTAGTGTGATGAAATAGGGAGGAATAGACGATGAACGATTTAGTTGTGAAGAATGTTTTGTTTTACGAAGCTGAATTGCTGGCGGTACAGGATAGGGAAACGGGAAAGATTTACGCAGGAATAAACCGCATATTAAGGGAACTTGGGTTTGATGATAAGCAAGTGGAGTACCGCAGAGGTAAATGGACGCAAGATAAAATCATTGAAAAAGGTACCCGAAAATTTTCGGGTACGTTGTTGGGAGCGAAGACGGGCAAGGATATTTGGTGTATAGACATCAAGAAATTACCTATCGCCCTTGCCAAAATTGAGATTACTCCAAAGATGGAGAAAGAAATGCCGGAATTGTCGGGGAAGTTAGAAAAATATCAAGATGAATGTGCTGATATTTTGGCAGACGCATTTCTCCCGCAGTATACGGACAATGAGGAATTTTTGTCAAAAGCGGTATTGAAAGCACATGAGATATTGAAGAAAAAGAATAGGCAGATAGCAAGCTTGGAAAGCACCATACAGGATATGGACAAGATTATCGGGGAATTGAAACCAAAAGCGAATTATGTTGACATTATTCTGCAAAGCACATCAACAGTTCTCACGACACAGATAGCACAGGATTACGGAATGTCGGCAAAGGCATTTAATAAGAAACTGGAAGAATTTGGAATACAGCGCAAGGTGGGCGGCCAGTGGATATTATATGCAAAATATCAGGGGAAAGGATATGTCCACAGCAGGACCATTGACATTGTGCGCTCAAACGGACAACCAGATGTGAAGATGCAGACGGAATGGACGCAGAAAGGAAGGCTCTTTCTTTATGAAGAATTAAAGAAACACAACATCTATCCCATGATAGAGAGGGCGGCTTGACAGTCGCCTTTTTTCTTTAAATTTGGTACAAATTTTTTTGGCGTTGATGATATAATAAAGGAAAAGATTGGAGGGGGGGGCTGAAAATAAAAGTAAAATTAACACAAGAAAACATCTCTGCGATTGAAAAAGCGCTTTCTTCTGGAAAAGACGCAGAGGTGAGGATTGATAGAAACAAAGAGGCTGTGGCGTATGAGGTCGAAAAGACAGTGATCGCAAGGGAAGAAAATTAAACGATGTTTGGCTTATGGATTGGCATAAGTAACGGCTAAGCGGTGCCGGTAGATACGTTTTTATACGTGTCTGCCGGCACTTTTTTGTTTGTAGGGAGGTGAGAGCGTGGCGCAGTATGACGGCAGCATAAGGATAAACACACAGATAAATACAAGTGGAATCCAGAAGGGCGTTTCCGCTATCGGGGGATCCATTGGTGGAATCCGAAGGAGGGTAGCCGAAGCCAGGAACTCGCTTACCGGCCTGAATGGCGTGGTGAAAAATCTTGGACTCACGATCGCTGCGGCGTTTTCCGCCAAGGCGCTTGTGCGCTTTGGAAGGGAGGCGACAAGACTCGGGTCTGAACTTCAGGAAGTTGACAACGTTGTTTCGGTTGCGTTCCCAAATATGACTAAGGCTATGGATGAGTTCGCCGCAAGCGCGATGAAAAACTTTGGTCTGTCTGAAACGATGGCGAAGCGGTATTCCGCCTTGTTCGGGACGATGGCCAAGCAGTTCAACTTTACGGAAAAGGAAGCCTTTGAGATGGGAACCACCCTGGCGGGGCTGGCCGGGGATGTCGCGTCATTCTATGACATAGACCAGGACCTGGCATATATCAAGCTGAAATCCGTGTTCTCCGGCGAGACAGAGACGCTCAAGGACATTGGCGTTGTCATGACGGAGGCGGCGCTGAACCAGTTCGCGCTGTCCAAAGGGATAGATAGGACGGTCAATAAGATGACCGAACAGGAAAAAGTCGCCCTGCGGTATCAATTCGTGCTCGAGCGGCTCTCCCAAGCTTCCGGCGATTTTATCCGCACAAGCGATTCGTGGGCGAACCAAACCAGGGTGTTGAAATTACAGTTTAACAGTTTGAGGGCGACGCTTGGCCAGGGATTCATCAATGTGCTGACCCCCGTGGTGAAGATGATAAACACGCTGTTGTCTAAATTAGGGGCGCTGGCCCAGTCCTTTAGATCCTTCACGGAGCTAATCACGGGAAATAAGGCGACTTCCGGCAAAGGGGCCGGCCTTGCGGGGATGGGTGCGGAGACTTCCGGCATGGGGGACGGCTACGATTCGGCGGCTGCGGGAGCGGAAAACCTGGCCTCGGCCACGGATAAAGCGGCAAAAGCCACGAAAGATGCGAAGAAAGAGGCCGAAGGATACCTCTCCCCGCTGGATGAGATAAACAAGATCGGGAAAGAAGATGTTGAGGTTCCGGAGATAGAAGAACCGAAGGGAGAGGGTGTAGGTGGCGTAGTCCCGGGCATGGATTATGGAAATCTTGCCGAAGGGGAGACTGCGCTTGACAAGATGAAAGGCACGCTTGGCGCAGTGATCGAGAGGGCCAAGGAATTGGCCGGAATATTCAAAAAAGGCTTTTTTGAGGGTCTGGGAGATTACGGTCCAAGGCTTGAAGACCTCAAAAACGATATATCATCTATTGGGCGCACACTCAAAGAAATATTCACCGATCCGGCGGTCCTTTCCGCCGCGACTAGGTTTGGGAACCAGCTTGCGTATACACTCGGGCAGGTCGCGGGATCCGCGGCGAGTATCGGGCTTACGATAGCCAATAACCTTGTCGGCGGATTGGAAAAGTATCTGGCCCAGAATAAAGAGCGGATAAAATCCTATCTGATCGAAATGTTCGATATCGGGACGGATATTTTAAAGACCATCGGGGATCTATCCGTTGCCGTTGCAGACATATTCTCTGTGTTTGGGGGAGACACCGCCCAACAGATAACCGGGAACCTGATCGGAATATTCGCCGAAGTGGGCATGATGGTCAGCGAGAACGCCGCAAAACTTGGCCGCGATATCCTAAACATGATAGCCCAACCGATCATCGACAATAAAGAAAAGATCAAGAAAGCTATCCAAGGCACTCTCGAAGCGATCGAGTCTTTTACGAGCGGACTTTTGACGGCCGTACAAACAGTCAGGGACGCGGTAACGGAAATCTACGATCAGCACTTAAAGCCATTATTTGATTCTGTTGCAGATGGGCTATCCGAAATTTTCGGTAAATTATTGGATGGGTACAACGAGTACATAGTTCCGGTGTTAAAAGGACTTGGCGAAAGATTCAAGGAACTTATGGAGGGCCCGTTTGGTGAGGCGATCGATAAAGTCAAAGACTTTATAGGCAAATTGATTGATGCTTTAAAGCTCTTGTGGGAAGAAGTTTTGGTGCCTCTGTTTGGATGGATCGCCGAAAATATTATGCCTATTCTTGCGGATGTAATTGAGTTTATCGGAAACAATGTTTTAAACATACTCAAAATCATAATAGAAGCAATAGGGAACATAGCGGACGTATTAAGCGGCGTAATAGACTTTATCGTCGGTGTCTTTACCGGGGATTGGGAAAAAGCCTGGACGGGGATAAAAGAAATATTCAGTGGAGTTTGGGAGCTGATAAAGGGCATTGTTTCAGGCGCATGGGATGAAATAAAAGATGCCATAAGTGGCGCAATCACAATTATAAGCGATATTATATCGGCCGCTTGGGATGGAATAAAAGAGATATGGGGAGCTGTCTCCACTTGGTTTAGTGATAATGTCATAACCCCTATTGCGGATTTCTTCAAGGAACTTTGGGACGATGTATCAGGATTTTTCAAAAGCCTTTGGGATGACATAAAAGAGGTTTGGGAAAGTGTTTCTGGGTGGTTCAGTGAGAATGTAACAGAGCCGGTCTCCAATTTTTTTAAGGGAGTGCGGACGAACGTTTCCGGTTATTTTTCTGATTTATGGAAAGATGTAAAAGGAGTTTGGGGGAGCGTATCAAGTTGGTTCAGCAGCACGGTCATAGACCCGGTGAAGAACGCCTGGAAGACCGCAACGGACGCTATAGCGGGGTTCTTTAGCAGCTTATGGAAAGGCATAGCGAATGGAGTTGTGAATGCCATGAACGCCGTTATTGGAGCGATTGAAGGCGGAATTAATTTTATTATAGGCGGAATCAACTCTATGCTGGGCGGCTTCAATTCTATAGTAAGCTGGGCGGCGGATATAGTGGGCGTAAGTTGGGGCGGCGTAAATTTGGTTCCGGAAATATCATTGTCACGCATACCTATTCCTTATTTAGCCCAAGGCACAGTAGTCCCGCCCAACCGCGAATTTATGGCCGTGCTTGGCGATAATAAACGGGAGCCGGAGGTCGTATCGCCGATATCGACAATCGAGCGAGCAGTCGCGAACGTTATGGCAAGATCAGGCGGCGCTGGTCAGCCCGTGAACATAACATTGCAAGTCGTTATGGACAAAAAAGTGGTGGGTGAAACCGCGGTAAGCTGGGGGGAACTCCAGCAGATGGCAACTGGGAGAAATCCGTTTTTGCTAGGAAACGCATAGGAGGGGAATATGAGCCAACCTTTTGAACTGAATGGAACGCCGATCCGCACACCGGACTCGTTCGTCCCTTCCGCCGCGACCACTTCGACGAACGACTCTGACCGGACGCAGGATCTGGTCATGCACAACACCCCAATAGGGACGATAGAGTCCTACGAGGTGGAGTGGAAAAATATACCTGTGAGTGAGGCGGCTTTCATATATAACCAGATCAAGAACAGACAGGAATACTCTTTCCGGTACATGAGCCTCGGGGCGGGTGCGTATAGGGTGGATACATTCTACACTTCGAACTACTCCGTCGGTACGTTAAAGCAAGTCAACGGTGGGAATGCATGGGAAAGTTTTAAACTTAATGCGATAAGGATACATCCGGTATGATAAGTGCAAGCAAAGAATTTAAAGAAAAACTAAAAAAAGGCGCGAACGTGGTAAATTATGCCGATATCACATTGAGCAACGGCACGGTATTGCATCTGGAACCGAAGGATTTCATGATCGGAGGATGCGTTGTAGAAGACAAGGCTACGGACGGAAAATTTGGCGTAGGATACGTGATAGGGAAGACGCTGACTCTTAGGATAGCAAACCACGATGAGCGGTTTTCCCGATACGATTTTTACAAATCCATCATCCGCCTATATGTGGCCCTGGCCCTGGATAACGGGACGGTCGAGAAAATCAGGAAAGGCACGTACTACACGCTAGTCCCAGAAACGCCAGGGGATACTATTGAGATTAGCGCAGTGGACGGCATGTACCGGTTGGACAGGGATTACTCTTCCAGCACGCTGATATACCCCGCCACGCTGCAGGCAATCATCACGCAGGCGTGCCTTTACTGCGGGATACCCATAGGGTTTACACAGTTCGACAATATGTCGTACGCAGCGCAAGAAAAGCCAGAAAATGCTACGTATAGGCAGGTCGTATCATACGCCGCGCAGATAGCGGGGTATAACGCGCGGATCGATAACGACGGGTATATGCAGTTGGTGTGGTATGATACGGCGCTATTGGATTACCCGCGCTATGATGGCGGAAATTTTATAACATATCCGCATGACACCACCCTTGATGGCGGCAATTTCAGCAACTACGGGCAAGGGACCGTGATAGATGGGGGCTCCTTCACGGATGCGCTTCCGGAACACATATACAATGCAAAGACCATGACGGTCAGTACGGACGATGTGCAGATCACAGGAGTGAAGGTCACAGGAAATGATGATGAAGCATCAGCCTCATTTGGAGAATCGGGATATGTGATCGAGGTCAAGAACCCTCTTGCTTCCCAAAAAGAACAAGAAGTCGCCAATTACTTGGGACAGAGGATTGTCGGGATGGTGTTCCGGCCGTTCAGCGCGGAGGTGCTCGGAAACCCGCTCTATGAGCCTTTTGACGTGGTGAGGGTATCTGACCGAAAAGGAAATACGTATCCGTCAATCCTCAACTCTGTGTCGTACAAGGCCGGAGGGTACACGCAGGTGGCTTGCGAAGCGGAAGATCCCGTGAGAAATGGGACTACATATTTTTCGGAAGCCGCACAGGCCGTAGCCGAGGCACGGAGAAATACCACAAAACAGATCGCGGACTACGATAAAGCAGTGCAGAGCATGAATGAGCTTGCCGCTAACGCCATGGGCCTGTTCAGGGAGCGGGAACCCCAACCAAACGGAAGCTACATATACTATGAGAGCGATGAGCCCATCACTGTGGACGAAGACGGGAAATGCCATTTTGAAGAAGGATCCCATGTGTGGATGAGATCGGACGCTGGATTTTTCTCATCCGACGACGGAGGGAAGACTTATACCGCAGGATACGACAAGAACAATAACGCCGTGATCAATATCCTCTATGCAATCGGCATCGTTGCGGACTGGATCAGGACGGGGCGGTTGGAGATAACGAAGAGTGGAAAGACGATGGTTTTAATGGATTTTGACACTGGGCAAGTGATTCTTCGGCCAGACGTGTTTGAGCTTTCTTCGGGGAAAACTATAGAGGATATAGCGGACGAAGCGGCAAATGGCGCAGCCAAGAAGGCCGTTAACGCGCAAACGCAGACGGACATACTGAACAAATTAACAAACAATGGCACGGATAACGGGATCTACTTGCAGAACGGGAAACTGTACATCTCTTTCAGCGCGGCCCGGGGCGGCGAACTGACGCTGGGCGGGGCGAACAATGTAAACGGTTCGATGAGGGTGCTAAATTCTAGCGGAGTCCAAGTCGGGAAATGGGATAACTCTGGGGCTGAAATCGAAGGAAAATTTAGAAATAAGAGTGGTCTGGAATGGATCAAAATTGATGAGTCCATCATAAGTGGCGGGTATGGAAGCGATTACTCGGGGATGGATGGGCTTCTTGATCTTTCCGCGCAATACGGCAGTAATACAAGAAATGTTGTTTTGGAAGCAAAAACAAGGGATCTCATTCTAAACTCGAAAGGAGGAATATTTTTAGATAAAAGCACAAAGATAACTGGGGATTTGAGTGTGAGCGCGGCAGCGACGGTGACTGGTGGATTGAACGTGGGCGGCGCAGCTACGATGAGCGGAGGCGTGACAACGCACTATGTAGGAATAAGCAACAACGATTTGTCTATGAGCATACCTTCAGGAAAAGAAATCAAATTTATGGTCGGAAACACTCAAAAAGGTCATTTCAACAATAATGGATTAGCGTTAAACAGCACGCTCACTTTGAATAACGTAGGGCGACTAAGCGGTTTGAGGTTTTTAGGCTTATCCGCTGGAAGCGGAGTTGTTTATGCGGCAGCGGATTCCTCGAAAAGATATAAGGATGTACTAAAAGAAATGACTCATGAAGATGCAAAACTCATTTACGGCATAACTCCAGTTTGGGCGAGATATAAATCTGGATATTTGTCGGAAGACGATGAACGCAATGGCGTGGGTTTCCCGATGCTTATCGCTGAAGATGTTGACGCTCATCTTCCTTATGCGGCGGACCATAACCTTGACGGTACGGTGGAAAACTGGAATCACCGGGTGATTATTCCATATATGATACAGGCCTTAAAAGAACAAAAGAAAGACATAGATGAATTAAAATCAATGATTTCAAACCAATAGGAGGACAGCCAAAATGCAAAAACCAATCACGTTGATTAGAAAAGAATTAACGGAAGAAATCGTGGAATCCATCAACAAATCGGGGCTTCCGCTTCTTATTATTGAGCCAATTTTGCAGAATTTATTGGACAGCGTCCGGGGCGGCATAAGGGCGCAGGAAGAAAAAGACGCGGCGGAGTACGGGGAATATTTGCAGAAACAGAAAGAGGCGGCGCAGGGCGATTCCGTGCCGCCTGAAACGGAGGGATAATCTATGAAGAATTTTTACGTGGCAGATCCTGATTTCGAGACTCATATCAACGCGATGAGGGATTATATCCGAAAGAATAAACTCGAGGGGTAGATAAGGTATGATAGCGACGATCACAATGCGGCACGGAGATTATAAACTGTTCGACCCCACGAAACTATCGGTGGCTGAATGGGCGATCGTATCTTCAAATGTGCCTAACTCCACAGACGGAACGGGTATTTTCGCATGCGTGAAAGCTGGGAGCGCAAAACGCATAGCGTACTATGACGATGTATCGGAGCAACTGGCGATCATCCAGGGGTTGGTGGAAGAGGCTAGAACACTGTCTGCCCAAGCGTCGGCAAACGCGTCCACTGCCACAAAAAAAGCGTCGGAAGCGATAGATACTGCTGCGAGCGCTCGGACTCAATCAGCAGAAGCAGTCTCTACGGCGAACCAGGCAAAGGCAGCGGCGGATCGGGCGACAAAAGACGCGGAAACGGCGGTTTCCGTGGCCCAGAAAGCCGGGGAAGACGCGAGCCTTGCATCATCGACAGCCCAGAACGCAAACGCAAATGTAGAAAATGCGCTCGAAGAAGTGGCTGGGATGCAAGAAGTGACAAATGGGATAGCTCAAAAACAGGAAGAAAGTGACTTGATATTGGCCGGAAAGGTGGACGGAGCCTACGAGAAGAACGGCTATCTGTACCTCACATCCAATGACGAAGTGGTAGCAGGGCCTCTGGGGCCGTTTGCGGGTGGCTCTGGCGGCGGATCGGGCGGGAACAATGCCGTCCTCTCCGTGTCAAACGCATCCGGATGGATATCTAAGACCATAGCCTATGGCGCGGAATGCGTGATAAGTATCGTGTGGAGTTCGCTGGAAGACGGGGTATCTACGGGGAATGGTTCGCTCAAGATCACGGTCAACGGCGCGACAAAGGCAAATTTAGATGTTGCGCAGGGAAATGTAAACTTGGATATATCACCATACCTGAACCTTGGATCGAACACGGCGAAGATCAATATAAGCGATATATATGGAAACAACCGCACGATAAACTTTAACATAACAGCCGTATCCGTGTCCCTTACATCCACATTCGACGCGAGTGCGCCGTTCACCGGTTCGATAAACTTCACGTATATCCCGACCGGCAATGCGACCAAGACGATACATTTCGTCCTGGACGGGCGGGAGATAGGGACGGCGGTGACATCTGTCAGTGGACGGCAGCAATCCTACGTGATCTCGGCGCAGAGCCATGGGGCGCACTCGCTAGAAGTATATTTCACGGCTTCCATCGGCGGAGAAGAGGTAGGGTCGAACCACTTGTATTATGAACTTATCTGCCTCACGGAGGGCGAAGAAGACCCCGTAATCGTGAGCAACTTCAATAAAAAAGAAGTCGATCAATATTCATCCATCATCATCCCATACACGGTATATAACCCGATGGGACTCACGGCAGAAGTGAAATTGTTGGCAAACGGTGTACAGGTGTCATCCCTGACCGTGGACAGGACGGAGCAGACATGGACATACCGCGCGGATACCGCAGGACAACTCACCCTTTCCATACAGTCTGGGAGCGTAGTCAAAAACATCGTTTTGACCGTCGAGGAAGCGAGTATAGATATAGAGGCCGAGACGGAGGAGCTGTCCCTATTCCTGTCCAGCTATGGACGGAGCAACAACGAGGAAAACCCGGGCGTTTGGGAGTACGGAAGTATCGGCGCGCAATTTACCGGGTTCAATTTCGCGTCCGACGGCTGGCAGAAAGACAGCGGCGGGATATCCGTCCTTCGGGTATCCGGGGATGCGAGGCTGCAGATACCGTTGCAGGTCTTTGGGCGGGACTTCCGGGCGACTGGAAAGACCATCGAATTTGAGTTTGCTACACGCAATATCATGAATTATGATGCTGTAGTGGTGTCCTGTATGTCCGGGGGTAAAGGGATGCAGCTCACGGCGCAGGAAGCCCTCCTGGCATCAGAGCAGTCCAGGATCTCTACGCAATACAAAGAGGACGAGCATGTAAGAATCGCGTTCGTGGTGGAAAAGCGCTCTGAAAACCGCCTGATCTATACCTACATCAATGGCGTTATGTCTGGGGCAGTGCAATACCCCACGGATGATGATTTCCAACAATCGTCCCCAGTTGGCATATCGGTCGGTTCTAATGACTGCACTATAGACCTGTACTGCATCCGAGTGTATGACAATAACCTGACGAGATATCAGGTGCTGGATAACTGGATTGCAGACACACAGGATGGGGAAAAGATGCTCCATAGGTATGCGCATAACAATGTATTTGATGAGTATGGGCAGGTCGTGATTGGCAAGCTCCCGCAGGATCTTCCATACCTCGTGTTGGAGGCGCCGGAGCTCCCGCAGTACAAAGGGGACAAGAAGATTATCAGTGGCCGCTATGTGGATCCCGCGAACCCCACAAAGTCATTTTCATTCACGAACGCCCAGGCGGACGTGCAAGGCACATCTTCACAATATTACGCCCGTAAAAACTACAAGATCAAGTTTAAGGGCGGATTTACCATGACGAGCACCGGGGCAACGGCAGAAAAGTATGCCATGCGCACAGACTCTGTTCCGACAGACACTTTTACATTTAAGGCGGATGTTGCATCTTCCGAGGGCGCGAACAACGTAGAGCTTGCGAGGCTATACAACGACTCATGCCCGTACAAGACACCCCCACAAGTTGAAGACTCAAATGTCCGCCAGGGGATCGATGGGTTCCCGATCGTAGTATTCTGGTATGATGGCGCAGACACGATATTTATTGGAAAATATAACTTCAATAACGACAAGGGCACGGAAGAGGTGTTCGGGTTTTCTGAAGGCGATGAGTCTTGGGAGATCCTGAACAACACCAGTGAACGTGTGTTGTTCAAGTCGGCGGATTTTAGCGGGACAGGATGGCAGAATGACTTTGAGGCGAGATATCCTGATGGGAGCGTGGATGCATCCAAACTGTCCGCCCTATCCGCATGGCTCGTATCCACAGACCAATCTGCCGCTGCTGGGGAGGCTCTGCCGGAGTCCGTGACCTATGACGGAGTGAGTTACGCAGCCGATACGGCGGCATACAGGCTTGCTAAATTCAAGGCGGAACTGGCAGACCATATGGAGACGGACGCGATTATATTCAACTACATTTTTACGGAACTATTCCTGATGGTGGACAACAGAGCAAAGAACGCGTTCCCGACTGTTTATACCGGAGGCAAGTGGCTCATCCTTCCATACGATTACGATACAGCGATCGGGACAAATAACGAAGGCGCATTGGTGTTTTCGTACGAATTGGAAGATATTGACCAGACCAGCTCTGGCGCGGATGTGTTCAACGGCCAGCAGTCCACACTGTGGACGAACCTCCGGCAGGCGTTCTTCTCGCAGATACAGACCATGTATCAGAGGTTGCGTTCGACCGGGGCGCTGTCTTACACGGACACGGAACAGAGGTTTGAAGAGCACCAGGACAAGTGGCCGGAAGCGATATTCAACGAGGACAGCTACTTCAAGTACTTACAGCCCCTAATCGATAATAACAGCGCAGCCTACCTGTCCATGCTCCAAGGCTCAAAAGCAGAACAGCGGAAGTGGTGGCTGTACAACAGGTTTCGGTATATAGATAGCAAATACAACGCCGGGGATGCCCTGTCGGATGTGATCACGGTACGAGGATACGCAAAAACTGATATCACAGTAAAGCCCTATGCGGATATTTACGCATCCGTCAAATACGGCTCCTACCTGGTGCAGAAAAGGGCGTTAAGGGGCAGCAGCTACACGCTGGAATGCCCGCTTGACAATGTGAACGACACAGAGATTTACATATACTCTGCGTCACAGCTTGCGTCTGTGGGAGATCTGTCTGGGCTCATGGTTGGCTATGCGGAATTTTCCATGGCCGTAAACCTGCAATCGCTAAAGCTGGGGGACGGAAGCCCGTCCTACTCCAACAGCAACCTAACGGAGCTGCATCTTGGGAATAATATCCTTTTGCGGACGCTGGACGTGCGGAACTGCCCGGCATTGACGCAGGCGGTTGATGTTTCCGGATGCACGAATATTGAGCATGTGTATTTTGAAGGTACGTCCATTACGGGCATCAACCTGCCAAACGGCGGAATATTAAAGACCTTGCACCTGCCTGGGACGATTACCAACCTGACCATCCGCAACCAAAAAGCTATTGCAGACCTCTCCATCCCGTCCTACACCAATATATCTACCCTGCGGCTTGAGAGCGTAGGGGGAGCCGTGGATAGCAGGGCGATTTTAGAGGGCATACCAGAAAACAGCCGCGTGCGCATCATAGGATTTTTCTGGGAGGCGGAGGACGCAGAAGAGATATTCGCACTGTATGACCTGTTGGATACCATGCGCGGGCTGGATGAGAACGGGAACAACACGGATAAGGCGCAGATGGGCGGGACCATACATGTAGGGGCGTTGACCGGGGCAGAACTGGCGCAGATGCTGGCAAGATACCCAAACATCAATGTGACCTATGACCACATCACATCGTACCTGTATTACTACAACTATGACGGGAGCCAGCTCTTACATACAGAGAGCGTATATGATGGAGGGGATGGCATATACACAGGCCAGCCCACGCGTCCGAGTACGGCGCAGTATACGTATACTTTTGCCGGATGGTCAAAGAAACCAAACGGCGCGGCGGATGCAACAGCGCAGAAGTCAGTGAGCGCAGACAGGAGCATATATGCCGCATACACGGCCGTCATCCGAAAGTATACGGTCTATTTCTACAATGGCTCCACGTTGCTGCAGACAGTGCAAAATGTGGCGTACGGCGGCAGCGCATCATACTCTGGGAACACGGCTGACTTAGTGGACCCACAGGGAAGCGGCATGCCGTTCCAGGCATGGGTTCCGGCCCCTACGAACATCCAGGGGAACACGTCTTGCTATGCGACTTACGTCAGCCCTGTGCAAGTGGAGGAAATCTCGGATTCCTGGGACGAAATCATTGCGAATGTGGAGAATGGGACATACCGCAGCAAGTATATGGTCGGGAATTACAAGCCGCTTGATTTGGGGGCGGAAGGGGTTGTCAACATGCAGATCGTGGCTTTTGATAAGGACCAGAAGGCTGACGGCAGCGGGACGGCCCCCATCTCATGGCTGTCCGTGGAATTGCTGAAAACCAGCAAGCGGATGAATCCTGCATATGAAGAAATTAAAGAGCCCCAAGATAAAGGCCCGGCATGGGCGTTCAGTGACGCGGATGGATACTGGAGCAGCCAGAATAAGGGGTTGGACAGCACCAGCGCGACAGCAACCTGGACGCTTACGATTGCAGAAGCTGGGACGTTAACGGTATCCTATAAAGTTGGCTCGGAGCAGAAATATGATAAGTTGACAGTGGAAGTGAATGGCAACAAAGTCGCAAATGAAATCAGTGGAAATGGGAACTGGACAGAATATGCTATGGAAGTGGCGTCCGGTCAGGCCGTGACGGTTAAAGCGACATACAGCAAAGACGGTTCAACTGGAAGCAATGGGGACACTGCCTATATCAAATTTAGTGGGGTGAGCTATACCCATACGGAGGAAATTTCAAACTTGACTGTTCAGGTGGTTGTCGGCATTAAAGAAGGGACTGGCGCAATAGGCGGATGGGAGAAATCCGAACTGAGGGCGTATTTCCAAAATACAATTATGCCATTGATTCCGGATGAAGTAAGAAGTCACATTGTGAAAGTAACGAAGACGCATCCGGCATATAGGGCGAAGGCGAGCGATCCGAAATCTTATGAATCGTTTACCCAGACTACGCAAGATAAAGTATGGATTCCGTCTTATGCGGAAATGTTCGCCAGCTATTCCAATGGAGGAATCTACAGGAGTTTATTTGCGGACAATGCGTCCCGCGTTAAGAAAAAAGTTGACAGCGCTAGCGCCAGCGTGTGGTGGTTGCGCGCGGCTAATAACGGTTATGCCTTTTACACTGTGCATTCCGACGGCTCCTACAACAACCACAATGCGTACATTAGTGCGGCGGTGCCGCTAGGCTTCTCTCATGCGAGACAGAGTAACCATAAGGTGAAATCAGGACAGGGGGAGAGAAGGAGAACATAACCCTCGCGGAAGCGTAAATATATACCCTGATAGGCCCAGGCGGACGCTGCTTGCATGGCGGCGGTTGATGGTGTGTCCGCCGTTTCATGCCTGGTGGCCTTACGCAGCTGTGCGCAACCATCCGAAAAGCTGTACGGGGTAAAATCTAAGGAGAGGGCATGACAAGCGAAGAACGAAGAGAGGCGCGATACCGGAGGCGTGTGGAGCGCCGCGTTGAAAGGAAAAAAATGAAATATTCCGGCTGTGATGATTTTGACCAGGCGTTTTCCTATGGGAGCTTGTATCGGTCATATAAAAAGTGCCGCCGGGGAGTGGCGTGGAAGGCCAGCGTGCAGAAATACATCACCCAGGCCCCTTTGCTCGTGAATCAGACGTATGAAAGGCTTCAGGACGGCACGTTCCGCTCTGGCGGCTTTTATGAGTTTGACTTAAATGAGCGCGGGAAGCTGCGGCACATTAAATCCGTCACGATAAATGAAAGGGTGGTGCAGCGGTGCCTTTGCGATTACGCGTTGGTTCCGATGTTGGGCCGGACTTTCATCTATGACAATGGCGCGTCCATGGAGCGCAAAGGCTATACGTTTTCCATTAAACGATTATGCCAGCATTTGCGGGAGCATTATCGGAAGCATGGGACGGATGGCTACATACTGTTGTTCGATTTCAGTAAGTTTTTCGACAATGTTTCCCATGAGGTCATAAAAAAGATTATGTTCCGGGAGTTTACGGATAGGAAGATTATCGGCCTGACAATGCATTTTGTTAATATGTTCGGGGATGTCGGCCTTGGCCTGGGAAGCCAGATCAGCCAGACTTTTGCCCTTGCGTCGGCAAACCGGCTGGACCATTATGTAAAAGAAATATGCCGCATTCGGGGGTATGGCCGGTACATGGACGACGGGTATTTGATTCATGAAAACAAGGAATATTTTCGGGAATGCCTGGACGGCATTCGGAGGATGTGCAAAGGGCTGGGGATAACGCTGAATGAAAAGAAGACCCAGATCGTAAAGCTGACGCATGGATTTAAGTATTTGAAGACAAGGTTTTATCTCTTGGAAACCGGCAGGGTGGTCCGGAAGATTCACAAAAAATCCATTGCGAGGCAGAGGAGGAAACTGAAAAAATTCAAAACGCTGTTAGATAAGGGAGTCATGAATTATGAGGATGTTTACGCATCCTGGCAAAGCTGGAGGTCATACGCGAACACATTCAGCGCATGGCATACATTCCAGAGCATGGCTAAACTTTATGACAGCCTTTTTATAGCCCCATGGGCGGCCATGGGGTAGAAATTTTATATTTGTTTACAAGCATCCTTATGGAAGGGGCGCTTTTATGAGAAAGGAGGGCTTTATGGAACAGTTAAAAATGGCGTTGGGGGACGGAAGCGAGGTTGAAATTGCGGGATTCGCGCTCCCATTGTCGGTCACCGTGAGTTGCGCGTCAATGTCGGAAATGGCGGATATCTGGGAACGGCTGCACACGGACGCGTGCGCTTCAAAGATTGAAATTCTGCGGGACAATGCGGTTTGCGGGACGTATTATGGCGTGAAGTCAGACGGGGCGCAAATCGTTGAGGATGGCGACGGCAATCTGACTGTCCATTTTTATTTGCGCGACAGCGGCGGCGGGCAGACGGAGCTGGAAAATGAATACGCCCAGGCGGCGAGGATTTTGTTGGGAGAGGAGGAATGAGCATGGGGCAAATCGTAGAGAGGGCGCGGACGCTTAGGAAAGTGATTGAGGGGCTTGCGGCGGATCATGTCGACGACCGGGACGCGGCGGAGTGCGCGGAGCTTTTCCCGGCATGGGACGGGAACGGCAAGGAATATAAGGCCGGGGAGCGCGTAAGGTACGCGGGGGTTGTCTATAAAGTCCTGCAGGGCCATGCGTCGCAGCCTGGGTGGAATCCAGAGCGCGCGGCGTCGCTGTTCACCAAGGCGCTGATTTTTGATCCGGACGTTATCCCGGTGTGGGAACAGCCTGGGAGCGACAACGCTTACATGGCCGGTGACCGGGTGCATTATCCGGCGGAGGACGGGCCGGTGTATGAGTCCGTCATTGACAACAATGTCTGGTCCCCGGTTGATTACCCGGAAGGCTGGAAAGAGGCGTGAAAGGGGTGATTGCATGGAAAACGGAATTTCAAGGGCAGAGCATGAAGCGTTCTCCGAGCTTATGAAATCGGAGAACGCGCGTCTTAAAGAAGAGGACGCAAGGCAGAATAAGCGGTTAAGCGCATTGGAAACCGCCATACAGCAGATCAACGCGCTGGCTGTTTCGGTGGAACGCCTGGCCGCCAGCGTGGAAGCGATGGCGAAGGAACAGTTGGAAATCAGCAAAAGCATTGAGAAACAGGGGGAGCGCATAGGATCGCTTGAAAGCAGGGACGGCGACATGTGGCGGAAAGTCACGGGGCATTTAATTACGGTCGCCGCCGGGATAATCGTCGGGTACATTTTCACAAAGATTGGAATGTAAGGAGGAAAAGGAATTATGGCAAAAATCAATTGGAAGAGGAAACTGACAAGCAGGAAATTGTGGGTGTCCATCTGCGGGTTCACATCCCTGCTGGTTGTGGCCCTGGGAGGCACGGAAAGCGAGGCTGCGCAGGTGTCCGCCATCATCATGGCGGGCGCGACGGTCATTGGGTACGTAATCGGGGAAGGGCTGGCGGACGCTGGGAATGCCGGCCCGGACGGGACCGCTGATTCTGCAAAGGAAATCAAATAGGAGGGGCCTATGGAAATTAAAGGAATCGATGTATCAAGCGTGCAAGGGAAGCCGGACTGGGCGAAAGCGGCGAAATCAGGAATCCGTTTCGCCATCCTGCGGGCGCACCAAAAATTCGGAATCGACGCAAGCTTTGAGCATAATTACAAAGGCTGCAAGGACAATGGAATCTTAGTGGGGGCATACAAATATTCCTATGCCCTCACCGTCCAGAAGGCCATGGAGGAAGCGGAGGCCGTGCTGGAAGCGTTGGCCGGCCGGGGCCTGGATTTCCCGGTGTTCTACGATTTAGAATGGACAAACCAGAAAGCGTTGGGGAAGGCGGCTATCGCCAATATCGCCAAGGCGTTTCTGGGGCAGATAAAAGAGGCGGGATACATCCCGGCCATCTATTGCAATATGGACTGGTATAACAATGTTCTGGACGTGCCCAGCCTGCCCTACGATTACTGGCTGGCGGCCTATCCGGCCAACGACACAGGGGTCATCCAGGAACGTCTGCGCCCACCGGCGGGCGTGGGCTGGCAGTACTCCAGCAAAGGGAGCGTGCCGGGAATATCCGGCCATGTGGGCATGAACGTGTTTTATAAAGATTATAAAGACAGCAAAAAGGAGAGTGATAAGGTGGAGCAGGCGAAGCTTATTATGGATAAGGCTGCATCCTATATCGGAACACTGGAAAGTCCGCCGGGGAGCAACAATGTTCTTTTCAACACGGATTATTATGGAGGCGCGGTGTCGGGGGATTGGTATCCGTGGTGTTGCGCATTCGTATGAGATATTTTCCGCATGTGCGGATTGTCCAATTTGTTTTACGACGGCCAGAAAACGGCGTACTGCCCTACGGTCTACAACTGGGCGAAGCAAAAAGGATTGATTGTCCCGAAAGAAACGGCCCGGTATGGGGACATTGTCTTGTTTGATTGGGGCAGAGATGGCGTGGCGGACCATATCGGATTCGTGGAGAATTATAATGGCGTGAATTACACCACAATCGAAGGGAACACCTCCATTAGCGACAACAGCAATGGCGGGGCGGTTATGCGCCGCACGAGATACGCCAGCCAGATTCAGGCCATAATTAGACCGAAATATTCCGGGAGCGCGCCGGGAAATTCAGGGGAATCTACATGGAAAGCTGTGGGGACAGCCACGTCCGCTGTGGACAACCTTTACGTCCGGGCGGAGCCAAATGGGGTGGTCTTGGGCGAACTTATGAAAGGGAACCGCTTTGAGGTGGACGGGAAGGCATCCGGAGCCTGGACGCATGTGAAAGTCGCTGGGATGGGGATCGGGTACGTATACACCAAATACATCAAGCGCGATGGACAAGCCGTTCCGGAAAATCCCGTTTCGGGCATTTCCGGAAAGCAGGACAGGTTCCGACGGCTGTTTGTTGGTAAGGTGACGGCGGATATTCTAAACGTGCGTACGTGGGCCGGGACGGGGTATCCATGCATCAACGCCTATCCGCAGCTTTCTTATGGCAACCTGGTTGATGTGATGGATTTTACGCAGAAAGATGAGCATGAGGATAAGTGGTATTATGCGCGGATCGGCGGGAGTATTTACGGATTCGTTCATAGCAAATACATACAAAAACAATAATTTGAATTTAAAAAGGGAGGCTAACGCATTAGTCTCCCTTAGGCGGCAGTCCGCAAACAACCGCCCCAATTCGTGCTATTATACCATACTTACTCAACTTTTCCAATTACTTTCCCGATTAGTCGCACATCTTCAGTTCCGGGGATATTGTCATAGTCTTTATTGCGAGATATAAGTCCGTTTTCACCGTATTCTTTTAGGAAACATTCGTTTCCAATGGTAAATATCCCCACATCACCATATGGTATGTGGTCTGTCTTTTTTATATATAATAAATCCCCATCTTGGTAATCCGGTTCCATGCTATCCCCGTTCACACCAATGATAAAGTCTCCGCCCATATCTGGAACTTCTATTGTTTCCGTTGGTATATCGTCAAAATAGAAGCCAGAACCAGCGCAAGCAATTTTCCCAAAATAAGTATATATTCGTGTAGGCAGTAATTCCTCTGAAGTCTCCATATCCATTTTCTGAATCTTTTTGTTCTGTTCTTTCAGTTTTTCTGCTATGGAATATTCCCTGTCTAATACTGTATCGACTACGTTTGCGCCGTCTGGGGAATGTTTTTCGATCAAGCGGTATTTTTCTACCATATCAATTTCTTTCATATTTAGTTGGATACTTCCATCTTCTTTGTATCCGTCATATCCAAAAGTTTTCAATATGTCTTTTATGCCATACATATCGCATAGCCTCATGAGAATTTCAATATCCGGTCTGCTATTCCCGTTTTCCCAACTATATACAGTTTTTTGAGAAGCCCTATATCCGTATTCTGTCAAAATCTTAGAAACTTGCTCTACTGACATTTTTGCATTTACTCTTGATTCTCGTAATATACTTCCAATTTCCATGTGGTGTCCTCCTCTCAATATGTAACATATCATATATTTTTTTACACGTCAAGAAAAATTCTAACTTTCTTAGAAAAAGGTATTGACATTCTATCTAAATTAGACTATGATGTAGTTGTTCTAAGAAACTTAGAAATGATGGAGGTGATACATTGAGTGTTTATACAAAAAATTTATCCGAATATGTGAAGAAAAGAGGGATTAACCTCTCAAAAATGGCACGAGATACGGGGATTTCATATTCTGCTTTGTATAACAGTCTAATGGGTTCGGAAAGAGAGAGGGACTTGAGGGATTATGAATTTATGAGTGTGTGTTTCTTTCTCGGCGTTGACCCAAGAGAGTTTGCAGACAAAGAACAAACAGTGCAATAGGAAGGAGGTGAAGAAATGGCTACGCAAGTTTCTTATCCAGTAGAATGTGCCAAAGAAATTGTCGGAGTTTTAGAGAAACACAACGTGACCATATTTGATATGGACAAGGTGCTGGAGACAGCAAAAGATATTGCCCGTTCCAGCACCTATATCCAATCAGACAAGGAATCAGAATGATTCCATAAACAGAAGACCGCTATGGGTCACTCTTAAATTAGATACAGAAAAATGTGCCTTTCCATCTTGCGTATAGTCGTAGGTTACACCGGATATGTATCCTCTGTCTATACACTCAATAATGGCAGCATCTTGATCCTGTTCATCTTCTGGCAACGTAAGATTATCCAATTTTGAACCGCTGCAAATCTGTTTAAGGATTTCGTTCATAGCAGCATTAGATTCTGTTGTTGATTTAAACATGAGTGGCCCTCCCTTCATTTTACTCGGCTTTGTGCCTGTAAAAATATTTTAGCACATCACGAAAAAAAGTTGTACCATTTTTGATTTTGAGGAACGTGAAAATTTCTTTCCATAAAAAGCTAAACGATGTTAGGCAAACCAGAAGGGGAAAAGCCAGTCCGGCGGCAACAGAATTGGCTAGAGTACGGGAATTGCGCTCAAGCGAACTGATAGCTATATGTAGATATGTTGGAGTGAATCCGATGGATTTTACGCCTTGAAAAGTTTTTATCATTATGAAAAATCAAAGAAGCCGCCGGAAGGCTATTTCCAACGGCTTCAATGCCAAATTTCACCCTATGTACTTTTGCAGGCTTTCGCCACACCCAATAGCCTAAGTGCTTCTTAGAGTACTCTGTCACTTAACAGTCTGGTTCTGCTTTTTCAATTCGCCCATTAGTTGACAGATTACAAGGAGTACTTGATACAGTGGGACATTATAGGTTGCCGACCACTGGACACTGTATCAGTTGCTGCATTTAACCAGTTTAAACTGCTTTGGTGCCAGTATTGCGGCCTTGCATTAAGAGAACGGGGCAAGCCAATTTTTTTATGAACATAAAGTACCTCCTTGCCCGAATATGGGTGGATTAATTTTAACATAGTGATAAAAACTTTTCAAGGCGCAAAAGCCTTATTTTAAAGATTTGATTTAGTCAAATAAGGAGGTGAGAAAAATGGAAGAGAGAAACCCGTTATCTATTGTTGTGAGTGTCGTGGTCGCTGTGATTACCACGCTTTTGTGCAAACATTTTTTTGGCTAACCGCATAAAAAATATGTAATCAGCGATGTGACCATAGACACAGCGGCTGGGATAAAAATATCACTAAAAAAGCGCTTGAAACGATACTCTCTGTAATGTCTGCCTTGGGTTGACATTGAATAATGGAATTCGGACAAATCGATATTTTCACCAGCATTTTCCAAATACCCTTTATCCCGCAAGGAGTGCATAGCAGCGCGGATTTCATCACCGGAATAAGGGTAAAACTTTCCAATGCTTATGCGGGCATCGTTTGGTTGTTTTGAAAGTGCGATTAAAACTTTTTTCTCAATTCTATGCAACATAGCGCATTATCCTTTCTATGTACTCGGCGCGGCAACGCCTGTACTTAGATTATAGGAGATGCAGGAACAAAATTCAATAAAAAGTGGGGCTATCCGTCCAACACACAGATAACCCCATAGCAACAGTAAACCACTCTTACCATTGCTAGGAAACATTATATCACGTTCTCCTGGTTTTGGCAAAAGAAAAAAGGAGGGCAAATGAAAGACGAGCGTAAGTTCAAAGAAGTAATCAATACAATCAAAAGCGCAGAGAAAGATAAAGACAAGTTCTGCAAGGCAGCGAGGATTGAAAGACAGCCTATGAGCAAGGAAAGGCTTGAAATGATTCTGACGTATATAGCCGGCTATCTTGCCATGATACTTGGTTTTGTACTTTTCTTTATGTTGTTTTATTTGTGCAGATAGGAGGTGTATGTTATGACACGTGCAGAAGCGGATGTCAAAAGCGCAAGAGAAATAGGAGATTTGTTCGCGGGAATAACAGAGCGGGACAAAGACATGGTGATAGGGTATTTGTCTGCACTCAACGACAAGGCAATCGCGGATGGGAGCAAGCAGCAGGATAAGCAGGCGCAGACGGCGTAGGGAGGTGATCAAGATTTACATACCACCATTTGTATGCGGCATAATCTTCACGGTTGCCGCAGAGATCGCGGCTATTCTGGCGTATGCGATTTATCTAAACTGGAAAGATAAACGTCCCCGGCGGTAGGGTTTTGGCCGGGGAATACATAAAGGAGGAAAATACATGGAGCGAATATTTCCAAAGAATGCGAAGCCAAAGCCAATCAACCTTTTAGAGGCGGCGAAACTGATAGAAGCCGGAGAAACGCCGTTTGTTCTTTTTCCAACGGACGGGGATTGTTCATTCTATGAGAGGCGGGACCTCGAGGAGTTCCTTGAGGACTGCATAATCTGCGTTGAGAGGTGAGGCCATGCGGGAACTGTACACCCGCAAGGGCCAGATGGGTCGTGACCGACGCTTTTACGCCGAATACGCCGACGCGCTTTCGGACGTTCCGTCCTATGAGCGGGTGAGCTTAAAGGGGCCCATGGCCCGGGGGTGGAAGCGGTTTAAAATACAGGACTTGCCCGGCGGCGTGATTAAAATATCAAGGCTGCCTGACAAAAAGGGGATCGGCCCAGAATGAAAAACGCCCTGACCGCTGGGGAGCGAAAGTCAGGGCATACAAAAACACTCAATTAGATTATAGGCTGAAATTGGAGGAATGTCAAATGGACAAAGTAGATAAAGCGGTGGAAACGATTAAAGGCTATTGCGACAAGTTCACTCATTGTGAGAAGGGATGCCGGTTCTACGACGCGATAGCGGATATGTGCGTGCTTCAGGACTCCGTCCCTCCCGAAGAGTGGGAAATTCGAGAAGAAGAGGAGCATTAAGAATTTTTGGAGGGATGTCAAATGTTTTGCAGAACGGAGGACCCGGTGAGGGACGCGGAGAACAGCCAGCGGGAGCCGCGCATACAATGCGAACGTTGCGGCGGCGACATTTACATTGGCGATTCCACGCATGAAGCAGAAAGGCATTACCTGCTTGACGGCGCGTTCCTGTGCGAGGAATGCGCCCGTGGATGGCTGGAAGAGAGGGAAGCGTCATGTTTATAGGCGTGGAGATGGATGAAATTTTATCGAGGCGGTTAAAGCCCTTCACGGAGCCTGGGCGGCGCAGCTGTGACGGGTGTGAAAAAGAGAAGGGCCGGGATGTGTGCGCAAAATGCATACAGACGTATCTTGATTACAGACAAACGCTGGAAAATATAAGGAGGATGTGAAGGCGATGACGAAAAGACAGAGGAAAAAGGCGGATAAGCTTAAAAGGGCGATGATCCACAAAATGTTGGATCTGGCGTTGGACATTAACGGGATGCAGGCCAGCCAGCGCAAATTGACCGGAAGCCATCCGACGGCTTTCTTTTATATGAGCGGGCATACAGGTGGCGTTACAGTGGACATTCATCCTCATGGATGGGAGCCTGATGAAGGACACGACAAAAGACTGTCCGCGGAGACAAACATAGCAGGAAGGCCATTCATTGGAGAGCCCGCGCTCTCTGGGGCCGTGCAAAAACTGGAGAAAGCCAAATCGGAGTTAAAGAATAAGGAGGATTAGGGAATGGAAGGATTTGAAATGACCGCAGGAAGAAGTGTAACAGCGGAAATGGTTACAAGCAGGCAGACGCAGGAAGTACAGGGTCAGATTATCATGGCAAAGAAATTCCCTCGGAATTATGTGGAAAGCTGCAACCGTATCATGCAGGCGTGCCAGCGTAAAGGATTGGCGGAAAAGGCAATGTATGAGTATCCGCGCGGCGGACAGAAGGTCGTCGGGCCGTCTATACGACTTGCAGAAACTCTTGCACAGAATTGGGGAAATATGAGCTTTGGCATCGTGGAGCTGGAACAGAAATCAGGGGAAAGCCAGGTAATGGCGTATGCGTGGGATTTGGAAACCAACACAAGACAGGAAAAGATTTTCAGTGTACCGCATATCCGCAGTACCAAAAAAGGAAATGTTCCTTTGACAGATCCACGTGACATTTATGAGATGGTAGCCAATCAGGGGGCGAGGCGGCTTCGGTCATGTATTTTAGGCATTATCCCCGGTGATGTGGTAGAGGACGCTATGGAGCAGTGTAATCAGACACTTATTGGTAAGGCAGACAAACCGATTATCGACCTTGTAAAGGATATGGCGGCAATCTTTGAGAAAGAATTTTCCGTGCCGCTTGAAGCAATCGAAAAGTATATCGGCTGCAAGTCAACGGCATTCTCCATGAATGACCTTGTCCGGCTCAAGAGGGTATACACCTCCCTTAAGGACGGTATGTCAAAGCGTGAGGAAATATTTGAACTGCCGGGCGTGGAGAAGAAAGAGGCGGAGGATGCTTTCGCTGGTAAGGAAAAGAAAGAAAAGCTAGCTGATGGGCAGCAGGAGTTAGACTTTGATGGTGGCGCCAATGAAACTAAGTGATGATACATATTACGGAAAAGAAGCAAATCAAGCCTTTTTCAGCGTATCACAGTACAAGGATTTCTGTAAATGTGAAGCTATGGCTCTTGCTAAAATCCGCGGCGAATATGAACAACCTACAACCAAGGCAATGCTGATCGGAACTTTGGTTGACCGTTGGTTTGAGGGGACGCTTGAACAGCTCCGGAAGGAGTCCCCGAATATCTTTTATTGTCGCAATGGTGCGCTCCGGGCAGATTTCCGCAAGGCTGACCAGATAATCAAAAGGGTGCGGCAGGACGAACGCTTTATGCAGTATATGAGCGGTGAAAAGCAGAAGATCCTTACATTTGAAATGTTCGGCGCGCAATGGAAAATGAAGATGGACAGTTTTGTTGAAAGCGTCTGCATCACTGATTTAAAGGTGGTGCAGAACTTCAAAAGCCTTGCGTTCTGGCGGTACGATCTGCAGGGAGCGGCATATCAGGCGGGCGTTGCGGCTTGCGGATATGGGCGGCTGCCGTTTTACTTGGCGGCCGCCACAAAGGAGGCGGTCACGGACTTTGACATTTTCCAGATTGACCAGCCGACGCTTGACCGGGCCCTTGCAGAGATTATGTTGAATATGCCCCGTTTTATCGCTGTCAAGGCGGGGTTGGAAGAGCCTCATTATTGTGGCACGTGCGACTACTGCAAGAGCGTGAAAAAGGCAAGGATAAGAAATTATTCGGAATTATTGGAGGGATAGAGAAGTGAAAAGTTTTAAGTGCCCAAAATGTGGATTTTTCTTCTCACTCGCATCAGATTTTGAAAATATGAGTGAAGAGGAATATAAAGAAGTGACCGCTTGCCCTTGCGGTGAGCAAATGGAAGAGGTTCCGTATTCTACGGATGTGATTCCTACATTGAACATTCAGGAGGTATCGTCGTGAAATTAGTAAAAATATTACCCGATAAAATACAAATCAGAACGGACGACGCAGAATTTAAAAACACCCGCCTGAATGACCTCATATCCGTATCGGACAGCGAAGTGGAGCTTGTGACCATGATAACCGCCATCACGGACAATGATGTGGAAACGCAGATGGACGAGAATGCCATAATGGAAGAATTGCAGCAGCCGTCTTTAAAAGTGATTGAGTGCTCTATTCTGGGAAGTGTGATTGGTGGAGAGTTTAAGCAACAGATCGACCGTTATCCGAGTACGGATGTGCAGATTGAAAAGGTATGCGACAGCTATTTTGGCAGTATGCTTGTGGATTTTAGCGCAAAAGCAGGACTTAGGATAGGGAATTATTCATATTATGATTTCCCGGCATGGATTGACGGCAACAAATTCTATCAGCGGCATTCCTGTATTGTCGGTAATACCGGCTGCGGAAAGTCAGAAACGGTCACAAAGATTGTGGAAGAAACCGCAAAGCTGCCCGGCGCGAACCTTGTGATATTCGATATTCATGGCGAGTACAGCCAGCTTTCCTACGTGGACAGTATCAAGATGGGCGAGGTTCCGTTTCCTATATGGATGCTTGGGTTTTCGGATATGGCGGCGAATGTGCTGAAAGTGAAAGAGGACAGTACAGTGGTTATGTCAGCGCTTAGAAAAGCGTACTACTCTTGCCGTGATTATGAAGGAAGCGAAGATAAGCCTTTGTATTTTAAGTTTTCAAGGCTCATGGAATTTGTGTCTAACCTTAATACAGAAATGGTGCAAGATGGTGTATATGCTACCGGCGAAAAAAAGGGAACATATAAGTTTAAAAACGGAGATTACAACGGGAAATTGAATGGAATTGTAAATACAATGGAAACCTTGTGCAGCGATAAACGGTATTATTTTCTGTTTGAAAATCTTCCGCAGTCTTACCTTGCAGACCTTTTTAGCCGCATCATGGGTGGAGACAAGCCGGTAAAGAACATTGACCTGTCCGGCATACCGCATGACATAGCAGTGCTGATTATCGGGGCGATAACGAAGCTGATTTACAATATCCAAATCATGCAGAAAGACGCAAGGCCGATCACACTTGTCTGTGACGAAGCGCACGTTTACATACCGACAGATTTTCAGCTTACGGCGGCGCAGCGGCGCATGGTGGAGATTTTTGAGAATATTGCCAAAGAGGGCAGGAAGTTCGGTATCACGTTGTTTGTGGCGTCACAGAGGCCGTCAGAACTGAATAAAACAATTATGGCGCAGTGTGCGAACTATATCGTGATGAAACTTAACAATGAGAACGACAAGAGCATGATTAAGGGCATGATGCCGGCCGGTAGTGAGGATGTAATTGAAACAACTACCATGTTCTCCCCGGGTGACTGCCTTGTGGTTGGTGATGCCTGCCCAATACCGCTTAAAATCCATGTGGAGTTTGCAAAGGAGCGGCCGCAGAGCAAGACGATAGATTTCTGGACGGAGTGGGGCAAAGAGCGTGACAGCGCGGATTATACGGCTTGTCTGGAGGAATATTTGGAGAATTAGGAGGGTGCATTGAACAGCAGAAACAAAGGGGCCGCCGGCGAGCGCGAGCTTGCCGGAAAACTCCGGGAATATGGCTATCGCTGCCGCAGAGGGCAGCAATACAGCGGAGCGAACGGGGACGCTGACGTGGTTGGCCTTTCGGGCGTGCACATAGAGTGCAAGCGTATGGAGAGGCTGAACCTATATGACGCGATGGCCCAGTCCGAACGGGACGCGAGGGAAGGCGAGATCCCGGCTGTGTTCCATCGCAAGAACAATCGTCAGTGGCTTGTGACGCTTAAATTGGATGATTTTATGAATTTGTATGGAGCGAGGAAAGCGTTAAATGGCTCGTCCTAGACAGGATGGATTGCTTTACTTTTCCTTTGACACAGACTTTTTTTACGCGGATAAAAGAATCAAACGCCTGCATTCCAAATATGGAAGCGACGGGTTGATATTCTACATTTACTTATTGACGGAAATTTATCGAAACGGATATTACATAAGTTGGGACGAAGAGGCGGTGGAAGACGCCGCCGCGGATCTTCGCCTCAAGGAAGGGTTTATAAGGCAGGCGATGGCATACTTGACCAGTCGGTCACTGCTCACGAAGCTGAGCATACTTGCTGGCCCGGTCACTGCGTCGCCGACACAAAAAGCGGGCAATGACGGACCACAGCGCGAGTTCGCCGAAGGCGGCAACGGACGGGAGAGGGCGGAGGTCATTACCTCACCGGGAATACAGAAACGCTACCAGGAGGCGGTTAAAGGGCGCAAAAGACAGTTCGAGGTTGATTCCCAGATCTGGCTTTTAAAAAAAGAGGAAACCGCGTCCTGTATTAAGATAACGAATAAATACAGTTTTTCCGACGATAACCCAAGTAAATCCGGGAAAAACCCTGATAATTCCGAGAAAAACCCCGTAAAGGAAAGTAAAGTAAATAAAAATAAAACAAATAAAGCAGAGGGGGCGGCGGACCCGCCAAATCGATTCAGTGAGTTCTGGAGCGCATACCCGAAAAAGGCCAATGAGGCCATGGCGAAGAAGGAATACGGGCGCGTTTTGACCGCGGAGGCGATCACCGAGGGCGATCTCATCCAAGCGGCGAAGAATTACGCGGAGGCCTGCGCGATTGAGGAAAGGGCCGAGAGGTACGTCAAGGCCCCGGCCAACTGGCTGAAGGATTCGACGTGGGTTGACTATGCGCCGGAAAACTATAAAAGGCCGCAGGCTAAAGCCGGGCGAGGGAACAACGCGTTTAACGATTACCCCCACAGGGGATATGACATTGACGCGATAAAGAAACGGATGTTTGAGGGATGAGGAGGATCATGGGTGAAGGGATTTTCACAATACGGGCCAGGCTTTGCAAGAGATGCGGGCGGCTGCTCACAAGCGAAGAGGCCCTGAAAAGCGGGTACGGCTGCCAGTGCGCAAAAAAAGCGTTGCAGGAGGCGAAGGAGTGGGAGCCAATGCCTGGGCAACGAAATATATTTGACTATATGTCCGCGGATGGGGAATGCGCCGTTTCGCCAAGGGCGGGGCGTGAAAGGAGGGGATAAATATGTATACGGCAATAGAGGCGCGGGAAAAGGCGATTAATTCAATAAGCGATCAAACAAAAAAGCAATTATCTACGGTGGACAAATACATAAAACGCGCTGCTGAAAGTGGAGAAACGAAATGCTGGATTGATAATCATTTGGAGAAACAAGCGATTGGAAAGCTGAAGGAATTAGGATACGGGGTTGAAAACCATTCCAATCAAAAAGACGGTTCATGTTTTTTGATAACCTGGTGAATAAGCTTGATTGATTTCCTGTAAAGAAGAGGAGCGAAAGGCATATGAACAGAAAGCAGAGACGGGAATGCGGCGTGAAAGGCCCCGTTAAAACATACACGCTGACCGACGCGCAGATACAAAGGATGAAAGAGGAAGCGGCGGCGAAGGCGGCCAAAAGGGCGTTCATCGCCATGCTGGGGCTGCCGCTGATCGCCTTAATGGATGAATTCGGCTTCGGCAAGAAAAGACTGGAGAGGTTTATGGAAAAGCTGCTGGGCGAATACCGGTGTTTCGACGAAGGGTATATAACGCTGGAGGAGATAGCGGCGGTTGTAAAAGATGAAACGGGCGTGGAGATTTTAAGCGAAAGGGTGGATTGACATGGAAAACGGCAAAACATGGACGAAAACACGGAAAAATTACATAGGGTGCAAACATCTTCAATGCGTAGATGCGGGAAACTTGGGCGCAATCATCACTTGCGGATGCGAAGGAAGCGAACGTTTTGGAGACGCGTTCTGGCTGGAAGGATGCTCTGGATGCGATAAATACGAACGCCGCGATTTGCAGGGAGGCGACGCAATCAGCCATCCGGCCCACTACTGCGCCGGGAGAAAATACGAGCCGGTGAAGGTGATCCAGGATTGGGGCCTGTCGTATTGCCTGGGAAACGTCCTGAAATACATAGCTAGGGCTGGGAGAAAGGACGGCTGCAGCCGCCAGGAGGATTTACAGAAGGCGATGAAATATTTGGAGTTTGAGGTGCAGGCGGAAGTAAAAGAATTTTGAAATTAATTAATAATGATGGGGTGAAAACGTGAGGAGAAAATGCCACACCTGCCTGTGCTGGACATGCATGACCGTATGCTGCGACAGAAAAAACTGCGCAGGGAAGAAAGAGACTTGCGAGAATTACAGCGGCTTTCGGCAGATGGACATTTTCGAGCCACCACAGCCGAAGTATCAGTCAGCACCCCGGTACCCATGGGAGTATTACGGGCTTGGCGATAAATCATACCGCAAAAAATTGTACATGATGTGCCAGTCTGGAAAGTATGGCGATCTAATAAGGCAAGTGGCATATCAGACAAACAAAGATATAGCCTTATACCTTGTCAAATCCGTCACGCAGAATAAAAGCTATAACAAGATAGAATTTGACAGAGAGCTAGGCAGGATATGTATGGGAAAAAGTGATTTTTATGGGTATCGGAGGTTGTTTTACAGTTTATTTGACAGGGAATTAGGGGGGATTGGGAAATGAATAAATGGAGTGTTGAATTATCATACGGAATCTGATTTACGGTTTCGGGTATTAAAGCGGAAACGCAAGAAGAAGCGATTGAAAAAGCAAAACATCTGGTAGAGGGTGGAACGACAATTTTAACTTTTGAAAATTCGATTAACGGAAGTGGGTTAGAGTTCGATATGGTATCTTATGTGCAAGCAGATAACACGATTTAATTTGGTGCAACGATTCCCTCTAAATGCCTTAAAATAGCATTAGGGAGATTTATTGGATTGTTATATTTGAGGTGATGATATGGCTGCCAGACTGACGGATAAGCAGAAAAAAGAAATAATTGCTGATTATGTGGAATCTGGCAGCTATAACGCAACAGCAAAGAAATTTGGAGTGTCAGACCACACTGTAAAAAAAATCGTACTTGGAAATCAAGAGGTTACGAAAAAGTGCGAACAAAAAAGAGAACAGAACACCGCCGACATTCTGGACTATATGGAATCCAGAAAAGAACAGGCGAAAGATGTCTTAGACGCTTACATAGAAGCACTGAAAAAGCCAGAGAAGATAGAATCGGCGAAGCTGTCAGAGATTGCTACTGCCATGGGGATTGTGATAGACAAGTTTATCAACAACCCGATGAAGCACCAGTTAGACAAGCAGAAACTCGAAATCGAACTCCTAAAACTGGAAAGCCAGATAAAGGACAGCCAGCCGGAAGAAGAATCGGAGGACAACTTCATGGACGCGCTGAACGGAACGGCGGCGGAAGTGTGGGAGGAAAGTGAGGTAGAGGAAGATGAACATTCATAATGCAATATATTGTCAAAAAGTGTACACAGATGAAACGGTATGCGAAGAATGCGAATTATATGCTGAATGTACGCATGAAACACAATCAGATATAGCAAGATTGGCGATTGCAGCACTCGAAAAGCAGATACCAAAAAAGCCGGAGGAATATGAGGATAAGTATTATGCGTGTCCTGCTTGTGACAATGTTTTGATGCATAAATGGGAAAAATATCCGTCACAACTTAAAGACAAGAAAAATGGACTTCCGTATTGCTTGAACTGCGGACAGGCTATTAATTGGAGTGATACAGATTGAGCGACATCAACACCCGCATAGAAAATATCCGCAAAGGCATAACAAAACGTGCCGCCGCCATGAAAGCAAAGGTGCAAAAGCA
>CAYOWU010000029.1:0-42503 GCA_964407765.1 uncultured Lachnospiraceae bacterium
AAAACCGTCAAACGTCTTGCTGATATGCTTCATCTCTACATACATAACCGCTGTCCCCCTCCTGAATTTTAATTTTATCCAGGCGTTTGCCCTCTTCCCAGTAAACAGAGTTTGAGCTTTGTTTTATCTATTTTGGCCAAACTCGTGACATTGGGAAATAGTCCTGCAAACGCCCGGCATTTATTTTCTTTTCCACTCCACAAGATTCCTGGCAATCAATACCAACACCGCCAGAATCACCAAAATGGATGACACGGCGAAGGCTGCCGTGGTGTTGAACTCATTGTATAAGATCTCCACATGCAGGGGCAGCGTGTTGGTCTTTCCTCTTAAATGGCCGGAGATGACCGACACGGCGCCGAACTCCCCCATGGCCCTAGCCGTGCACAGAATCACGCCGTACAGCAGCGCCCATTTAATATGAGGAAACGTAATCCGCCTGAAAATCGTAAACCCGCCGGCCCCCATCAGCGCCGCCGCCTCTTCCTCGTCTTTTCCCTGGGCGTTCATCACCGGGAAAAGCTCCCGAAACACAAAGGGGAACGTGACGAATATGGTGGCCAGTATGACGCCCGGCACGGCGAACACGATCTTGATGTCGTGGGCTTTCAGAAAATCCCCCATCCAGCCGATGTTGCCAAAGGTCAGAATGAACACCAGGCCCGCGATCACCGGGGAAATAGAAAAAGGAATGTCAATCAGCGTGGCCAGCGCCTGCCGCCCCCGGAAATAAAATTTCGACAGCAGATAGGCGGCGAACACGCCGAAAACCGTGTTTACTAAAACGGCGGACACAGTGGCCAGCAACGTGAGCGCCAGCGCCTTTAACGTATATTCATCCAACACCGCCTCCCGGTACGCCGCCCAGCCGTCGCCCAGCGCGTTAACCAACGCCACAAGCAGCGGAATTACCAGCATTACAAGGAGAAACAGCACGCTTACAGCAATTAAAATATATTTCACAATGGGACGGGACGTGTGTTTGGGCGGCTCGATCACTTTCTGTATGGAATGGATGCCGTCCCCCACCGCGTCCGGATTCCTGCTTTGCTCTAAATTCTTCTCTGTTCTCATGAAAATACCCCCCTACGCCTTACTGAACCGCTGCATATAAATCTGTATGGAATTGATCAGAAACATCAACAGAAAAGAAATCACCAGCAACACCAGCGCAATGGCTGTGGCGTCCGCGTACTTATACTGCTCCAACTTGGTCATAATCAAAAGCGGCGCAATCTGGGTCTTATAGGGAATATTCCCCGCGATGAACACCACGCTTCCGTACTCGCCGATTCCCCGGGCGAAGGCAAGGCCAAAGCCGGCTAAAAGCGCCGGGAAAAGCTCCGGCAGGATGACCCGGAAAAAGGTATATAATTTATTGGCGCCCAACATCAGCGCCGCCTCCTCGTACTGGCGGTCCAGCTTTTCCAGCACCGGCTGCACCGCCCGCACCACAAACGGTATCCCCACAAATGTCATGGCAATGACAATGCCAATGCGGGTATAGGCAATGTCCACGCCAATTTTTGAAAAAATCGATCCGATCCATCCCTGGTCCGAATACAGATAGGTCAGCGAAATGCCCGCCACCGCCGTGGGCAGCGCAAAGGGCAGCTCAATCAGACCGTCCATCAGCCGCTTGCCCGGAAACTCATAGCGCACCAGAACCCAGGCCAGCACAATGCCGAACGCCGCATTGATAAGCGCGGCAAAAAAGGCGCAGGACAGGCTGACCGCATAGCCGGACATCACCTGGCGGGAAGTAACCACCTCCAAAAACTCCCCAGGCTTTAGCTGGCTGGCGCTGATAAAAATGGACGCCAGCGGAATCAGAACCAGGCAGCCCAGCATGGCCAGGGTCACGCCCATGGAAAGCCCGAACCCCGGAATCACCCGAACGCCCTTTTTATTCTTGACTTTTACAATCTGCTGCTCCATAAAAACCCCCGCTTATTCCGAATAGATCTCATCAAAAACCGCGCCGTCATTAAAATACGTCTCATAAGCCGCGTCCCAGCCGCCGAAATCTTCGATGGTGACCAGATTCATATCCAGGTCAAACTGGTCGGAAAACTCTTTAAGAATCGCCTCGTCGGAGGGACGGTAATAATTTTCCCCGGCCAGCCTCTGGGCGTCCTCGCTGTACAGATACTCCAGATACGATTTTGCCGCTTCCTCAGTGCCGTGCTCTTTGGCATTTTCATCCACCACGGCCACCGACGGCTGGGCCAGAATACTGACGCTGGGCGTTACGATCTCGTACTCGCCGGGATATTCCTCCATGGACAGGTACGCCTCATTTTCCCAGGCGATCAGCACATCTCCCTGGCCGTTTTCCACAAAGGTGTTGGTGGCCCCCCGGGCGCCGGAATCCAGAACCAGCACGTTTTCATAGAGCTTCTTCATAAATTCTTTGGTGGCCTTTTCGTCCTGTCCGTCCTTCTCCTGCTGGTAAGCCCAGGCCGCCAGGAAGTTCCAGCAGGCGCCGCCGGAGGTCTTCGGGTTCGGCGTAATCACCTCCACGCCGTCTTTCACCAAATCGTCCCAGTCCTTGATATTTTTTTCGTTGCCCTTTCGCACCAGGAAAACGATGGTGGAAGTGTACGGGGAGCTTTCCTTGTCAAATTCATCCAGCCAGCCCTCCTCAATGAGCCCGGCCTCCTGGATGGCCGTCACGTCGTGGGCCAACGCCAGCGTCACCACGTCCGCCTCGTTGCCCTCAATCACCGAGCGGGCCTGGGAGCCGGAGCCGCCGTGGGACTGGGTAATCTGGATGTCCGAACCGCCCTCACCTTTCCAGTGTTCCGTAAACAGCTCGTTGTATTTTGCATAAAATTCCCGGGTGGGGTCATAAGAGACGTTCAAAAGCTCCAGCCCGGCGCTCTCATCCTTGTCGGAACCCCCGCCGCATCCTGTAAAAATCATGGACGCCGCCAGCGATACGCTTAATATTCCCGCTAAAATCCCTTTTTTCATTATTTTCCTCCATTTCTCACAATTCCATCACATTCAAGCAAACGTTTGCCCTCTGTTTTTTGTTTGTATTTCTGTTTTGAATGGAATATTAACACAGAAATTTATCTGCTTCAACCCCAATTTTACGCAAACGATTGTTGCCTCGAATGGACAAAATGGACAGGGGATTTTGGGGATTTATTCCACATGCAGCGCCAACACGTTATCTGCCTCGCCGATCACCAGATTTCCTCCGGCGTTCACCGTAACGGCGACCCCGTTTGGAAGCGCTTCGTTCTCATAAAACGTCCCATTGTAAGAAATATCCATCACTTCAAACCGGCCGTCGGGCAGGAATTTCACCAGACAGTGAATCCGGCTGACCTTCCGGTGCTTAATCTGGATGTCGCAGCCGGAGTCCCTTCCGATCTTGCAGGTTTCGCCGGGCCTTAGCGTGTATTTTTTCCCAATAAAATCCCCAAACAGCCCCTTAATGCTTCCCTGGGGCTCATACTCACTCTGGACGCCGACTTTCGTGTATGGAATATAGGTGTCGCTGGCGATGAGGGCCGGTTCTTCGTAATAGCCGGTTCCCTGGGCGGATGCCGCGGACTGTTTCAGAATCAGAAAAACGGCTGTGGCGCTTCCCCATCCCGCGCAAAACAGGAAAAAAAACACAAAGCCCAGCAAATCCGTCTTCCCGCAGGACAGCGCAAACAGCAGATTGAGGGCCGTTATGATAAAATAAAAAACCGCCACCGTAATCAACGCGCCTCTGGATTTCACATAATCCCTGACCAGGTACAGGCCTGCCAGAATCCGGACCAACAGCCCGATCAGGACAATCAGCGCCAGCAGCAAAATAATTAAAATAATATATTTGACTGCCTGTGAATACTCATCTTCTATCGCCCACCACACATAACTGGGAACCATGGAAGTCAAACCTTTGGCCTTAGACCCGCCGACGCCCAAAAGAATAAAAAAAATCAGCCATCCCACCGCGTAAAATGCGGTAAATACAAAAGTTATAATTCCCCAGACTTTATATAAAACATTCATGCCTTCCAAACCTCCCTGTCTATCTTTGGTCGTTTTTCACCTGTATCAGCAGAACCGCCGCCAGCGCCGCCAGCAGAAACGTCATTCCCGCAAGGACTCCCCAGTGGGAAAGCACATGGGCGCCTGCATGCTCGTAGATTTTCTCCGCTTTATGCTCTAGGGTGGGAACTTCCTCCTGCATCCGCAGCGTCAGAGAATTCAGATCCAGAATGCTCCCCATAGATTCCACCGACCATTTGCTCACTGTCAAATAGGCGATGGATTTCGCCGCGCCTTTGAGCTTAAACAGGATTCCGGAAAACAGAAGCTGGACAATCAGCACAAACGGCGCCAGCGTCATGGCTTTATCCCCCGTCTTCACCACAGACGAAATCAAAAGGCCCATGGACATAGCGGCCAGAATCGTCAGATGCACCGTCAGCATAACCTCAAAGACATACGGATCCAGCCATATTCCTTCGGGATATTCCCCCTGGGAAACGGCAAACACCAACGTCAGCAAAAAGGCCTGCGCCGCCGCCAGCAAAAACTGGATGGCGAATTTTGAAAATATGTACAGGGGCAATCGCAGATTGGCCATATACTCCCGTTTCAGGATGCTCCGCTCCTTGCAGATTTCCTGGATGGAGTTAAAAAGCCCGATCCAGATAGACGCGCAGCTTAGGCAAAACAGCATGGTCTGTGTATCCTCGTAGACGGAGAACACTTTGTCGTTGGATACCAATTTCAGCAAAATCCCGATAATCACCGGCTGGAGCAGCAAAATGGCCAGACGCATCTTGTCATTCCAGATCAGCTCCGCATAGCGTTTGGTCAAAACGCCCAGCTGGCGCATATTGGCAACTTTATTTTTCTTCACCCTCCTAGCCCGCTGTGGCTCTTCCCTTGCCTGCTGCCGTTGTTCCCGCATGATTTTGTCAAATTGCTTGGCCCACATAAGCGGATCTTTGGCGATGAGGTTGTAGATATTCACCAGGCTGTCCGTCTGGAAAAACATCTTGGCCTGCTCCACAGAGCCGTAAAAGCACAGATAGCCGCCCGGTCCCATGAAAATCACTTTGTCGCACAGATGCAGATTCTGGGTGGTATGGGTAACGATAATCGTGGTCTTGTCCCGGGTTTTGGACAGCTGGTTCAAAAGCAGCATCAGATTCTCCTCCGTTCCCGGATCCAGGCCGGAAGTGGGCTCATCCAGGAAAAACAGCTTGGGATCCGCCAAAAGCTCCACCGCAATGCTGGCCCTTTTTTTCTGGCCGCCCGACAGTTTTCGGATAAACGTAGAGGCGTGCTCCGACAGCTCCACCATTTTTAAAACTTCCGCAATCCGCGCCTCGATTTCCTTCTTATCCATATCCGGGGGAAGCTTCATCTTGGCGGTGTAATAGAGCATATTGTGTAGCGTCAGATTTTCATAAATAATTTCCTGCTGTGGAACGTAGCCGATTAAATCCTTTAAATTATTGAAATTTTTCCGCAGGTCGTTCCCGCTGAAATAGATGTTTCCGCTGCACTGCCCGTCAAAGCCGCTGATGGCATTCATCAGCGTTGTCTTCCCGGCGCCGGACCCTCCGATGATGGCCACAAAGTCATTACTCTTAATCTCCAGATTGATGTGCTGCAGAAGCTTCTTCTGGCCGTTGTTCACGCTCTTATTCAGATTCTCCACCACCAGATGCACGCCCTCCACGCTGGTGAGGTAATACAGCATCCCCTTGCAGTAAATCATCTGATAATCCACGATTTCCACCACATCGTAATCCTGAAGCCGGGCGGTCCCGCGGACGTAGCTGCCGTTCACCTTCGTCCCGTTATGGCTGTCCATGTCCTGAATCTGAGGCTGCTTCTCATACATCCCCACCCGCGCATGGCGCTTGGAGACATTGGGATGCCGAAGCACCACGTCATTGTTATGGCTGCGCCCGATGTTTAAGGGTTTCGAATGCAGCGCAATTTTCTTCCAGCCCCGGTTCGCCTGATTTCTCCTGACAAAAAAAAGAAAATAATTGTCCTCTGACCCGATGCGGAAAAAAGAAGTCTCCGTCGCCTGCACCTTCTGCTCCGTGTGGTGCAGCGTAATCATCCGCGTGCTGTCCACGACCCTGGTTCCGTTTAAGCTGTCCGCATCCTGGTAAAAAACCCCCTCCGCACTCAGCAAAAAACGCCCGTGGACGCGGGACGCTTTTTCAAGATTCAGCGTAATGTCCGCATCCCGCCCAATGGTAATCTCCGGTTTCTGAAACCGCTCCAAGGCAATAACAATCATTTCCCCGTTGCCGTCAAAAAAACACAGATCGTATTTTGGTTTCGTCTGTTCCATCTCTTTTTCCCTCCTCTCCTTTCAGGGCAGGAGACGCCGCACAGAAGGCGCCCCCCGCAGCCGTGATTATAAGAGTTCTTCCATCCCTGTGTAATCAATTAACAGCTCAGACACTTTTTCCATATCTTCCTCGGACAGCTCATATCCGTCCTCTGCCTTTTCTACATTGACCGTAACTGTCTGCGGTTCGGCATACTGCGCCTTCCCTATGTTTTCTTTCACAATTTTTGCAAGTATGCTGTATATGGCGCTATTTATGTCCGCATCCGTGACGGTTCCATTGGCAATGCCCTCTGCGTTGGCCTGCCCATACGCCATCAGTTCATTTTCCATCGATTCCTTCAGGCCGCCAAACGCCCCTAAGACCGTCTCCACCGAAACGTCCACCGCATAGCCGTCTTTTGTTTCCTTCGCCTCTCCTACGGTGTACCGGGCCTTTTTTAAGAGCTCCCGCATCGCTTCCTCCAGTTCCTGCATCGCCTCCTCTGAAACTTCAGCGTCTCCGAACGCCTGACGAATGCTTTCACTAACATATTGTGAATATTCCTCCTGCAGACTCTCCCCCGCATCGCCCAGATACGCGACGAATGTATCTGTGCTGCCTTTCGTTCCTATATCCAGCGCCGCTTCCACATAGCCGGCCGCATTCATGCCTATCACATCCCACCAAACATCCCACAGGTTAAAATCTTCAGAGCCGGAAAAGTCCACCAGCTGTTCGCCTGCCTCTTCCGCCCCGTGCACGTCAAATTCTTTATCATCGTTTACCGCAAAATCCACCGTGACCGTCCGCTTATCTCCATAAGTGAGATTTTCCATCTTCTCCCGAAGGACGTCAAAAAATATCTGATACACGGCATCTTCCACATTCTCCTGGGTAACGAGGCCGCTTCGGATATCTTCTTTGTTCTCCTCAAAATACGCAGCGCAGGCCTCCCTGACCGGCGTTTCCAGATTCGCAAACACCCCGGTGATCGGCTCAATGTCCACCTGCACCTCATAGCCGTCTTTTGTTTTCTCATCTTCCACCGCCGTATATTTTGCATTTTTCAGAAGATCTAAAATCAGATCTCTATACTCCTGTTGCACATCCTCTGGAACGTCGGTCCCCTTAAATTGAGTTTCCAGCATTTCGTCCCATTGTTTCGACATAGATCCTTTCATCTCTTCGATTTCCTGCGGATCGTCTATGTATTCTTCAATCCTGGACGCGTCCTGTTTGACTCCCAGATCCAGACACGCTTCCACAAAATCAGACGCGTCAAAAAATAATCCGCATCCTGAAAATACAAATGTCAACAGGAAACACGCCCCCATGGCCATCCTCTTTTTCATATTCATAGTTCCTGTCCCCCCTTTGCCTTTTACGGCCTAATTGCAAAACAGATGCTTTCGTTTCCCAAAATAAATATAATTGCATGACAACAGGACCGCCGCAGACAAAATCACGCCGTCCAGCTGCACCGAAAAGTTTTCATTGGACTGCCCTAAAATCACGCTTGATAAAATAAGATATAAAACGGATTGCAGCAGGTTTATAATCAAAACGGCATAGTAAACGTAGACCGCGTTTTTCTTAAATTTGCACAGCCGCTGGCGGGCATAAATGCTCAGCGCCGCAGCCGCCAGGGACACAATCCCCATGGATATGTCCAGCGCTCTTAAAGAACCATGGAGCATATATATAAGAGCCGCGCCTTTTCCATAATACATGCCTGTAAAATAAGCCACCGCGCTTGCCGCCTGCACAAAAGCCCCGAAAAACAGCTGAAAATATATAACAAATTTATACCATTTCATGCCCAGTTCTTCCTGCGCCCGCATTTTCTCTTCATGAACCGGCTGCGCCGATTTCAGCGAAAACACGTTATCGGGACTGCCTGCCACCAGCATACCCTCTGCCTCCACAACTGTGGCGACGCCGTTTGACAGCGCGTTGTTCTCGTAGTATGTTTCACCGCCGGAATAATCCGTCACCTCAAATTTGCCGTCGGGCAGCAGTTTTACCGCACAATGGGTTTCGGCGACTTCCGGGCAGTCCAGCTGTATGTCGCAGCCGGCGCCCTTCCCAATTCTGCACACTTCCCATGGCCTTAATGTATATTTTTTCCCAATATAATCCCCGAACAGCCCTTCCACGCAGCCTTCAAACCTAAACTGCACCCTGGGCGCAGCCGTCTGTTTCTGCAGCAGAAAAACGCCCGTGGCAATCTCCCACCCCGCGCAGATAAAATAAAAAAACGCGATAACGGCCTCGCCTGACGCCATGACGCCAATCGCAATGATTAAGTTAAGCAGCGATGTCAGAAAAGATAAAATCGCCGCCACGATTAACGGGTCTTTGGATTTTACATAAGGCCTGCGCAGATACACGCCCGCCAGAATCGGAATTAAAGACCATGCCGCCGCGAAAAACAAACCCAGCAGCATAATCAGAAGAAAAAATCCCCATGAGGTTTCCGTCTCTGCTTTTATCTCCAGGAACACGCCTTCCAATGCCATAACAGCCAGCGTGAGCAGCGCAATCGCCCCTCCAATCCCCCCAAACACGAGGGTTATGGTTCCCCAGACCTTGTGCAGAGAATCTAATTTTTTTGTTTCACCCTTTTCATCCATTTCGTTTACTCCTGTAATTCAAAGCGGGAGGCGCGGCAGGAACGGGTGTGCCCGTTCCGCTTTCTGTGGCGCCTCCTATTTCAAATTAATTCAATTACCGTTTTGGCAAATAATCACATGGATTAAGCGTAGGATTATATGCATTTCCATAATATTTATTTGCATTTCTGACTTCATAGTGTAAATGCGGCCCAGTTGAATTTCCAGTAGAGCCAACGTATCCGATTGTCTGCCCTGCTTTCACCGAACTGCCTACTGCTATATTTGCAAAAGAACTCATGTGACAATAATAAATATACACGGTATTTCCTCGAACATTGCATCTTATAATAACGTGTTTTCCATACGATCTCTGTAAACTTTTTACAGTATCTACAACACCGCTATATGACGCATATATTGGCGTGCCTGCCGATGCTTGGATATCCGTTCCACTATGATAACCTCCATTTCTGTAACGCGGCCAATCCGTACCTCTGCACCAGCTTCCCCCATTTCCACCAATTGGCCATACTGGCTGGGCCTCTTCTTCCACTACTTTTACTGTAACCGCCGCCGTCTTCCCATTATATGACTTCGCCGTGATTTTCGCGCTGCCCGGCGCCACTGCGGTCACAACGCCGTCTTTGACTTTTGCCACTGACGTATTAGAGCTCTTCCAGGATATGGCTGTGCCTGCGGCCGAAGCGTTGGAGGGCTTGTAGGAAACGGATAATTTTTTCGTCGCGCCCACTTTTTTTAATGTAAAGTCGCCGGAGTTCAGACCGATGCCTTTTAACTCGATAATCTTTTTTTCTGTCAGTTCCCACTTCTGGGCGGCGCCGCCGTTTTGTTCCCATAATCCAACGTTTGTGCTGTTTTTTGTCGCGCCTCCGGCCACGTCCAGACAGAGGTGTGCCCCCAATTTGCTCTTTATGATGAAACTATTCCCATCGCCCGACGGATAAAACCGCCATTTCTGCGCATCTGTTCCATTGTCGACATACAGCTGTACATTCGTGCCATTTTTCGTGCCCTTGCCAGCCACATCCAGACATTTTCCCGAAAATAGATGGACGAACTTATACCAGCCTTGACCGGAGTTTTTGATGGCAAACATCTGCGCCATGCTGTTGTTATATTCATATATCTGGATATTTGTGCCGTTGGCCGTTCCATTGCCGACTACGTCCAATGCCCGTTTTTTGCCTACCTTTGAACTGATCCGGTAAAGGCCGTTGGCGATATTTACATGCTCCTGTTTCGCCTGGACTAATTTCCATTTCTGGGCATCGCTGCCGTTTTTGGCCGAGACTACCACGTTTGCGCCCTTGTTTTTGTTGGCTGCGTACACGTCCAGATAACGGCCGTTTTTGTTCATAATGAAATAGTAGCCCGATTCCTCGTCGAGATAAAAACGCCATTTCTGCGTGTCTTTGCCGTTGCTTTTGTAAATCTGGACATTGGCCCCGTCCCGATTGCTGCCGCCAGCCACGTCCAGGCATTTTCTCGGAAATGTGTTGTCCAGCTCATACCAGCCGTTTCCCACCTTGCGCACATAGAATTTCTGCGCGTTAGTTTCATGGGATGTGTAAATCTGCACATTCGCTCCATCGACGGCGCCGTTTCTCACCACATCCAACACCATGTTGGAGGCCAGCTTGGTGTTGAGGCTGTAGTAGCCTTCGCTTATCTCCGCGCACCCGTCGTCCACTTCTACCTGAGCCTTGGCTGTTTTGCCATTGCATGTGCTGGCCGTGATGGTAGCCTGACCGCTTCCGACCGCTTTTACTGTGCCGTCTTTGTCCACGGTTGCGACTTTGCTGTTGGACGTGGACCATTTGACGATTTTCTGCGTTGTGTTTGTCGGCGCAAACGCCGCCGTTATTTTTTGGGAAGCGCCCATTTTATCCAGCGTCACCGTGCTTACGTCCAGCGTCACTCCTGTGGGCAAAACCTGCCGGAGCGGTTTCCATTTCTGGGCATTGCTGGTATTTTTGCTGCATATTTGCACATTCGTTTTATCGTCTATTAGGCCTCCGTACACATCCAGATAATAACCCAGTTTGCTTCGGATGTAATAATAACCGCCGGAGTTGGAATAGAAACGCCATAACTGCGCAGCTGTCCCTTTGTATGTCTGCTGCCGGACATTCGTACCGATTTTGGCGGAGCCGCCGGCCACTTCCACCGCTTTATTCGATGCGGCGTTGAGAATTCTGTACCAGCCGTCTTTTACATGCTCAATCATAAAATACTGCGCCATGCTGTCGTCGTTGTCGTGGTATATCTGAATATTCGCGCCGTCTGCGTAGCTTCCCTCATTCACATCCAGCATCATGTTTTTTTTCACCTTCGAATTGAGCTTGTAAACGCCCTGGGATATACTTATCTGCTTTTCATCTATAAGCTTCCATCTCTGAGCGTTTCCGGAATTCTTCGTGTATACCTGTACGTTTGTCTTATTGGAGCTTTTGCCCCCGGACACATCCAGATAGCACTTTAGCTTATTCTGAATCTGATAATAACCGCCGGATACAGGATAAAACCGCCACAGCTGCGCGTCCGACCCATTGTACGTCCAAAGGCGGACATTCGTGCCGCTTTTCCTGGAACCGCCGGCCACATCCAGCGCTTTGCCGGAAGCGACGTTGCAGATCTTGTGCCAGCCGTCCTTTACGTGGGTAATCCGGAAAGTCTGCGCGTAACTGTCGTAATTGCTCTGATAAATCTGGATGTTTGTGCCGTCTGCGTAGCCGCACTCGTTGACATCCAGCATCATGCTGCTTTTCACTTTTGTGTTGAGCCTGTAATCCCCCTCGGGAATCCTGGCATACGCCGCCGCCGAAGCGTTGACGGATTTCATGCATACGCTAAGCGCCATCAGCATTATAATGGTTAGTAAATATTTGACATTCTTTCTCATGCTTTTCCCCTCCTCATGACCTCTTTTCTTGTTATACGCACTATAACAGAAAATAAATCCGATTTGGGGAAACTGTCATTTTTTGCATGGTTATTGTCAATCTTAGCGCTTCGCGTGTTTGAAAACTCGGTCAGACGGGACTGTATGACATCTCTTTTTCCGGACTCCACTCCCCATACTGCCTTCCTACCTCCGTTTCTTTGTAGGCTCTGACCTTTATTTTCATATTCATATAAATGTGGCTGAAACTTTCTTCACATACAGGGGCCGTCATCGTCGCTGTCCGTACATACGGTCCTGTTCCATCATCTCTTCGTGAAGTAATCTCCGCTTCGTAACCGTCCGCCCCCTCAACCCCGTTCCAAGTAATCGTAAAAGTCACTCCGTCTCCTATAGGATTTGGATCTTCTGCGCTGTCATAGGTTTTTGCCCAATCGGATAATACTGGAATCCCCAGAGGAGCGTCTGCCTGGATATCTGTGTTTTCTTCTGGCGTTGATTCGGTGGCTGGCGTTTCTTCCATTGCCGGCGCAGCCCCCGGAACCGCTTCCGGCATCGGTTCGGCGACCGGCGTTTCTTCCATTGCCAGCGCAGCTCCCAGAACCGCTTCCGGCGCCTGCATCTGCACAGAATCTGGAACCGATGCCTGTAGGCCATCCTCTGGCGCGGCAGGCTCCTGGGCCGGAACGTTTTCACTCTGCGCCGTTTCGTCTTCCTCCTCTGGGATCGACGCTTCCGGCTGTTCTCCCTTTCCTCCCGGCACATAAGAGCCAACGACATCCTCCTCGGAATCACAGCCGCCCAAAAGCGCCATCAACATTATAATAACCAGCAAATATTTAATATTTTTTTTCATGTTTTCCCTTATCCCAAAGTGATTTCCACGCTGCCGTCCGCCAGGCTCAAAACCGTTCCCGCCGGGTATTCTGCCAGCTGATCCTTGGGAAGCCGGGCGCCGTTTACGTAGGTGCCGTTGGTGGAATGGTCTTTGATTTGGTATGTATTGGTCTGGGCGTTATAGCGAATCGAACAGTGGACGTTGCTGATGCGATTGTTATTGATAATCACCAGATTCGCCTGGTGAGGGCTTTTGCCCACAATTACTTTCCGATCCTGGGGCAGCGCGTAGCCTGGCACGCCGGATGTAGCGCCCTTGGTGCAGCGCACTTTTCCGTTTTTGGCCGCCGGCTTTTTCACAGGCTCCTGCGGCGGGACTTCCAGATGCTGCATTGGAACCGTTTTCTCTAAAGAAGACATCTCCTGCTGCAGCGTCTCCTGTGGCTGCCCGGGTTCGTTAAAAGCCTGCCCGGGCTCGTCAAACGGCGATACTCCCTGCACGTCTCCGGAATATCCCGCGCCTTTCGTGACCAGCGTATCGTCCATGCCCTGTGAATCCCATCCCTGGTTCCAGCCACTGTCCCAGTCATCCACATACTCCTGCTCGCCTGCGGCCGCCTCTGCCTGGCCGCCCACAAACATGGACACTGCGCTGACAATCAAAAAGACAGCCGCCACGCACATCCCTACGAGAAACGCGACGGCGACAAAGCTGGGCGCTATTTTATCGCTGTCTATGTTTTTGAGCTTCATGTCGATAAACTGCTTCGTCAGCTTTCCCGTTTCCTTTTTCACGCCGCTTATAGTTGCAAATTGCAAAATAGCAAATGCCATTGTGGCAAAAATCCCATAGGCGACATTGTTTATCAGCGGAATATATTTGTTCAGCTTCAGGCCATACCCTAATATGGTCGTCAGGATCACCGCCAGCGCCAGGCCGTAGACCAGCCACAGAAGAACCCTGGTCATTTTGTGCTTTTTATTCAGCGCATTATACGTCTTCTTGCCCATGTCGGTCTTGGCGTAGCCCTCATCGTATTTTCCGTTGTAGCAGATATCCGTCAGTGAGCTGGTCATAAGCTTCAGAGTCGATATGCTTTTGTTGTCCGTGCCGTTTTCTTTCTTCTCTCTTTTGAGTTCCTTGTCAAACTTCTTGGTATACTTTTTGATGGCCTTGTCTCTGGCCTTGTCGTTTTTGTAAAAGTCCTCCTCGATCTGCGCATCCTCCATGCCCTTTTTCAGCGCGTCCGAATCTATGTGGTACGCCGGCAAAAACGCGGTCGCCAGAATCACAACGGACAAAAGCAAAAGCAGAACAAACTGCCACAGATCCATAATTTTCTTCTGTTTCATTCATTTTTTCCTCCCAAAACTACATGGTAATCAAAGCAGGCGGAACTGGTGCCGCATCCCAGCGAGTCCGATCACCGCCCCCGGCTGCAACCGTATCCAGACATTGGCGGGAATCCGATCCCTTCCGTTTACATAAACTCCGTTGGTGGATCGGTCAAAGATCTCGTAAACCCCGTTTCTAAACCGCACGGCGCAGTGCCACCTGCTGATCCGGCCATCGGAAAGCGTCAGCTGTGCGCCGGTGCGCCTGTCCGTTCCAATAATTAGGTCGCCTTTGTTCAGATAAAAAATCTGTCCGGCGCATTCCCCGCTTATGCCCTGGAGCCCGGCGGCCGTCCTTTGCGCCCGTGGAGCCTGGAAACCCTGGGAGTTCCCGTTTTTCTGCATAATCTTGTTCCAGCTGTTGTCAATCAGCCCCAGCACAAAGAAAATCTCATACAGGCTGATGACGACTAGCATAATCCAAAAGCCAATGGTTCCTACCCAATATCCGGAAAAGCTATTGCCGCCCAAAAATCTGCTGAAAATGCCATACATGGAATTTCTCCCCGCATAGAGCATGATCTGCAGCATCATCTGGAATACGGAATCCACAATCACCAGAATCATGACCAGCTTATCCAGATTAAACCTGGAAAAGTTATGGACAAAGGCACAAATCAAAGCCGCCAGCGACAGCAGCAGCAGCAGGACAAATAGTATCAGGCTGATCGCCGAGCTGCCCGACCGGTAGCATATATAGTGGACAAGCGGGGCAAGCAGATAAAATACGCCCACGCTGTACAGCAAACCGATGGCCGTCAGCCGAAACGCCAGCAGCGCCGCCAGCCCCATGGTAAAAAGCATCAGCATAATCCAGCTGGCCTTGCTCCCAGCCACAATCGCCGCAATCATAAAAAGCAAAATCTCGAAACAAAGAATGCACCACAGGACAAATTCGCGTATGACGCCCCCGTCCCTTTTGTGCATCAGCGCCGAAAAAATATTATTCAATGCAGGTTCTCTCCTTTCTACCGCAGCTTATACCGGGTTTCCCCGCTTCCCAGCCACAGCTCCGTGGCCGGTTCCAGATAATATTCGTGGTTTTTCCGCAAACGGATCTGATTGGAAATAAATGTTCCGTTCGTGGAATAATCCAAAACCCGATACTTTTTCAACATGTCAATGTATGTAATCTCCAGGTGCTTCCGGCTCACCTTGGGGTTTGAAAGCGTCAGATCACAGATGGACGGGTCCCTTCCCACCACTATTTTCCTGTCATTGGGCAGCGCAAGCATCTGTCCAATCGCGTCGCCCTTTACGCAGATCATCGCGCCCTGCGCCCCTTCCCCCGACAGGGCAAGGCTTCGGGTCACCTGCATTGTGTTCACATCGTTTACATATCTCATATCTTACCTCCCCCGCCGCCTTCCAGCCGCTCCCGGACTGACTCTACGTACCGTCTGGCTATCGGCAGCGAATCCGTTCCTACCGCCATCTCCGTCCGTGAAAAAGATTTCACATATCTGGCATTGACCAGATAACTCTGATGGATTCTGAGAAAATCCATATTTTTTAATGTTTCCTGCAGATCATTCATTTTCGCGTAAAAGGAGATTTCCTCCTCCTCGCCCCGCTGATAAACCACTATCTTCCGCCCTTCCGTGGCAAAATATAAAACGCGGTTTAAAAAAATCTGCACCTTCCTTTTGCCGATCTGCACATGCAGGCAGTCTGCGCCCTTTTGCTTTAATTCCATGTAACGCACAATCTCCCCTGAAATGCGCTCATAATTTAAGGGTTTCAGAAGATAGGAAAACGCCTGGTATGTATATCCGTCAAACACATGCTCGGTGGATACCGTCACAAAGATAATGTCCACGTCCACCAGATGCTCCCGGATATAAGCCGCCGTCCTAAGTCCATCCCTTCCGGGCATCCGGATATCCAGCATGAGCAGCTCACACTGCATCCGCCCCGTTTCAATGGCTTCCACCAGTTCGTCACCGGAATTGTAATAGCTAAATTCCACATCATCATACGGAAACAGAGATTTGCTGACCATCTCGGCCAAAAGCTCCTGCTGTTCTTTTTCATCGTCACAGATCCCTACATATATCATCCATCTCTTCCTTCCCGGCTCCCCTCTTTTCACACAAGCCTGCGAATCCGGCGGGCAAGCTCTCCCGCGGAGCCTATGCGCTCCTGAATGGAAAGCGCCATGGCCTGCCGCAAAAGCTTCGCCCATTTTCCCGGCAGCTTCGCCTTTTCATCCTTTCCCTCCAGGCGGCTTAAGGCGTCGGCCGGCTTCTGGCCGGTCAGCAGATAGTAAAGGACGCCGCCCATTCCATAGACATCCGTCCAGGGGCCTTCGTCTCTGGGTATGCCCTCTCTGGCCGTCCGGTACTGCTCCGGCGCCGCGTATTCCGGTTTCAGAAAAGCCGCGTTGGGCGCCGGCCCTTTTTCCTTATAGCTCCTGGCCGCGCCCAGGTCGATCAGGCAGACCTCCCCGCTTTTGGCGCGCATAATGTTTCCCGGACTCACATCTCCGTGGATAAACCCTTTTTCATGCATCCGCTCCAGCCCCTCCAGCGCCGGCAGCGCGATCTTGGCCGCCTCCTTCGGGCTGTAAGGCCGTCCTTCCCGCTGCCGCATGCTGCGCCCCACGCTGATTCCGTCCAGGTATTCCATGGCCAGATAGACAGTGTCGTTGGCCTGCAAAACGTCGCGAAGCGTGACCACATGGGGCGTCTCGGCGAACTTGGCCATAATCTGCGCCTCTTTCAGAAAAGACTGCATCCCCATCCGAAACGCCTGCGCCATGGAGGATTTCTGCACGGATATATACACATCCTCCCGCTGTGCCCATTGGCGGGGAAAATATTCTTTCACAGCCACGCTTTGGCCCAGGCTTTTGTCCTCGCACAGGTATGTCATCCCGAAGCCGCCGATGCCAATACAGCTTATCACCTCATATCTCCCGGCAAGCAAAAAGCCTTCCGGCAGCGTTTCCTGTTTATTTTCCATTTCTTACGCCTCCTATATGGATTCCCCATATAGATCCTGGTACAATTTTGCTATGGTCTGGTACCGGTCTTTTGCCTCTATGCTCAGCCCCTTTTTCACCGCCAGATCCATTTCCTCCGAAATCGGCGTCCCCATGGCCTGGAGCAGCATCACCGTGTCTTTTTCTATGCGCTCCTGAGGCGTGGGTATCCGAATCCGGGTCAGCAGATAATAAATGCTGGCGCATATGCTGTACACATCCGTCCAGGGCCCCTGCTTTCCGTCCCGGAAATACTGCTCTATGGGGGCGTAGCCTTTTTTCAGCAGCACCGGGCTCTTCCCGCCGTTCCCGTAATTCTTGGCCGCGCCGAAATCAATGAGCTTGGCCTGTCCCTGGCGGGTCAGCATGATATTGTCGGGGCTGATGTCCCGGTGGATGATGTTCACCTTATGCACCTCGTTTAACGCCTTAAGCACGTCCTTTAACAGCGGGAAAAGCTCCTGGGGCAAAAGCGGCCGGCCCAGCTGTTTGACGTAGTTTTTCATGTCGATGCCGTCAATGTATTCCATCACGATGTAGGCCGTGTTGTTTCCATAAAAGAAATCCCGGACGGACACAATCCCCGGCATCAGGTAGAACTTGGACAGGTTCTCTGCTTCCTGGATATAGCTTTTGAGCCCCTGCCTGTACGCATATTCCGCCTTGGTTGGATTGTGGGTGTACAGGGCCGTGCTGTGGATGGAAACGGAGATCAGCTCCGAATAACTCTGCGCCCGGGCATTCCTGGCCGCAACCATCCTGGGGAAATATTCTTTGACGCACACCCGCTTGCACTGGTAAAAATCCCAGCCAATGTAGGTGATCCCAAAACCGCCGCTGCCGATCACCCGCCCGGTCAGGTATTTTCCATTCAAAATCTCCCGCAGCGGCAGGCTGTTCTCCGGCTTTTGGTACGCGCCCTCCACAAATCCGCAGTGCGGGCACTGCGCCGCCGGCTGATTTAGTTGTGCCATGCATCCCATACATAGTCTGTCGGGATCTACTAATTTCTTACCCATTCCATCCGTTCCCTCTTTCTGTTAAAAACATTTGCGCCGCCTGAAAACCTTTGCTTTGCGGGATTTTGCCCGGTGTGCGGCCGGCGCAGGCTGAATACTGTCAAAACGTGGCCCCAGCGCCTATGCCTCCCTCTGCAGGCGCAGACGGTGGGGCATAGGCCCCGTCAGAACCGCCGCCCCCGTCGATCGTTGAAGCATCAGCTAAATCCGAGAAAACAGTAACACCCTCTCCACCCGCAGGAGCCGCCGGCTGGACAGGCGCCGGTGCGGCGGGTGCGGCATAACCTCCGCCTCCACTGTCCGGATAGGCCGGTGCGGCAGGCGCGGCATAATCTTCTGTATAACCTCCGCTGTCCGAATAGGCCGGCTGGGCGGACTCCGGCTCCGGAGCGGGCACGTCCTCCAGGTTCAGGGCTACCGTCACGGCCTCCCCTTTTCTAAAATAATTGATTTCCTTTCCCTGGGCATCCAGGACAGTCACGGACGATACGGGCTGCGTCATAACGCCGCTGCCTTTGGCCGTCACCTGGACGCTTCCGCCCAGACTGTCTTCCAGCTCTTTTTTCAACTGATTTCCGGTCTTGCCGCCGTAGAGAAACTCCTCGCCGATTACGTGAAGCAGCCCCCCTTCCGGTTTGGCGCGGCTTACGTCCAGCTCTTCGCCGGCCGGCCGGGTCTGCTCTAGGATATCCCCTTTGTGAGGGCCTTTGGCGCTTTGGGAGGAGGCGACTGCGCAGTAAGACAGATCCACTATGCCGCCGGCCTCTTCCAGACGCTTTTTCTCCCCGGTGGCCTCCCGGTCGCTTTCGTTTTTCAAGATGTATGTATCCTGGGCAGGCGTTTTCTCCAGCGTGCCGTACTCCGCTTTAAAGTCCGGCAGGGCTTTCCAGTAAAAGAACGGAATGTTGGAATAGACAATGCGCATTTTGTCCTTTTCGTAAGCAATCTCTTTTTTCTGGTTTTTCTTTTTTTTCAGCTGCGCGGGTGTGATGGGGCCGTCGGGCGTCTCCAGCCGGACCAGGTCGTAGTAGCTTAAATCCGCCGCCTCGTCGGTGCCTGCAAAATGCTCCCCGTCGCCAGGATCAATCCCCAGCTTGCGCGCCATGGCGTAGGCATTTAACCCGCTGACGTCGCTGTAATGCAGCTTCGTGCTGCTGTAGAGGCTGCAGGAAACCTTCCCTGTGACAGTCCCGTCCTCCTCCCGCTTAAATCCTTTTGCCGCCTCCCCGCTCCCGTTCTCAGTGTCGTAAAGGACGGCGGAGGGCTTGACGGTCTGGGCGGCGACCGTTCCGTCTTTTGCCTGGTCCAGATCGAATATGTACCCGTCCATTTCAAAGTCTATCTCCAGCGTGACTCCCTGCGCCTTTGCCGCTTCTTCCAGTTCCTCTATGCTGGCGGCCGCCTCTTCCTTGGTCATGCCGGATAGATCGTTCATCACAATCACCCCTTTGGCCAGGGCTTCCTGCGCCTGGCTGTTCCTGTGCCTGGCGGCTAAGAAAAGCGCCAGTGCCACCAGGCAGAGGCCGCCCAGGCAGATCTTGGCCCAGCCCCCGATGGAAATCCGGGCAATTCTCTCCCGAATCCCCTTCTTTTCTTTTATCTCGCCTTCCACCCCTATGTCATAGACCGGAATGAAATCTTTCCCGTCCAGGGCTTCCATAAATTCATCGGCGCTTTGCAGGCGGTACTGGGGCTGAACGCTTAGGGCGACCATCATCCCCATCTGCGCCTTCTCCGGAATCTGGATTCCCATGTCCGAGGGGAGGATCAGCGCGTCCTCTTCCAGCCGTTCGTTGGCCGGGATGGGCCTCTGCCCGGTGATCATCCGATAAAACATGGCCGCTATCGCGTAAATGTCGGTGTAAACTCCCTGCGCCGCCTGGCGGCTGTACTGTTCGATGGGCGCATAGCCCACCTTCAGGATAATCTCCGGACTGACCCCAGACATGGCCGAGATGTGCTTGGCCGCCCCGAAATCAATCAGTTTGACAATCCCATCGCTGGTCACCATCACATTGTCGGGGGCGATGTCCCGGTGGAGCACGCCCCGCCGGTGAACCTCCCGCAGCGTGTAGAGCGCCGTCAGGATCACTTTCCTGCACCATTCATAATCCATCTTGCCCCCGGACTTTTCCAGGATGGCCTTCACCGTCATCCCTTCCAGGTACTCCATCACGATGTAGCCGGTGCCGTTCTCCTCGAAGAAATGGGAGATCTTCACCACCCCCGGGATGTCCTGCAGCGCCGCCACGTGCCTGGCTTCCTCCAGGAACTGCCGGCGCCCTTCCTGAAACCTGCCTTGCGCCTTCTCATCCGATACGATCACCGTAGCCTGGTCGGCGGCCCGGCGGCAGTACTGCTTGGGGTAAAATTCCTTAACGGCCACCTTGCAGGACAGCGCCTGGTTCCAGCCGATGTACGTGTTCCCGAAGCCTCCGGCCCCCAGGGGATAGCCCACGATGAACTTCCCCTGAAGGACCGCACCCGGCCGCAGATAGCGGGCGCCAGCCGGGCGGACGGTCAGACTGTGGCTGCACTGGGGACAGAACTGGGCGTTTTCGTTGTCAATCTGGTGCATACAATGGTAGCATCGTTTCATTTTTATCGCCTTTCCGTATATTTCACTCTTCATATCATTGTGGTGATCAGAATATGGCAGTCCCATCACCGCTACCGCCAGCAGGCGCCGCCGGCTGAACAGGAGCCGGTTGGGCTGGCGCTGTGTATACACCTCCGTCTCCATCGCCTCCGTCCGGATAAGCCGGCTGCACCGGCTGCGGCACGGGCGTGGGCACAGGCGTGGCTTTCAGATCCAGGGTCACGATAACCGGGTCGCCTTTTCGGAAATAGTCGATGGGGTTTCCGTTTGCGTCGGTCACAGAGGCCCCCTCGATGGGCTGTCCCATCAGGCCGCTGCCTCCCTTCTCAATGCTTACGCTGTCCCCGAAATGGGCGGCCAGCTCTTCCTCCACCTGGTTCCCGGTCTTGCCGCCGTAGAGGACTTCATCGCCGATGACATAGAGCAGCGCTTCCTCCAGCTTGGTCTTGCTAGTGTCCAGCTCCTTTCCGACCGGAAAGGTCTGCTCCACGATGTCCCCGACGTTATAGCCTCCGACGCCCTGGGCGGCGGTGATGGAGCAGTAGTCGTAATTGATCATGCCGCCCACATCCTGCAGCGCTTTTTGCTGGCCGGTTTTCTCCCGCTCTGTCTCATTTTTCCACACATAGGAGTCCTGGGCGGGTATGGCGTCCAGCGCCACGTATTCCTGCTTGAAATCCGGCAGGGCCTCCCAGTAGAAAAACGGGATGTTGGAATAGACGATGCGCATCTTTTCCTTATTATATGTAATCTCTTTCTTCTGATCTTCTTCCTTTCCCAGCGCTTCCGCTGTGAGCGTCCCGTCCGGCGTCTCCAGCCGGATCAGGTCGTAATAACAGGAATCCCCCACCTCATCCGTGCCGGTAAAATGCTCCGCGTCTCCGGGGTCGATTCCCAGCTTCTGGGCTATGGCGTAGGCGCTGAGGCCGTTTATGTCGCTGTAATGCAGCTTTGTGTCGCTGTACAGGCTGCAGGTGACGATCCCCTTGATGTTCCCTTCCTTGTCCCGCTTGAGCCCCGGAATCTTTTCCTGGCCCTCGGCGTCGGGGTTGTACAGCACGGCGGCGGGCTTCACCGTCTGGGAGGCCACCGTCCCGTTTTTTTCTTTATCCAGGTCGAACACATAGCCGTCTGTCTTAAGGGAAATGTCCAGCTTAATGCCTTCCTCCTGGGCCTTTTGCTTTAATTTTTCCAGGCTTTCAGCCGCCTCTTTCTCGGTCATGCCGGACAAGTCGTTCATGATGACGGAATTGTCTCTGCTGCCGCTGCCGACTTTATGCGACTGGACTGTCCAGGCCAGAACGCCGCCTCCGGCCACCGCCAGAAACACCAGGCACGCCACCAGGCCCTTGGCCCACAGGGGGAATTTCCCGGTTTTGTTGGTCTTTTTCTGGGTCTTTACCCGTTTGACCTCTGCGCTGTTTAGCTCCTTTAAGAAGTCCTCCGCGGAGGGCGTGCGCTCTTCCCGGTAGACGTTCAGCGCGTTCAGCAGCGCATTTTCCGTGTTCTCCGGTATGTCCACGCCCAGCTTGGACGGCTCCTTTAATTCGTCCGACAGCACCCGCTCCACCGACTCCTGGGGCACAAGGCCGGTAATCATCCGGTACATGACCGCCCCCAGCGCATAGACATCCGTCCAGGGGCCCCGCACGCCGCGGCTGCGGTACTGCTCTTCCGGCGCGTAGCCCCTCTTCAGAATGATGGACAGGCTCTTGGAATTAGCCGTGGTCACATAGCGGGTCGCCCCGAAGTCCAGAAGCTTAATCTCCCCGGACGCGGTAATCATGATCGTCTCCGGCGAAATGTCGCAGTGGACGATGTTTAGTTTGTGCACCTGGGCCAGGCCCCTTAAGATTTTCTTGAGAAAAGCCTTGGCCTCCTTAACGGAATATTTCTTGCCGGAATCCAGCTCCTCTTTCAGCGTCCGGCCTTTTACATATTCGGAAATCACATAGCCGGTGTCGTTTTCCGCTATACAGTCGTAAATCTGCGCGATGCCCTCCGGGTCGCTTAAATGCTGAATCCGGTTGGCTTCGTTGAGGAAATTGGTCAGGCCCCGCTCAAACTGGGTCTGCCCGTCGCCTGAATATATGGTCACGTCCTTTTCTCCGGCGGACCGGGTGGAAAAGTCGCTGGGCAGATATTCTTTTACGATTACCTTCCGGTTGGCCTTCGCGTCCATCCCCAGATAGGAAACTGTGTGGCCGCCGTAAGTCAATACCCGTCCAAGGATATACCTGCCGCCGATGATTGTGCCCGGATCCAGATAGTAGGACTCCTGCCGCAGCGTGGTTTCGTTGAAACCACAGTGCGGGCAGGTTGTCAGATGATCCTCTATTTGCTCCATACAGCCCATGCATAATTTCATATTTGCTATTTCCTTTCCTTGAACTCAGTGCCTCTTAGTTTACTGTTATAATTTTTTCCTTAAGACATCTGATTTATTATTTCCATAATGAGCCGTAATCTCAAAAATCACTTGATTGCCCATACTGGCCAGCAAACTGTCCGACAAGTTTATGAAGGGCGTTCCTGCAGGCCTCGGATTGCTGAAATATTTATCAAAATAAGAATTGATAGCCTCTGTCTGCCCTTTTTCGTTCTTAATCCGAACTGTCATCTTCGTCGCGTATGGAATATTATACTGGAATACAAACCTCTTCCCGGCAACGCCGCCCACCGTGACATTACTGTAATTTATCTTTACATCGTTCTCCTTCAGCGACGGGATTTTCAGGTTCACTTTCATGGCATAAGTCTTGCCATAGGCTGTTACTTTTACCGGTACCGATTTCGGCATGGCGCTATAATAAGCCGGATTTTCTTTTGTCGTGATCTTTCCTTTTTTGCTTAAAGTGAAGTAAGCCTTATTTACTTTCGCCGATTTGCCTAATGTGAACTCACAGCCATTTCCATTTTTGCCGTTTAGCCACATCGATTTTCCAATCACCAGTGACGCTTCCTTCTTCGGCAATTTTACCGTCTTCTTTTCGCCACAGACAGCGCATTTTATCTTTGCCTTTGTTATTTTATTTGAAGAAAGATTCTTAGGCATATCTTTCCAATTATGATCTGCATATACAGTGATTTGTTTCGGCAGGGTCGTGTATGGTTTATAATTGGATTTTTTATCACGGATAACTGCGTACATGTAGTAAACGCCTGGTTTCTTCTTGATCGGCTTCTTATCCCAGTTATTGCGTCCCTTAGTTTTCGTTGTTTTTGTCTTATTATAATAATAAGTAACCTCGGCATTCTTGTCCAATTTCTTATTTAAGCTAGGCGACGGCCTTTTAGCTTCCTTACATTTCAGGCCGTAGTTGGCCATTTTAACCGTTATCCCGCTGCGTGTGCCTTGGGTTACCTTAAAGGTTGTTGTTTTTGTCTCATAGTAATAGTTTTCCTCGCCTTCTAACGTATATCTGCCTGAAACGGTGTATGTTCCTGTATTTAAGCATGTTGAACTGAACTCGGATACTTCCTGTTTCATTTTGCCCTTGTAATAATTCCATTCTGTTTCCTTTATTTTTCCTTTCACACCGGACAGGGCTGGCGCCTTTGCTTTGCCAGAGCCGTATGCGTAGCTGGCCATCTTCACTTTCGCATTAGATGTCTTTCTGGCCTGTGTAATCTTAATCGTATCGGATACCATTTCCTGCCCAACGGCCATCTGGACATGGTAGGTTCCCGCGTCTTTGAGCGTATCTGTTGGATCGCCGGGTTTTCCGTTGTTATCCTTGTAATAATTAAGCGTTCTGCTGATTCCCTGTTCTTCCAGAGCTTTTAGCGCGGCCTGCGTCTTGGGGTCATTTTCATTTTTCACTGAAATATTTGCCAGGCCTTTTTGCTCTTCCCCATTAAATGTAGTTGTATTGTTTTTGGCATTGACAGTCAGGGTGAACTCGACCTCTGCTCCTTTTTCGCACTCCCCTGCGCCTGTGCAGATTGCTTTTATGGTTTTGTCATTTTCCTTTTTTATTTGCCAGTCACACTTATGCTCAATCCGATAGTCCGCCTCTAAATAATTTGCCTCGTTGCCTCCGAATATGGCGCGGACTTTGTATTCGCCTAGCTCTGTGGGCGGTTTTTCTCCTGTTCCAGCCAATTCCTCTCCTTTAAGGTATTGGATTTCATATGAGATTCCAAACGCATTCTCAGACAACAACTGAGCCCCATTGGCAAGAACCTGGACTTTATTCTCAGATTCCACCTTTAAAGTCAAACTCACGCTGCTCCCAGGTACATCACAGACGCTTCCGTCCTCGTTGCCGCTGCATGTCGCCGTCATCCCTGCCTCTGTTTTCTCATATTTCCATCTATGGCCATGTACCAAATAATCCGCTTCCAAATATGGACCCTCTTCGCCTCCGAAGATTGCGTGGACTTTGTACGCGCCCGGCTCTGTGGGAGGAGCGTCTTCCGTTCCCACTACTTCTAGGGTTCCATTTTCTGAGTTGCTTTTATAGTATTCGATTTTGTATTGGATTCCCCATGCATTGTTCTGGGAAAGAGTTTCTTCGCCATCTTTTAAAACAGTGACCGGGGACTCTGCATCCGGATTTACCTGCATCGTAAGGCGCACCTGGTTTCCGGAAAGCGAACACCCGGATACCTGATTGCAGGATGCTGTGATTATTTCCTGCCCATTCTCTGAAACTCTCTGATAACTCCAGTTGTGCTCATGTTTGTTTTCTTCATTTCCGTCATTGCTCCCGTTTCCTTCATCGGCCAGAGCTCCCGGCTCTTCACTCCCAGCGTCCTCGGGGACTCCGTATTCGAGAATCTGGCCGTCGTTGGGATTTTCCGACGCATAGACCGCCCCCGGCGCCGCAGGCGCCAGCATTGCCGCCGACAAAAGCAGCGCCATGATCTTTTTCCATCTGTTTCCCTGATTGTTGTTATGTTTCATTTGCTTCACTCTTGCTCCTTTCCCGTGTTTGTATATTCGTTATGTGTACCCTCAATTATATAACAGGTATTTCCCGCTTAGTTTACTAGTATAGTTTTCTTGATGGTGTTCGATTTGTTCTTTCCATAATGAGCCGTAATCCTAAACGTCACTTTATTGCCCAACTGAGTTAATAAACTTTTCGCTAAATTTATATAGGGAGGGGTTGTCGGCCGTGGATCTCTGACGTTTTGATCCAAATACTTACTGATTGCGCCCGTTTTCGTCGCTTTATCCATCTCAACTTTTACGCGATCCGCGCCAGGAACATTATAATGGAATTCAAACCGATAATATCCCTCTCCTCTGGCTGGATTAACTTCTTTGGGAACTATAGTTACTTTCGGCGCTGGAATTTCCAATTTCACTTTCATGGCATAAGTCTTGCCACAGACTGTTACTTTCACCGGTACAGATTTCGGCATGGATTTATAATAAGCCGGATTTGCTTTTGTCGTGATCCTTCCTTTTTTGCTTAAAGTAAAGTAAGCCTTATTTACCTTCGCCGATTTGCCTAATGCGAACTCACAACCATTGCCATTTTTGCCGTTTAGCCACATCGATTTTCCAATCACCAGTGACACTTCTTTCTTCGGCAGCTTTACCGTTTTCTTTTCGCCGCAGAGAGCGCACTTTATCCCTTTCTTTATTATTGCATGTGAAAAAAGCGATTTAGGCATATCTTTCCAATTATGCTCTGCATATACAGTGATTTTTTTCAGCGGGGTCGTGTATGGTTTATAATTGGATTTTATATCGTGGATGACTGCGTACATGTAGTAAACGCCTGGTTTCCTGATTGATGTCTTATCCCAGACCTTGCTCCCTTTCGTTGCTTTTTTCGTGCTATAATAATAGGTAACCTTGGCATTTCCATCCAATCTCCTATTTAAGCCAGGCGACGGCCTCTTAGCTGTCCTGCATTTCAGGCCGTAGCTGCCCATTTTAACCGTTATCCCGCTGCGCGTGCCTTGAGCTACTTTAAAGGCTGCCGCTTTCGTCTCGTAGTAATAGTTTCCCTCACCTGCTAACATATATCTGGCTGAAACGGTGTATGTTCCTGTATTTAAGCATGTCGAACTGAACTTGGATACTTTTTGTTCCGTTTTGCCCTTGTAATAATGCCATTCGACTGTTCCCTTTATTTTTCCTTTCACTCCGGACAGGGATGGCGCCTTCGCCTCGCCGGAACCGTATGCGTAGCTGACCATTTTCACATTCCCATTCGATGTCTTTTTGGCCTGCGTAATCGTAATCGTATCGGATACCGTTTCCTGCCCAACAGTCATCTGGACATGGTAGGTTCCCGCATCTTTGAGAGTATTTAGAGTATTTGTTGAAACGTCGGGTTTTCCGCTAGCATCCTTGTAATACTTGAGGGTTGTGCTGATTCCCTGTTCTTCCAGAGCTTTCAGCGCGGCCTGCGTCTTGGGGTCATTTTCATTTTTCACTGAAATCTTTGCCAAGCTGTTCTGATTTTTCCCGTTAAATGTACTGTCTTTGACAGTCAGGGTGAATTCGGCCTCTGCGCCTTTGTCGCACTCCCCTGCGCCTGTGCAGATTGCTTTTATGGTTTTGTCATTTACCTTTTCTACTTCCCAGCTGCACTTATGCGCGATCCGGTAATCCGCCTCTAAATAATTTGCCTCGTCGTCTCCGAAAATTGCGCGGACTTTGTATTCGCCCGGCACAGTGGGCAGGTTTTCTTCTGTTCCAACCGGCGCCTCTCCTTTAAGGTATTTTATTTCGTATTCTATCCCAAACGCATTTTCATGGAGCAGCCGCTCTCCATTGGCCAAAACCTGGACCTTATTTTCAGATTCCACCTTTAAAGCCAGACTCACGCTCCCAGATATATCACAGACGCTTCCGTTCTCATTTCCGATGCATGTCGCTGTTAGCCCTGACTCGGTTTTTTTATATTTCCATTTGTGTCCGTGTACGAAATAATCCGCTTCCAGATAATGGGCCGCGTCTCCCCCGAATATGGCGCGGACTTGGTATTCGCCTGGCTCTGTAGGCGGGTTTTCTTCTGCTCCAGCCGGCTCCCCTTCTTGATAGTATTGGATTTCGTATTCTATCCCCAGCACATTTTCATGGGGCAGCTGCTTTCCATTGGCCAGGAGCATGGCCCTTTCGTTTTCCGGCTCCGCCTTTAAGGCCAGATCTAGAGATATGGGGCAATCCGCATCGTACGCATTCCCGCGGCAAATGAGCAAGCCGTCTGCGCTTCCGTCGGATGGAAGCTCCCCGTAGTTCCATCGATGTATGTGCGGCTCTATGCTGTAATCCTCTTTCAGATACAGCTCCTCCCGGCCTGCGAATATGGCACGCGCCTGGTAGCTGCCCGGAGCTTGAGGCGGAGCGCTTCCTTTCCACTCTGCCAAACCTCCTGTTTCCGGGTCGGTTTTGTAATATTTTATTTCGTATGGAATCTCCAAATCGTTGTCGGGGGGCAGCTCCTCCCCATTTGCCAAGACAACGCCTCTGCGCTTGGCGCCGTCCGTCACCTGCAGTGTAATCGTCTGGCTTCCGGAAAGCGGACAGCCGGAGGCCATGCAGAGCGCTATAATTCTCTGGGTGGAGTCTGAAATTTTAATACAGAGCCATTCATGGTCATGCCGGAGCAGATAATCCCTTTCCAGATATGGCCCCTCTTCGCCTCCGAAGACTACGCGGACTTTGTACGCGCCCGGCTCTGTGGGAGGCTCTTCTTTCCAATCCCCCATCGGTTCGCCATCCGGGTCGGCCTTGCAGTATATGATTTTGTATTCGATTCCCCATTCATTGTTCTGGGAGAGAGCCACATCGTCCTTTAAAACAGTGACCGGGGGCTCTACGTCCGGATCTACCTGTATGGTAAGATACAGGAGCGTCACGCCGATTACAAGTAGACTCCCGGGACGTGTCGCTATGATTTCCTGCTCATTGCCTGATAGCTTGCGATAATTCCATTTAACGTCATGTCCGTTTCCTTCATCGGCCAGGGCGCCCGGCTCTTCACTCCCAGCGTCCTCAGGGACTCCGTATTCGAGAATCTGGCTGTCGTTGGGGTTTTCCGACGCATAGGCCGCGCCCGGCGCCGCAGGCGCCAGCATGGCCGCCGACAAAAGCAGCGTCATGATTTTTTTCCATCTGTTTCTTTTCTTCTTCTGCTTCATTTTTTATTTTTCTTTGTATTGGCATATTCTTCACTGTATGCCTGCAATTCTTTTTCATTCTCCCGGCCGTTCAGTCCGTCCACGAACTTCTGCGCCTGGCCGCTTTCCCGGCCAATCAGGATGCACGGATAGTTTTCTTTTTCCATCTCGATAAAGTGCCCGTAGCCCGCGTTGTAGGACGAAAACTGCTCAAAGGACGCTTTCCATATGGGGTATGCACTTAAGATGTTTCCTGTCTTCTTCGCCTGCCCCACTTCCTGCTGCATGACCCACAAAAGGCGCATACAGGCGGTCTGCTGTTCTTCGCTGCCCTCGGTGGTGATCGCGTAGCGTTCCGCATAGGCGACGATCATCCTGCCCTCGTGGGTGACGACGTAGGTTTTATAGTCGGTGACGGGATTGGCGTATTTGGCCTGGCCCTCCCGCCCCCGATCCGCCGCCTGGTTCATCTTCTTGCGGAAAGCCACGCCGGCTAAAACGTTGCTGCCGTAGATTTTGTCCTTCGGCTTCTCTTCCACTATAATCCGCCCGTCTTCGTCCACGGCGCAGTTCAGCTTAAATTCCGGCGCCGCGGCTGTGTTTCTGAATCTCTGGACGCTGCCAAGCGCGGCGAGCATCTCCGCATTCGGAAGCTTTTCGCCCGTAAACGTCTGCCGCCAGTCTGGCTGCTGCAAAAGAAGCGCACGGCCCAGCGCGTTGTCCAGGACATTGGCCCGGCCCCGGTGCAGATAGCTGCCCTCCATGGTTTCTTCCCCGGTGAAAACGCCATCCAGCTCCACCGTCTGTATCTTGCTCTCTTTATCGGAAGCCTGAACGGTGGAGGAGTCCAGCCGGTTGGACTTGTAATAGCCGATCTCGCTGGCGTACAAAAGCAGCGTGTCCACGCCTGTGGGCATCTCTTTCATCCCGGGAAAATCTTTTGCGTAATCGGACATAAACACGTATTTCTCCAGATCCAGCCGATTGTAATTGTCCTCCAGCGAAACGAGGCTGTAATCGTCCACGTTGGAGACATGATCCGTCAGGAACATATTGGGCAGAGGCGCCTTCTTGTCTTTGCCGGCCTCTTCAAGCGCCGCTTCCATGTCGGGCTTCACCGCCACCTCCACTTCCACGTTCTCATTCTGCCGCTGCATCTCCCGGAGGTCTTCGTCCTCTTCTGAATTTTTCCCTTTCTTAAACCCGCTCTTGGTCAGCTCCTCGATCTGATCCTTCTGGTCTTTATTTTCCACCCAAACGGCGATTTTGACCGGCTCGTCGATGGTGGAACGGAAAATGCGGTCTTTGGGCTTTAAGACGGTACCGTACAGCCCCACCGCCACGCCCACAGCCACGGCCAGCGTGGCGGAAAAGCCGATAACGGCGTAACGCTTTCTTTTCTTCCTGCGCAGCTTTTCTTTGGGATATTCGGCGATGCGCTTGTTCAGCAGCGCGTCCTGGAACTGCTGAATCCCCTGGAAGCGGAGCTCCGGCCGCACGGCCAAGGCTTCCATGATGGCCCGGTCCACGTTGGCGCTGATCTGCACGCCGGCCTCCCGGGGCGACTTCAGCCTGTCCTTAAATTCCCGTTCTGTGGACTCGATGGGGGCCACGCCTGTGAGCATCTGGTACAGAATCGCCCCCACCGCGTAAACGTCGGTGTAAAATCCCTGGCGGTTGGCGTTTCTATACTGTTCCAAGGGAGAATAGCCTACCTTGATCACCGGCTCCGCCGCCATCCCGGTCTTCGTGTCATTGAGCTGCGCCGCGCCGAAATCGAAGAGCTTGATGGACTCTTCGTTGGCGATAAAGATATTGTCCGGGCTTACGTCCCGGTGGATGATGCCCTTGCTGTGTATCTTTTTTACCGCCTCCATAATCGGCATGATGGCGCCAAGCGCCGCCTCCGGCTCCATGGGACCTTGTTTTTCCAGATAATCCTTCAGCAGCACGCCATCGATGTACTCCATAACCATATAGGCGGTGCCGTTTTCCTCGAAGTAATCGTAGACATTGACAATGTCCTTCGCCTTGCCGAACTGCGCCGCGCTCTGCGCTTCCATATGAAAACGCTCCAGCCTCTCTTTGTACTGCCCGGCCTTGTCGCCCGACAGAAGCCCCACGCGCCGTTCCCCCGGGGCGCGGTTCACCAGCCCGACGATGTAAAATTCTTTCACCGCCTTGATGATGCCCAGCGTGGAGTCGTAGCATTTATAGGTGATTCCAAAGCCGCCCACTCCGATGACCGTTCCCACGATCAGGTTTTTTAAAAGAGTTCCGGGAGTCAGATAATGGGGCTGCTTCGGGGGCGTTCCCTCCACATAGCCGCAGTAGGGGCACACTTCGTAGGGTCCTTTCACACTAAAACAATTCATGCATAATTCACTTGCCATATTTCCTACTCCTCTTTATTCCAGACGGAATGTGTTGGCCTCATCTCCGATGGCCACCACGGATCCCGGCTCCAGCATCAGCTCCAGATTTTGGGGCAGGCAGTCCTGGGAGCCGTTGACGAAGCTCCCGGCGCTGGAATAGTCACAGATTATGTATTTTTTGCCGGATGCATCCCATTTAATCTTGCAGTGGCTGCGGCTGACTTTTCCCTGTCCCTCGAAAATCAGATGGTTGTCATTCTGCCGGCCCAGCGTGATAAATTCTCCGTCCGGCATGGGTATTTCCGCGCCTTTATAGATGCCGGCCAGGCCCACCATCACGCCGCGGGGATTTCCGGGCGTATATTCCTTTTTCGGTTCCTCTTTTGCTTCCTGGCTGATAATGCTGTATCTGGCTTCGGCCTGCTGCCGCTTGATCTCTTGCACCTGCGGAATCTTTTTCTCCACCTTCTTTATTTGCCTCGGCGCGCTGACGATGGCGAGCACGGCCGCCACCGCGCTGCAGCCGGAGACTGCGATGCTGGCCGTGGCGGAGATTCCCGCCTGATACGTCTGGCCCAGCTGCGCTTCCGGCCAAAGACTGGAAAGCGCTGCGCCAAGCGTGACATACAAAATCAGAGCGATAAAGGTCAGCGCGCTGCTGCCCCACTGTCTGGGACTGCCGAAGATTCCCCAGAGGCCGGCGGCCAGCGACAGAAGCAGCGGCAGAAGCATACAACCGAAAACCAGCGCCAGCTGCGCACCGGTGGCGGAAACCGCCTTTTCCCCTGTGTAGGGCAACGTATGGGCAAATGCGGATTTTACATAGTCAAATTGGGACCATTGCAGGGCGGCGTAGCCATCCTGGCTGCGCTCGGTAAGCGGAAAAAAAAAGCTGATTGCGTTCAGCAGAATCAGAAATCCGCCAAAGCCTCGAAATTCCTTGGCATAACGCTCCATAATCTTTCCCCTCGCATGTATTTACTCATCTATTTTTCTCTTCCTCAAAAGGTCGCCCCAGTTGAACCGCGCCCCGCACAACGGCATGAACAGAAGGTTCACGTCGCCTACGGTAACTACGTCGTAGGCTTCCAGCTTCATGGGCGTCAGCACCACTTCGTCGTTTTTATACACTAGGCTGCTGGATTCCCCTGGCTGCACCAGGTACAAATGGGCCTTCGGCTCGTACACCACGATGGCGTGGCGGTCCCTGGACACACTCATGTCTTCCGTCAGGGCCACGTCCATATGGCTGGCGCGTCCGACGAAATTCTTACCCACTTTCAGGCGGAAGTCCTGGCCGATATGACTGCCGCACAACGCAATGAGCCAGCCCACGCAGGGCGTGCTTACCCTACTGGGAGCCGGCGCCGGGGCCGAGGCCGAAGTTGGTATCGGCATCGGGCCTTTTGTGGGAGTGTCCGTTTTCAGGACGGGAACCCCAGGCTCAAAAAAATCGTCATAAAAGCCGATGGTGTGGCCGTCGTCTATGCCGCCCAGATCAAGCATCGGCTGGGTTTTCAGCTGATCGAACGATGTCGGCTGGTTATGGAACTGCTGCTGGTTCTGGAAGGGCGTCACGGGGGGCAGGGGCTCCGTCGGCCCATCAAAAGAACCGTAGTTGGCGATGGTCTTATCATCCGCCAGTTCCCCCGGCACCGGCAAGTCATCCAAAGCGTAGTCTTCCGTGTTCTCCATCGACGGCGCGGGAAAACCTCCCCCAAAGTCTCCTCCAAATCCTCCCTGGGCGTTTGGCTGCGTTATCGGCGCAGTGACGTCTTCCGTGAAAGCCTCCGTCAGGCGGCTGTCCGCGGCGCTTCCCCCAGCGCAATGGGGGCAAGTCGCGTATTTCTCTTTGTCATAAAAATGTCCTTTCTCACATCTGCATAAATTCATGGCAATGCTTCCTTTCTTTAACCAATATTTTTTATCAGCTTTTGTCCCGGATGTCCTTTTCCTGGTAGCAAATCAGCGCCACAGAAGTGTTATCCTGGGAATGAGTGTTTGCGTGGATAGCCGCTTGAATCAGCGCCTCCGCCTTTTTCTCCGGCTTCACCGCGTCCGCTGTGATGATCCGGCGGATCTGCGCGTCCGGCAGCGTCTTGGTGATCCCGTCGCTGCAGAGCATAACCACATCCCCCAGCTGCATCTCAAAAGGCGTTGTGTTGATATCCATCAGGGAAATATTTCCCATGCCCAGAAAGCTGATCAGCGCCTCTTTGTGGCGGGCGGCCATAAATTCTTCCTGGGTGATCTGGCCGGCCTTGATCATCGACCGGAGGCGCAGCTCATAGTTGTGATCCCTGGTCACCTGCTGGATTTCATTTCCCCGGATGATATAAATCCGGCTGTCTCCCACCGACGCCCAGTACAGCTGGCTATTTTCCACAATGCAGGCCACCATAGTGGTGCCGGAGCCTTTCCCCTCTTCTTTGGGAAAAGTGGCGATGGTTTTGTCGATGGCGTAAATCCCCTGCCGGAAAAAGGCGGGAATGTCCAGCTGCGGCAGCCGCTCCACCTGCTGAAATCCCCGGACCATCATCTGAATGGCCGTCTCGCTGGCCCTGCCGCCGTCGGCCATCCCGCCCATCCCGTCACACACCACCGCCAGTATCCGGGTCTTTTTGTTGGCCGCCAGCTTTTTGCTCTCGGATACAAACAGGTTGTCCTGCTGGTATTCCCTGTTTCCGGTTACGCTGCGGGCCATTGTGGTCAGCGTCGGAACCTTACGCACAATTCTGTCCGTTGGCCCCGCTGCGCCGCCCTGTTCCAGTTCCTCTGTCCGACTTGGAACCGCAGCCCTTTTTTTCTTCCTTCCAAACAACATGCGTCTTTATTCTACCTCCATATAAAATATATACCGATTCTTTGCCGTCTGTATGTAAATCCACTCACCTTTTTTCAGCTGTGCGCTCTGTCCTTTCTCCAGAACGCCCCGGCTTGTGTAAGTGCGGTTCCCCGAATAATTTTCCACCAGAAAGCCTTCCGCCGACGGGTCATACTGAATCTTACAGTGAACGGCGCTAACCTGGCTGTCCTCCAGGGCCATCGTATTTTTTTCCGGGATTCTGCCTACGGTAAAGGCGTTTTTTCCGTCAAAAGGAAACCGCTTCCAATGCCCGTCCAGGTGCATTTCAACCATCGGCTTTCGAAGCAACCCCATTTCCCTTAAAAATTCGTCCACGTTTTGGGTTCGCCCGCGCCACTGTACCGTCAGGGCATGGTCCACGGCCCGGCTGATGGTTTCGGGAATGCCGGGAACGCACTGGGTGAGATATAAAAGCGGAGTCCCGATCACCCGGTCCGGCGCCTCCGGCGGCTTTTTCCCCGTGACCAGATAGTAGTAAGTGGCGGCCAGCGCATAGACATCGGTCCAGGGCCCCTGGTTCCCGGTTCGTGAATACTGCTCGATCGGCGTAAATCCGGGCTTTAGCATGACCGACATGCTCTTCTCGGAATTCTTGGCATAAATCCGGGTGGCGCCAAAGTCAATCAAATATATTCTCCTGGCGCGGTCCATCATGATGTTGTCCGGACCGACGTCTCTGTGGAGCATATTTTTTTCGTGCACCTGCTTCAGAGCCATCGCCGCGTCCCGGATAATCTTATTTGCCTCTTTCCACGGCATCCTTCCGCGGCCCAAGCCTCTTAGGTAGCCGCTTAACGTGACGCCTTCCAGCAAGTTCATTACCATATAGGCGGTGCCGTTTGCCTGGAAAAAATCCAGCACGTCCACAATGCCCGGCACGTCCAGAAGCTTGCTTAAGACCTTCGCCTCGTTCATAAACACTTCTTTGCCCCGCCAGTACACTTCCTTTTGGGACTGGCTGTTGGGGATGATCTGATTCCCCCTGCCTGCGCGCATGGCCCACTCGGACGGAAAATATTCCTTCACGGCCAGCCGCCTCTGCAGCGTCTGGTCATACGCCACATAGGTAATGCCGAATCCCCCCATGCCCAAAACGCGCCCCAGCATGTACCTCTGGCACAGGATTGTCCCTGCCGGCAGCGCACGATTATCCCGCTGTGTACTTTCAGAAAATCCGCAGACGGTACACTTTCCCTTCCCCATGGTTCCGGAAGAAAAACAGTTGGGACATCGCTTCATTTTTTTCTCCTTTCCTCTTATGATTCCTCAATATCCAGCGCCGGGCCATTTTTCGGCACATGGAATACGAAGGTTTCCCGTCCGGCCGTAATCTTATCCCCGTCCAGAAGCATTCTGCGGTTGGCGATTTTCACGCCGTTGACAAAGGTTCCGTTGGTGGACTGCAGATCCTCCAGATAACACCCCATCTTCGTGACTTCTATGACAAAATGCTGCTTTGAGAGACGGTCGTCGTCAAAATAAATATTGCAGATGTCGGAGCGTCCTATGAATAAGCTCCCCTCCACCTCCCATTCCACATCTTTGATGGCGCCGGAGCGGTCTGTGATGGTCAGCCAGATTTTTTTCGTGTCCGCTTTCACCAGATCATCCGGATCCACCTGCACAACCTCTGTTTTCTTCTTCTGCACCGCCCGGATTATGAGAATGCCCAAGAGGGCCACCAAAGCCACCAGAACCGTCCACCAGTAATCCCGGACTGCATTTTTTAAGGCCGCCTTCTTCGGATCCACGCCGTCTTTGACCTTAAATTCCAAAGATTCGTTCATGGCGTTGGCATTCTGGGAATTGTCCCGTATGCCGCTGCATTTTAAGACATAATCTTCTGTGAAAAGGTCGTCCTTTGTGGTCAGCGTGACCATAACGTCCATGCCCTCTTCTTTTACGCTGACGGAGGCGATGGGCCAGCTTTTGCCCTTGCCGTCGCCGGATTTCGTCTGGATGATGTAATGGGACTTGTCCCTGGCGTCCTGGACGTTGACCCCATTGGAATCCTGAAGGCTGAACGCCACCGCGTTCTTGCTGGTTTTCTCCACGTTTCCCGCAATCTGCGGGCCTTCTGCGTCCTCTTCATAATCCGAGTAGTCCATCGTAACCGGGTCCACGGAGGTTTTATCCGCCTCCAGGGCGAGCAGGCCGCGCCCCGCCGTCCGGTTGGTGGCCGCGCTTAAGCTCACCACGTAGCTGTCTTTCATCAAAAGCTGCTGGATTTCTGCAAAGGCAGCCTGCACGCCTTCCGCCGAAGGGCTGACGCTGCAGTCCGCATAGTAGCCGCGGCAGTTCTTCTCGGCCAGAATCTGGTTCTTGGTATAGGACATTTTTTCGTCTTCCTTGCCGGATTTATTGGCCAGGATAACGCCGTATACCGGAACCGACGCGTCCCGCACTGTGTTGGCCGTGGACACATTGTCGATGTCCTTGCCCTTGGAGTCGTCCTGCCCGTCCGTAATCAGCAAAACTACGGTGCGGACTTTCGGAGAGGCCTGCTCGTGGAGGACTTCGTTTAAGGAGCGGTACAAAACGGTCATGCTCTCTTTCGTGTTCATGTACGAAATGGCGCTGATTTTCGCGCAGTCCCCATCCCGGCTCTTATCCCCCTTTTTCACCCGGCTGGAAAAGATCTTCGTTTTTTCTCCTTCCGGGCTGTTTGTCCCCACCGTGTAAAGGGTCATGGAATCCCCTTTTCGCAGGGACTGGCGCATCTGGATCAGCTGGGCTTTCGCCTGGTCGAACTGCGCCTGATTCACCGAGCCGGAGTTGTCCATCAAAATGATGTAGGAAATTTTTTTCCCGCTCTGGTCAAAAGGCATGGCGTCGCCGTTTTGCTCCAGCGCAATGTCGCCGATTTTCCCGGAAACCGCTGACGACTCTTTAATCTGGGAGCCTGTCATATAAACCGTCACATTGGGCGCTTTTCCCTGCGCCTGCTCCGCCAGATAGGGCGATTTCACAGCCGCCGCGCGGACCGGCGCCGCCGCCAGCAGACAGATGGCCGCCCATATGTAAATTATTCTTTTTCCCATGTCCTCTCCTCCCTGCAAAACGGCACAAATGCCAGCCTGGTCGCTCCCACGACAATCTCATCGTCCTCCTGAAGCCGCGAAGAGGAATCCAGCGCCTCGCCGTTTAGATAGACTGGATTTCCCTTTTCGCTGGACACATAGAAGGCATTTCCTTTGGGGTCGTAGGTGACGGAACAGTGCTTATCCCTGGCCACGCTTTTGTCGTCCACCAGCCATACGTCCATGGAATTGCCGCGCCCGATAAAATTTTTGCCCGCGTGGAGGCGGTAATCCTTCCCCCGCTCTTCACCGTTCATGCAGATAAGCCATCCCACAACTGGGGCAGTTTTTGTGACGCCCCAAAAGCCGAAGGCGATTGTCTTGTCGTCGTCTTCGGCAGGCAATCCGGCGTTTACCTCAACCGCGGCGATATCCTTCTGGATGCTCTCAAGCTTTGCCCCCAGCGACTCGTCCACATCCGCCAGGGAAATTGTCTTATCATCCTCTTCCACATCGTTTAACTGTATGCCCAGCCGCTCGCCCTCCCTTTTGCAGTGGGGACACTCTTTGTTCACGCTGGCGTCATACCAATGCCCTTTGTTACACCTTGCAATCATCTTCTTTTTTCACCTCTCACAAACACGGCGATGGCGGAATAATTGTCCATATTCGTTCCCTTTCCGTTTTTCAGCACAATTTTCTCCATGCTCTGCAGCCATTCCCGGGGGGTTTTTGACTTTCTTAAAGTTCTGCACATCCGCCTTTCGTCCACAAGCTCCCAGAATCCGTCGCTGCACAGCAAAAAACTGGTCTGGCCGGTCACGGCGATGGGCGCTGAAATCTCGCATTTAAGCTCTTCTCCCTTTGTCCCCATCACCCGCAGCAGCCGGTTCCGATCCTCATGGCGGCGAATGTCTTTTTCCCGAATGTCTCCCCGTTTCACCAGCATCTGCGGAATGCTGTGATCCTGGCTGCGCAGGATATATTTGGATTTTTCAAAATAATAGATTCTGGAGTCTCCCACATGGGCGAACGTGGCCACATTTTCCCGGATATCCAGAACCGCCGCCGTCGTCTTCATGGAAGCCCCCGCATGCTCCCGTTCCTGCTTAAGAAGCAGAGCCTCTTGCGCATACAGAAAGCTCTCTTTTAGCGTCCCCGCGCCTTCCAGGGACTCCCGGACTTTTTGCGCCACCAGCCGCGACGCCACATCGCCGCTTCCATGCCCGCCCAGTCCGTCGCACAGGACAAAGCTCTGATGCATGGGCGCAACGGAAATGTCCAGAGAATCTTCATTTACCGCGCGCCCGCCTTTGTCCGTCAATGCATCGTATGTAATATTCAGATCCAATGCCATAGATTCCTTTCCTCATTTTTCCTTTTCTAATTATACCTTTACTTTGCATTCCCCGACAAGATGTGGCATCTTTTGTGGGCAGTTTTTTTTGGAATTTTTTTGGATGTCGCGCTAAAAGGCCAGGGGCCAAGGAAACCGTATGGAGTTTTCCAGGCCCCTGGAGCACATATTTCTCTAAAATTTTCGAATTTACCTTTTCTATATATCCGGCATTAAATAATTGCCAGATATATAGACCCTCCGGGGGATGCGCACTCGCACGAATATGTATATGCCGCAAAGCGACCGCGCTCGGCGCAGATGGCGATAATTAATCGCCATCTATATAACAATATCAAAGGTTAATCGCTAAACCCTGTATATTTGTAACATCCGTAACGCTTGATATAATTTTCTGAATACACATTGTAAGAGCATTTGGAGTCCTCGGCGTCCGCTTCAAAAACGGCATATTGATTTCCAACTTTTCCCACATACATCATCACATGCCCTGTCGATAAAAAAATATCCCCCGGTTTCATGCGGCTGCGTGCAATCTTTTTATAATACGAGCTCTTCATCATCGTGCCTGTAACCTGATAGGAAATCCTGCCGGAGCCTACCGCGCTTTTGATGGCTTCGTATACAAAGTAACTGCAATCCATTCCTTTAGCCGTGCCTTTGACCGGATAGTTTGAAAACCGAGCCGTCATGGAACTTTGGGTGATTCCCCGCCTTAAGAGATTCGCCCATGCAACGTCATCGTAGCTGTGATTGGTCATGGAATAAGGCACGCCTGTATAAGTCTTCCCCTTGACAAATTTTGCCGCGGATGACCCGTCGGTGGCTGTGGCCCTGTTGAATACCCCTCCCTTAGAAGCCCATGTGGGAAAATCGCAGGGCGCTTTCCACTGAATCGTCACCATCTGCTTCGCTTTATTTAAAGCCTGCACGCGGGCTGCGCTCAAACCTTTATCGGTATAGCTTACGCCTCTATACGGCGCATAAGACACACCGGCCGTTGCCGGAGTCTGCGCTTCGCCAGAAGAATTGCCTGCGCTAACCAGCTTCCATTTCTGTGCATTGGTATTATTTTTTTCCCAGATCTGCACGTTGGTTCCGTTGGCGGTTCCGGCCCCGCTCACGTCCAGATAATAGCCCAGCCTGCTCTGGATGTAGTAATAGCCGCCTCCTGCGTACACGAATTTCCACTGCTGGTTTTCCGCGCCGCTCCAGCCCCACTGAATCACATTGGCACCGTTTCTTCTTTCAGCCTTGTCCACATCCAAAGCCCTGCCGTTTACGTTGGCAATCCTGTACCAACCGTTTGACTGTTTGCTTATGTTATATTTCTGCGCATCCGTGCCGTTGGATTCCCAAATCTGAATATTCGTCCCTTCGGCGGAGCTGCCGCCGCTTACGTCAAGGACTCTATTGCTCCCCACTGCAGAGTAGAGCACATACGTTCCATTGGCTACATTGCTGTAATTAACCGCGCTGGAGGATCCATACAAATAATTGTTGGCATTGGCTGTGGTAATGAAAGCGTATTTGTAGCCGCCGCTGACCGGATATTTGACCTGCGTGTAGCTGCCGCTGGCGCCCAGAACCGTCACCGTGTCCCCCGACGACACATAGCCGTAGGACGCGCCTCCCGGCCTCTTGTAGGTGGTCATTTTGGCCCTCGCCTTGTAGGAATTGCCGCCTGTGCCAAGCAGGATGGCGCTTGTACGGATATACCCGCTCTTGGTGCGTCCTCCGGAAATCGGATAGGTGACATAGCAATAAGCGCTTTTCACCGTATTCACCGTGATCTGGTCAGACCCGTATATGGTTCCGATCTTGCGCGTCAGGCCTGTATTGCCATAGACAGGCGTGTTTCCGCTTGTAATCGTGTAGCACTTCCTGGTGGACGCGGCAGACGGCGCCGCCGGGCACATGGCGCATAACAGAGTCAGCGTAAAGAACATCAACAAAGCATTTTTCAACAATCTCTTCATAAAACATTCCCTCCTCTAATCCTCATCTCTTTGCTGACACTACTATAACAGAAAAAGAGCCTGTTTTGGGAATCCTGTAATTTTTCGCATGATTCTTGTCATTTTTAACCATACTGAAAAACAGCGCCCTGCCCACGCAGAACGCTGTCTGTAAACAAATGCCCGTTATTCTTTTTTCAAATGTTCCTCCAACTGTTCCAAAATCTCCCGGGCCTCCGCCTCGTCGCCATGTATATGCAGTTCATGGGGTTGGACAGATCCATGCTAAAAATGCCCATAACGAGCCAGGAAAACCATATGCAGTTTTCCTGGCTCTTGGCGTTCATATGGAAGGCTTACTGTACGACATATCCTTTTGACGACCAGTACCCGGATGGATTCGGATTTTCTAAATTATAATCTTTTACGCTTTTCGCTGCGTATCCCTGCCTTCCATTCCTCACTTCCACATGTGTATGAGATCCGCTTACGCTGGATACGCCTCTCCATCCCTGGGTTCCTATTTTCTGCCCTTTCGAAATGCGCTGTCCGGCCTTTAAAACCACCGGATTTGTATGCAAATAAACAACTGTTTTGTTTGCCGAATTGTCATAAATCGCAATCGTAGACAATCCGCTTGAGCCATTCTTTCCGTACGCCACTCTTACAACTTCCCCATCTGTTAGCGAATAGACAGCCGCCCCGTTATAGCAAACAAAGTCAATGCCTTCATGCCTGCCCGCCGTGGTTGTATACCCATCGAATCCACAAGAGATGCGCGCCGAAGAATTTTTATATAACCCATAGCTTAATTTTGTGTTGCCGGCCGCCGGTTTGGATGTGGATAAATAGGTTGCGGAGGCATAGCCTTTTTTACCGTTGTAACTCAGGTTGGCCCATCCGTTGGAGATGGAATACACAGTGACGCTGGCGCCATAAGGCATCGTGGTCAGTGTGGCACTGAGCGTAGAGGCGCTTTTCCGCAGACGCAGTCCCGCCTGCGTCGTCACATAATAGGTCTTTCCCCCACCGGAGGAATTGCTTGCGCTGACCAGCTTCCATTTCTGAGCGTTGGTGTTATTTTTTTCCCACATCTGTATATTGGTTCCGTTGGCCGTTCCGGCCCCGCTCACGTCCAGATAATAGCCCAGCCTGCTCTGGATGTAGTAATAGCCTCCGCCTGCCGATACGAATTTCCACTGCTGGTTTTCCGTGCCGCTCCAGCCCCACTGAATTACGTTGGCGCCATTTTTTCTTTCAGCCTTGTCTACATCCAGCGCCTTGCCGTTTACGTTGGCAATCTTATACCAGCCATTGGACTGTTTGGTTATATTGAATTTCTGCGCGGCCGTGCCGTTGGATTCCCACAAATGGATGTTCGTCCCATCCGCGGAGCTGTTGCCGTTTACATCCAGAACTTTATTGTTGGCCACGCCAGAGTAGAGCACGTAGGTCCCATTGGCCACGGAGCTGTAGCTGACCCCGCCGCCGGAGGAGCCGTACACATAATTGTTGGCGTTGGCCGTGGTAATGAAGCCGTATTTATAGCCGCCGCTGACTGGATATTTGACCTGCGTGTAGCTGCCGCTGGCGCCCAGAACCGTCACCGTGTCCCCCGACGACACATAGCCGTAGGACGCGCCTCCCGGCCTCTTGTAGGTGGTCATTTTGGCCCTCGCCTTGTAGGAATTGCCGCCTGTGCCAAGCAGGATGGCGCTTGTGCGGATATACCCGCTCTTGGTACGTCCTCCGGAAATCGGATAGGTGACATGGGTGTATGCGCTTTTCACCGTGTTCACTGTAATCTGGTCAGAGCCGTATATGGTCCCGATTTTTCGCGTCAGACCTGTGTTGCCATAGACAGGCGTGTTTCCGCTTGCAATCGTATAACATTTCCTGGTGGACGCGGCGGACGGAGCCACCGGGCACATGGCGCATAACAGCGCCAGCGTAAAGAACATCAACATAGCATTTTTTAATAGTCTCTTCATAAATATTCCCTCCTTCAATCCTTATCTCTTTGTTGACTCTACTATAACAGACGAAAATCCTGTTTTGTGAAAGCTGTAATTTTTTACATGGTTTTTGTCATTTTTAACCAAAACGATCGGGTAGGAGGCTACCCATTAGTTGAGCAGCCGACCTCCCACA
>CAYOWU010000030.1:0-41440 GCA_964407765.1 uncultured Lachnospiraceae bacterium
AATCCGCATAAAATGGGAGGTTTTTTTATATAAAAAATTTTTATCGTCAGAGCTGATTCCCCCTTACTCCACGAAAAAGGCCTGCGCCATTCACAGACACAGACCTCTCTTACTTTATAACACAGCGCCAACCGCGCCATGACTTTCTGAAAACATCCTCTACTGAAGTAAATCCCGGTACACATATCCTACGATGCCGCCGTATTCAATCTGCACCCATCCGTTTTCCTCGCCCAGCACATTGACCATCTCGCCTGCGGGCACCACGGTCACAATATCCGTGCCGGACTGCGCCGCTATGCGCACATTACAGTCATCAATAGCCGTCATCATGCCCTCTGTGGACGCAGCCGTCGCATCCTGCTGCCCTGTCACGCTGTTCTCCGACGCGCTTTCCTCCGGCTGGGGCATCGGCGTGCCGGAATCTTCGCCTCCTAAGCTCTCCAGAAACGCCTTTAGCTGGGGATCCCCGGCCTGCGCCTGATCATAGGCGGCCTGTACATTATTGCGAAGCTGAATCACATCCGCCTGACTCATAACCGTACTCACATACGCCTGAATGTCCGGATCCACCACAGCGTCCGCTGAAATCCATAATTTTCCTTCTTCATCCGTCACCACATACAGCTGACTCAAAGCCGGAGCCGGAGTCTCCACATCCACGCACTTATAAGCAAAGCTGGCGAAAACCACGTAGGTTCCATCCTCCATTCCTTTCGCCGTATACACTTCCACGTTCTCGTAACTCTCTATGTATTTGGTATTGGCAATCTTGCTCTCTTCTGCGGGATCCAGGTCTTTCACCACTTCTTTAAGCGCCTCAATGTCCTTATCCCCCAACGCTTTATAATAAGCCTGCACCAGCTCGTTCACCTCTGGAATCGCATCTTTCTCCAATGCGCCCGAAGAGGCGTTGCCGGATTCTGTTTGATTCCCGGAAGCCTGCTGATTGTCAGACTCTGAATTCGTCTGATTGGACGATGCTGATCCGCCCTTGTCCGATCCGGAGCCGGTAAGGGCCCGCACGCCGATAAACAGCGCAACCACCACAATGATCCCCACAACCACCAGAAGGATATAGCGGAGATTATCGGACAGCCATTCTCTGAAATTATCCACAGCAATTCCCCCTTTCGCTTCCATGCTCTCTTAAAAGACAGGCCTTTCCCGCGCACAACACTGCGTCGGCGAAAAAGGCGCTTTACATAATAAAGAGGAAACACATCCGGAGGGAATCGAACCCCCGACACGTGGCACCGGAAACCACTGCTCTATCCCCTGAGCTACGGATGCCTATATCTCAATTCATACTCACTGATAATAGCACATCCGCGGCCTTTTGTAAAGTCAAGATGAAAAATTTTATTATTTTTTCATTTATTTATGAATTTTTCCGGTTCTCTTTTGGTAAAAATATACATAATTCGACAGGACCTCCTGTTCTGGAACCTGCGTCAAGTTCACTTCGTATACGATTTTTTCCAGCTCGCTCTTTGTGTATGCGTCGGACATGGGCAGTATGATGCATTCGTGGATGCTGCTGGGAATGATATAGAAATCCTCCTGCACGGCGTTTCGGATGGAAGGCAGCACATTTGGGTAAAACAGGCAGGCGGCGCCCAAAAACATCCGCGCATTGGTGAGCACATACATGGGCGCCTGGTCCGCCTCTTCCCCTGCCTGCTCCCACAGGCCGAACTTCCGCAGCACATGCTCCATGGAATGAAAAGAAACCGGCAGCAGGCGGGGCGTATTTGCCATGGCCCACTCTGTGATTTGCTCCTTTGTCACCCCCAGGCGGCGCATCTGCTCGTTGCTTAGTATGTAGGTTCTCCTTTGATGATCTTCCATTTCCTCCATATAGAAGAATACAAGGGCCAGATCCAGATAGCGCTGGTGCGGCGCCTGTTCCAGCAGAACCCGGTTTTTCGTGGCGTTGACCGCCTGAAAAAGTATCTCATCTTTTATTCTTTCTGCGTTCAAATTACCATCCTTTCTCTTAAATATTGTCTTTGACTGACTTGGGAACACTATGCACGAATGTGCGGAATGATTTAGAAATGTTCTGTAACGATCCTACCATAAAAAACCGGCTCTGTCCATACCTGCCGAAAAGAGTTTATATTTTTTTCATAATCAGGCAGGACAGGCGGCCAAATCCTTTGTGAATCCGGCCACCCGTCCAATCTTCTTATTATACTCTGGATAAATATTCCCCGGTGCGGGTATCGATTTTGATCTTGTCTCCGCGGTCCACGAAAAGCGGCACATACACGGTAGCTCCGGTCTCCACCGTCGCCGGCTTTGTGGCGCCCTGGGCGGTGTCGCCTTTGAAGCCCGGCTCTGTCTCCGTGATCTCCAGCTCCACAAAAAGCGGCGGCTCCACGGCAAATACGTTACCATTGTAGGAGCAAACCTTCACCATCTCATTTTCCTTTATGAATTTCAGCGCATCGCCGATGGTTTCCTGGTTCAGGCCCACCTGCTCGTAGGTGTTGTTGTCCATGAAATAGAACAATTCTCCGTCATTGTACAGATACTGCATATCCACGCGCTCAATCCGCGCCGCCGGGAATTTCTCTGTAGGCCGGAAGGATTTCTCCAGAACCGCCCCTGTAATGATATTTTTGTACTTTGTGCGCACGAAAGCCGCTCCCTTGCCCGGTTTCACATGCTGAAACTCCACAATTTGCACCACGTTCCCGTCAATCTCCAACGTCACGCCATTTCTAAAATCTCCAGCTGAAATCATCTGTATCTCCTCCTTCTAGGTTCTATAATCTATCTAGTGTACTGTACCGTTCATTTTCAGCAAAATGACGCAGAATGGATTTTCAATCTGCAAGGCGGCCTAAGTGAGGCGATGCGGTGGCATCGTCGATTGAAGCCAACGTGGCAGATGGAAATTCAGGCAAGTCATTTAGCGAAATATGAATGGTACAGTACACTAGCGCTCCATCCAGACAGAAATTAGAATTGTGAACTGCCTACTTCAAATCCTGTCTGGATGGAGCGCTAGGCGTTTACGAAATGCCCTCTTCAATAACCGGAGTTTGGGTAAAATAAACAAATACGGAGCGGATTCAAAACGGGTTTGCGCTCCGTTTTGTTTATTTTGACCAAGCTCATAACATTTGAAAGCAGTTTCATGCCTTCATTATACATGGCTTTTGCTTTTCAGTAAATACTGGATTTCATACTCTTTCCACTTGGCGGCAATTTCCTGCACCAGCTGCGAAAGGGGCTGATCCCCGGTGATGACCGTGATGTCCGCCAGCTTTTCGTAGATGGGCTCCCTTGCGGTGAGCATCCTGCGGATTTTGCCTTCCAGATCCGCCCCCTCCAAAAGAGGACGGGTCCGGTCCCCTTCCAGCCGCTTCTTTAAGGTTTCCACAGAGCCTTTCAGATAGATGATCGCGCCTAACTGCTTTAAGTACTTATGGTTCTGCTTCTGTATCGGAAGGCCGCCGCCCACCGAGATCACCGCGCGCTCCTCAAACTGCCGCAGCTCTTTAATCGCCTTCGTCTCCAACGCCCGGAAGAAAACTTCTCCAAAACGGTTGAAAATATCCGTTACGCTCATTTTCATCTCTGTCGTGATTTTTTTATCCACATCTATGAACTGGTATCCCAGCTCTTCCGCCAGACGCTTCCCCGTCTTCGTCTTCCCGGATCCCATAAATCCAATCAGCACAATGTGTCTCATCTTAAAGTTTCCCCCTCTGTATCTTGTAAAAATATAGGACTATCCTCTCCAGATATCTTTTCAGAACAATCTGTATCTCTTCCTTTGGATGAATGGGTTTTACCAAAATGTTGCGTATCCCGGCCCTTTTTGCGCCATATATGTCTGTGAAAATCTGATCGCCTATGAACAATGTATTCCCCTGCGCCGTCCCTATCCGCTCCATGGCCTTTTGGTAGCCTGCCGTCGAGGGCTTATGGGCGTCCTCGATAAAGCAGGCGCCGACAGATTCGGCGAAGGGCCGCACCCGTTCCCGATCATTATTGGAGAGCAGGCAGCTGGAAAAACCGATCCGCGCAAGCCTCCCAAACAGCTCGACCGCCCGGGAATCCGCCGGCATTCCATGGGGCACAAGGGTATTGTCTATGTCAAAGAGAATGCCTCTGTACCCTTCCCGATAAAGCCCTTCGTAATCGATTTCGTACGCGCAGTCCACATATTCATCGGGATAAAAGGCCACAAACGCCTTGGCTAGAAACGCAAGCTTCGTCTCCGCCAGCAAAACCGCCACAAATAAAAAGACGCAGCCGAGCGCCATTCTGCCTGTCATTCGCTCGCCTAAGAGCAGCGTGGAAAACAGCACGCCGAATACGGATTCCATGGACAAAAGCAGGGAAGCCGTGCTGGGAGGCGTATACTTCTGGCATACGTTCTGCAGCAAAAAGCCGATCATCGTGCTGAAAACCCCCAGATAGAGCATAGCCCCTATAACGTTCGGCTGAAACGCCCCGACCGGAAAACCGCCGTCCAGAAAAGGCGCCAGCAGCCAGGAAAACAGGGCCGCAAACGCCAACTGCAACACCGTTAGCGCCACTGGGTCGCCCTGCTGTGTGTATTTATCAATGTAAATCATATGCAGCGCGAATCCCACCGCGCAAATAAGCGTCAGCACGTCCCCTTTGTTCACCGAAAGATCGCCCTGCAGGGACAGCATCCCCATGCCGATGATCGCCAGCACGGCCGCCGTCATACAGAACGCGTCCGGCTTTTTCCTGAAAAGCAGCCAGACGAGGAACGGCACGATAATCACGTACGCCGACGTCAGAAACGCGTTCTTGCCCGCCGTGGTGTACTGGCAGCCAATAGTCTGCACCAGATAGCTGAAAAAAAGCCAGCGGCCAAGAACCCCGCCTTCCCGCAGCGTGCGTTTTGACATGCCTTTCAGCTTCCTGTGGCAAATCACCGCCAGCAAAAGGGCCGCGATGGTAAATCGAAAGGCCAGCATATAGGTGGGCGGCACGGCGTCCAGAGAATTTTTCACCACTACAAAGGCGAATCCCCAGATAGCCGCCGCCGAAAGCAGCCCGATTCCCGCCAAAAGCCCCGTCCTATTCCCTCTCATCGCCGCAAATACTCCAAAAGCTTCTCATAGCTTTCCTCCATCAGATCATAACCATGCTGATAAAACGCCATCAGCGCCTCGTAATTCTGCTCTGTCCTGGATACGGTTTTCATCTTTGGGCGAATCACAAACACTTTGCCCTGCGCCTCCCATTTCTCAATATAGGACAGGGTTTTGTTGTAAATATAAGCTCTGCGCAGGATGGCCTTTACAAAATTCGGATATTCTTTATATTTGGCCACGTAAAGCGCCCGGCTTTTTTTCAGAGGCCGTTTGCGGTACCCGGCTTCCCTGGTGAGCACAATCACGTTTTTCTTATTGCCCAGCTTTAAAGAGCGTATAATCGGGATGGAGTCCGCAATCCCTCCGTCCATGTAAGGCGTCCCGTCCACCTGCACCATTGGAGTGGCCACCGGCACGCTGCTGGAGGCCCTGCAGATATCCATCAGCCTTTTCTTGTCCGTGCGCTCGTCCAGATATTCCGCCCGGCCAGTCAGACAGTTGGTCACGACCATCTCGCAGCGCAGCGGCGAATGAAAATACGTCTCATAGTCAAAAGGGTAAATCTCATTGGGATACCGGTCAAACACCATATCCATATTGAACAGATGCCTTGTCTTCAGTGTGTGTTTTAAACTGATATATCTGTATTCTTTTTCTGTTTGTATCATGCAGTCCCGGGTGCGCCCGATCTGGCGGGACACGTAGTCCACCGCGTTGCAGGCCCCGGCGGACACGCCTGCCACATAGGGCAGGTACAGCTCCTTCTCCATCAGATAGTCTAAAACCCCGGAGGTAAATACGCCCCGGGTGGCCCCGCCTTCCAGCGCCAGGCCCGTGCCGTGCACGTCCACATCTGTCATGTTCCACACTCCCTAACGTTCTGACAACTTACAATATTCCACAGCGTCCTGCACATTGTTATAGGCAGGACGAATAATCTTATCGGTATTGATTAACTCTTCCATGCGGTGGGCGCTCCAGCCTACGATACGGGCGATGGCGAACATAGGCGTGTACAGCTCCATGGGCAGATCCAGCATACTGTACACAAAACCGCTGTAGAAGTCCACGTTGGCGCTGACGCCCTTATAGATATGCCGCTCTTCTCCGATAATTTTCGGAGCCAGCCGCTCCACCATGCTGTACAGCTCGTACTCCTCGTGCCGGTCCTTTTCCTTTGCCAGCTTCTCCACAAACCCTTTGAAAATCTGGGCGCGGGGGTCGGATATGGAGTAAATCGCATGCCCGATGCCGTAAATCAGTCCCCGTTTGTCAAAAGTCTCTTTGTGCAAAAGCTTGCGCAGATAGTCGGAAACCTGCTCTTCATCCTTATAATCCGTCAGATGTTCCTCCATATGCTTGAACATCTTCACCACTTTAATATTGGCGCCGCCGTGCTTCGGGCCTTTTAGGGAACCCAGCGCGGACGCTATGGTGGAATATGTGTCGGTGCCGGATGAAGACACCACATGGGTGGTAAACGTGGAGTTGTTGCCGCCGCCGTGCTCCATATGCAGGATCAAAGCCAGATCCAGAATGGTGGCTTCCAGCTCCGTATATTTTTTATCCGGCCTTAACAGGCGCAGTATATTCTCCGCCGTGGACAATTCGCGGGAAGGATGATGAATGTACAAGCTCTTCCCTTTGATATAGTGATTATAAGCCTGATAACCGTATACGGACAACATAGGAAAAACGCTGATTAAATTCAGACACTGGCGCAAGACATTTGGCAGAGAAATATCTTCCGGATTGCTGTCGTATGAGTACAACGTCAACACGCTCCGGGACAGGGTATTCATCATATCTTTGCTTGGCACTTTCATAATAACGTCACGGACAAAATTGCGCGGCAGAGATCGCTGGGAGGCCAGAAGCTGCCTGAAATGATCCAGCTCCGCCGTATTCGGCAGCTGGCCGAATAACAGCAGGTACGTAACCTCCTCAAAGCCCAGCCGCCCATCCTGTATGAACCCCTGGGTCAAGTCCTCCACATTAATTCCCCGGTAATACAGCTCGCCTTCGCAGGGAATCCTTTTGCCGTCCTCTTCACGGTAGGCCTGCACATTGGAAATTTTCGTAAGTCCTGCCAGAACGCCTTGGCCGTTCAGATCCCGCAAGCCTCTTTTTACGTCATACTTCCCATACAGTTCCACGGGGATCCGACTGTTCTCAAAGCAGATATCCGTCAAACGTGCGATTTCCGGCGTTACCTTCATATTGAATCCTGACATTCAAACACTCCTTTCCGCTTATCCACTCCTTTACAGACTGCCCATGCTGCCGCTTATGGCCGCTGACAGCGCGGCTCCAAATACCATAGAAAGAACCAGGCCCAGCACAGTCAGTATGACAAACCAGATCAGATAAGCTTTACAGTAATTCGCCCTTGTCTGGTTTCCTCCTCCGAATCCCCACACAAAAAGCATTACAATATTCACGCATGGAATAGACATAACCAACAGGGTAATCAGCCATTGCCCAATGCTCATCACCGGCTCCATCTCCTGAGCCGCGTAAGGGTTCTGCGGACTTTGCATATTTTTCTCGTCCATCTCTTATCCTCCTCAAAATTAATCGACAGTACAATATCAGTTTAGCATATTTGGCGCAAATGCGCAACTAATTGCGCCACAAACCGCAGCGCATTGCCCTCGAAATAAACCATCGGCTCCCGATCAGGAAAATATTTCGCCATGCGGTACGCATAAAACGCCAGCGCCAAAATAAGAACCGCGGTCGTAAGAGGGCGCATCCCCGGCGCCGGACGGCCCAGTCCGTAGCGAAAGACCGCCGCAGCCGCCGCAAGGATAAGCAGCGCATAGATGAAAGGATGCATCCGCCATGCGTCCAGCCATTGGCCTTTCAGGAAAAGCACGGCCGCCCGGGTCATGCCGCAGCCCGGACAGGGCAGGCCCGTCATAAGAACCATCGGACAGACCGGAACGCCAAACGCCCCCACGGATACGTAGAGAACGGCCAGCAGCGCGCCCCGCCCGTAATTTCGGACGTCTTCTAAGACGCGCCTTCTGACCTCTCTCATTTCTGCCGATAACCGTGCAGGAAATCCCGCAGCCGTCCCACCGCTTTTTCCAGATCCTCCAGACACGGAAGATACACGATCCGGAAATGATCCGGCCTCTTCCAGTTGAAGCCGCCGCCGCTGACCAAAAGCACCCGCTTGGATTTCAGGAAATCCAGCGCAAACTGCTCGTCGTTGGTGATGTTGAATTTCTTCACGTCTATTTTCGGGAAAATATAAAAAGCCGCCTGGGGCTTCACCGCCGTAATCCCCGGTATATCCGTCAGCGCCTTGTAAATATATTCCCGCTGCTCATAAATCCGGCCGCCGGGCCGCACGTATTCCCGCACGCTCTGGTAGCCGCCCAGGCAGGTCTGGATGATAGACTGGGCCGGCACGTTGGAGCAAAGCCGCATATTGGAAAGCATCCGGATGCCCTCCATATAGCCCTGGGCCTGCTCCTTCGGCCCGCTTAAAACCATCCATCCGGCGCGAAAACCAGCCACCATGTGGGATTTAGACAGCCCATTAAAGGTGACGCAGAACCGGTCCGGCGCCAGAGAGGCCAGTGAAATATGCTCCTGGCCGTCGAACACCAGTCGGTCGTAGATTTCGTCGGAAAACAAAATCAAATCGTGCTCCCTGGCCAGATCCGCAATCTGCTCCAGAATGGCCTTGGGATACAGGGCGCCTGTGGGGTTATTGGGATTGATGATTACGATGGCCTTGGTTCGGTCCGTAATCTTCTTTTTCATATCTCCAATATCCGGGTACCAGCACGACTGCTCGTCGCAGATATAATGCACGGCTTTTCCCCCGGCCAGATTCACGGTTCCCGTCCACAGCGGATAGTCCGGCGCCGGAATCAGCACCTCGTCCCCGTCGTTTAACAGCGCCTGCATACTTAAGTTGATCAGCTCGCTGACCCCATTGCCCGTGTAAATGTCATTCATAGTCACGTTTGGAATTTCCTTCAGCTGGCAGTACTGCATGATCGCCTTTCGGGCGGAGAAAATCCCTCTGGAGTCCGAATATCCCTGGCTGGCGCGCACGGAGCTCATCATGTCCAGAATCACTTCCTCCGGCGCCGAAAAGCCAAAGGGCGCCGGATTGCCGATATTTAGTTTCATGATTTCCATGCCGTTTTCTTCCATCCGGCTGGCTTCCTCCACCACCGGCCCCCGCACATCGTACAGTACATTGTCTAATTTTGACGACTTCTCAAAAAATCGCATCCCCTTTTTCCCTCCTTTTTGCGCAGTTATGACCTCTATAATCTCATATTCTTTCCAATGTGGCAAGCTGAATTTCCACCGGAAATTCAAAAAACCTTTTGTTTTTGTCAAAACCGACAAATTTTCGCGCAAATAACTGGAAATAATACACAAAATCCCCCGACCAATCGGTGCAGCCGCCGATCCGCCGGGGGATTTTCCCCTATACGATTTTATTTATACGCAAGGCTGTTCCAGAGAAGTTCATTCTTAAACTGGCGTATGTTCGTATCGTTGTCGATATAGACAGCCTCGATTCCCATAGCCGCAGCCCAGTCGCCCATCTGCTCCGCCGTCAAATCAAAGGTGAACGCCGTATGGTGAGCGCCGCCGGCTAAAATCCACGCTTCCGCGCCCGTCTGAAGGCTGGGCCTCGGCGTCCAAAACGCTGTGGCCACCGGAAGCTTCGGCATGGGTTTTTCCACTTTCTTGCAGTCCACCTCGTTGATAATCAGGCGGAACCGGCTGCCCAAATCAATCAGGGACGTGGTGATGGCCGGACCTGTCTTGGATGTGAACACAAGCCTTGCCGGGTCTTCCCGGCCGCCCATGGACAGGGGTTGTTCCCGGATGCTGATTTTGCCGTCGGCCACAGAGGGGCACACCTCCAGCATGTGGGACTGTAAGATGCCCTCTTTCCCCGGAACCAGATTGTAGGTGTAGTCTTCCATAAAGGATGTGCCTTTGGCGTCTTTCATCCCCTGGCTCATAATTTTCATAACGCGGACCATGGCCGCCGTCTTCCAGTCGCCTTCCGCCCCGAAGCCGTAGCCTTTTTCCATAAGCCTCTGCACCGCCAGGCCCGGAAGCTGCTTTAGCGCGCCCAAATCCGCAAAATGGGTGACGATGGCATGGTAATTCCTTTCCTCCAGGAAACGCTCAAAGCCGATTTCTATGCCGGCCTGCACCGCCACATGGTCGCGGAACTCTTTTTCGTCCCGGCCTTCCAGCTCAATTTCGTACTGATCGTAATACTCTTCCACCAGCGCATCCACGTCGCCTTTGGAAACCGCCGCCACAGACTCGGCGATGTCGTTGACCGGATAAGCGTCCACCTCCCAGCCGAATTTAATCTGCGCCTCCACCTTATCGCCTTCCGTGACCGCCACATTGCGCATATTGTCGGCAATCCGCATCACGCGCACGTGTCTGCTCTCCACAACGCCCACGGCTGTGCGCATCCAGTCCCCCATCTTTTTCTGCACGTCTTCGTCTTCCCAGTAGCCCACAACCACTTTGCGCTCCATATGAAGACGGCTGAAGATATGCCCGTACTCCCGGTCACCATGGGCCGCCTGATTTTCATTCATGAAATCCATGTCGATGTCGTCATAGGGAATCTCCCGGTTGAACTGGGTGTGCAGGTGCAAAAGAGGCTTGCGGAAATCCTGCAGCCCGTGAATCCAGGACTTTGCCGGCGAAAAGGTGTGCATCCAGGTGATCACGCCGGCGCACCCCTCATCTGTATTGGCCTCGTTAAACGTCTTGCGAATCAGCTCGTTGGTGACAAGCGTCGGTTTCCACACCACTTCATAAGGCAGATTTCCGGAAGCGTTCAGGGCCTCTACCATTTTCCTGGAATGCTCCGCCACATGGGCCAGGCATTCCTCCCCGTACAGATCCTGGGACCCGGTGCAAAACCAGAACTTATGATTATTCGTCTTTAACATAGAACTTTTCTCCTTTTTTCAATACACTCTCTCTTTTAGAATCTTCTCCAAATCCATCGAGAAATCAAAATACTGCTCTTCTATATACTGGATTTTCTCCACATCCTCCCCGGCCTCCAGTTTCTCAATAATCTTTGAAACCCGCGGCCCAAGCAAAGGATTGCATTCAAAATCCGCATGAATCTTCCCTTCCTGCATGAACTGGATGGCGGCCCGCACCGCGTCAAAGGAAATCACAATGATGTCCCCCTTGGGCCCGCAGGTGCGCCCGGCGCTCTCGATGGCTTCAATGGCGCCGAACGTCATATTGTCGTTTTCGCTTATCAATACGTCGATGTCTTTGTAAGACCGCAGGAAATCCCGCATCACTTCCTGGCCCTTGGCCTGGGTAAATTCGCCGTTTCTGCGCTCCAGCATCTTCCAGTTCTTATTTTGCGAAAGCGCCTCCTGAAAGCCCGCGGTCCGGCCAATCTGAGCGGAAGACCTAGGCGTGCCCTGAAGTGTCACGATTCGGATTTCCTCCTCTTGGCGGCCCTGGCTCTTCAGATACTTTTCCAGCCACTGGCCGGCCCTGCGGCCTTCCTCCTGGAAATCGCTGCCCACCCAGCAGGCATAGAGGCCGTCATCCTCCACAACAATCTGTCTGTCCACCAGGATTACGGGGATTCCCGCGTCTTTTGCCTCCATGAGCACCGTATCCCAGCCCGTTTCCACGATAGGGTCCAAAATGATATAATCCACTTCCTGCAAGATAAAATCGCGGATTGCCTTTAACTGATTTTCCTGTTTCTGCTGGGCGTCCTCGAAAAGGAGGTAATACCCGTTTTTTGCCGTAAATTCATCTTTAAACGAACCCGTATTGGCGTTTCGCCAGTCGGATTCCGAGCCAACCTGGGAGAGGCCGATTACGATATAGTCTTCTTCCTCCTGCATCACATCCTCGGCCGGGACTTTTTCGTTCGGAACGCATCCGAAGAACATCCACACTCCTGCGGCGCCCGCCAGCAGAAGCATCGCAAGGATGCCGGAAAATTTCTTACTCATAGCGCCTCTCCCTTCCTCATTTCTCAGATAAATTTTCTACGCTTTTTTCTTGCGGGCTATGACCACGCTCTGAATAACCAGGAACAGGCAGAGCATGACAGCTCTGGTAATCCCGGACCACCACGCCTCATCCAGCCCGGCGGACGATACGATGTTCTGGATGGTTCCCAGCGAGAGCACGCCGAAAAACGTGCCGACGATATTGCCCACGCCGCCTGTGAGCATGGTGCCGCCGATGATGGAAGAAGCGATGGCGTCCATCTCCGCGCCGCTGGCATGGGCAGCGGAGCCGGAACCCACATGGAGAAAATACACATAGCCGCCGATCCCGGCCAGCAGCCCGCACAGCACATGGGAGATAAACCTGGTCCTCTTCACATTGATGCCCAGCATCAGCGCGCTCTGGGCGTTGCCGCCCACGGCATAGAAGGAACGGCCCAGCTTGCTCCATCTGAGGAAACAGAACATGACGATGACTGTCAAAAGCGCAATGACCACGCCCAGCTCCACATAAGCGTTCACATACACGCCACGCCGGTTTAAGGAACCCATGCCCGGCACAATCACACGGGTCATTTTTAACTTGGTAAACGCTTCGTTGGCCACGTTAAAAGGCTTCGTATTTACAATGGTGGTCAGGCCGCGGGCAAAGAACATCCCTGCCAGCGTGACGATAAAGGGCTGGATATCCAGATAGGCCACCAGAAATCCCTGGAAAATGCCGAACGCCAGTCCGATTCCCAGTGCCATCAAAAGGGACGTGAACACATTTCCCCCGCGGAAATCCAAATACACCGCGCAGCACATACTGATCAGCGCCGTCACGCCGCCCACGGAGATGTCGATCCCTCCGGTAATCATCACGAGGCTCAGCCCGCAGGATAAGATGATTAGCGCCGCGTTGGCATTTAATATGTTAAAAAACGCCTGGGGCTTTGTAAAGCCGCCGCCCTGAAACAAAATCGCGCCTATGTACATAAGGAAGAAGACTACAATCGTAATTGTCAGCAGCAAGTTAGTGTCTGTGAGATCTTTCAGTGAAAATTTTTTCTTCTGCATACTATGCAACCTCCTTCTTCATAAATTTTTGGGAAAGTCCGGAAAACCATTCCCGAACCTTCGGCGCACTGACCACCACCAGGATAATGACCACCACCGCCTTGTAGGCCGGCAGCGCATCGGACTGGACATGGAATTTATACAGGGTCGTGGTCAAAAACTGAATCACGTACGCGCCGATTACCGAGGCAGCCATGTTGAACTTGCCGCCGCTTAAGGCGTTTCCGCCCAGCGCCACCGCCAGGATGGCGTCCATCTCGATATCCTTTGCGATAACCGAGTAGTTAATAGTGGCGATGCGGCTGACTTTTATCAGGCCCACCACGGCCACGCATACGCCCAGAATCACGAAGGAGAGCACTTTAATAGCCGCCGGATTCAGACCGTTTAAGCGGGCGGAATTCTCGTTGATGCCCACCGCCTCCGTGTAGAGCCGCAGGTTGGTAAATCGCAGGGCCAAAGCGACAATGACCATGCACGCCACTGCAATAAAAAACGGCGTCGGGATGGGAATGCCCGGAATGAACTCGCCGAAATATTTAAAAGAAGGCTCGCTGATGACCGGAAGCTCGTTGTTGTTGACCCAGGCGGCAATGGAACGGCCCGCCGTGTATAAAATCAATGTGGCAATCATGGGCTGTATATGGAAATACGCCACCAACACGCCGTTAAACGCGCCAAAGAGCATCGCCGCCAGACAGCTCACCAGAAACGCCACGATGATCGGCGTCTGCAAAGTTTCCGGGCGGGAATTGCTGCCGCACAGCACGCGAAGGAGCACGCTGCCCGCGATGGCCACTGCCGCGCCCACGCTAATATCCTGGCCGCCGGAAGCCGCCGTGACCAAGGTCATGCCGATGGCCAGAATCGCAAGCTCCGAACCGCTGTCTAAAATCGTAATCAGAAATCCCGAAAGCACCGGATTTCCCGCGCTGTTATCCGCCAACGTGATTTTAAAAAATCCCGGGTCCGCAATCAGGTTAAACGCCACCAGAAGCAGCAGCGCAATCAGTGGAATAAAACACTGGTTATGGACAATTTTCATTAAAACGCTCTCTTTTTTCATGACTGCTCCTCACCTCCGGCTATGGTATTCATGACTTTGTTCTGGTTCAAATCCTCGCTAGTCAGCTCCCCGACCATCTGACGGTCACGCATGACCACCAGGCGGGAGCAGGTGCGCAGCATCTCGTCCAGCTCCGAAGAGATGAACGTCACGCTCATGCCCTCGGACGCCAGCTTCAGAACCAACTTCTGGATATCCACTTTCGTTCCCACGTCGATACCGCGGGTGGGTTCATCCAGAATCAGATAATCCGGGTGGGTGAACAGCCACCGGGCCAGAATGACCTTCTGCTGGTTTCCGCCGGATAAAGATTTAATCGGCGTGTCCGCGGAGGCTGTCTTGATGCTTAAAAGCTTTATGTATTCGTCCGCAATCTTATTGGCCTCCGCCTTGGAAAACGGTTTGAAAAATCCCCGCAATACCTGCTGGGCCAGGATGATGTTGTCCCGCACCGACAAATCCCCCACGATGCCGTCCATCTTCCGGTCTTCCGGCAGATAGGCGACGCCGTTTTTCATAGCGTCCAGCGGTTTGTTGATTTTCACCGGCTTTCCCTTTATCTTCACCGCGCCGCCGGTCACCCGGTCCGCGCCGAAGATCGCGCGCACGCACTCGCTGCGGCCGGAGCCTAATAATCCGGTAAATCCGTTGACTTCGCCTTTGTCGATATGGAAGTCAAAGGGCTTAATTCCCGCGTCGCTTACCAGCCCTTCGGCCTCCAGAACAGGCGGCACGCCCGCTTCTTTCACGTATTCCTGCTGCTCGTCCTTAATATCGGACATGTCGTCCAGCTCTTTTCCCAGCATCTTGGATACAAGCTGCACCCGGGGCAGATCTTTGATGGCGTATTCCCCCACCAGCTGGCCGTCCCGCATGACGGTAATCCGGTCGCACACCTCGTACACCTGGTCCAGAAAATGGGTGACGAAAATAATGCCCACGCCTTTTTCCTTTAAGTTCCGCATAAGCCCGAACAGCTTTTCCACTTCCTGCTCATCCAGCGAAGACGTAGGTTCGTCCAGGATCAGCGCTTTGCATTCCATGTCCACCGCCCGCGCGATGGCGATCATCTGCTGCACGGCAATGGAACAGCTCTCCAACTGCTGCGCCGGTTTCGCCGGGATGTCCAGGGATTTTAAGATTTTATCGGTGTCTGCGTTGAGTTTCCTCCAGTTTTGTCCCACGCCCTTTGTCCGCCCGATGAACATATTTTCGGCCACGGAAAGGTTGGGGCACAGGGTAATCTCCTGGTACACGGTGCTGATGCCTAAGTTCTGGGCGTCCTGGGGGGAATGGATGGCCGCCGCCCCCTGGCATCCGTCCAGATGAATCTCACCCTCGTCTTTTCCATAAACCCCGGTCAGGACTTTAATCAATGTGGATTTTCCCGCGCCGTTTTCGCCCATCAGCGCATGGATTTCACCCTTTCTTAAGGTAAAGTCCACGCCCTGCAGGGCGCGCACGCCGGGAAAGCTTTTATGGATATTACGCATTTCTAATACAACGTTATCTTTCACGTTCCAGTCCACCTCCTCAAAAGAAAAGATGCGGCGCGGACTCATCCTTTTTTCCGCACCGCACTTTTTACAGTAAACCAATGACCAGAGCTTGGGCAAAATAAACACATAAGGAGCGAATTCAAAACGGTCTTGCGCTCCGTTTTGTTTATTCTGGCCAAGCGCATGTTACTTGGCAATCATCCAACTCCGTACTGATTGACTTCTTCCTCTGTGATTGTCGAGGCGTCAAAGCCTTTCTCGTCCATGATGATTTTTTTCTCGGTCAGGGTTTCGCCGTTTTCCAGTTTGTCAATGATGTCCATGATGTATTCGGACTGGAAGGGGTTGCACTGTCCATCGTAATTCCAGTTCTTGTTCAGCAATTCTTCCAGGGCCCATTTGTTGCAGTCAAATCCCATGATGATAACGTCCTTGTCCACGCCGTGGGAGATGTTCGCTTTGTCCAGAGCCGCCACGGCGCCTTTGGCCATGTCGTCGTTCTCTGCGTAGATGACGTTGAAGCTGTCTTTTGAGTCGATGACCGACTGCACAATCTGCTGCGCGTTGTCGGCGTTCCAGTCGCCCGTCTGCTGCGTGACAATGTTCCATCCTTCATCCTCTGCCGCTTTTTCCATGGCTGCGGAACGTCCCACCTGCGCGGCGGTGCCCATCTGCCCCTGAAGATGAATGATGTTGTATTCGTCCAGATTTTGGTCTTTTAACCACTGTACGGCTGTCTCGCCTTCTTTTTCCATGTCGGACACGATGGCCGCCTCGTAGAGAGACTCGTCCGCGTCAATGACACGATCAAACAGGATGACTCTCGTTCCCTGATCCTGCGCGTCCTGAAGAACGGAATCCCAGCCGGCTGTGTCGGCCGCGGAGATGAGGAGATAGTCCACTCCATCCTGGATGAACTTCTGGGCGGATGCGATCTGCTCGTCATTCTTCTTGCTGTATGCGAACTGCGCATCGTATCCATTTTCTTCTGTAAAGTTTTCCTTTAAGTTCGCGTCGTTGGCGGTGCGGTAGCCGGACTCATTGGGGTCGTTGTTGATGATGCCCACTTTCAGCAGTTCGCCGGAGGCGGAGCCGCTGTCTCCCGCGCCGTCGTCCTGGGCAGCTGTCGTGTCGTCTGTGGCGCCGCTGCTGGCCGGAGCGTTGTCGTCGCTGCCGCCGCATGCTACAAGGCCAAAGCAAAGGCATGCAGCCAGCAGCATGGAAATGATTTTCTTTTTCATAATGTGTTACCCTCCTTGAATTTCTTTTGCTTTGCAGTTTCTGCCTACAATTATACCTGCGCCGCGTCAGAAATCCATGGAGATTCTTCGGAAGTCAGTTGTATTTTTTACGGAAATTCCTCCGAAGCATTTCCGGAAGGTTTGTTTTTTTACGATTTAAGTTGAATATCTTCGGATACGGGAATCCGAACCTCCACCGCCGTCCCTTCCCCGTACCGGCTGTCAATCCGAATTCCATAATCTGATCCGTAATTGAGCTGCAGCCGCTGGTTCACGTTAAACAGCCCGAAGCCGGAGGCGTCTTCCCCTTCTTCCGGCGTTCCGTCTATCAGCCCCCGCACCCTTTTTAGCTCCTGGGGCTTCATCCCGATTCCGTCGTCCCGCACGCGAAAGAGAATCCGCTCCTCCTCCCTGCGCCCGTCCACCTGGATATGGCCTACGCCCCGTTTATTCTTGATGCCGTGGTAAAGGGCGTTTTCCACTAGGGGCTGTAAGGTCAGCTTCAGGATGGGGTACTGGAGCAGCTCCTGGGGAATGGAGATCTCGTATTTTAAAATGTCCCGGTAACGGAGCTGCTGGATCTGCAGATAGCTGTGGATATGCGTCTGTTCTTCCTGGACCGTGATATAATCCCGCCCTTTGCTTAAAGTGGTGCGGAAGAAATCCGACAGGGCCGAAACCATCTGGACGACCTTTTCTTTTTCCCCCGCCTCGGCCAGCCAGATGATGCTGTCCAAAGTGTTGTAGAGAAAATGGGGGTTAATCTGCGCCTGCAAAACCCGCAGCTCCGACTGGCGCAGGTTAAACTGTTCCGTCTTGATATCCTCCACCAACTGCCCGATTTTCTCCACCATCCGGTTGAAGTTGGCATTCAAAGCCGCCAGCTCGTCGCCGCCGTCCTCCTGGGCGCGCACGGCGAAGTCGCCGCTTCCCGCCTGCTTGGTTGCCTCCGACAGCCGACGGATGGGCACGGCGATTCCGGTGACGATTTCCTGGCTGATCATCACCGCGCCCAGAAGGATGCCGGCGAATATAAAGATACTGGTGCGAAGGGCCGCCCGCACATCCGAGCGAATCCCGTCCCGCAGTTTTTCCAGACGGTTCGTCTCAAAAAAGATATACTCCTGTATCCGCTCCTGAATCAGGTCCGTCAGCACGCGGATGTCCAAATCCAGCCGTTCCATGTTCTCATCGTAAGCGCCGCTTATAAGCGCGTCCGCCTCGATGTCCTCCACCCGGTCCTCCAGCGTATTTAAACACTTGAGGATTCCCTTCAGTTGGCTGTGGGTGTACTCCGAATCCGACAGCTGGTATAGTTTCTGAAAATCCCTACGAGCCTGTTCAATGAGCACATGGGGCCGCTGATTCCCCAGCAGTTCCTCGGCCCGGTCCATGTTGGCAACAATCATGTACATGGTATAATCCATATCTTCCTTAAAATCAATGCTGTACCCGTTTGCAAGGGTGATATTGTCCGCAATCGCATCGTACCGGTTGGAGAAACGATTGACCAGAAACAGCAGATATACAATCATAATCGTCAGCGGAACCAGGCACACGGCCACCAGCAGATACAGCCGCCTAAGCAGCAAAGACCCTTTTTTCCTCATCGGCCGTTCCCCCCTTGCCGAAACTGTCTGGGCGTGCATTTCTGCGTTTTCTTAAACAGATAGCTGAAATAATGGGCGTCCTTGTACCCCACCGCATAGGCAATCTCCGCCGACTTCATGGAGGTGGTGCGCAGCAGTTCCTTGGCCCGCTCCATGCGCACGGCGGTCAGATATTCCACAAAAGTCTGGCCCTCCTCCTGGCTGAAAATGCTGCTGAAATGATTCGGGCTTAAGCTTACGCTGGCGGCCACCGCGTTCAGGGAAATATCCTCGTCTACAAAATGCTGCCGGATATAATTTTTGGCCTCTTCCAAAAGAGAATGGTACTTCTTCTGGGAAACGGCCTCCCTTAAGTCGATGGTGACTTCCAAAACTTTCTGCAGATATTCCTTGTTCCGATCCGCCGGAGAAAAATCCGCAATCATCTCCTGAACATCGCCGCAGCGCTCCACCAGCTCCCCGGCCTCATATCCCAGCTCTTCTAAAAGGGCCACCGCCGCGAAATACACGTCCATAATCACATACTGGCGAAACAAAAACGACTCCATATTGCGCTCCCCGAAATTCTGGAAATACTCGTCCACAAAATGAGAAACTTCGCTTTTTAGCCCGGTCTTTAAAAACCGTTCCACAATCCGCCGATCCAGCTTTCCCACTTCCAGAGAGCCGATTTGCGTCTCTTCTTTGGCGTACGGCCTGGCCGATAATTCGCCGCTGGACAAAATCTGGTTTCGCTTCCTGATATAACGATAGGCAAACGCATGGCTGGCGGCTCCGAAACACTGATCCAGCCGGCTCAGCCTGTCCACCGGATTTCCCAGTCCGCCAAAATACTCCATATCCGAATATTTTTCAAAAATCTCCTGTAGTTTCGTCACAAACTGCTCCTGCACATCCTCCAGACGCCGCCCTTCCATACCCTTTAAGATAAATCCCCAGCCCTCAATTCCCAGCTCCACCATGAGGACGCCTCTTGCGCGGCCGACAAGCTCTTCGATTTCCCGGACGATGGCCGTCTGCCTCTGGGAATACCCTTTTGTCTCATCCCCGTCAAAAATCTGGAGCAGAAGGATGTTGTAGCAGTCCGCAATCATGTCCATGCCGATTTCCCGCCCCTCCTTCAAAAGCGTTGAGGCCGGCTCTCTGCCCAGCGCCAGCCTGCGGAAAAACTTCTGGCGGGCAAGCTGCATGTTTTCCTGCCGCTCCTGCTCAAATGCCTTCTGGAACTCACGCTCCTTTAAGATTGTCTCCCCCACCTTTTTGACCGCCTCTAAAAGCTTGGCCCCGGCGATGGGCTTTAACAGATAATCCGTAATCCCGATGTCAATCCCGGCGCGTGCATACTCGAATTCGTCGTAGCCGCTTAGGATCATAATTTTCACCTCCGGCAGTTCCTGCTTCACCAGACGGCTCAGCTCCAGCCCATCCATGAAGGGCATCTTGATATCGGTGATCAGAATGTCCGGCTTCGTCTTCTGAATCAGCGGATAGGCCAACTCGCCGTCGCTGGCCTCCCCCACAAACTCAAAGCCTTCCTTTTCCCAGTCAATGTTGTAGCGGATGCCCTCCCTTATGATAATCTCATCTTCCACTAAAAATACTTTTATCACAGCCGCCTCCTATGGTTCGTAATGCCTTCTTTTAGTCAGATTTTATGCGTTCCGCAATTATATGTCAACACCCACAGACAGGCGCCCGCCTTTGACGGCGCTGTTTTTCGCTGAATTTTATTCGGATTTTTTTATAAAAAACTTTTCTTTTTAGAATTTTTCATATATAATAACCTAGAAAAAAATTTAAACAACCAAGATAAGGGGGTAAATTCATGTCCTATACCGAAGAAGTCTACGCAAGAGTTGTTGAGAAAAATCCCGGCGAACCGGAATTTCATCAGGCAGTGAAAGAGGTTCTGGAAAGCCTTAAGAAAGTTATCGACGCCAACGAGGCCCAGTACCGCAAAATGGCCGTTCTGGAACGTCTCACCGAGCCGGAGCGCATCATTTCCTTCCGCGTGCCCTGGGTGGACGACGCCGGCCAGGTGCAGGTAAATAAAGGCTACCGTGTACAGTTCAACAGCGCCATCGGACCCTACAAAGGGGGCCTGCGCTTCCATCCGTCTGTAAACCAGGGCGTTTTAAAATTCCTTGGATTTGAACAGATTTTCAAAAATTCCCTGACCGGGCTGCCCATCGGCGGCGGCAAGGGCGGTTCTGACTTTGATCCCAAAGGCAAATCCGACGGCGAAGTGATGCGTTTCTGCCAGAGCTTCATGACCGAACTGTGCAAATACATCGGCGCAGACCAGGACGTGCCTGCCGGAGACATCGGCGTGGGCGCAAGGGAAATCGGCTTCCTCTACGGTCAATACAAACGCGTCACCGGACTGTATGAAGGCGTGCTCACCGGCAAGGGCCTCACCTTCGGCGGCTCCCTGATCCGCACCCAGGCCACCGGCTACGGCCTGATCTATCTGCTGGACGAGATGCTCAAACACCATAACAACGCCATCGAGGGCAAGACCATTCTGGTGTCCGGCTCCGGCAACGTGGCCATCTACGCCACGGAAAAAGCGCAGCAGTTAGGCGGCAAGGTGGTGGCCATGAGCGATTCCAACGGCTACATCCACGACCCGGAAGGCATCAAGCTGGACATTGTCAAAGACATCAAGGAAGTGCGCCGCGGACGCATCAAAGAATATGTGGACAAGGTTCCCGGCGCCACTTACACAGAAGGAAAAGGCATCTGGTCCATCCCCTGCGACATCGCCCTTCCCTGCGCAACCCAGAACGAGCTGAACCTGGACGACATCAAGACATTGAAATCCAACAACTGCTTCTGCGTGGCCGAAGGCGCCAACATGCCCACCACTTTGGAAGCCACAGATTTCATCCTGGAAAACGGCATCCTGTTCCTGCCCGGCAAGGCGGCCAACGCGGGCGGCGTAGCCACTTCCGCCCTGGAAATGAGCCAGAACTCTCTGCGCTTAAGCTGGACCGAGGAAGAAGTGGACCAGAGACTGCATCAGATTATGAAAGACATTTTCGCAAAATGCGAAGAGGCGGCCAGACGCTACGGCATGGAAGGCAACTATGTGGCAGGCGCCAATATCGCCGGCTTCGAGAAAGTCATAAACGCTATGCAGGCGCAGGGCATTGTGTAAATAACATAAACAGCCCGAAATGAATTTCCCGTAACAGTTCAGCCATGCGCTATCCCGCGAGGCGTCGGCTTGCACCTGCAAGACGATCCCGAGACAGCCACGCGCCAAACTGCGTTTTTTGCAGTTTGTGTGCATATTTTTGTGACAGTGAAGCCGGAAGGCTGAACTGTTACAATTTCCCGCGCAGACAAAACGCCGGAGGCGTTCCCAAAAGGAACCGCCCCCGACGTTTCATTGGCGCACTGCCTTCTTCCCATTGATAAAAATCAGGAAGATGCACGCATCTTGCGCTGCGCCTCAAATATGTTCTTTATGATTTTTTCCTGATCTTCTTCCGTCATCTCCAAAAAGCAGCAGCCATATTGAAAATCAGACCCGGTTTTCTTGATGATGCGCAGTACCTGGCAATACATAATGGACTGCGGCATATCCTCAAGCAATTTTACCTTTAATAAAAATTTATCTCCTTCATGGTACTCATCTTCCGCGCTGATACATACGCCTCCCACGCTGATATTCTTCAATCTACAAACCCGCTCGCCGGAGCCGCCCGCGCCAAGTGTGACAATGCTGGCGTCCGTGTCCGTGTTCAATCGAAAGAAAGCCCGGTCATTGTTCATCTTTTTGACGGTCAGGTTCTGAACCAGCCAGACATGATTCTGATCCGGCAGGATGAATCCTTCCATATGAACCGCTTTGCGGTCATGGTCGCTGTACCCGCGAATCCGGACATGGATGGCTTCTGATTCTGTTTTCTGAAAAGCCGACATTTCAGAGTATTGATACAGTTTTGCGGCGTCTCCCCGCATTCCCATCAATTTCGCCACGAAAAGCAGACGGTCGTCCTCAAAAGTCGTTACTTCCACGCGCATATCGGACTTTGCCTCGAATATCTCTGTCTCTTTGTCTTTCTCTCCGTCTTCATTTTCACGCCGTTTGGTTTTTCTCCCAAACAAATCAAATAATCCCATGCGGCTCCTCCTTCCCAGCGCGCGTCTGAAAATTATTCACTCCACTGCTCCATCTTCTCATTGGCCCATACGACTTTATTCCGCCCATATCTTTTGGCGTCATACAGCATGGTATCCGCTATTTTCAGATAAGCTTCGTAGGACATCGCATTCTGCGGGAGCGCCGTAACGCCTCCAATGCTAATGGTCACCCACTGGGCAGTCGCCGGATCATGCGGTATATGAAGGTCCTCCACCGCCTGACGGATTTTCTTCAGGTAATCAAACGCTTTTTTAGCGGGATCTCCCATCAGGAACGCCACAAATTCCTCGCCCCCATAACGGGCCACGAAATCCGTGGTGCGCTGCAAATAGGAGGATAACACCCTTGCCACGCTGGCAATAACTTTATCCCCGGCCGGATGGCCGTACGTATCGTTATACGCTTTGAAATGGTCAATGTCAAACATGCAGATGGTAAAGAAAACCTGCAGACGGGCGGCTTCCTTCCAGCGGATCACACTATGGTAATCGTACTGCCGCCTGTTGGCCAATCCGGTCAGCTGATCGGTCATGGACTGGTATTCAATCTGCTTCCGATACTGATACAGTTTCACATGGGTATTCACTCTCGCCTTTACAATCATCGGGTGGAACGGCTTCGTAATGTAATCCACCGCCCCTAACATAAGCCCTTTATGCTCGCTTTCAATGTCCGAAAGGCTGGTGATCAGAATCACCGGAACGTTCTGCGTAATAATTTTCTCCTGCAGCTTCTTCAGCAGCGTGAACCCGTCCATTCCGGGCATGACCACATCCAGCAGAATCAGGGAATATCCGCCTACGCTGGCGTAGGAAAGGCCGTCCTCCGCTGTCTGCGCAATGGTAATGTCATAATCTTCATCCAAAATAACTTTTAACTGAGCCGCCTGCAGACGACTGTCATCAACAATTAATATTTTTTCCACATCCTCACTCCTCCTTTACATTTCGCATCTTGCGCCGATCCCCATGACTGATATAATACTGCCTTTTGTCTTCATACATCTTCTTTTCCGCCTCCTTTACAATGGCCGCAACCGCAACGGATTTTTCCCCGGACGCCGTTCCCACCGATACGTGATACCCTTTCTTTGAAACGTTTTCCTTTGCTTTCGCCGCCATTTGTTCGGTCGTGCGCTCATCCATTTCCGTGAATGCCAGGAACTCATCGCCGCCAATGCGGTAAACCTTCCCCTGACCAAAAGCCTCTAACAAAGCCTCAGCCACCGCCTGCAGCATCCTGTCTCCCGCCAGATGCCCCTGACTATTGTTCAACTCATGAAGTCCATTTGCATCCGCATACACACAGGTAAGGCATTCCGGATGGTTCTGCGTGTACCGCTCCAACGCCTGTTCGTAGGCATTCCTGTTTTTCAGATTGGTGAGCAGATCCGTGGTCGCCATTTTTTCTTTGACCCGGATTTCCTTCTTCGTGCAAATGATGTCCCACCAAATATACACAAGCAGTATCAACGCCTCATAAATCGCCATCCGAAACAAAATCTTCTTCGTATAGAGCGCTTCCTTAAGGACAACGCTTTCCGGAACCGTCAGCAGAACAAACCAGTCATGAATGCCCATAGGCTCGTAGGCTGTATATAAATATTCTCCAACGCTCTCAGAAAGATATGCCGTCATCCCTCCTTTGCCCTGGCTGAAATCTTGCTTAAGCTTTTCTTCACTATAGCCTTTTTTAATTTTCCGTCCGCGCATGGACTCGGAGGATTTTATGTCGCCGTGCAGAGTGTCCATAATAAAACTCATATTCTGCACGTCCACAATAAAGATGTCCGCATTTTGGTCAAAAGTATCCACTTCTATAAAATCAGAGCCATCCTCCAGGTCAATCACGCCGAATAAGATGCCTTCGGTTTTCCCCTTTGTCACAATAGGAACATTGCAGAAGATAGCCGACTCGTCCGGGTTCTGGTTATCCGGCTCAACATTCGTGATGAAAGACCCTTTCTTCTCAAGCTCATCAAAAGTAATCCCATTCATGGGGGATGCCAGAGTTCCGTCCTGCTGCAGAATCCGGTCATCGGGCAGGAGAATGCCCAGCCTGGACGCCATGTCCATATTTTCACAGGCATTTAAAACCTTCTTCGCCTGTCCGTAATCGGACAGACCTTCCTGGCCGATTATGTCCGCCAGCGTCTCCAGGTTATTCTGAACCGAAGAAATACGCCGGTAAATGTTGTTTTTCGCCTCCCGGGTTTCCTGCTGAAGCGTCTGCAGGCAAGTCCGCACCGAATAAGAACGAAGCAGACCAAACGCCACGAAAATCCCAAGGGCAATAAGCAGCTTCAGACTCACCGCCGCCAGAATATTTTTTATTCCCTGCCGGGAAATTTTCTTAATCTGCATCCTCATACCCCTTTCGCGCTAAAAAATACAGCAATGCCCCGCAGACAGCTGACAGGGCATCAAAAATTCAAATGCAATCATTCATTGGCAGCGTAACGCCTGCCATTTCCATCGATCCACTATCCAGCGCCCTGCGCCGTATGCCTTACCCTGGATGCCTTTTTTGGCTTCCAAAGACTCTGCAGCCCCTGCGGATTTGGCCACGTCTGTATACCTCATCTATATGCAGGACAGCGTAGGACGTGATTACCTTCTGCGTAATCTCTTAACTACAATACCACAAAAAGCGCAAAAAATCCATGCAGTATTTATAACATAAATCTAAATTGTCTGAAATATTTTTACCGATATTCCATAATTATTACTGTTTCCGGCCATTCAAAAGCAGCGACGCCTGAAAAACCTGACCCTCGTATTCAAATCGCGACACGCCCCGATACTTCTTTGCAATATGCAGAACCGATGAGATTCCAAGCCCCTTGCGCCCTTTTTCCTTTGCGGAAAAAAATGCGCCGTCCGGCGCCCGACGCACCGTGCCTTCATAACTGTTCTTAACCAGAATCACAAGAAGGGAATCGCTCTCCATGGCCATCTCCAGGTCCAGGAACCGCTCCGATGATTTCATGCGCCTGCAGGCTTCCAGCGCGTTCTCCAGAAGATTTCCCAGGATGATGCACAGTTCTGTGTCCGTCACGGGGATTTTCTCAAAGACAAAAACCTGCATGGTCACCCGAACGCTTTCTTTCTCGGCCAGCTCTTTGTAATAGCCCAGCAAAGCGTTGACCGCCGTATTGTCACAGAATGCCTCCATGGGCTGCAGTGCGGAATACGCCCCGGCCTTTTCAAGGTACCCGGACAGCCCTTCCAGATCCCTGTTTTGAGCATAATTTTCCAGAACCAGCAAATGGTGGCGCATGTCATGTCGGGCTTGGCGGGTTTCCTGGATGCGGGTCTGCAGAGATTCCAGTTGTTTTTGCTGAGCGGCGATCTGCACTTCGGTCATGCAGAGTTTTTCCCGAAGCCGGGCGTTTCTGCTGATGGCGATAATCGTCCGCAAAAGAATGCCGTAGGTGGAAAACGTCAGCAGCAGCCACAGAATCGGAATCACCAAAAACTTATCTCCCGGAAACCGGGCGTAATTCGATGCGTCCGGCGCAATGGTCAGCGTATAAATAAGCGTGTTGCTGATGGGGATTACCCAGATAAACCTCCACATGGCAAAGGACTGGGTGTAATCCAGCGCCGGGCGCAAAAGCTTTTGATAGAACAGCGCGATGAGCGGAAAGGTAAGCAGGGAGAGCGCAACCATAATATAGGAAATCGCGGATACGGAACCTTCCGGCAGCCTGCCCGTCATCATAAAATAAATGTGATAAGAAAAAAGCCGCACGTTCTCAGCGTAGTTTTTGACCACAGTTATGATAAACAGGCTCTGGCCAAAGGTATAGCTGCTGGCCGCGCTGAAAATAAAAACGCCTGTCAGCTGGGCCGCCGATGACAGCAGCGCCCTGTGCGTGGCGCTTTCCATCCTCAGATAGACGCCGGACGCCATCAGGGAGATGGGCAGATATACGGCGACCGCAACGGCAGCCACCGGCAGACGCGGCCTTTTTATCTGATCTCGAAAGACCAGATACAAAAGCAGAATGCAGGGCGCCGTAAAAAGCAGTCCGTTGATCAAATATACGGCTCCCATTTTAAATGCGCGCTCCCCACAGTGACGCTGATTTCCTCTTGCTTCTTCTCATGGCATGGCTATCAAATATGTAGTCTCCGTACGTCTGCAGGATTTCCCGCTTTCGCGCAACGGTTATGGGGATGCTCTCCCCGTTTTTCAGGATGAAGTCCCTGTCCGAATAGGATTCAATAAAGTCCATGTTCACCATACAGTTCCGATAACACCACAGGAAATTGGGATAGGGGGACAGCATGGGACAAAAGTCGTCAAACGACATATGCGTGCGTATGACGCAGGAAACAGTGTGGAGCTGGATATAGTGATTGGAGTAATCCGTATAAATAATATCCGAAACCGGCACGCGGGTGCGGTCCCGCCCCTCCTTGACCTCAATATAATGAGTCAGTCTGGACACAGATGAGCCAAAATAATCCAGCGCCTCCTTTAAACGCTCATACCCATAAGGCTTCACCAAATAATCCAAAACGTGAAGCCGGAACGCCATGGGCGCGTATTCTTCGCTGACCGTGGTAAAAATAATCTGACATCTGGGATCTTTTTTCCGGATTTTTTCCGCCACCTGCATGCCTGTGGTATGTTCCATGTAAATATCCAGGAAAACCAAATGGTAGGATGTGTCGCCAAAAGCCTCCAAAAAATCGTCCGCATCGGTAAACTTTTCGATGTATATATGCACCTTATGCTCCCGGCCGTACCGTGACAGGTAGCCGCATAAAGTCTCAATGTCCTCCGCGGAATCATCTACAATCGCCGCATTCATGTCCTTCCCTCCACATTTTCTGAAAAATCACGCGCCCCCGCGGGGAAATCTATAACATATACCGCTGGAACCGCAGCGCCGCCTCCGCATCCCGGTCCAGAGCTTCCTCTGACGTATCCTCCACCACGTCTCTCCAGATGCGGATGTCCTGACCCACCGTTCCGCCTGGAATTACAAACGGCTCCATCACCGCCGCCCCGTCATACTGCACGTCCTGCAGCGCGTCGTGGATTTCCCGCCAGGGCGTTCTTCCCTGTCCCGGAACCATCCGGTTGCATTCTCCTGTATGGAAATGCCCCAGCAAATCCCCCGCTGTGCGGATGGCGTTTCCAATGCTCTGTTCCTCAATGTTCATATGGAAGGTGTCCAGCATCACCTTCACGTTGACCGCCTTCGGCTCCAGCTTATGCACCGACTCCACGAACGCTCTGCCTTCCTTAGCCGTATTGAGCACATGGTTCTCGAACCGGTTTAAGACTTCCATACCGATGGTTTCAATGCCGTAGTCGCGCCCGATCCGGCCCAGCTTGGCCATGCCTTCCACGCCTCGCTGCCAGTCGCCTTTCTTGTCCACAGGCTTGCTGTAGTCAATGGGCCAGCAGGAATAAATGGCGCCGCCAATAAGGTTGGCATTGATTTTCTCCATCCTCTGGAACAAATCTTTGTAAAATTCCAGCGCGTGTTCCCGCACTTTCCCATCGGCGGATGCGATGTTGTTCTCCGGCGCGGGACCGTAGCCCACCGTCAGTCGAATCCCATTGTCCTGTGCGCATTTTCTAAGCTCCATAAGCTCCCCGTCCGTATACTCGGGAAGAGGCCCCGCTGCAATCTCCAGAATGTCAAACCCCAGCCTGGCCGCTTTTTTCACATAATACAGGTAATCCCCACTCCATTCCCTCTCCCAGTACGCGTAATAAATTCCATGCTGTATCATCCTCATTCTCCTTTCTTTTGACAATTACTCTTTAAAAATTGCATGCAAATATATATGATAACTATTTCACAAACAAAATTTGGGTAAAACAGACCAAACAAGGGACGGATCCCAAACGCATTTAAGCTCCGTTTCGTCTATTTTACCCAAATTCGTGACTTTTTGCAACTGTTTCACAGCCGGCGGCGGAGTTTCATAGTAATTATTCCGCGTAACTTAAAGAAGCCGCCAGCAGACTTTTGGTATACGGATGCTGCGGCTGATCAAAAATCCGCTGCACATCCCCCGCTTCCACCACCCGGCCTCCCTGCATGACCATCACCCGGTCGCACATCTGGTAGATTACGTCCAGGTCATGAGAAATAAACAAATACGACAATCCCAGCTCTTCCTGAAGCTTCAGCATCAGCTCCATAATCTGCCGCTGAATAGTCACGTCCAGCGCCGACACTGGCTCGTCGGCAAGAATCAATTCCGCACCCTGAATCAGCGAAATGGCGATGCTGACCCGCTGGCGCTGCCCGCCGCTTAAATCCCTGGGACGCCGCTCCAGAAATTCTTTGCCCAGGCCCACTTTCTCCAGCATAGCCTCTGCCCTTTCTTTCCGGGCCGAAGCCGGCGTTTTCTGCATCCGCAGAGGCTCTTCCAGAATCCAGCCCACCGTTTTTCCCGGATTCAGGGAACTAAACGGGTCCTGGAAAACCATCTGGGGACGGCTGGTGTGGTGGATGACCTGGCCGCTCTCCACCGGCACAAATCCCAGAATCGTCTTGCTCAGCGTGGATTTTCCACAGCCGCTCTCCCCCACCAGTCCCAGGATTTCCCTTTTGTACAGGGTGAAATCCACGTCGGTGAGAACCCGGCGGTATTTCCGCCCCCGCCCGTATCCGGCGCACACATGCTTTACCTCCAATACAGGCTGTCTCTTCTGTTCTATTACAACCGCCCCCTTTTGTCCCGCAGCCGGTTTCCCCTGCGGGGGATGGCCGCCAGCAACTTTTTCGTGTACTCCGCCTGGGGATTGGCCAGCACATCCTCCACTGTCCCGGACTCCACCGTCCGGCCCTGCTTCATCACCGCAACCCGGCTGCAGATGGACTGAATCACCCGCAGGTCGTGGGAAATGAAAAGAATGGCTGTCCCGTATTCCCGGTTCATCTCTTTTAACAAATCCAAAATCTGCGCCTGGATGGTCACGTCCAGCGCCGTCGTAGGCTCATCGGCCACCATCAGACTGGGATTCCCCACCAGGGCCGCCCCGATCATCACCCGCTGGCGCATGCCCCCGGACAGCTGGTGGGGATAACAGCCGTAGAGCTTCTCCGGCTGGGGGAGGCCCACCCGCTCCATCATGGAAAGCGCCTGCGCCTTTCTCGACTTCCCATCCAGATTCGTATGCAGCCGCAGGCTTTCCTCCATCTGCCTGCCGATGGTGAGAACCGGATTTAGGGAAGTCATGGGTTCTTGGAAAATCATGCTGATTTCCTTTCCCCGCACGGCCTGCCACTGCTTTTGACTTAAAGCGCGCAAATCTTTTCCCTGAAAAACCATGGCGCCCGCCGTAATCTTCGCCTGCCGCTTCAAAAGCCCCATCAAGGCCAGGGCCGTCATGGTCTTGCCGGAGCCGGATTCCCCCACCACGCCCACGATTTCCCCAGGCTCCATGGTCAGGGAGAAATCTTCCACAACCCGCAGCGGCGGCTTCACATCCTGAAATTCAATGGTTAAGCCTTTTATCTCCAGCATCCCCGTCACCTCCAGCCATCGCTCAAAAGCCCGAATCCCAGCACCATCAGAATCATCACCAGTCCCGGAAACAGCACGCTCCACGGGGCCGTGAAAATATAGGCCTGGGCTTCTGACATCATCCGTCCGATGCTGGCGTCCGGCGGCTGCACGCCGATGCCCAGATAGCTCATGCCCGCCTCGGAAAGCGCCGCATTGTTAAATCCGATGGCCAGCGCCGAGAAAAGCGTGGGCCGGATGTTGGGCAGGATATGCACAAACAAAATCCGCAGATGCCCCGCCCCCATCAGCCGGGCGCTTTTCACATAATCCATATCCTTGTGGACAATCACCTGACTGCGCACGATCCGGGCGAAGCTGGGAATGAACACAATGCCCAGCGCCAGGATCACGTTGTATTTGCCCGGACCCAGCAGACTGATGAAGATAAGCGCCAGCAAAATGCTGGGAAACGCCACTACCAGATCGTTGAACCGCATAATCATCTCATCGGGCCAGCCGCCGAAATAACCGGTGAAAAGTCCCACCAGCGTGCCAAGCCCTCCGCCGAGGCACAGGGTTCCCGCCGCCACCAGAAAAGTGACGCCGCTGCCCTCAAGCGCCCGGCTGAACACATCCCTGCCAAACTGATCGCATCCGAACGGGTGGGCAAGGCTGGCAGGCGCAAATTTCATGGACAGGTCCATGGCTTCCGGGTCATAGGGTGTGTAAAAAAGTCCCACCAGCATAAAAACCGTGACCGCCGCCGCCAGAATCCCGCCGAAAATCATATTTTTCTTTTCCACCATCCACATCCTTCACATCCCGCGTAAAATCTAACGCAGATTCACGCGGGGATCAATGACTCCATATAAAACATCCACCAGAAAATTAATCACAACCACCAGTCCGGCCACCAGCACAATCACCGCCTGCACCACCGGATAATCACGATTGGAGATGGACTGCACCAAAAGGGCGCCCATGCCGGGAATGGTGAACACCTGCTCTAAAATCACGCTGGAAGCCACAATGTCCGCCACGGCCAGTGCCCAGAAAGTGACAACGGGCAGCAGGGAATTCTTCAGCACATGGCCGAATAAAACCTGCCGCTGGCTGTTTCCCCGGCTGTAGGCGGTCCGCACATAATCCTGATTAAGCTCCCCGATTACGGAGCTTCGCAGAAGCTTCACCCCCATGGCGCATTTGGGCAGCGCAATGGAAATAGACGGGAACGCCAGATAGGCCAGGAATGGCCCTAAACCCTCCCGATAAGAGACATAGCCGCCAGGCGTGAACCAGTGGAGAACCAGGCCGAATAAGCATGTAATCAAAATTCCCATAAAAAAACCCGGCGCCGCCATCACCAACTGGTTTAAAACCGTCAAAATCCGGTCCGGCAGCCGCCCGGCGAATTTCCCGGCCAGCAGCCCCAGCGGGATGGACACGGCCAGCATCCACACAAAAGCCATGGCCGCAATGGACAAAGTGACCGGCAGTTTTTCCCGAATCAGCTCCGTCACAGGCATGGAATAGGTGTAAGACTTGCCCATGTCTCCCTGGAAAAATCCTTTGAGCCAACTGCCGTACCGCTCCAGAATCGGGCGGTCCAGGCCCATTTCCCGGCGCAGGCTTTCACGCTTTTGCTCCGTGGCCCCCGTGCCAAGCCTGGAGAGGGCCGCATCTCCGGGAATCACCTGGAAGGCCAGGAACGACAGCAGCGAGACAACCAACAATGTTATAATGAGAGTGCATATTTTTTTAATTAAGTATTTCAATGCTGTGTCCTCCTGGCTAAAATTTTTATTCTTCTGACGGATACACTTTGGACATATCCAGCGCGTACAGCGGATAGAACTCATACCCGTCGAATTTAGGATTCATGGCCACGCAGTCCGCCATATCCTGGATATACACATTGGCGGCGTCCTCGTTCAGAATCTCTTCCATCCGCTGGTAGAATTTCACCTGTTCGGCATCGTCTGCCGTGCCCAGGGCTTTTTCAAACATTTCGTCGTATTCCTGGTTTTCAAAATTAATAAAGTTGCTCTCGTCATCCGACACGAACCGGTCCAGCATAGCCCGCGCCGTCAGCGTAGAAGCGTCCACGCCCACCACGGTGGACTGGAATTTCCGATCCATGTACACGTCGCTAAGCCAGCTGTCCCATTCGATCAGCTCGATTTTCGCGTCCACGGAGATGGCCTTTAACTGCTCCGCCAGAATCTGGGCCGTGTCCACATGCTGCTGGTAGTTGGAGGGCACGGTGATGGTCATCTCAAACCCGTCCTCGTAGCCGGCTTCTTTTAACAACTGTTTCGCTTTCTCCACATCCTGATTGTAAACATCCGCCAGCTCGGGCAAATAATATTTGCCAAAAGCCGGGAACATGCTGGTTCCCACGATGGTTCCTTTGCCGTCCGCCACCATGTCCAGCGCCTGCTGGCGATCCACTGCGTAGCAAAGCGCCTGGCGCACACGCACGTCGTCGAAGGGCTTTTCCTTGTTGTTTAAGTACAGCGCCTGCACCAGGTTCATGGTTCCCTCAAAAATACGGAAATCGTCCCCCAGCGCGGCGATCTGCGTGGCGTTTAAGTGGAAGCACATGTCCACGGAGCCGCCCTTTAGATTGGTCACGACGGCGTTGGCATCGGTGAGAACCTTAAACGTAATCTTGTCCAGCTTCGCCGGCTCCCCCCAGTAATCCTCATTTTTTTCCATGATGATGTTGTCCTGAGGCGTGCGGGATACGTATTTGAATGGTCCGGTTCCCACTGGCTGGGTATCCTGCTGGTCGTAGTCCTTGGGGATAATGGCTGTGGTCAGATAGGCCAGAAATTCCGTGTCCGGATTCTTCAACACGATTTCCACCGTCTGGTCGTCCGGGGTATTGACCTTATCCACAGCAGAAAACGCCGGCACCAGAGGTTCCCCCTCTGACGCGTCGGCGCATCGTTCAATGGAATATTTCACGTCTTCCACCGTAACCGGCTCCCCATTGTGAAACTTCACGCCTTCACGCAATGTGAATGTGTAAGTCTTGTGATCCTCCGAAATGGTATGGGAACTGGCCACGGCGTCGACAAAATCGCCTTCCGTGTCCGGCTTTACCAAGCCTTCAAAAACATTAAAAAAGATTTCTCTAGTTCCTGCCATCTCTGTTTTGTGAGGGTCAAGACTATCCTCAAGATCCTGAGGGATTCCTACAACAATCTCAGCCGCCCCTTCCTTCGGAGCCGCCGCAGATTCACTCTGAGAACTACTGTCTGTCTGGGAGTCCTCTCCCGCAGACTTCCCGCCTGAGCAGCCGCCCAGTACAAGAGCCATGGCCAGCGCAAAGACGCAGACCAATCGCGTTTGATGCTTCTTCATGATTTCCTCCTTTTCGCCGCCCGCTTTTCATAAACTTAGACGGCACATACAGATTCATTCTCTCATTATAGAATTGTCTTACCTATTGTACATGCAATGCGGTTTTTGCGCAAGCATTATATTGTTGATAATGCTTTATTTTTTTGCTATAATCAGAAACGTAGAAACATGAATTTGAACGCCGTTTTTCCAGACAGCGTCCTGAAAATATATCAACAGGCAAGTTTCATAACTAAGGAAAGAGGTGTCTTGTATGATCGGAAAAACAAAGAAATTTCTATTTGCCAGCCTGATCGGCCTAGTCATCCTATGCATTATAATTTTTTCCTGGACTACCACAACCATAGGGAAAAAAAGCAAAAACACAATCAACGAGATCGGCACTCTGTATATGTCGGAAATGAGTAAGCAGCTTCAGGAAAAATTTGAGGCGCTCATCAACCTCAGACTATCTCAGGTGGAAGGAATTGTGCGGCGTACGCCGCCGGAATCCGTCTCATACGGCAAGGAAATGCTGGAACAGCTTTCTCTGGGCGCCAGCGTCCGCCAGTTTTCCTATCTGGCCCTCTACACCATTGACGGGGAATCCGAAACCATTTACGGCGATCCGGTAAATGTGCCCAATATGGACGAATTGCTGGAAACTATCCGGGATAACGATATAAAAGTCACAAGCGCAATTAAGGAAAACGGCCAGAAACTCCTGCTTCTGTCTGCCCAGGCGGATTATGAAATGAAGGACGGCAAAACCAGCGCCGCCCTGGTCGGCGGGATTCCCATGGATTATATCAACGACGCCATGGTTCTGGACGACGAAGGCGCCCTGATGCACTCCCACATCGTGCACAAAGACGGCAGCTACGTGATCCGAAACGGCAAGGCCTTCCGCAACAATTATTTTGAACGCATCCGGGCCATCGTGGACAAAAACGACGAAAAGGAGCCTGAAGAGTATGTCCAGGAAATCCAGGCCGCACTGGACGGCAATGAGGACTATTCCACCCTGATCATGGACGGAGGCTCTTACAGCCATCTGTACTGCTCCAGCCTGCCTCACTCCGACTGGTATTTAATCAGCGTCATGCCCTACGGCGCCTTGGACAACGCGCTGGACAATCTGGGAAACCAGCGGATGTTCACCATGCTGAAAGCCTGCGGCGTCATCCTTCTGGGCGTCCTCATCGTTTTCTACATATACTACCAGATGTCCCAGCGCCAGATGGTTGAACTGGAGAAAGCCCGAACCGCCGCCGACCGCGCCAATAAGGCCAAGAGCGAATTCCTCTCCAACATGAGCCACGACATCCGCACGCCCATGAACGGCATTCTGGGTATGACCGCCATCGCCATGACCAACGTCAATGATCCGCCGAAGGTCCAGGACTGCCTGAAAAAAATCACCATGTCCGGCAAGCACCTGCTGGGACTCATCAACGACGTACTGGATATGTCCAAAATCGAGAACGGCAAAATGACCCTGAACATGGAGCAGCTGTCCCTTCGGGAAACCATGGACAGCATCGTCAACATCATCCAGCCCCAGGTCAAAGCTAAAGAGCAGCACTTTGACATTTTTATACAGAAAATCATTACGGAAGATGTCATCTGCGATAGTGTGCGCCTCAACCAGGTGCTGATTAACCTGCTGTCCAACGCGGTGAAATTCACGCCTGTCGGCGGCGCCATCAACGTCTACCTGACCCAGGAACCTTCACCCCAGGGCGAGGCTTACGTGCGCTGCCATTTCCGGGTCAAGGACTCCGGCATCGGCATGGCTCCCGAATTTCAGGAGAAAATCTTCGACACATTCACCCGAGAAAAGACTTCGCAGGTGCACAAAACCGAGGGCACCGGACTGGGCATGGCCATCACCAAGTGCATCGTGAACGCCATGGGCGGCTCCATTACGCTGAACAGCGCCCCTGGTCAGGGAAGCGAATTTCACATAAGCGTTGACATGGAACGCGCCGAGGAAGTCATCCAGGACATGATCCTTCCCCCCTGGAAAATGCTGGTGGTTGACAACAACGAAGACCTGTGCCGCAGCGCCGTGGACGCGTTGGGGGAAATCGGCGTGACCGCCGAATGGGCGCTGGACGGCCGATCCGCCATCCGGATGGTGGAAAAATGCCACAACACGCCGGAAGCCTATCAGGTAATCCTGCTGGACTGGAAGATGCCGGATATGGACGGCCTGCACACCACCCGCGAAATCCGCAAGCGCGTGGGAAACGACCTGCCGATTCTCATCGTCTCTGCCTACGACTGGAGCGACATCGAGGAGGAAGCCCGGGCCGCCGGAGCTGACGGATTTATACCCAAGCCGCTGTTTAAGTCCAACCTGTACCTAGGGCTGCGCCGCTTCACCGGGGAAAACATCGTCGAAGCCGAACAAGCCGCCGAACCGCCGGAAGAAAAATTCAAGGGAAAACGCATCCTTCTGGCGGAAGACAACGACCTCAACTGGGAAATCGCGGAAGACATCCTGTCCGACGCGGGATTTGAGCTGGAGCGGGCGGAAAACGGACAGATCTGCGTGGACAAATTCAGCCAGGCCCCGTCCGGTTCCTACGACGTGATTCTGATGGACATCCGGATGCCTGTGATGAACGGCTACGAGGCCGCCCAGGCCATCCGAAAGCTTCAGCATCCGGATGCGGGACTGCCCATTATCGCCATGACTGCGGACGCGTTTTCCGAGGACATCCAGCGATGCTTGGACTGCGGCATGAACGCCCATATATCCAAACCCATTGATGTGAATAAACTCATGGTGCAGCTGAAAAAATATCTGCATTAAGAAAAAGCCGCCAGGGATTCCAAATCCCCCTGACGGCTTTTCCTATATCTGATTCAAAAGCTCCAAAACACGCTCCAATGTCTTTTCCGCAAACACCCCATCCTCCCACATCCCGGCCACATGCTCAGATAACGCAAATTCGCGTTTCAGCCGCCCCGGCGCCGCAGCCCAGTCCGCCGCTTCCAGCATGGTAATATCGAACGCGCTGTCCCCGGCGGCCAAAACCCGCCCGGCGCCTTTATATTCCCGGAAACGCTCCACGGCTTTCCCTTTTCGCAGGCTTTTGGGAAGCACATAAACTTTCGCGCCGTTGCGCATCACATCCACCAACCGCACATCCAGGCTCTTTCGCAGCACTTCCGCAGCCCGCAGGGGAGCGGCGCACTTTGTAAATACAAACAATTCCTCTATGAACCGGACTTCCAGCTGCCGGTCCGGCTCTTTTTCCAAAAGGGCGATGGCCTCCCGCAGCTCCCGACTGCATTCCGCCGCCAGCTGAAGCGACCGGGCGCGCCACCGCTCATTGCTTTTTCCGTTCTCCAGCAGCACGCCCCCGTTGCAGACCAGCGCATAGGGCAGCTCTCCAATTCCCAGCCGGACGCGCTCATACTGTTCCTGGGTCCGGGTGGTGGTGGGCACGAGAAGCGTTCGCGCCTTTACCTTCTGCAGCAGCTCATACGTCCTTTCTGTGATAAAGGAGATTTCCCGCCCCTGGTAGATTTCCACGCATCGCTTTTGGGGCCCGATATCCCGCTTGTAGGAGTAAATCAGGGTGTTGTCCAGATCCGCATGAAATACCGTCTGCACCGGAAAATCACTTTCCCTGGCCTGTGACCAGTTTCCGAATCATATCCACCGGAATCATGGTCACCGCCAGAAGGATTACGGCAATCCAGCCCGCAAGGCCAAAGGGCACACAGCTAAACATATTTCCAATCCATTTAAACACCGGAACCGGAACCAGCGCCGCGTTGACGATCAGCGCCTGCACAAGAATGATGGTGAAGAACACCTTCAAAAATCCGGTATTTTCGTTCAATCCCTGGAAGATGCCGAATCCGTCGTCCCGCACGTTAAAACCGTTGAACAGCGCGCTTACGATAAACAGCACGAAATAACCGGTCAGATGCTGCGCCTCTGTCCCAAAAAGATTTCGGAAGAACGGCGCCTTCAAATACGCGAAGCTCACAATGGTCAGCCACAGCCCCATCACAAGAATCTGCGCCATCATCTTCCTGCTGACAATGCTCTCGTCCCTTCTTCTGGGTTTTTCATCCATATAAATGGCCAGCGCCGGCTCGTTGCCCAGCATAATCGCCCCAAGGCCGTCCATGACCAGATTTACAAACAGCAGATGGGTGACTTTCAGCGGCTCTTCCACGCCGAAGAACGGCGCAATGGCGCTGACGATGACCGCCGTCACGTTGATGACCAGCTGGAACTTACAGAACTTCAGGATGTTGTGGTAAATGGTCCGGCCATATAAAATCGCGTCTTTGATGGACTTGAAGTTGTCGTCCAGAATGACGATTTCTCCCGCTTCCTTGGCGGCTTCCGTGCCGCTTCCCATGGCGAATCCCACGTCCGCCCGCTTCAGCGCCGGGGAGTCGTTCACGCCGTCGCCGGTCATGCCCACAACCAGGTTCATTTCCTGGCACAGCCGCACCATACGGGATTTATCTGTGGGCAGCGCCCGGGCGATAACCCGGATAGACGGTATGATTTTCTTCACTTCGTCGTCGGACATTTCACCCAGCTGCGCGGAGGTCAAAGCCCGGTCTGCGTCGCTCTTTACAAGCCCCGCGTCTTTTGCGATGGCCACAGCCGTCTCGAGCCGATCCCCGGTGATCATAACCACCTGGATGCCGGCGCCCTGCACTTCCCTGATGGCCTCCCTGGCCTCCGGGCGCACATCGTCCCGAATGCCCACCAGACCGATGATTACGATGTCGTCCTGAATCTCATTTTCCTTCATGGGTTTTTCCGAATAGCCGAAAGCCAGCACACGCATGGCTTTCTCGGCCAGCGCGTCGATCTTCTGATTCAGCGCGTTCTGGTCCATATCCCGCACATTTCCGTCTTGGTCCAGACAGCGGGCCGCCCGCGCCAGCAGTCTTTCCGGCGCCCCTTTATAGAAAGTCTTGCCCAGGCTTTCAATGCGGGCCTGGCTGAACTTGTTGGCGGAGTTAAATCCCTGCTGCTGGGTCACTTTCCACTGCCCATTCGCCTGCAAAGACGTAAACACGTCCTCGCCGATAAATTTCATCAGCGCCTGATCCGTGGCGTTGCCGCCGATTACTTTATGGGACGCGTCAAACAGCGACTGGGTGTTTTTCCCGATGGACAAATCCAGCAGTTCTTTCACCTTCGGATGACTGCTCAGCTGGGAAATCTCAACAGAATTGCCGTCGCCGAAGAAGAAATCCACCACCGACAGAGAGCCTTTTGTGATGGTTCCGGTCTTGTCGCTGAATAGAATGTTTAAGGAGCCGGCCGTCTCGATTCCCTCCGCCTTTCGCACCAGCACGTTGTGGTCCAGCATCTTGCTGGTATTTTGCATCAGCACCAGGGAAATCATCAGCGGCAGCCCCTCCGGCACCGCACATACAATGATTACCACCGCCAGGGACACGGCTTCCACCACGTCCTGAATCACATTCTGAATGCCCATGGCGAAGTATTCCGAGAATCCCCCGGCATTGACGATGAAATAAGCAAAATACATAAGGGCAATCACCACCGCGCCGATATAACCGAAGGTGGAAATCTGTTTGGCCAGCTTGGACAGCTTCACTTTCAGCGGAGAATCCGGTTCGTCCTCCTGCATCTCCTCGGCCATCTTGCCCATCATGGTCTTTAAGCCCACTCTGCGCACATCCAGAATGCCTTCCCCGTCGAAGACCACCGCTCCCCGAAACAGGGAGTGGGCGTCCACAAAAGTATCTCCGGTGATGTCCTCCGAAAGCTGCACGCTCTCATCCGCCGCCGTCTTCTTGCACTCTTCCGCTTCACCGTTCAGCGCGGAGTTGTCCACCCGCAGGGCGCCGTCCACTAAGATTCCGTCCGCCGGTATCTTATCCCCCGACTGCAGCAGAACTTTGTCGCCCACCACTGCATCGTCCACGTCAATGACCATGACCTCGCCATCACGGTAAACCTTACATTTATCCTTTTCCGTGTTGTCCTTCAGCTCCCGGTATTTCGTGTCGCTGGCCACGCCCGTCTTGGCCGACACCACCGCCACAATCAAAATGGCGATAATGGTGCCCATGGGCTCGTAGATTTCCGCATAGCCAAAGAAAAACATCACAATCATCAGAATCGCGATGGCCAGCAGGATCTTAATCATGGGATCGCCAAATGTTTCCTTAAATTCCTGCCAAAATGTGGTCGGCTCCGAATCTGGAATCTCGTTGGAACCATGTTTTTTCCTGGATTCCTCCACTTCCTGGCTGGTCAGACCTTTGTATTTCATAACATTCCTTCTCTCTTTCATTTGATAAAAAGGAGGAACCGTCCCGTCCCTCCTTCTTCCTTTTAAGAATTTGATAGCTGCGAAGCGTCCCTCTCGATAACTAAGAGTTTGGGCAAAATAGACAAATAAGGAGCGAATTCAAAACGGTTTTGAGCTCCGTTTTGTCTATTTTGAACAAACTCGGAATATGCGATAACCTTTTGCAATTACCTATCCTTTAAAAATATCTGGCCGCCAGCTCACCCAATCCCGGATCGTTGGTCCCCTGGCCGATGGCGTTAAACTTCCACTCGCCGTTGTGCCGGTAAATCTCGCCGAAGACCATGGCCGTCATGCCCGGATAGCTGTCCGTCAGACTGTATTTACACATTTCCTGATTGTTTCTGCCGTCCACCAGACGGATGAACGCATTTTCAATCATCCCAAAATGCTGTTTTCTCTTGACCGCGTGGTAAATATTCACCACCACCGCCAGACGGTCGTACTCCGCCGGCACCCTAGACAGGTCAATAACAATCTGCTCATCGTCCCCTTCTCCGGCGCCTGTCAGATTATCGCCCAGATGCTGCACCGTCCCGGACTTATGCTGAAGGTTGCCATAGTACACCAAGTCTGTGTTGTCCTTTAACTTGCCGCCCTGCAGCATAATCACCGACGCGTCGCAGTCAATGGGCTGCGGTTTCTTGGCGAAAAAACCGCCCTTTTGCTTCACTTCATCCCAGCCCAGGCCCACCAGCACCTTTGACAGGCCGGCGTTGTCCTTGGTCAAGCTGACTTTCTGTCCTTTTTGCAAACTTACTGACATTTGTTCATCCCCCTTTACGCCGCGTCAATTCCGAAGTGGCCGCAAAGCGCCGCAAGTCCTCCCTGGAAGCCGCTGCCAATGGCGTTAAACTTCCACTCGCCGTTGTTTCGGTACAGCTCGCCCACCACAATAGCCGTCTCAATGGAGAAATCCTCCCCCAGATCGTAGCGGATCATCTCCTCGCCGGTGGCGCTGTTCACAATGCGGATAAAAGCGTTGGAAACCTGGCCGAAGTTCTGCCGCCTGGACTCCGCCTCGTAGATGGTCACGGTAAAAGCAATCTTCTCAATATTGGCGGGAACCTGGGATAAATCAATCTCGATCTGCTCGTCGTCCCCCTCCCCTTCGCCGGTGAGATTGTCCCCCAGATGCTTCACCGACTGGCTGGCATGCACCAGGTTGCCGTAGAAAATAAACTCTTTGTCTGAAGGGCATTTCCCGTCCGCGCCCAGCATAAACGCCGCCGCGTCCAGGTCGAAGTCCCCGCCGGAATCAAAGGCGTTCACGTCCCAGCCCAGCCCGGCCATAATGTTCTTAAGGCCCGGATTGCCCTTGGTCAAGTCCACTTTCTGTCCTTTTGATAAATTAATTGGCATAGCGTCCTCCTCTAAATAATTATAATATAACCAGAAAATTAGAAAACTATCATTCCTCGGTAAAATTACGTGATTACTGGATAATTATACCATATTTTCCTGGCAAATACAAGCGGCGTTGGACGGAATCAGCTCTGACGAGTAAATTTGTTCCTGTTCCATCATCAGGAAATTTATTTGATT
>CAYOWU010000031.1:0-41263 GCA_964407765.1 uncultured Lachnospiraceae bacterium
TCCGCATAAAATGGGAGGTTTTTTTATATAAAAAATTTTTATCGTCAGAGCTGCTTGGTTTACAGGAAGTCCGTTTATGTGATAAGATGCTTATATAAAAAAATGGTAACTATTCAGTAGGTGTTGTCCCGCGAGGCGTTTTGCCACAAAATGTGGCAAAATCCCGAGACATACGGCAAAAATCCCATCGCCGAAGGCGATTTCTAATGGATTTTTGCTCGTAACTGTGAAGGCGCTGAACAGTTACAAAAAATGTTGAAAAATAGGAGATGACGATTATGGGGAAAATTTTGGCAATATGCGTCAGTGAGAAAAAAGGGACGCAGAAAAAACCGGTGGACGAGGCGCTTTTGAAGGAGGACTGGGGCATTGAGGGCGACGCCCACGCCGGCAAGTGGCACCGCCAGGTAAGCCTGCTGTCCTTCGAGAAAATAGAAGAATTTCGCGCGAAGGGAGTCCAGGTGGATTTCGGCGACTTTGGGGAAAATCTAGTGGTAGAAGGCTTTGACCTGCGGCAGCTTCCGGTGGGCAGCCGCTTTCAGATCGGGGACGCGCTGCTGGAGATGACGCAAATCGGCAAAGAATGCCACAGTCACTGCGCTATCTATCATGCGGTGGGCGACTGCATTATGCCAAGGGAAGGCGTGTTCACGCAGGTGATTAAAGGCGGGGCCATACGAACGGGCGATGAGATTCAGCTGCTGCCGCTTTTGGACAGCCGTCCCTTCACCGCGGCGGTGATTACCTTAAGCGACAAGGGCTCGAAGGGAGAGCGGGAGGATAAAAGCGGCCCGGCGGCCGTGGAAATGCTGGAAGCGGCCGGATACCGGGTGGTGGAATCCTTGCTTTTGCCCGACGGCAAGCAGCCGCTGGCCGATGAGCTTTGCAGGCTGGCGGACCAGCGGCAGGTGGACGTGGTGTTCACCACCGGCGGGACGGGTTTTTCAGAGCGGGATCTGACGCCGGAGGCCACCATCGACGTGTGCGACCGCATGGCCAACGGCATCGCCGACGCCATTCGGCAGTATTCCCTGCAGATCACCGGGCGGGCCATGCTGAGCCGCGCCGTATCCGGCATCCGTGGGAAGACCTTGATCGTGAATTTGCCGGGAAGCCCCAAGGCGGTGAAAGAAAGCCTGGAGTACGTGCTGCCCCAGCTGGATCATGGGCTGGGCATCTTAAGGGGCACGGCGGGGGAATGCGGGAATTCCTGAGGATAAGATAGAAAGAGCAGGGGACAGGCGCTTGAAATCAGCGCGTCTGTCCCCTGCCCCTCTGGATGGATTATTTTGTCTGGACTTTCCATGTATCCCAACAATAATAGGAATATGCTGTGTAGTTTCCGATTTTCCGGTAGCAGCTAATATCAATGTAATATTTTTTGTTTCTGGCCAGTTTTGAAACCGTTCGGCGTCTGGCGTTGCCGCTGCTTACGTGAACCGTGCGGGTTGTCTTTTTCGTAAACTTGGGGCTGGTAGAGTAACGGATATAATAACCTGTGGCGTATGCGGGCTTTTTCCATTTCAGTGTAAATCCGCCCTTTTCCGCTTTCAGGCTGGTGATCTGCGGCGGATTCGGGTAGATCCAGAAATGGGGATGGTAACGCTGGTAATAGCTGCCCTTAAATGTAACGGTCATGGTGTAATACCCGGGCGCTTTGGCGTTCTTTGGGTAGGTCAGGGTGTAGTCCGTGCCCTGTTTCAGGCGTTTTCCTTTCCTGTCCAGGACCCGGATGGTCGGCCGGATCACTTTTCCGGTGTACTCGTATTCACAGGTGTAGTTGTCGTCCAGCTCATCATAATATTTTTTATCGCAGTACATCTCTACCCGGTCGTAGCCGGGGACTGTCTCGGTGGTCTTTTTTCCGCAGATCTTGCACTGCAGGATGCGTTTGCCGTCATCTAAGTAGCCAGCTTTCTTTGTGACTGACACGATCTTTTTGTTGGATCTGCTATGGCGGCACACGGTCGGTGTGGGTGCCGGCGTTTTGGTCGGAGTCTTTGTTGGAGTCTTGGTCGGTGTTTTTGTTGGAGTCTTGGTCGGAGTCTTTGTTGGAGTCTTGGTCGGTGTTTTTGTTGGAGTCTTTGTTGGCGTTTTTGTTGGAGTCTTTGTCGGAGTCTTTGTCGGAGTTTTGGTTGGTGTTTTTGTTGGAGTCTTTGTTGGCGTCGCTGTCGTTCCTACGGTGACTTTACAGGTAGCTCTGAGGACGGCGCCGTCTTTATTCCTGGCCGTGGCTGTGATCGTGGCGGTTCCTTTGCCCATGCCCGTGGCGATGTTGTCGGATCGGATGTCCACGATGTCCGGCTTCGAGGAGGTCAGCGTAAATCCGCTCACGGCCCGGGAGTAGTTCCCCGCCGGGACGGTGGTGAAGTTTATGGGGGCGGACTGGCCAACCTTCAGGCTCATACTGGCGGGCAGTTTCAGGGAGGACAGACAGTCGACTACACGGAACTGTTCCACCGTGACATCGTCCTGATCCAGGAACAGCCCGGATGTCCCCGGCAGGGTTCCCTGGAATTTGGTGGTGATGGTCACGCTGGTAGTGCCGGCGGCATGGGCTCTGGCCGTACACTGTGAAGTGGTGGACTTTTCCTCATCCAAGATGTTCGGGTGGTGGAAGAACCAGTCGGCATGGTGGAAGACGACCTCGTCGTACAGGCTGCTGTGGCCGAGGGTAATCGTGCCCCCCACTGGGATGATCCGCCGACCTCCCCATTTGTTGAAGTTGCTCTCATAGAGTCTGCCGTAAGAGGTATGGACGGCTTCTTCGTCGTTCCACCGGGCAGTCAGGACAGTGTCCCGTGTGATCCTGTCGGATTCAAAATTCCATTGTTTGTTCCCCTGATACCAGCCGATGAATACGTAACCGGCACGGGCAGGTACGGTTGTCGGACGGGTGGCCAGGCCGCCTTCCTTAATGTTTTGGGCGGGGATGGCCTTGCCGATGCCGGCGGCGTCGAACGTGACCTTACAGGCGTCGCTGGAATCGTCGGATACGGCGTAATGGATTGTGGCGTTTGTAAGGGCCGTGTTCCCCGTCTCGATGTTGATGTTGCGCCATTGGGTTCGGCTTCCCTGGAAATAGACATCCTTTAATTTCGGGCATTCCGGGAAAGCATCGGCCTTGATCGTGGTCAGCCCTGCCGGAAGAGTAATGCTGGTCAGTCCACGGCAGTCCCGGAAAGTATTTTTATAGAGAGTCTTCACTTTTGGTGGGATCGTAATCTCCTTGAGGGCACGGCAACTGTAAAACGCCTCTTCGCTGATGGAGGTCACGCTCTTGGGAAGACTGATGGAGGCCAGGGAGAAGCAGCGGTTAAAAGCCTGATACTCAATGGAGCTTACGCCTTCCGGGACGGAAACGGCGGTCAGGCTCTGGCAGTCTTTGAAAACGCATCCCCCCAGTGTTTTCAGAGTACTGGGCAGTTGGATGCTCTTCAAGGAAAAGCAGTTCACAAAAGCATAGGAACTGATTTCTGTGACTCCTTCTGGAACTACTGCATTTTTGATATTTGTTTCACCGAGGGCAAAATCGCCGATACAGGTGATTTTCTTTCCATTGATCGTAAATGGGATGATTCCAGAATGGGATTTTTTCAGGATCAGTTTACCGTCTGCTGCCGTTTCGTAAGTAAGGCCGAAAGTGGACTCGATCTGACTAGCCAGGTTCTCCGGGAACGTGATATTTTTCAGGCCGGAGCATCCGTAAAAAGCCTTGTTTTCCAAGGTAGTCACCGAGTCTGGGAACGTAATGTCCTTCAGACCGGAGCATCCGTAAAAAGCCTCTTCTTTCAGGGTGGTCACTGAGTCTGGGAACGTGATGGAAGTTAAGCCGGTGCAGTTTTTGAATATTCCATAAGGGACTGTTGTCATCGTGCGCGGGAGGACGACGCGTTCCAGGCCGGAGCATTCGGAAAATGCATACTCTTCGATCGTGGTCAGGCTATTCGGAAGGGTCAGTTCTTTGAGGCTTTTGCATCCGGAAAATGCGCAACGACTTAAAGCAGTCAGGCTTTCAGGCAAGTTTATGCCAGTCAGGCTGATGCATTCGTAAAATGTATCGTCAAAGATCTTGGTTACATTGTCCGGGATGTTGACGCTGCGCAGAGAGTGGCATTTTTCAAACATACCGCCATAAATCTCTGGCAGATGAGCGGGAAGCCGCACGCTGGTCAGGGCGCTACAATTAGCGAAAGCTCTGACGCCGATATAGGTGATGCTGTCTGGCAGTTCAACGTGTTTTATGTCGTCCCTATTTTGAAATGCCTGTCTTTCGATAGCAGTAACGCGTTTTCCATCGATCTCTTCTGGGATTATCAGAGGAGCCGAAGAGGAAGAGATGGGGGATGCCGAGTAGATTTCCAATGCGCCATCGTCTTTTTCCCTGTAGTAGATTTCCCAGTCCTGTCCAGTATATGTAGTCTGCGCCTGGGGTTCTCCGGCGGTTTGTTCTTCCGGATGGATGTCAGAGGATACCGTTGGCAGTTCCGCCGGCTGGGCGTCTGTCGGTCCTTCCTGTAGTCTTGTCTGCGGTTTAAAGGTCTGGCCGTCTGCCGGGTTTTCCGTTGGTTCGGGAGTCAGGCTGTCTGCCGGATTTTCCTGCTGTCCAAGAGTCTGATTATTTGTCGCTCCTGTTAAATTTTCTGTCTGTTTCATCAGTCCCGTGTCCGCCGCTCGTACTGTTACGGGGACGAGAGAGAAGATGGAGGAGGCGGTTACCAATGCAGCTAGCGCCAGAGAAAATACTTTCTTTTTCATAAATTCACCCTTTCCATGCTTTAGAAAATGCCTGTAAAAAAAGCGTAAGTCTAAAAAAATTTTTCAGACATGCTTTTTACAGGCGGTCTACAATGTTATAAGAATTATAGCAAAAAAAGGAAGCATTTTCAATGAAAGAAATTTTCTGCGATAAAGAATATGTTTTCCAAAACTTGCTTCGGGCAGGTTTACTGAAAATCCCGAAAATACGTGTCAAAGAAATTCCGGCTCATCTGCTCCATATCCCGCACCATGGCCCGGTAGCGTTCGATGAACTGGCGGCCTTCTTCCGTGAGGGTGGAGCTGCCCCCGGATTTTCCGCCGTTAGTGCGGTTCAGGAAGGGAAAGCCCATTTCTTTTTCCGCTTTGTTTACCATCTTCCAGCTTTTGGAGTAGGACATATGCATCCGGGAGGCCGCCGCCTGGATGGAGCCGGTTTCGTCGATGTATTCCAGCAGGCGGCACACGCCCGGGCCGAAGAAATCCTCCTCTTTGGTGAGGATGACCTTTGTCTTGCAGCGCAGCTCGTTGGCGCGGCGCTGGCATTTGAAATGCTCCTGGATTTTCTGAATGCCGTTTTCATCCAGCAAAGAGAGGAGGACGGACGGGTCTTCGGTGGGGATTTCCTCCATGGGCAGCTCGTCCCAGGAGAAATCTTCCGGGATCTCGCCGCACCCGGAGAGGTCCAGGAGGCGGGGCCAGCCGCGTCTGCCTTGGTAGACGAAAGAGGCGCTTTTTTCGCAGGCAAGAAGCGCCTGCAGCGTATCCAGGGAGAAAGCCGGGCATTCCACCGGAACGATAACCGCCCGGTCCATTTCCCGGCGGGCGGCGCGAAGGCCTGTCTGCAGGAGGGCTTCCCGGCTGGAGGAGCCTTCATTTTCCACAAAAAGGATGTGGTTATGGCTTAAATGGTTTTTCAGCACATCTTTGGGGCCGTCGGTCAGCGCCAGGATGGGGGAAACGCCCGCCTGGCGCAGCATGGCGATTTCGCGTTTGATGACCGTTGTGCCGTCTAACGGATACATGGGCAAAAACAAGGGGAATTCCTCGTTGTCCCGGTGGGCTTCCCCAGGCGGGGAGATGGCGAGAATCAAAGCGCCTGTTTTCATTTTTGTTCACTCCTGTTTGAGCGCGGCGGTAATCCAGGCCGCGATTTCCTTTGGTTTGTTTAAATCCAAAACGGGGACGTTTTCAGGGAAATTCTTTTGATCCTCCGTGGAAAGGTTGGTGGCGATGGCGGTGAGATGGCGGCCGCCGCATATGCTTTCTTTTGAATTTCCCTTTCGGATCACTTCCAGTTTGGGGCAGGGATATGCCTTGAAGCCTTCCAGCAGGATCAGGTCCGCCTCGGGGAACCATTCTGCAAACTGGGCTTCGTTCGGGTAGCTGTCCGCCTCTTCTGCTTTTTTTTTGACCACCATGTATTTGGCGTCCGAGAAAATGGCCGTGCCGTAGGCGCCTGCGCGTAAGTGCCGGTAGGTGTCCGTGCCGGGAACGTCCGCGTCAAAGTCATGGCCGTCGTGTTTGATGACGGCGGTTTTGATTCCCTGTTCAGTCAGGATGGGCAGCAGCCGGGTGATTAAGGTGGTCTTGCCGGAGTTTTTTACGCCGCTGATGGCGAAAACCGGGGTTTTCATAGCAGGATGGCTTCCACGGAGTCGCCTGCCTTGATTTCCGGCGCGCCGGCCGGGATGTCCAGCAGGCAGTTGCAGCCGATCATGGAGGCGAGAACGCCGTTGGAGTGCAGGCCGTCTGGCAGGGAAAATCTCCCCTGATTCCAGATGGCCCGGACGAACCGGCGCATTTTGCTGGTTTTTCCAAAGTCTTCCGTTATGATTCCCTGCGCCCGCACAAGCCTCAGCGAGTCATCCTGCGCCATTTTCTGAATCATGGGCCGCGCCAGAAGTTCGGTGACCACGGCCACGCCGAAGGGGTTGCCGGACAGGCTGAGGATGGGCGTGCCCTCATATACGGAAAAAAGTGTGGGCATGCCGGGTTTTATCTGCACCCGCCAGAATGCCCGCCGGGCGCCGGCCAGAGAGAGGGCTTCGTGCATGATATCCTTTTTTCCCACGGACACGGCCCCGGTGGTGAAGATTACGTCGGAGTCCCGCGCCGCTTTTTGAAGGGCCTTGGCCATGGCGTCGGGATTGTCGGGGATGGACTGCATATGGGCGATCTTGGCGCCGAAGTCCTGCAGGCGGGCGGTTAAAAGCGCCAAGTTGCTGTTATAAATTTTCCCAGGGGGCAGAGGATTTCCCGGAAGGACCACCTCGTCTCCAGTGGTGAAAACGGCGGCGCGGGGCCGGCGGTAAACGGGCGCCTGGGTCAGTCCCATGCCGGCTAAAACGCCGGATTCCACAAAGCTTAGCTTGGCGCCTTTTTGTAAAAGCGTATCCCCCTTTTTGAAATCTTCGCCGGCGAAGCAATAATTTCCCCAGGGTTTTTCCGAGCGGTAGATGTTCACCCGCTCTTCGCCGTAGTCGGTGTCCTCCTGGCGGATGCAGCAGTCGCAGCCAGGAGGGATAGCGGCGCCGGTCATGATGCGCACGGCCTGTCCCGGCTGGATTTCCTGGTCCGAATACTGTCCCGCGTCGATTTCCCGGACGACCGTCAAAGTTGCCGGGCATTCTTTGGAGGCGCCGGATAAGTCGGCGGCTTTGCAGGCGTAGCCGTCGATGGGGGAGCGGTCGAAAGGCGGGTTGTGAAAAGGCGCGGTTATGTCCTGGGCTAGAATGCGGCCGGGCGCCCGGAGTAAATCCACGCTTTCTATTTCGGTAATCTCTTTTGTGTGGGCAAGCGCCAATTCCTGCGCCTGCTCGATGGTTATATTTTCCATAATGATTCGATGCCTCCTTTACGCGCCTTTTCCGAATCCGCAGTCCGGGTAGTGGCAGTCGCTGCAGCCTAAGCAGAATCCGCCGTTTCCCATTCGGGAAAAGTCTTTTTTGGTCAGTTTAACGCCGGCGGCGATCCGGGGCAGCGCCAGGTCGAATACGGTGGCCTTGGCGTACATGACACAGCCGGGGAGCCCCATAACCGGCGTGCCGTCGTCGAAATAGGCCATCAAAAACATGGCTCCGGGCAGCACGGGGGCGCCATAGGTGACGATGCGGGCGCCGGAAGCCTTGATGGCGCCGGGGGTCTGGTCGTCGGGATCCACGCTCATGCCGCCGGTGCAGAGAATCATGTCCGCGCCGTCTTCCTTCAACTTTAAGATGGCGTCGCGAATCCGGTTTAAATTATCGTCGCAGACGATGTGCCCGCAGGAGCTGATGCCGTAGGCGGCCAGCTTTTCCAGAATCACGGGCGTGAATGTGTCCTTGATCCGACCGTGGTAAACTTCATTTCCGGTGGTCACAATGCCGGCCTTCATGGGCTTAAACGGAATCAGGGAAACAAGTGGCGCGTCTCCGGCGGTTTCTTTTACCCGATCCATTTTTTCTTTATTTATAACCAGGGGAATGATGCGCGTGCCCAGCAGGCGGTCGCCCTTTTTCACGGCGGTGTTGTTGTGGCGGGTGGCGATCATGACGTCATCCAGATCGTTTACCGCGTCCAGGCGGCTTACGTCCACCGTAAAGAGCCCGTCGCAGTCGGCGATCAGCTCGATTTTCCCTTCCTTTACCGGGGTGGGGTGCATATTTTCATTTCGGCATATCTCATATAAAATCTCGGCGGCCTCGTCCTCATGCAGCGTGTCTGCGTCCTTTTCCCATACATACAGGTGATCCTTTCCCAGAGACAAAAGAACCGGAATGTCCTCTTCCTTTACAATGTGGCCTTTGCGAAAGGCGGCGTCCTTTACCACGTCTTTGACGATTCGTGTGATGTCGTGGCACAGCACATGCCCCACGGCGTCGGTCGTATGAATGCATTTCATGGATATTCTCCTTATACTATAACGTTCTTTTTCTTTCATGATATAGCATGCGCCGGGGATTCGCAACAGTTTTTTTCTTTAGGAACTTTAGTTGCAAAAAAATGAGAATGGTGTTACTATTTAGAATATTCCCATACCAATCTTTTACATATTAAAAGGAAAGGCGGTGATACTATTGAAAGAATATGAAGCCGTGTGGGAAATCTTCAACGAGTGCTCCAGAAACCAGATGCGGGACGTGTTTGTGGAGGAGCTGGAGATTGAGGATCTGGACGCTTTTATCCAGAACAAATTCAAGGGCGAGGATGTAAGCTATGAGAAAACCATCCGCGAAGACGGGACAGTGATCTACGATATTTTAACGTCGCAGATCCGTCAGCGGTATTCCTTTACAGAACTTTAAATGATTGCTGTAATAGAGTGAAATACGCATGGCAGGTGATTGCGAAACTGCGAAATAGGCGTTTCGCAATTACCTAAGATGCGTATAGTAAGTGGAGGGAATATGGGCCAAGGAGAACAAAAGAACGTGCACAGGCATGTGCTGCCTGACGGGACGATTGTGGAACACGCCCATGAGCACGGGCATGGCCATGGACACACCCACAGCCACACCCAGACGAAAGCAGTGCTGAACCGGCTGTCACGCGCCATTGGCCATTTGGAATCCATTAAGAAGATGGTGGAGGCGGGGAGGGACTGCAGCGAAGTGTTGATTCAGCTGTCCGCGGTGAAGTCCGCCATCAACAACACCGGGAAGGTCATTCTCCAGGATCACATCGAACACTGCATTGTGGATGCGGTGGAGCACGGGGACACCCAGGCCCTGGTTGAGCTGGAGAAGGCCATCGACCAATTTATCAAATAAACCCAGTAAAAAGGAGTGTATATAATTATGGCAAGAGAATGCGATAACACCAGCTGCACAAAGGATGACTGCTCTACCTGCAAGGACAGGCAGACAAACGGAATTCCCAAAGAGAGGCTCAATGATTTTTCGGAAATCCACCGGGTCATCGGCGTAATCAGCGGCAAGGGCGGCGTGGGTAAATCATTCGTGGCGGCCTCACTGGCCAACCAGCTGGCTGAAAAAGGCTATCGGGTGGGGATTCTGGACGCAGACGTGACCGGGCCGTCCATTCCGAAGATGTACGGACTCACCGGAGCGGCCACCGCCAACGACAATGGCATAGAGCCGATGGTTACGAAAAACGGCATCAAGGTTATCTCCGTGAACCTGCTGCTGCCCACCGAGGAGACGCCGGTGATCTGGCGCGGCCCGGTGATTGCAAATATGGTAAAACAGTTCTGGACCGACGTAATCTGGGAAGAGTTGGACTACCTGCTGGTGGACATGCCTCCGGGAACCGGGGACGTGCCGCTGACCGTTTTCCAGTCCCTGCCGGTGGACGGCGTGGTGATCGTGACTTCTCCCCAGGATCTGGTGCGGATGATCGTGAAGAAAGCCTACAACATGGCGGACATGATGCATGTGCCGGTGCTGGGCATTGTGGAGAACTACAGCTATGTGAAATGTCCCGACTGCGGAAAGGAATTAAAGGTGTTCGGGGAGAGCCATATCGAGGAAATCGCGGAAGAACTGAAGGTTCCGCTGCTGGGCAAAATGCCTCTGGAGCAGCAGTTTGCCGCCTGCGCTGACGAAGGCCGGTTCCAGGATGTGGAAAATGCCTATCTCACCGGCGGCCTGCAGGCGATGCCGCCTATCGAAAAATAATATAAAACTTATAAAGAAATAAAAAAAACTATTGACAACTCCAAACGCTCGTTCTATACTGGGTATAAAGAACGAACGTTTGGAGTTGTTTGCCTATGCTGATACAGGAACAGATGTCATTGGAAGAAAAACTGCATATTTTATCAGACGCGGCCAAGTACGATGTGGCTTGCACATCCAGCGGACATGAGCGAAGCGGAAACGGCAAAGGGATCGGCAACTGCATCCGCGCGGGCATTTGCCACAGCTTTTCGGCGGACGGCCGGTGCATTGCCCTATTGAAAGTGCTTTTTACCAACGAGTGCGTCTTTGACTGCAAATACTGTGTGAACCGCAGTTCCAACGATGTGGCGCGGGCGTCTTTCACGCCAGAGGAGCTCTGTCGACTGACCATAGAGTTTTACCGCCGCAATTACATCGAAGGGCTGTTCTTAAGCTCCGGCGTCCTGCACAGCCCGGATTATACCATGGGGCTTTTGTGCGAGACGGTGTACCGGCTGCGTCGGCAATATTCATTTCAGGGATACATCCATCTGAAGACCATTCCGGGCGCCTCGGCGCATCTGGTGGAACAGGCCGGCTACCTGGCGGACCGCCTGAGCGTGAATCTGGAATTTCCCACTGCGGAAGGGCTGAAACGTCTGGCGCCCCATAAGAGCCGAAAGACGATTCTGGGACCCATGCGCCAAATTCAGCTAAAGGCTGGGGAAAATAAGCGGGAACTGGCGGTCAGCCCCCATATGCCCCGGTTCGTTCCGGCGGGACAGAGCACGCAGATGATTGTGGGCGCCTCCGGGGAGAGTGATTACCAGATTGTCACGGTAGCGGAATCTCTGTATAAGAAATTTTCGCTGAAAAGGGTTTTTTATTCCGCTTTTGTTCAGGTGAATCCAGAGCTTAAGCTTCCCGCGGCTTACCAGGGGCCGCCCCTTTTGCGGGAACACCGTTTGTATCAGGCGGACTGGCTTTTGCGCTTTTATGGATTTGCGGCGGATGAGCTATTGAGTCCCCAGAGGCCTAATTTCAATGTGGCTTTGGACCCCAAATGCGACTGGGCGGTGGGCCATCTGGAGCGGTTTCCGGTAGAGATTAACCAGGCGGATTACTATACGCTTGTGCGGGCGCCGGGGATCGGAACCAAGTCGGCCAGGAAGATTCTCGAGGCCAGAAGGTATGGGACTCTGGATTTTGAGGATCTGAAGAAAATGGGCGTGTCATTAAAAAGGGCGGCGTATTTTATCACCTGTAAGGGCAGGATGATGTTTCCCGTTAAGATGGATGAGCAGACGGTCACAAAGAGCATTTTGGAGGCACAGGGGCGGGCGGCGCCTGTGCAGCAGGGATACCGCCAGATGTCTTTGTTTGCCGACCTGGGATTGGAGGCGTGAAAGATGCAGGAGAAATATATACTGATCTGTCCGGACAGCCTGGAGGGGATTTTCACCGGCGTGTATGACGGATGGGAGCTGGGAAATCAGGGGCGGCAGGTGGAGATTTGCGTGGGAGAGCCCGTGCAGGCGCAGCTCTTCTGTCAGTATCAGACGGTGGACGCAGACCCTAAGAAGGCGGAAAAGGTGGCGCGCGCCATAGGGCTTCGGCTGGGGCGGGAAACGTATGAACAACTGTGTTATGCGGCCTGCTCCATGGAGGAAGACAAGGGAACCTGCATTTATTATGCGCTGCGGGAAGGGCTGTCCGGCAGCGGGGGCGCACGGTGCGTGCTGGAAAATCTGAAAAATCCCTACATACTTCGGATATCCAAAATGCGCCAGACGGTCTGGCATGAGATGCATCGGTTCCTGGGATTTGTGCGCTTCCGGGAAATTCAGGATAAAGTCCTCCTTTCCGTCATTTCGCCGGACAACCAGATTCTTCCGCTTCTCGGCCCCCATTTCGCGGACCGGCTTCCAGGGGAGAACTGGGTGATCTACGATGAGAAGAGGCAGGACGCGCTGGTGCACCCAGCGGGAAAGCCCTGGCATATCCGGCGGCAGGCCGCGTTGGAGGAGCGGCTGCTGAAAGGAGGGACAGAAGAAGAGGCCTATGCGTCATTATGGAAGGAGTTTTGCCGGAGCATATCTGTGTCCGAGCGTGAAAATCCGAAAGCGCAGTGTCAAAATCTTCCCCATAAATACCGAAAACATCTGACAGAGTTTGTTGAAAATCACTATTGACAAATTCTTCTATAGGTGGAATAATGAACCCGATTAGAGCATTAAAGCGTTTCAAGGTTACTTTTCATGGTTTGTCCATAACCATCGCATACCGCCGCATGCGGCATTTTCAGGTGTGCGTGGGTATCTTCGTAGTAACCGAATAGTAACTGCTTGATAGCAGACGATGTTTTCATTATTCAGTGAGGAGGAGATTGCTATGGAAATGAAAATCAAGTTAAGTGGGATTCAGGAAGTGAAGGAATTTGTGACGGCGGCGGGAAAATGTGATTTCGACATCGACATTTTTTACAACCGCGTCGTTATTGACGCCAAGTCCATTTTGGGCGTTTTAAGCATGGATCTAACCAGGGTTCTCACCGTTAGATGTTACGGCGTAGATGAAGAATTCTGGAAGGTTTTGGAAAAATTTGCCGCTCAAAAAGCGGTGGCGTAGAGAATAGATATTCGATCTGAGGTCGGAACGGCTCATTCCTTTTTCTGTTTTGCGAAAAAAGGGGTGGGCCGTTTTTTATTTTAAGTGGTAGGAAATTCCGTTCCCCGGTAAGACAAAGGGCCGTACGGGCAAGATTTTTTAAGGAGGAAGCTTTGGAAAAGAAGGTAATCAGGATTTCGGTGAGGAATCTGGTGGAATTTATTTTGCGCAGCGGGGATCTGGACCGCCAGAGAGGGTTCCTGGCGGATAAGGAGGCCATGCAGAAGGGGAGTCGGATACACAGGAAAATCCAGAGGCAGATGGGCGCGGATTATCAGGCGGAGATGCCGTTGGTCTGGGAGCAGGACTATGAGAATTTCACGCTTCGTCTGGAGGGACGGGCGGATGGGGTGATTGTCGCCGACGTGCCGGTGATTGATGAAATCAAGGGTGTATTTCGGGATCTGGATTACCTTTCGGAACCCATAGAAGTTCATTTGGCGCAGGCCAAATGCTATGCCTGTATGTATATGAAAACGCGGCGGAAAGAAGGCCGGGAGGCGGTCGTGCAGATGACCTACTGCAACATAGAGACGGAGCAGATCCGCCGCTTCCGCCGGGAATACCAGATGGACAGTCTTAATGAATGGTTTCAGGGATTGATGGACGCCTATTATAAATGGGCGGATTATCAGGTGCGTTGGCAAAAACGCCGCAATGAATCCATGCAGGGGTTGGAGTTTCCATTTCCCTACAGGCCGGGGCAACGGGATATTACGCGGGGAGTTTACCACGCCATTGCCAGCAAAAAGCAGCTGTTTGTGCAGGCGCCCACCGGCGTGGGGAAAACTATGTCCGCCCTTTTTCCGGCGGTGCGGGCCATCGGCGAAGGGCTGGGGGAGAAGGTTTTTTACCTGACGGCCAAGACGGTCACGCGGACGGTGGCGGAGGAAGCCGTTTCTCTGCTTAAACGGCGGGGGCTGCTTTTTCAGGCTTTGACGCTGACGGCCAAGGAGAAGATCTGCCCCATGGACCGGGCGGCCTGCAATCCAAAAGAGTGCCCCCGCGCCAGAGGCCATTTTGACCGGGTAAACGATGCGGTTTATGAGCTGTGGACCAGTGAAGGAATGCTTGACCGGGAGGCGGTGGAAAGCCAGGCGGCCAAATGGCAGGTGTGCCCTTACGAGATGAGCCTGGATTTGGCGCTGTGGGTGGATGGGGTAATCTGCGATTACAATTATGTATTTGACCCAGACGCCCATCTGCGCCGCTTTTTTGGCGAGAGCGTGAAGGGGGATTATATTTTTTTAATCGACGAGGCCCACAACCTGGTGGACCGGGGCAGGGAGATGTACAGCGCGGCCATCAGCCAGGAGGAGGCGCAGGCGGCTTATGAGAAATTCGGTGTCTATTCACGGAAGCTTAAGCGGCATCTGGAACGCCTGAATCGGGAGATGCAGGCGCTGAAAGGGCAGTGTGAGACGTACAAGGTTTGGAGGAACGCGGGGGGTATTCCCGTGATGGTGATGAATGTGGCGGGAGAGCTGGAAGCGCTTCTGGAGGAGGAGCGGGAGGACATCGGGCTGGAAGCGAAGGAAGAGCTGCTGAATTTTTATTTTAAAGTGCGGGATTTTTTGAATATCTCGGAGCTCGTGGATGAGAATTATGTGGTTTACGCCCAGCGGGCGCCGGACGGCCTGTTCTGGCTGAAGCTTTTCTGTGTGAATCCTTCGGGAAATCTCCAGGCCTGTCTGGACAAAGGCGTCAGCGCGGTGTTTTTTTCGGCCACCCTGCATCCTATGTCCTATTACCGCACGCTGTTTAGCCGGCGAAAGGACGATTACGCGGTCTATGTGAAGTCCCCGTTTGAGCAGAAACGGCGATGCCTTTGCGTGGCGCGGGACGTGAGCAGCCGTTACGCCCGGCGCGGCCAGAAGGAGTATTGCAAGATCGCGGCCTATATATACAGCGCAGCGTCAGTAAAGACCGGGAATTATCTGGCGTTCTTTCCGTCTTACCAGATGCAGCAGGAAGTATACCGGGAGTTTCTGGCGGCGTACGCCATGGAGCCAGTGCAGTGCATCTGCCAGAAAGTCGGCATGGACGAGGCGGAACGGGAGGATTTCCTTAGGGCTTTTCAGGCGGGCATGGAGGGCGGCGCACGGCGGGAGAGTCTGGTGGGATTTTGCGTCATGGGCGGCATTTTTTCAGAGGGGATCGATTTGATCGGAGACAGCCTTATCGGGGTTGTGGCGGTAGGGACGGGGATCCCACAGGTGAATTATGAGAGGGAAATCTTAAAGGCTTATTACGACGCACAGGGCGGCCGGGGCTTCGATTACGCCTACCGCTATCCCGGCATGAATAAGGTCCTGCAGGCGGCGGGCCGGGTGATCCGCACGCCGGAGGACAGAGGCATTATCCTGCTGCTGGATGACCGGTTCCTCCACCGAGAGTATCGTCAGCTGTTCCCGGTGGAATGGTCGGATTATGCGGTGTGCAGCCAGGAAACGGTGGGGCGGCAGCTGCGGGCGTTTTGGGAAAACAGTGAACCCTAATCTTCTGCGAAGGTTAAGTCGGCGGAGCCCATGCCGCAGGTGATTTTTATTTCGCTGTCGGCCTCGTCGCCTTCCAGACGGTGGCTTCCCGTGTAAAATTCGCTGCTTCCCACGGTCACTGCGCCAGCATGGCAGGAGACGCTGCAGTCGTAATATTTCTGAGGGCGGGCCATGGCGACGGAGAGGCTTCCCATGCCGCATTCCATTTCCAGATCCTGACAGTTTAGGCTTTTCAGCGTGAGTTCGCCCATGCCCACCTGCCACTTGGACTCACTGGCTGTGATTACGCCGGTTCCGTTGAAGGTTCCCGCGCCCAGTTCCACTTCCAGTTCGTCTGCACGAAGGGCCTGTGCCGTAATGACGCTGGCGCCCAGCTTCAGGCGCATTTCGTCAAAAGTATGATCCTTTGGAATCAGAATGCGCAGTTTTACGCTGCCTCGGATGGAGCTGGATTTGGCAGAGATTTTCAGCGTTTCGTCATCCAGTTCTGTTTTCACGATATGTGCAGGGTCCCATATTCTTTCCACGAGAATCTGATCTCCGTCCGTCTCTTCCAATTTCAGCTCGCTGCCGCCAAATTCAAGTTCCAGCGCCTGCACGTCTGAGCAGGAAAAAGAGTTTCCGGCGCCATCGGCCGCGTCCTTTTTATTTACTGTGTCAGTAAATTGTGACCAGGTGGCGCCCAGGGCCACGGCGGCCACTACCAGGCCCAGGCCAAGGGTGAAAAATCCCAGAGATGCGAACATTCCGATTTTAAACATTTTTTTCATATCCAAAGACTCCTTTTATCGAAAAATTTTCCATTTTGCTTTGCACCAGTCCACGAATTTGCGCAGGTTGTTATAAGCCCAGCTGACAAACCGCGGGAGAATTTTGCTGCCCAGCCATAGGCAGAGAATCAGCAGCAGGATTCCTATTGCCAGGAGAAGCAGCCCAAGGCCGGACATCAAAAGTCCCAGAGCCGGGTTGGCCAGACATTCGGCAACGCCGGCCGCGATGAGGGCGATGCCGCTTATAATCAGCGACAGCACGGCCGCGGCCACGCCAAACATAAGGGAGAGGACGCCGCCCAGCAGACCGAAAATCAGGCCCACAATCCCGCCGAAAAGTCCCAGCCACAGGCTGCCGGTCAGAACCAGAATCAGCGCAATCAGCGCGATTTTCCAGGGATTTTTGGATTCTCTGGCCTTTTTTCGGATGAACTGCGGCATCTGCCGGGGGTGGGGAATCCGGGTGTCTTGGTAGCCGCGCTCCGTATATTCCCCGTAATTTTTCGGGCCGGAGGCCTTGCCGGATAAAAATTCCGCCCGGATGCTGGCGGCGGCCCGTTCGGGAGTTCCGCCCAGCTCCTCAATGACGCTTTTTTCGTTTTCAGGCCCTGCGTCGTCAAAATAATTATTGTAATATTTTAGGGCCTCCTGCCTTTCGGTCTCCGGAATGTCCGCCAGCAGCCGGGCAAGCCCTGATAAAAATTCTTCTCGGTTCATGAATTCCTCTCCTCTCACTTTGTAACGGGATAATCGCCGGACAGCACGCGGCTGATCCGGGAAGCGTATTTTTTCCACTCGGACCGGTATAACTGAAGCTGTGCGGCGCCCTTTTGGGTGATTTTGTAGTATCGCCGGTTCCGGCCATGAAATTCCATATCGTATACGTCCAGGCAGCTGTCTTTTTGCAGCCGCCGAAGGACAGGGTATAGGGTGGATTCAGAAATATCAATGGCCTGGCGTACGTCCTGGGTGATTTTGTAGCCGTAGGTTCCTTCTTTTTTCTCGGACACGACGGCCAGGACAATGGCGTCCAGCAGGGCGGCCCCTGTATTAAAAACCATGGAATTCCTCCTTTTTTAATCCAATATTATGCATATGCCTGTGAAACGCTCCTTTTATAGTCATCTGTATAATATTATTATTTTAATAATACTATATAACATATAATATAGCTGTGTCAATAGTATTTTTCGGAAGACATAAAGCAATTTTTAAACACGCTCTAGTTGAAAAAGCATAGCGGTTATAGTAAAATAATATACAAAATTTTAAGGAGCTGCGAACATGATGGAAAAAGGCTTTGTAACTCTGGAACAGGTCACAAAGGTTTATGGAAAAGGCGACGTGCAGATTAAAGCGGTGGACGGCATTGATTTTTCCATAGAAAAGGGTGAGTTTGTAATCATTGTGGGTCCCAGCGGTGCGGGCAAGACTACAGTTTTGAATATTCTGGGCGGTATGGATCAGGCTTCGTCCGGTCATGTCTGGGTGGACGGGCAGGATGTGGCGGGATATTCCTCCCGACAGCTGACGGCGTACAGGCGGGAGGACGTTGGATTTGTGTTTCAGTTTTATAACCTGGTGCCCAACTTGACGGCGCTGGAAAACGTGGAGCTGGCGCTTCAGATCTGCAAAAATCCGCTGGACGCAGGGCAGGTTTTAAAGGAAGTAGGCTTAAGCCAGCGTCTGAAAAATTGTCCCGACCAGCTGTCCGGCGGCGAGCAGCAGCGAGTGGCTATAGCACGTGCGCTGGCGAAAAATCCTAAGCTGCTTTTGTGCGACGAGCCCACCGGCGCGCTGGATTACCAGACGGGAAAAGCGATTCTGAAGCTTTTGCAGGATATGTGCAGGCAGCGGGGGATGACCGTGATCGTGATTACCCATAATTCGGCGCTTACGCCCATGGCGGACCGGGTGATTCAGATTAAGAACGGGAAAGTGTCCGCCATGGAGATGAATGAAACGCCGATGCCTGTGGAAGAGATTGAATGGTAGGAGATGGACTGTGAAAAGAGCGCTTAGAAAAGATTTCTTTATGGACATAAAGAAAAGCTTCGCAAGGTTTATTTCAATATTTTTTATCGTTGCCCTGGGCGTGGCTTTTTTCTCGGGAATCCAGGCGTCGTCTCCGGACATGCGTTATTCCGGGGACGCTTACTACGACAGCGCCCGTCTGATGGATTTGCGGGTGATGGGCACGTACGGCCTGACAAAAGAGGATCTGGAGGCCCTGCGGGAAATCAAGGGCGTGGAGCTTGTGGAGGGCGGCTATGCGTTGGACGTGTTAAGCGGAGAAGAGGGCGAGCAGCGGGTGATTCACCTGGAGAGCCTGCCCAAGCAGGTCAATCAGGTCACGGTCGTGAAGGGGCGGCTGCCGGAGAAAAAGGGCGAGTGCCTGGCTGACGATGAGATGGTCAGCGATGGAACCCTGAAAATCGGGGATTCCATAGAGGTTTATACGGAGGACGCGGACAGCGTCCTTGAGCAAAAACACTTTACGGTGGTGGGCACATGCAGCAGCCCCATGTACATATCTTTTGCCCGGGGAAACACCACGCTGGGATCCGGGGAGGTTAGCGGGTTTACCTATGTGACGGAGGAAAATTTCCAGCAGGATACTTATACAGTGGCCTATCTGCTGGCCAAAGGAGCCAAAGCGCAGACCAGCTATACGGAGCTGTATGAAAATCTGGTGGACAAGGTGAAAGGCCGCGTGGAGGACATAGAGGAAGTGCGCTGCCAGGCGCGTTACGATTCCGTGCAGCAAGAGGTAAAAGAGAAGCTGGACGATGCCAGAAAAGAGCTGGAGGACGGCAAGGCGGAGGCCCAGGAAGAGCTGGCGAAGGCCAAAAAGGAGCTGGACGACGGGAAAAAGGAGCTGGAGGACGCCAAAAAAGAGCTGGAGGACGGGAAAAAGGAGCTGGAGGACGGAAAACGGGAGCTGGAAGATGGAAAGAAAAAGCTTGAGGACGCCAAAAAACAGCGGCAGGACGGCATAACGCAGCTTTCGTCCGCCAGAACCCAGCTGGATGACCAGCAGAGCCAGCTGAACGCATCCCAGCAGCAGACCAGCCAGGGATATGCGGACTGGAACGCGTCCAAGCAGGAATTTGACCAGAAGGAAGCCGAGTATAACCAGGGCCGGCAGCAATACGAAGACGGTGCGGCTGCGCTTTCCCAGGCGAAAGAGCAGTTGGAGCAGGCGCGCAGATCCTACAGCCAGTTCGTGGCCGATTCGGGGGTGAACGACCCGCAGACGGAGGCCAGGCTGGAAGCGCAGGCGTCTCAGATTCAGATCCAGGAACAGGCGCTGTCCCAGAGCCGCGCCCAGCTGGACGAGGCCGCAAGGCAGATTGACAGCGGCCGGCAGGAGCTGGACAGCGCTAAAAGCCAGCTAGATGCGGCGCAGGCGCAGATTGACAGCGGACAGGCGCAGATTAACGGCGGCCGTACCCAGTTAAATGAGCGGGAAGCCCAGCTGGACGAGGCGGCCCGCACAATCAGTGATAACGAAGCGCAGCTTGCGCAGGCCCAAAAAGACATCGAAGAGAACGAAAAGAAGCTGGCCGACGCCGAAAAGGAAATTGAGAAAAACGAAAAAAAGCTGCAGGATGGGGAAAAGGAATACAAGGACGCTGAAAAGGAAGCGCAGGATGGCATCGCAGAAGGCGAGGAGAAGCTTCAGGAGGCGCAAGAAGACGCGGACTCTCTGGAAATGCCCAAATGGTATGTGGACGACCGGGACGCGCTGCCGGAATACAGCGGTTACGGCGACAACGCGGATCGGATCCGCAACATCGGGCGGGTGTTCCCGGTTCTGTTTTTCTTGGTGGCGGCGCTTATCAGCCTGACCACCATGACCCGGATGGTGGAGGACGAGCGCACGCAGATTGGCACGCTCAAGGCGCTGGGCTATTCCAAAGGGGCCATTGCGTCCAAATATCTGGGATATGCGTTGCTGGCCACCTTAGGCGGAAGCGTGTGCGGCGCGTTAATTGGTGAGAAAATCCTGCCATATATTGTAATTACAGCCTATGGAATTATGTATACTCATATGCCTGCGGTGAAAATTCCGTATCAGATGCTGTATGCGCTGATTGGCTCCATAGCGGCGGTGGCCTGTACGCTGCTGGCCACTCTGTCCGCCTGCTACAGAGAACTGATGGAAACGCCGGCGGCTCTCATGCGCCCGGCTTCGCCCCAGGAGGGAAAACGGGTGCTGCTGGAGTATCTGCCATTTATATGGAAACGGCTCAATTTCACCTGGAAGTCCACGGCGCGGAATATCTTCCGCTATAAAAAGCGTTTTTTCATGACCATAATCGGAATCGGCGGCTGCACGGCGTTGATGCTGGTGGGATTCGGTCTGCGGGATTCCATTATGGATATAGGCGCTTTGCAGTACGGCCAGCTGCAGCATTTTGACGCCACGGTTTTGCAGGATGAGGACGCTGCCGAAAAGGAGAAGGCCCAGCTTCGCGATTTCCTGGAGACGGACGAGCGCATCGAGAAGGCGAGCCAGGTTTATTTTCAGAAGATGACAGCCTCCGGGAAAAAGAAAGACACGGATATTTACGTCATCGTGCCGGAAGAGACCAATCGGTTTTCCAAGCTGGTGACGCTGCGGGATCGCAGAGATCAGGAGGAATTTGCGCTAAGCGAGGCGGGCGTGGTCATTTCCGAGAAGACGGCGAAAATGCTGGATGTTAAGCCGGGAGATCGCATAGGCCTCCAGGTGGAAGAAGGGGCCAGCGGCCAGGCAACCATTGGGAAAATCTGCGAGAACTACATGAGCCACTATTTGTATATGACTCCGCAGGCCTATCGGAAGGCCTTTGGCCAGGAGGCGGATTACAGCGACAGCCTTGTGATTTTGCGGGAAGAATACCGTTCGGACCCGGAGCGGGTGGGGCGGGACATCCTGGCCTGCCCGGCGGCTTTGAGCATCAGCTACACAGGCAGCATCGCCGACCAGCTGGAAGACATGCTTGGCAGTCTGGACTCTGTAATCGTGGTGCTGATTGTTTCCGCGGGCATGCTGGCCTTCGTGGTTTTGTACAATCTGAACAACATCAACATCACGGAAAGAAAGCGGGAGCTGGCTACGCTGAAGGTGCTGGGGTTCTACGACGGCGAGGTTTCCGCGTATGTATTCCGGGAAAATGTGCTGCTGACGCTGATTGGGGCGGCCGTCGGGGCCGGCCTTGGGATTTTGCTCCATCGGTTTGTCATCGTCACGGTGGAAGTGGATGCGGCCATGTTTGGGCGAAGCATCTATCTTCCCAGCTTTGCATACAGTATTTTGTTTACCGTGGGATTTTCCGCTTTTGTGAACATGACCATGCACTTTAAGCTGAAAAAAATTGATATGGTGGAATCGCTGAAAAGTGTGGAGTAAGGCGGGAGGGCTGCTTTTTGAGCCTCCCCACCTTAATTTTTAACGGTCCTGCGGTTCTTTGCGCTGAAATGTCCTGCGAAATGCCGCAACGTTTCCGTACATGCGCTTGATGTCTTCCACAAGATTTGCGTAGCATTGGGCTGTGAGCTGGCATTTGGATGACGCGCCGTAAAAAGTGATGGGTTTGCAGTTATAATAATCAGCCAGGGCGTATAATCCGTGATGGGTCAAATGGGGAAGGAGCAGCCGCGCCAGGTCGTATGTGTCGATGTAATCGTTCGTCAAAGTCAAATGAAGGCGGCGCTGCACGCTGTCGTATAAAAAATCAATGTCAAAATGGGCGCTGTGCCCCACAAGAACAAAATTTTCAATAAAGCGCAAAAACCTGCGCCAGACGTTTCGGGCAGTTGAGTCATCGGGTATGGAGGCCGAAAAAGAGTCGGTATATGCGCCGTTTTGAAATTTTAGCGCCGCCACTTCCGTTATCCGATCCCATGTCAGAGAACGGCCGGTGGTCTCAATGCTGACGATGCAGTAATTTTTCGGGCAGTCCATGAGCTGCCTGCCTTTTCCGGGGCGGTTCGGCCTGCCAATGCGTCCATTTTCATCAAAAGATAAATCCTGCGTTTCCAGCAAAGGCAGCAATTTACACAAGATCTCCCCGCAGCAAAGCGCGTTTATCTGCGCGCGATGGGGCTTGGGATTGTTTAATTTCAAATAATTCTGAACCGTCTCCAGTTTATAATTTTCCAGGCCGGCGATGGCGGCTTTGGAGGCGGCCATCGTGTCCACGTAGACGATTTTCGAGCGGATGCCAAAGCTGGTGAAAGCTCTGCGCAGGAAATTAAAGTTGAAGCTGGCGTTGTGGGCGCACATGACGGTTTTTCCAAATAGGGCGTTGCCGATGAATGCAATGAATTTTGAAATGGCTTCGGCTTCACCGGGCGTGTCGGCAACCATTTCGCCGGTGAGGCCTTTAAGCTGCGTGGCGGGGAAAGATATGGGCGCGTCTGGGCGCACCCGCGTAGAAAAAGCTTCTTTGGCCTGGCCATGGACAAAACGCACCGCGCCGATTTCCACAATTCGGTCTTTGAAGGGATCCAGCCCGGTGGTCGTTAAATCCAGCGCGATGAAACCGCTTTTCAGGCTTTCCAGCGTCAGACGGTCGATGGGAATTTTCCGGGGTGAAACTTCTGTATCCATTTTTTACGCCTCTTTCTATTGTGTATTTGAATAGAATACGGTGAAAAGGGAGGAGGATAACGATAAATAGAAAAAAGGCTCTGCCTTAATACATTAATTCTGATTAAGACAAAGCCTTATTTTATGCGGAAAAAGGGACTCGAACCCTCACGCCTTTCGACACAGGAACCTAAATCCTGCACGTCTGCCAATTCCGTCATTTCCGCAAATAAAACACATTTAATTTTGGTATTTCTAACAGAATGATTATAACATTTGGAAAAAAGACTTGTCAATAGATTTCCCATTGGGATAAGTAAAGAAAAGAATGGAAGTTACTTTTCATGGGGTGGGGAAAGTATAATTGATAAAGGACGGCATAGAGAATGAAAAGGGCCTCACCTAGAGCGGGCAGATGCTGAAGCTGATACACGAAAACAACACCGCCCCGGCGGAGGGGATAGCAGAGGAGAAGATCGCCGGATTTGAGGCACGGCACGATTCCATCATGCAGACGGCAGCGAAGGAATATGAAGATACTCCGCCGTCGGACTATTACAGGGATGGGTACAATCTGTACCTGAGGATGGCAAATATAAGCATAACCATCTCCTGTTCCTGTCTAACCCCCTTGTGGAGCCCGACAACAACCTCTGTGAACGGAAGGCCCGGATACTGAAGGGGAAGATAAACCAGGCGATCTCGCTGAGAAGCTTCCGGCATCTGGAATACTTCTGTGAATGCCTGAGCGTGATCGACCATTTCGCAACAGATGATAAGAACAACTTTTATCAATCCATAAAGGAAATCTTCAAAAGGCCAAAGCCGGTCAAGCCAAAACCAGAAAATATAGAATTTTCTAATACAGCACTGCCTGCATGAAAGGTGGGAAGAGGGGCTCATGAGAGCCTCCTGTTATTGTGTCCTATTTCCCCACCCCATGAAAAGTAACAATTGATCGGGGGAATGCGGCCGCCTGGGACGGCCGTTCCACCATAATATAAAAGTTGTGCGGGCGCACGCAGCGTCCCTGCCTGCATACCGCCTATTCGGCAGCGGATTTTCTAAATATTCATGGTTGCTTTGCGAATGTCACTTTCGTGGGTTTCGATCCACTTCAGGGCCCGAACTTCGTGCTGCATATAGTAAAGATATTCGTAAGGGTTCAAGGTCATATCTTTATAATAAGCCTCAGAGGCCCAACGGACCAGATATAAAGTTCCCATTAAGAGCGCTTCAAAAAAGCGTTTCTTTTCCAGATCTGTAAAAGTTGTAAATCCGTTTAATTGCGTCAGACGATTGTTGTAGGCAGTCATAAAATTAATCATATCATTGAGCTTAATTTCTCCGTCGTTTGTGAAATCCCATGAGGAGAAAAAGTATGACATGCCAAGACCGAGCTCGAATATGCGAATGTCCATTTTCGCCCAGTCAAAATCAAAGATGCCGGTTACAATGCCCTCTTCATCATATTTTACATTTGCGGGGTGGAAATCGCATTGCAGAGGGCACGTGGGAAGCTGTTTAAAATCATTTGCGGGGATAGTTGCTTTTCGACACATTTGTTTGATATAATCCTGCTGCTCTTCAAAAAATTGCGTGAAACAGTTATCATAGCCATTCTCCTCATAGGCGGATAAATAATTTCTGAAATCATCGGGAAATTCGGACATCAGGACATTACAGTTTCCCTCCGCCCGGGCGTAAGTTTCCGGATCAAAATCATGTACCGAATTATGCAATTCGGCCAGTAAAACGGCTACGCTTTCATAACTTTTTGGCGATAGATTGTTGTTAATCCAGTCATAAGTGGCGCTTCCGTGGATAAATTCGTAGACAGCGAAATACCATGTTTCAAAAGAGCCATCCTCCATTTTCTGTTCAGCAGTATAGTAAGTGTTTCCGTCGCGTCCCGGAATGGGGGCGGCTCCTTTTGTAAAGCCATGAGACTTTGCGTAGATCAACAGTTTATGTTCCATCATCAGTTCATTGAGATCTTTGTTTCTCATATATTTACGGAAAAACCAGGTGTGACGCTGGCCGTCTTTAAGCGTATAAACGCCAAAACTTCTATTGATATACCCGCCAAAAATTTCATAAATTTCTTCGACGGTTCCCAGGTCGTAGTTGTCTTCTATAATCTCCTTAATCTGGGCATAGAGAAAGCTTTCTTCTTCGGTTATTTTCATGTCGCAGGCATTTTGTTCCATTTTTGCTAATTGGTAATACGTATCCAATGTTGCAGCGGCGTCCATAGCATGAAATTGTTTCATTTCATCTGTATGCATTTTGTAAAATGACATTTTCTTCTCTCCTTATTTATTGAAACGATAGCATTTTCCACAATTTTTCTTTTAAATTTTTTTTGTAAGCTGTACATCTCACACAAAAAGAATAGCATATGTTCCAAGTTCATAGTCAAGAATTTTTTTCAGAGAACAAAATATAGCCACAGCAATTCATCAGATTTCTCAGCAACTGTATACCTGGTTTACAGTTTTTTATCTTTATTCGATTTTTGTGAGGCGCACAGTGGCAGGAAGATCTCATAATAATATGTTTTTTCTCCGTTTTCAATCAGTTCTGTTAAGTAGCTTAGGTAATAAGGGGGATTAATGGGGACTTTCTGTTGTTTTGCCCATGCAATGCTTTCATCCAGCAGCTCTGCATCCTCCATATCTTTTGTGCTTTTCAAAACAGTAAATACACATTCAATATTTTCTAAACGATAGTCAATATTTTTCATATCTTCTTTGGAAACTAAGTAAACGTCGCTCTCGTGAACAATTGAGATAAGACAATTGTATTTTAAATGTTGTTCTTTGAGCGTAAAAACCGAAGTGACATATCCTACGTCAATTACGGAGGTTTTGGAGTTCAAAGCATAAAATTCGGGGAAAATATAAAGAATGTCAATCTTCGTTATGCTGATTTTTCCCAGGTTCTTTTTTATACGCGTCAACATACCCTCGTATATTTGCAGTAAGTCGATACTGCGCCGGATTTTGGTCAGTTGATCGAAAAGCAGGGTTTCTTGTTGATACAGCAATTTATGGTAGTCTTCCAGGGAACTTAATTCCGTGCGGGACTGGGATAATTCCAGACCAAGAGCCAGACGGTTGCGCCCGACGATCAGGTGCGATATTTTTCTTAAATCTTCTATTGTATAGTAATAATATCCGTTTGTCTCTTCTTTGCCCACTGAAAAAAGTCCCTTTTTAATGTAGTATCGAATGGTGGAGCGAGGAACTCCAAGTAAGTTTTCGACTTCTCCTATACGATATTTTGTTTTCATAGTACCCCTCCTTTTAATCTTTTTGCTGCGCCTATTCTTTATATATCTATTTTTCGCAAAAAAGTCAATTATTTTCCTGAAATCACTTAGAATACCCAAATCAAGGGGCGTAAACTGTGAAGTTGGTTTATAATTGGATTTCTTTTGGAAAATCATGGGCGGTCAGTTTTACAAACTGAAATTTAACGCTTGACAGTTAAGTTGGTTCATAAGCTATACTTTCCTTGTTGAATTCTTTGCAAAGAAAAACAAAACCAACTGAAAAACGAAGGGAGGGGGTTTCACTGGTAAAGTCACAAAAATCTGTTGGCTTGCTTATGGCGTGTGTGGCTGCTTTGTCGTGGAGCACATTCGGAACGTTTACAACTTTTTTGGGAAGGCATGGTCTTGAAGAAGGCGCCATTTCCATGATCTCGCCGCTTTTTCTGTTAATTATGTTTACCATTATTTCATTGGCCAGCGGTGGAATCAGCAATATGAAAGTTCCGCGGGAAGCGCTTATTTTTCTGATTCTCGACGGGTGTTGTTCTGCGCTTTATAATTACGCCGCGGTGCAGGCTTACGCAAATTTGCCAATTGGCATAGTGTCTACTGTTATTTATTGCAATCTATTTGCTTTGGTTTTTATTTGCCGTATTCTTTTTAAAGATCCGATTACTAAGCAAAAGCTGGCGTCCGTAGGATTGGCGCTTGTTGGCGTAATGCTGGTTGTTAATGTATTTGGATCGGGCGGTGAAGGCGGCATTACGACAAAAGGGCTGATATGGGCGTTTTTGGCAATGCTGGGCTGGGCCGGGCTGATGACGAATGAGAAACTTTGTATGGAGCGCGGCGTATATCCCAATGCGGTTTCCGCCTATGAAGGCTTGTTTTCTCTAATTATTATAGGAGCGACAAGTTCTCCCATTGCGATCATTCATAACATTGCGGATACGGTTTCCAGCAGCCACGGCAAGGTTCTTCTTCCATTGTTTGGCTTCGGATTTATTACCACAATGGTGGCGTATTATTTTTACATGCACGCACTGGATCGAGTTGTTCCTACATATGTGCAGATCTGTTACACATTGGACCCCGCGGTATCGTCTATTCTTGGCTTCGTAGTTTTTGGACAGGTTCTGGCTCCTATTCAGATTGTGGGCATTGTAATTGTCCTTGCCACGGTAATATGGATGCAGATTTATGAAAACAGAAACGAAGTGCAGATGGCTGAAACCGAAGCGGCAGATTAAAAAAATAAAAAAGAATAGAAAGGAAATTTTTTATGAAGTTTTTTGAATATTTAGACAAAGAGGATTTGGATAAAATCCATGAATCTACGCTGACATTGTTAGAAAAAACGGGAGTACGGTGCAAATCGGAACGTTTTTTGAACAAAGCGAAAGAAATTGGCTTAATCGTTGAGACCATCGACGATGAACAAGTAATATTTTTCCCAAGAAAGAAAGTTATACAGGCGCTTTCTACTGCGCCTTCTAAATTCACCACTTATGGCCGTGATCCCAAATATCAGATTAAATGGGGAGAAAGAAAGGCTTACAGCCGGACATGCGTGGGAACGCCTTTTATCAAAGATGTGGAAACCAATGAAAAACATATTGTCACAAAGAGTGATATGGAAGACAATATCCGGGTGGCAGATGGTCTGGATTCCACTGATATTATCTCCTGCATCGTATCCCAGGAGGTTCCGCAGCAGGCGACCCTGACCATTCAGACGGCGGCTATGGTGAGAAATACCACGAAGCCTCTGCGCATCTGCATTGATTCTTCTCGTGAAGTGAAATCTGTCGTGGATGTCTTGGCTGTAGCTGTAGGCGGGCGGGATAAATTAAAAGAGCAGCCAATCGCCTATTTGGAAGTGTCACCCATCAGTCCATTGGATTATGCAGATGGTCCTGCCGACGCGCTTCTTGATATTGTGGAATCCGGTTTGCCTCTGGGCATTGTTCCTGCGCCTATGATGGGGGCCACAGGGCCAATGACGCTGATTGGGTCTGTGACGATGCACAATGCGGAAATTTTGGCGGGAATCGTTGTTGCCCAGTTGATTCAGCCCGGCTATCCGTGCATTATGTCTCCCCATGTAACTTTTATGGAAATGGCGACGGCCATGACCGGCTGGGGCGCGCCGGAAATGGGATTGGCCGCCGCTGCGTCGGCGCAAATGGGAAGATACTATGACCTTCCGACGGCAGGCGGCGGGAAATCCTGCAGTGCAAAAATCAGCGATGAGCAGATGGGATATGAATCCATGTTCAATTCGTTGCTTCCTGCATTGTCTGGCATGGATGTGATCGGCGGAGCCGGTGCGGTGGACAATGCACTTGTGGCCTGTTACCGGAAATTAGCAATCGACAATGAAGTTTCCTCGCTGACTCAATTTGCATTAAAAGAACGTGTGGTGGATGAGGACGCTATGGCTGTTGATACGATTCACGAAGTGGTAAACGGCGAGAAAAATTTCCTGGGCGAACCGCATACGTTGGAGCATTTGCGCACTGAGTTATGGAAACCAGGCCTTACAGAACGCCTTACATATGATGATTTTATGGCGGATGGCCGCACATGCGGCGAGAGAGCCAGAGATCTCGTTCTTGATTTGTTAAAGAATCATAAAGTTGAGCCCCTTAGTGATGAACAGAACGCAGAAATTGATGCGATTGTGGAAAAGGCTCTTCAGCAGTAAAAGTATGAAAATTGTATAGAAAAACCTCCCCTTAATTTTAAGCGGCTTTCATTTTTGGATAGATGGAGGCCGCTTTAAACTGCGTAACATTGAGTAAAATGTTGACGCCCAATTCCTGCAGTCCTTTTCATTGTTTTATAAGGAGTTTCCATTTTTAGCGCTTGATGCGGCATAAAAAAGTTGCCCTCCCATTTTTTAAAGAAATAAGGAGTGAGCGAAAATGGCAGAAAACAGGATTTATGGGAAAAATGGGACAAGCGAAAACGGTCAAAGAACTGGGCATTCAAAAAAACACCGTGTATGGCTGGACGCGGGCCAGGCGCCTTGGCGCCTTCTAAAGTGAAAACGAGGGGTGGATAAAAAAAGGGCAGGACTTTCGATTCCTTGTAATGCCATACGAAATTCCAACAGCCCACAAACCCAGAAAATTCAAGAGTTTCAGCATTTTGTGTCATTATTAAACAAATAAAAAATGCGGATGACTGGGTGGAGATCGCTCTGTTTGCGGAAAATTTCCAAGATTATTTGAGGAAATACATCGAATTAAAGAACGGGATACCCTCCCATGGCACGATCCGGCGCGTGATGGGGATGATATCGCCGGAGATCTTGCAACAGCTTTATGGAAAATGGCAGGAGCTGTTAAACCGCGAAGAGGGGGCGTTGATCAAAAAGATCATATGCATTGACGGAAAAACGATACGCGGAAATAGGCGAAACGACGGGAAATCAGGGAACGCTCCACAGGGAGCTCGTTGAATATTTTGAAGACGAAGGGCTGCGCAGGGAGATAAAAGAAAAGGGCGGCTATAAAAGAACGCAGGAAAAAGCGCATGGCCAGATAGAGACGCGAGAGTATTATCAAACGGAAGACATAAAATGGCTGAGCCAGAAAAAAGATTGGAAAGGCATAAAAAGCATCGCGATGGAACGGAAAACTCTGACAAAAGGAGAGAGAATCCAGACGGAATGCCGCTACTTTATAAGCAGTCTGCCGCAAGATATAGAAATGATGGGCAGAGGGCGGTGAGGGGGCATTGGAGTATGGAGAGCATGTATTGGCATTTAGACGTAACATTCCGAGAAGACGCAAACACAACAATAGACAAGACAGCGGCGCAAAATCATAATATCATCAGAAAATGGTGTCTTAGTATATTAAAAATGGTGGAATTATCAACAAGAACTAAACATTTATCAATGATAAAGAAACGCTTTGTGATCAGTTTACAGCCGATTAAATTTCTTGAAGAAGTGTTGAACGCTTAAAAAAACGGAAAGTCTAAGTTAAGCGGTCAAGGTGGATTCATGCGTTTGTCGTGTATAAGTAAAGAAAACGATGGAAAATGCTGTTTTTCTATGTTATACTGAATTTCATGCATTACTGTTGTGCGAAGGAGGAAGGAAAGTGGCAGTCATGGATCAGAGTAAAATCAGGAATTTTTGCATTATTGCGCACATTGACCATGGAAAATCGACGCTGGCGGACCGAATCATTGAGATGACGGGGCTTTTGACGGACCGGGAGATGCAGTCCCAGGTATTGGATAACATGGATTTGGAGCGGGAGCGGGGCATCACCATCAAAGCGCAGGCCGTCCGTACCGTATATAAGGCGAAGAACGGGGAAGAATATATTTTCAATTTGATTGACACGCCGGGGCATGTGGACTTTAACTACGAGGTGTCCCGCAGCCTGGCGGCCTGTGACGGAGCCATCCTGGTGGTGGACGCGGCGCAGGGGATTGAGGCGCAGACGCTGGCCAACGTGTACCTGGCGCTGGATCACGACCTGGATGTGCTGCCAGTGATCAATAAGATTGATTTGGCCAGCGCGGACCCGGAGCGGGTGATTAACGAGATCGAGGACGTGATCGGCATCGAAGCTCAGGACGCGCCCAGGATTTCCGCCAAGACCGGCGACTACGTGGACCAGGTGCTGGAGCAGATTGTGGAGAAAATCCCGGCCCCGCAGGGGGATCCCGACGCGCCGCTGAAGGCGCTGATCTTCGATTCTCTTTACGATTCCTATAAAGGGGTTATTGTATTTTGCAGGATAAAAGAGGGTAGCGTGGAAAAGGGCACGCCCATTCGGATGATGGCCACCGGGGCCACGGCGGAAGTGGTGGAAGTGGGCTATTTCGGCGCGGGGCAGTTCATTCCCTGTGAAAAACTGCAGGCGGGCATGGTGGGCTACATCACAGCCAGCATCAAGACTGTCAGCGACACCCGCGTGGGCGACACCATCACCAACGACCAAAATCCTTGCGCGGAGGCTTTGCCGGGATATAAGAAAGTGAATTCCATGGTCTACTGTGGCCTGTACCCGGCGGACGGGGCCAAGTACCAGGATCTGCGGGAGGCGTTGGAGAAGCTGCAGCTCAATGACGCGGCTTTGCAGTACGAGCCGGAAACCTCTGCGGCCTTAGGATTCGGATTTCGCTGTGGCTTTCTGGGCCTTCTGCATCTGGAAATCATTCAGGAACGGCTGGAGCGGGAATACAGTCTGGATCTGGTTACCACGGCGCCGGGAGTTATTTACAAAGTCCATAAGACCAGCGGCGAGGTGATGGAGCTGACCAATCCGTCCAATTTGCCGGACCCCTCGGAGATTAACTATATGGAAGAGCCCATCGTGGCGGCGGAGATTATGGTGACCACCGAGTTTATCGGACCGATTATGGAGCTTTGCCAGGAGCGGCGGGGACAGTACCAGGGGATGGAATATATGGAAGAAACCCGTGCGCTGTTAAGGTACCATCTGCCGCTGAACGAGATTATCTACGACTTTTTCGACGCTTTGAAATCCCGTTCCAGAGGTTACGCGTCCCTGGACTACGAGCTGTACGGCTATGAGACCAGCAAGCTTGTGAAGCTGGACATTCTGGTGAATAAGGAGGAGGTGGACGCGCTGTCTTTCATCGTCCACGCGGACACCGCCTACGAACGGGGCCGGAAGATGTGCGAAAAATTAAAACAGGAGATCCCTAGGCAGCTTTTTGAAATCCCCATTCAGGCCGCCATCGGCAGCAAAATCATCGCCCGCGAAACCGTGAAGGCCCTGCGAAAAGACGTGCTGGCCAAGTGTTACGGCGGCGACATTACCCGCAAGAAGAAGCTGCTGGAGAAGCAGAAAGAGGGCAAGAAGCGGATGCGCCAGGTGGGCAATGTGGAGATTCCCCAGAAGGCATTTATGAGCGTGCTGAAATTGGATGACCAGTGATGGGCGGAGACAAAAAATTCCGCCTATACGTCCACATTCCCTTTTGCATAAAAAAATGCGCATACTGCGATTTCCTGTCTGGGCCGGACACGCCTGAGAACCAGGAATTGTACGTGCAGGCATTGTGCGGGGAGATAGACGCCTACCGGGGAAAATTTCGCAGGGAGGCGTCTTCCCTGTTTCTGGGCGGGGGCACGCCGTCCATTCTGGATACGGGGCTTCTGGGGAAAATCATGGACCGTCTTTTCGATGTCTTTTCTTTTGAAAAGGAACCGGAGATTTCCATAGAGGCCAATCCGGGCACGGTGACGCTGGAAAAGCTTGTGGCATACAGAAAAATGGGATTTAACCGGATTAGTTTCGGCCTGCAGTCTGCGGATAATGAGGAGTTGAAGGAGCTGGGCCGGATTCATACGTATGAAGAATTTTTGGAAGGGTACGCTTGGGCGCGGCAGGCGGGCTTTTCCAATGTCAACGTGGATTTAATGTCGGGCATTCCCGGTCAGACGTTAAAAAGCTGGCAGCGGAATTTAACCCAGGTGACGGCGCTGGAGCCGGAGCACATATCGGCGTACAGCCTGATTATCGAGGAGGGAACGCCTTTTGCGCAGCGGGAGCTGAATCTGCCGGGTGAGGAAGAGGAGAGGGAGATGTATGAGTCCACGGCGGTCTTATTGGGCCAGAAGGGCTATGTCCAGTATGAGATTTCCAATTATGCGCGCCCCGGCATGGCCTGCGCCCATAATATGGGTTATTGGTCGCGGGACGACTACCTGGGCCTGGGCCTGGGGGCGGCTTCGCTGGTGGATAACTGCAGGTGGAACAACACGGATTCCATGGGGGAATACCGGGCGGGCGCCCAAAAGCCGGAGGGAATTCGCGTGGGCCAGGAGACGTTGTCGGTCCCGGAACAGATGGAGGAGACGATGATTCTGGGCTTACGCCGGATGGAAGGCGTCTGGCGGAAGGATTTTCGGGAAATGTATGGTATAGAGCTGGAGGAAATCTACGGGGATGCCATCCGCCGTCTGGTAGAGCTTGGGCTTTTAAAAGATGACGGACAGCGGGTCTTTCTCACCCGCCGGGGGATTTCCCTGTCCAACCAGGCATTCGTGGAGTTTATGTTTGGATGAGATGGATTGCCCATAGAATCGTCAGATGGGCCGGGTAATAGATGTAAAAGAACCATTTGTGGAAATTCGTCCGTTTCTCGGACTTTTTTCCATTATAGAGAGCCAGAGTCGCGACGGCCGAGGCGATGATCCCCAGCGCGGCGTAGAATCCATGGAGGATGGCGTAGCCCAAGAGCAGCGGATAGGCCGCGTCCGGCGGGGCGTATCCTGGGATGTTTAAAAGCCAGAACAGAGCCGTCACGAGCCCGTACGCGGTCATCTGGCCGCGGGGCGAGCCCTGGTTCTTCTTAAATAAAATCGCGGCGATTGCCAGAATGACCGCCCAATCGCAGATTACGGTGACCAGAACCAGTCCGGCAAGCAGCAGTTTCCTTTGCCCGATCTTCAGCGGACTGTCCATGACGCATAAAATCAGGAAACAAAAGAAAAGGGTAAACAGCACATTCAACTGAAAAAATCCCACGGCCAGCGCATAGGGAACCTGTGATATAAGCGCGAAGATAAAAAGCCTTTTGGCATAGGCTTTTTTAGAATGGGTGTACTGGTAGCCTTCCACGAGAAAAAAGCACATGGTCACAGCCGTAAAATACCCAATGTCTTCAAATGCCTCCGTCAAAGCGCCGCCCGGAGTCATCAGGATATGGGATATATGGTTGAAGGTCATCGCAAGGATGGCAAGCAGTTTAATCTGATCTCTGTTCAGAATTTTGCAAGTCTTTAGCATATGTAAACTTCCTTTCTTTCATGAATCACTGTTTCTATCATATCACATGGGAACAGACCATTCCACCGAAATTTTTTGAAACTTTTTTGCAGGCTGTTCCATCTAATAAGCGTAAATCCAAAAAACAGGCGCCTGCGAAATAATAATCGCATATTCTTAAGTTCGGTTCAATCAGACGAGCGTTTCGCAACTGCCTGGCACAGGAAGAAAATGAGAGGAGGAGAGGAATGCGGTATGGAAGAGCTGGTGAAGAAAGCGATGCAGGGAGACGCGGACGCGTTTCTGGAGTTAATGGAGATGCATTCGCTGTCCATGTACAAAGCGGCGCGCGGGATTTTGCGAAACGATGCGGATGTGGCGGATGCCATACAAGATACGATTTTGCACAGTTTTGAGAAAATTCACACGCTGCAGAAGGCGGAATTTTTCAAGACCTGGCTGATGCGGATTCTGATCAATGAGTGCAACCAGATTTTAAGGCATTATAGGAAAGTCAATCCCATCGAAGAGCTGCCGGAGACGCCCAGGCCGGACCAATCTCTGGCCGAGTTTGAGTTTAAGGAAATGCTGGCGCAGGTGGACGAAAAATATCGGATCATACTGACGCTGTATTATGAACAGGGGTTTAAAATTGCGGAGATTGCAGAGCTTTTGGAATTAAATGAGAATACGGTAAAGACCAGGCTTGCCAGGGCCAGGGATCAGATACGTCTTGCTTATTTTCAGGAAACGCCCAGGGAAGGAGGGATTTCAAATGAGAGAAAATACACGGCTGGATGAAGAAATCCGCGCAACTATGACAAAGGATTTTCCCCTGCCTCCTCATGTGAAAAGCGCCCAGGAGGCGGCATTTGCCCAGATCCGGCGGCAGGCGCAGGCGGGAGCCGGGGCCAGAGAGGGGAACTTGGGGGAGAAGAGGCATACGCCCAAGAGACGGGTTTTTCTGAAATCTTTGGCGGGCCTGGCGGCGGCAGCGGCACTTTTTCTGGCCCTATGCGTCGACAATCCGGCGTTTGCGTCGCAGATTCCGCTGGTGGGCCGGGTGTTTGAGGTGGTGGGAAATTCCCTGGGATTTTCCGGGGATTACAGTGAGTACGCCAAGCCGGTGGAAAACGCGGATGAGCCGGCGGCGGAAAAGGCAGAGCTTTACAGCCAGACGAAAAACGGCGTGACCATCACGCTGTCTGAGGTGTACTGCAACGACGCGGCGCTTTACATCAGCATGGTGATTCAGTCCAAAGAAAAATTCCCGGATACCATGACGGATGCAAACGAGCAGCCGCTTCTGCATCTGTTTAACAGCTCCCTGAAATTCGATTATAATTCTAAGGAATGTCTGCTGGGCTGTGGGGGCGGCGAGCGCATAGACGGGAAATTTGTGGACGCGCATACCTATGCCGGCGTGATCCGCTACGACCTTTCCGCCTCCCAGGATGCTTCGGATGTTGAAAAATACCAAGAAGAGCGAGACGCGTTTTTGCAGTCTTTGGGCATTGTCCGGCAGGAATTGGAGGAAAACCCTTCCGCGGCGGAGGCGCGGGCGTGCCGGATTCTGGGCATCGACGAGCTGACGGATGAGGCCCTCGCGCAGGCTGGCGGCCCTGACTGGAAGGATTACCAGAGGGAGGTACAGGTCCCGGAGCGTTTTCAGATGCAGTTTTCCATTCCCATGGTTATGGGGGATAAAGCCCAGGCGGCTACGCCCCAGATGCCGGAGGATCTCCGGGAAAATTATGAGAAATCCATGAAGGCGCAGGGGCTGGGGCTGTCCGATGAGGACTATGCCAATTTCACCGATGACCAAAAGGAGACGGAACACCGGTTTTTTACGGAAATGTGGAACCAGTACGGCGTGCGTTTTCCGGAAACCAACCAGCATCCCAACAAATATGAGAACTGGTGGATAGAAGGCCCCTGGGAGTTTTCTCTGGACGTGACCAAAAATAAAGAGGAGACTGTCGTAAAGGAAATCGGCGATGTGGACGAAAACGGGCTGGGCCTTGCATCGGTGACCAAAACGCCTTTCGAGATCACCATTGATGACGGATCTTCCAATATGGATACTTTTACCGTTGTGCTGGACGCGGACGGCGACATTCTGGATTCCGGGGACGGCAACGCCAGCACGTTCGCCATTCAGGATCGGGATGTGTCAAAGATTGATGTTTACATCTGTGATTATACGGAGTATATGGATGAGCTGAAGGGGTATTACTGGTCGGAAGACTATGAGACGAAGAAGAAAGAAAAGACCTTTAAGCAGCTTTTGGATGAGCGGGCCCTTTATCATAGGGAAGTGATTTTTGATTGAAAAGGGAGAAAGCGCGTAAGACCTGCGGGCAGCAGCTTACGCGCTTTCTTCTCAAATTAAATATAGAATAGAGGTAACTATTCAGTAGGTGTTGTCCCGCGAGGCGTTTTGCCACAAAATGTGGCAAAATCCCGAGACATACGGCAAAAATCCCATCGCCGAAGGCGATTTCCAATGGATTTTTGCTCGTAACTGTGAAGGCGCTGAACAGTTACGAATAGAGCCGTCTTATTTTACGGTTATCCGACAGGCGGCTTTTTTCCCGTTGGAGGATGTGGCCGTGATAGTGGCCTTGCCTTTTTTCAGGGCTTTAACGACGCCTTTGGCGTTTACGGAGGCCACCTTCGGGTTGGAGGAAGTCCAGGCAATGCGGTCTGTAGCTGTGATTGGCTTTTTGGCCGCTTTCAAAGTGAATTTCTGACCCTTTTTCAGGTCGATTTTTTGTTTGTTTAAAGTCAGAGATTTCACATGGACTTTTTTCTGCACCTGTATAGTCACCTTGGCTTTGCCGCCGTTGGTGGAGGTGACGGTAACCGTAGATTTCCCCGCTTTCTTTCCGGTAATCGTCAAAACGCCTTTCTTGACCTTTACGGAAACCACGCCGGGGCGGCTGCTCTTGGCCTGACGGATTTTCTCACCGCGAAGTGTGGAAGATTTGATTTTTACCGCTGCAGTGGATTTTCCGATCTGAAGTTTTAAGGAGGCGTGGTTTAGTTCCAGTTTGGGCGCCGTTACGGTTACGGAACAGGCCGCTTTCTTTTGGCCGCTGTTGGAGATGGCCGTGATGGAAGCGGTTCCCGGCTTGAGGGCCGTAACTTTTCCATTGTTGTCCACTTTGGCGATTTTATCGTCGGACGATTTCCAGGATATGGACTTGTCCGAGGCGTTTTCTGGCGCCAGGGTGGTTTTTAACTGCGCGGAGGCGCCAGCGTGCAGGGTCAGTTTCGTCTTGTTCAGCGTTATGGAAGTGACAGCCGCGGAAATCTGGATGTTGTCGACGGCTGTCTTGGCATTTTTCAGAGCCAGGTCCACGGCTGCCTGATCCGTTGCTTCCAGGATGGCTTTGCTGCCGGCCAGGATTGCGTCTTTTACCTGTTTTTGCTGTGCCTGGGGATAGGCGGAGATATCTTTGTAATTATCCAGTTCTTTTCTTTTTTCCTTTTTATACTGGGCCAGTTCCGTGCCGTCGGCTGCCGTCTGGTTTAAAGTCTGGATGGCGGCGGCTATCTGTTCGTCTGTGCCTTCTATTCCGCAGGCCAGCTCGGTTAGTGTCTGGTAAGCGGCCTTTACATTGCCGTCCGCCAGCAGTTCCTCCTTTTCTTCCCGTGCGCCGAATGCGCTGAGCGCTTTAAGAATCCCGTCTTTGTCAGGGATATGCACAACCGGTTCGTCAGAGCCGAACAGGAGGCCGTCGGCGTCCTGTCCCCAGGTGAGGGTAAATGGCACGCGCACCACGTCCCCGTCTTTTAATTTATAATCGGTCATGCCCACATCAGGCTTTAGGTTATTGACCATATAAGTCCATCCGGAGCTTTCGCCGTAAGATTTTTCTCCCAGGAAGGGGCTGTTGTCGTTTCCGTATGCTTTGGCGGATTCCGTAGTCGGCCCGCCCAGATACTGGGATATGTACGCCGGAACGGATACCCGGTCGGCGCCCAGGTCCGCGCCGGCAATGCCGGTCAGATAGAAACCGTATGTCCGGTCGCATTCGTATGGAATATTGTGTTCTTTGAAATAGCGTTCAACCAGGTTGGCCACGGTTTCGCCGGGGTTAAAGTGCACGGCGGTGGGTTCCACGAAGAATCCCTGGCCGATGACGAACCGCTCGATGGAAAATGTGACGTCGCCTTCCGCTTCGTCAACGGTGAAGGAGAAGTCGGGCATAAAGGAAAATTCGTCTTCTAACACGGGCGCGTTTAAGTTGGGCGTGTCCGGATTGTCCGCGGTTTTGTCTGCGCCCAGCGCGCTGCCCCACCATCCGCAGTAGATTCCTCCGCTGTGGAAATCGTATGCGCCGCTTCTGGTTAAGGGGACTTCAAAACTGTTTTGTTCAGCCAGGTTCCATTGTTTGCACTGGCCTATATATTTTGTCTCTTCGCAGTTGTAATGTACATAGGCGGCTTCTTTGTCCATGCGCGGGTTGTAGATGCGGGCCAGTTTGTACACAGGCATGGTGACGCCGGTGAAGCTTACGACGGCGGTGTCGCCTGCCATTAATTTGCGGCCTGGTTTGTCTTTGTTTTCGACGTTGATCTTTATTTTGCGGGCGTCCAGCACGTGGAATTTGCTTCGCGTGGCGCCGTCTGTGGCGGTGGCTGTGATTTCAACGATGTTGCTGCGGTTTTCCAGAGGAAGGGCATAGGAGCCGTCGCCGTTTTGCGCTACCGTCAGTCCGTTGCATTTGACGGAAACGCTCTGGGCGTTTTCGGCGGACGCATAAAGCGTAAAGGGCGCCGTATCCCCCTCGGCAAAGTACAGGGTGTCATAGGAGCGGAAGATCACATCTTCGGGGGTGGTGCGGTCCGCTTCTTTTTCGATGATGTTGTCCTGGATGGCGATGTCTTTGCTGCCGCCCACGCTGTAAATCACGTAGGCTGTATTTACCGCGTCTGAACCGGCGAAGTCCTCTCCGGCCGTGTGGGTGAAGGGGGCGTAGGTGATCTGCACCACAGCCGTCCCTTCTTTGACGGCGGTTACGTTGGCGCACGCCTGCGTTGGGGGTTGGTCCATGTCTTCTAAGGTGATGGCGTCGCCCCGGATGATTTCGTAATGAAAATCGGGCATCTGCACGTCGTTGGCAATGGAATTGGCGACGCCTTCTTCCACCCGCCGGGGATTCAGCTTGGCCGTATCGCCGATTTCCATTTCTTTGAAATCATACGGAACCCATAAATCGTTAGTGAAGCTTTCCGGGACTTGGGAGCCGGGATTTATGCCTAGGTAGCCGCTGTCTGCGGCGGAAGCCTGCACGGGCTGCTCTGAGCTTTGGGCGGCTTCGGCGTGGATTTCCGGTTCTGCGATTTGGGCGGCCTGGTTGCCGGCGTTTGCCGATGCGTTTACGGGCAGGCCCGCCAGCAGCATGGCGGCGGTGAGCGCTTTGGCGAATGCTTTCGTCCATTTCTTTCGCGTTTGATTTCCTGTCATTTTTGCTCTCTCCTTCTTAATTGATTGATTTTTTGGTTCTATTTCAGAATAATGTACGAAAGGGAGATTTTCAAGTTGGATAATCTGTCCATTTTGAAAGGTTTTTATGCATAGACAGGCACATAGAAATAGAGTTTTCCGTTTTTGTACCGTGAAAATGTGATGCGTCCGAAGTCCACCCGGTATCGGTTTTCTTTTATCCAGCCGTAGAAAACGCAGATGGTGAGCATGCGGTAGGCATCCTTTAGGGCGGCGCTGTCTTTTTCCTTTTCGGTGGTGAATACGGTGTATTGGCCGCCCTGGATGACGGCTTTTTCCATTTGGGGCGGCACGTGATCGAAAGACTCCACTAAGGGTCCCAGAATATAGGCGTAGCCGGACTGTGGGTCGGTTTTGTCCTGGACCCACAGAGCGGCTTTGTCTTCCTGGCCTTCTTCTTGGCAGGCGTATTTGGAGCCGGCCAGGCAGGGCGGATCATGGCGGTAAAACTGCTGGCACAGTCCGGGAATGTCCAGGGCGTTTTCCTGGGCTTCGGCGGCTTTTTTCAGCGGGAGGCCAATCATGCGCAGGTCTTTTATATGCTGGCTGACGACGTTGATTCGCTTTTTGTTTTGGATATAGTATTCGGGCAGGCGGGCAGCGTCCATGCCAATGCGGGGGTATTCCTCCGGCTGCATATGAAATTCGCTCCAGAACTCCAGGCGGAAAGCTTCCCAGGATTTCACATAATATATGGAAGGGATGTCTTCCACTGAAATCGCGCCTTCCTTGATAGCTTTGGCAATGTGGTACAGTTTGCGCCGGCGGATGTAATCGGTTAGGTTTATGTCGTAGTACATGCGGAAAACGTCACAGAAATGGCCGGGTGAGTAGTAGAAGTATTCGGCGATTTTGCCCACGGTCAGGTTCTCAAAGATATGGTCGTCTATGTATTGAATCCAGTCGTCCACGCCGTTTTTCACGTCGTCTTCTATGGCGATGCCGTCCATGCCGCTAAGAAGGGGAATGTAAATGCTGCATGTTTCAGGGCCGAACTCCTCATAAATGTAGCCCATGTAATCCATGAATTTGCGGTTCATAATGGCCCATTCATGTTTGATGTACTGTGCGGCCATTTGGGAGGTGAGGCATGTGTCCGCCCGGTCTTTTCCCGCCTCAAAAGTGAACACGGCGTAATCGGCGCCCGGTATCGGAAAGCTGTCCCATCCAGGGGGAATTGGCGTCGAAAGGTTATTTGGGATTAGCCGGCCCATGTAATACTTTAGCTTCAGATCCGGGGCGCTGCGCCAAACGCCCTGCCATGTCTGGGAAATTTGGTTTTCCAGGAGATCGTCAGAAGCGCCGTATTTTTCCAGGTGGGCGTATCCATAGGCGATCTGTTTGAAAATGTCCAGTTTTCCCTGGTCTTCGCAGGGAATTCCCTGTCCCACATAGGTCATTGACTGGATGGAACGGTATTCCATGGTGATTTTTTTGCCGTTTATGCATTTTGGCAGCGGCATGTCCGGGATTGTGCAACAGGTTTTTTTGAATTGCCGCGGCGAAAGGCCGAATTCCTTGCGGAAGGCTTTGGAGAAGCTTTCCACGGACGCGTAGCCGTATTTTTCGCAGATGGATTTGATGGACCGGCTCTTTTTTACATCGGCGGCCGCCTGGCGCATGCGCAGCTTGCCTATGAATTTGTGGTAGGGAAAGCCAAAGTATTCGCTGCATATTCTGGAAAAATAGGCCGGGTGGTAGCCCAGGGCTTTGGCGGCGTCTTCCAGACTGTCTTTGAAATTTAGGTTTTCCAGGATATGGCGTAAAATGTTTTCCATTTTTTTCATGTGCTTCAGTTGGTTCATGGCAGTGTTCCTTTCGCTTTCCCTTTT
>CAYOWU010000032.1:0-257 GCA_964407765.1 uncultured Lachnospiraceae bacterium
TTCTTTGCTTGACAGGCATAGCAGGTTCTCCAAAAAAGAAGATTTGGTATCCACATTTGATTCCTGGCATAATTTTCGGATGCGCTTTGCAATCCGATAGTCGTATCGAAACGGCAATACATTGTTTAAATCTTTTTCGCGGCTTTTGCTTTTGAGACCAAGCAGGCAGTCCGTTGACACTTCACATATTTCTGATAATGCTATCAGGATTTGATAAGGAATAATAATATTTTCTTCTACATAGTCCATTAGCAAAT
>CAYOWU010000032.1:267-41100 GCA_964407765.1 uncultured Lachnospiraceae bacterium
TATACCGAGCTTTTGTGCCACTTCATCATATCCGAGCCCTGTTTTTAATATCCAGTGGCCAATAGAATTATTATATCCTCCAGGCGTTATCTGCCTTTTGGACATTGAAACAGTGCTGGTGGAAGTATCATTTCCTATCAAGTAGTCAACAGATACACCAAAAATGGAAGACATTGCCAGTAATGTTTCGTAAGATGGCCTCCGAGTGCCACGTTCATATTTACTGATGCTTTTCTGTGAAATTTTTAACTTGGAGGCTAATTCAGCTTGACTTAAACCAAGCTTCTTTCGCTCATCAATAATTCTTGAATTTTCCATAGTTTCACCTCTTTTATTATGATACTACATATAGGAGTACAATAAAACCTACAAATCGGAGTAAAAAACTATTGATAATCTCCGTATAGCAGTATAATATTACTACAATAAGACGAATTGAAAGGAGGAAAAGGAATTGAGGAACACATTTATTGAGGCACGCGGAAGTTAGAACTTGGGCAGAGAACTCCCAGCCTAAAAATCGCTATTAAAATCGCCTCATACTATAAAAAAAGCGTTGAAGAACTGTTCCCAGATATTTTTTTGTTCGAAAACTCGCCAAATAGTAGTATTAAATGAATTATAAGTCATGGAGGTGAAGATGAAAATGGCAAATATAACAGCGAAAACCAGTTCCAACGTATTTTATAAAGCACGTTGTGAGGCTGCAAAGCACAATGAACAGCTGAGTAGCCGGGAAGGAGCTGCAGATATCATGTCCATAGACAGGGGCAGGCTCTACAGGATTGAGAGTAGCATCATCAATCCATATCCAGAAGAAATTCGTCTTATGGCTGATTTATACAATGCGCCGGAACTGGAGAATTATTATTGCACGAGCATGTGTCCTCTCGGTAAGGATATGCCAAAAGCGGATCTTGCAGATTTAGACCGTATTTCGATCAAGGCGCTTTCTACATTCCGCAAGCTTGGAGAAACTAAAGAGCTTTTGCTGGATATAACAGAGGATGGCGTGATTGATGATTCGGAGAAACCACAATTAGATAAGATTCTTGGGACGTTGGATGAACTGGAGCAGGTGGCACAAAGCCTGAAAATCTGGGTTAAGAAAAATCTGTAGGTAAACTACTTGCGAAGGCCGGCGGCATCATTGGATCGAGTGCAAAGCAAGGATAATCTGGCGGTGTAATTGGCAAAGAGAGGCAAGTTTTATCTGCAATTTGCGGACATTTGACAGCAAGTGCTGGCAAGTGCGTCCGTAATCCAATCCGAATCTGGATCCAAGTCGGAATCTGAATCGAATATATGCTCAGAGCAGACGGGAGGCGGTAAGTTGTATTTAGCTCAGAATTTGAAATATTTACGAGAGCAGAAAGGGCTAAACCAAGCTGATTTGGCAAAAGTTCTTGGGGTAAAGCAGCCAACGGTTGGAAATTGGGAGGTCGGCAAGAGAGAACCGGGATTAAGCGTGTTGGCGCATATTGCAGCGTATTTTGGTGTAACACTTGACGATATGGTGCTGAAAGATTTAAGACCACCGATTCCACTTTACATATCAAATGTCAAGTATTGCGGAAAAAGCGTGGAATGACACAGGGAGAAATGGCAGTGCTTCTTGGATTTAAAGGCAAAAGCAGTTTATGTGCTGTAGAAACTGGAAAGGTTGCGTTGTCCATAGAAAATTTGGAGAAATTAGCTGATTTCTTCGGTGTAACTTTAGATCAGTTGGTGAAGCGGGATTTATCAAAGGAGCAGTGACGTATATGAATGGCAGGAGAATAACGCCCGAACAGGGGAAAATTTATAAAAATAAAGGCGGCGGAGAATACCTCTGTATCCGCGGATATAACGGTAATGCAGTGATGCGGAATGTTGCCAGCAAATGGACTTTCAAGGCAAACGGAGTAATTCAATACGAGGACGGAACTATTGAATGGGATTATTTCACAGGCGGACATTTTGAGCAGGAGGCGCAAGGTTATGTTGGTAATTAAAACTCCATTTGGGGATTTTGGCCATCCAAAGGACTTACTGCATTACATGGAAGATGAAGAACTGGCAGAGGCGTATGTCAAAGTGCAGTATTTCTTTGAGTCTGTTTTTGAAAAGAATATGTCATTCGATGATGTGTCAAGATGGAAACAAAACTTTATCAGTCCGGTTGCCGGCACATTGGAGGAAGCAATTAAATGGTTGAGGCTGGGAGGTGTATAGCATGGGAGCATTGACGACGCCAGGCGTAACATCTGCGCCAGGAAAATATTATTTCGGGGTTACAGAAGTTATGGACTATTTCGGATGCAAAAAGAATAAGGCGTATGAGCTGATAAGACAGCTGAGACAGGAACTGATTGACGATGCCGATAGGTCAGCAAGTGCTTTGTTAAGCGGCTCTGCAGGTCATTCCAGCAGCTTTTTTCAGTGGTGTCATGAGATGCAGGCGGCAGGTTTTAAATTCATCTCCGTAAAGGCCAAGGCGGTTTGTGAGGATATTCCTCATAATGGTAACCTTTTTTTCTGGTGTGTACCCGGCCATCGAACGGAACACGATTTTTTCCTGTGATGTGATGGCCCATGCGGATACTGCTAAACAAAACTGTATGTAGGCTTTAATTTTTCCAGCGTGTAAGGTGCTGTTGAAAAGTCTGAATTCTACGGTTCCTTTGGAGAAATAGCTGTGGAGATTAACGCCGTGATAGCGGGTGCTGTTATAGTGTTCATGGCTAACACCGCCGCAATATCCGTCATTTGCACTGCTGTACCAAATCTGTTCCGCTTTTTCTTTTGAAAGGTTTTTATCCTTTTTCATTTCGATTAAGAGAGCGGAATTCAGTTTGTGACACCAGTGGTCGGCGCGGTTACCAATTTCAAGTGCTTCGTAGATCAGATCCTGCCTGGAAGTCATAAAGTTTACCAGCCTGCGGAGGGATTTTGCATCGTGGTTCGCTCCGTCAACATGAATGTGAATTCCGCAACTGCTGTGGGAATTTGCACCATTTTCCCGTAATTTCGGGATGATATTCTGTAACAGTTCAAGATCCTCGTATTTAAGCGGTGGTGTTACGAATTCTACTTTATATTCGTCTGAAGGCTCATGGCTTCCGTCACTCCTGATGGAAGTGATTGAGGAATCCCTCATTATCTTCCATTTTCTATTTGCCTGGTCGGCGATAGTGCGTGTTTTGTAGCAATCTCTGTTTGGCCGTGATGGTGTGCTTCCGAGAACCTCTGCTACGATTTTAGCTGCTTTTTCTCTGGTGATACTTGTCATTTCTATCTCTACTCCGAATAACTGATTTTTTAACATGTGTTTGTCCTCCTATATATTTTTCTGTTTTTTGAATTTCTGTTCTGTTTCTATGAACATATTGCCATATGTACAGCCAGTGTCAATAGTTTTTTCTAAAAAACAAAATATTTTTCTGTAAAAACAGAATAAATTATTGACAAAACAGAAATTCGGACTTATAATAAGAAAGAGGAGGTGGACAACGATGATTTGCTATGATAGACTATGGAAAACATTGATTGATAAACATATGAAGAAAACAGAACTCCGGGACAGGATTGGAATAAGTAATGCAACATTGGCCAAGATGGGGAAGAATGAACCTATTCATATGAAATATATTGAAAAGATTTGTTTGGAATTAGAGTGTAAATTGGAAGATGTGGTGGAGATCATTCCATGATTTCGTGATACTCTGGTGACACTAATAACGAAACGTGATGAAAGTACAGAAAGTATAAAATGGTAAAAGCGGTGATAGAACAAATTTTTTTGGTAATGTAAGTTCGTGAAAGTACCATTACCAAATCGAGTTCGAGTGATGAAATTGAATTTAAGAATCTAGTATTTATGCGGGTTACAAACAAATTTGTTTAATATTTGGCAACGATTTGGCAACATTTCAGGTATCACTCACTGAATAAAAGAATACTTCATAATAATGAATCCATAACTTAACCTGTTGTGCTATTTTATTTTTGAAACGCCTGAAATATCTAAAAAGCGCAAAGAATCCCTGCATCACCCATAGCTCTCTTTTTTAGATATATTGTAACTATTCAGTAGGTGTTGTCCCGCGAAGGATTTTGCCGCAAAATGTGGCAAAATCCCGAGACATACGGCAAAAATCCCATCGCCGAAGGCGATTTCCAATGGATTTTTGCTCGTAACTGTGAAGGCGCTGAACAGTTACGATATATTTAGAAGATCAGATGCTTTATTTGTACAAGTTCACAGGTTTCATGAAAAATGTTGTTTAATGCCAGCTAATTTCCCGCAAATGCTGATAGTAATGATCGCAGGGGCGGACAGTTTGGCGGCAAGGACATGATGTCTTGTAACAACTTCTGGCGGCGCAAAACGGCGGTACAGCTTGTCAATAATGACGTAGACTGTTAAAATAAAATCTTCAAAAGCGGCTATAAGTGTGGTATTATTGCCGTGGAACTTCAACATAATGATGCCCCCTTTCAAATTTGTGTCGTTACAAATAGGATAGCATATTTTCTTGAAGTTCCCTTATTTTTTTCCAGCACAACAGGTTAACTTACTTTTTTAAAAGTGTAATGTCGGATAAATGAACATATTGTTATTGCAAAAAGGATTGAGGACAATGGCTGCCGATAAGATTAAAATATTACGGACGGCAAACAACCGGACACGATCAGACCTGGCAAAACAGCTGGGAGATGGGCATATCAATCCCTACAGTCCTACACGTTATAAAACTGGCCATATGTTCCAGGTATCCTACTGACTTGATCACATCCAATCTATTAAATTTTCGTCGCCAGCAATTCAAAAGTCAAAATAAAGAAATGTGGAAATTCCTGAAAGCGATACCACGGACCATAACATAAATATCACGGTCAGCAATGATCTTACCGCTGTCGGTTTAAAATCAATTTCCCTGCTGTTACGAAAATTCAGGACAGCAAAAAATGCTCCCAAGATAAATATCCATAAATAAAAACCCGTGACCCGGGAAGGCAGAAAACGAAAAAGCGCCATCTCTTCTTCCATGACTGTAAATTCTATCAAACGAAAACAATCGTACAGCTCTTCCCTGACAGTAAAACTTGACAGGCAGCACATATTTTTAATGAATAATTTCGCGGAAGCAATATTCTCAGCCCTGAAGAGAATCCACAGCACATTTACAGTCATAAATGTGACAGCCCATCTTGTGATCTCTCCCAGCTTCTCCCATGGTTTCCTAAACATCCGGTTCAGGCAGCTTAGGATCCCGTGGAGCAGCCCCCATAAAATGAATGTCCAGTTGGCTCCATGCCATATGCCGCTGACAAGATAAACAACCATAATATTGAAATATGTCCGGAGCTTTCCCTTCCGGTTTCCGCCAAGCGGGATATAGATATATGTCCTGAGAAATCTGGTGAGTGACATATGCCATCGTTCCCAGAATTCCACAATGGAAGTTGCTTTATATGGGGAATTAAAATTTACAGGAAGCTCTATATTGAACAGATGACCGATCCCTGCCGCCATGTCGCAGTACCCACTGAAATCAAAGAACAGCTGGAACGTATAAGAAAAAGAAACGAGCAGGGCTTCCATCGAGCTGAGGGTCTCTACCGTGCCAAATCCCCATGACACTGCCTTTCCAAAAGTATCTGCAATGATCATCTTTTTAAATAATCCCAGTGCAAAAATATATATTCCTTTTGAAAGATTTTCCGGGATCAGACGGCGGTTCTTCCGATCCTTGAATTGGGGAATCATCTCACTGTGCAGGACGATCGGCCCCGCAATCAACTGTGGAAAAAAAGACACAAATAAAGCGTATTCATCCAATCTATATCCTTTTGTTTCGCCCCTGTAGGAATCGACCAAATAGGAGATCTGCTGGAAAGTAAAAAAACTGATTCCCAGCGGCAATACGATATTTTTCAGTTCAAATGATCTCCCAAAAACGGCATTGATATTTTCTATAAAAAAATCATAGTATTTGAAATAAAAAATGACCGCTGTATTGATGCATATGCCAAGGAGCAATAAGAATTTCTTAAAGTTTCTCTTCTGCTCCCAATATTCCATCATTTTGGATATCAGGAAATTCACCATGATGCTTCCACAGATGATCAGCAGATAGCTTTTGTTGAAATAGCCGTAAAACCAGAGAGACATTCCGATCAAAAACAGATTGGAAATCCTGTACAGTTTAAAACGACTGAATCCATAATATCCTGTCAATGCAATCGGCAGAAACACAAAAATAAATATGTACGAATTAAATAGCATATGTTTTCTCCTATTCCCGAAGCTGGCTATAATCATATGAATGATAGAACTTCCTGATCGTTTCTATATATCCCTCATAATTCTCTTTCGTCAAAAGGCGTTCCCCATCATGCATCCATTCCAGCATCCATGAATTTACCCATTCCCCATAATGTGCCTGGTCTCTATAATTATCCAAATCGCATACGAGCTCAAAATCATCGCAGAAAGAATACAGTTTGATATTCGGGTGTTTTAAGATTTCCTCGATCGCGATCTTTTCAGCGTCTATCCGCCAGTTAATCTGTCCATCATTGTTCAATGTGTCCCAGTAACAAATACTATAGGGAGGAAAAAACAGATAAAATGTCGTTTCAGGATGTGCGTCAGCCAAATCTGTCACATTTTGCCGGATATTTTCGTTTATCATCACTGCTTCGTCTTCTGACAGATCCTGTTCCGTCTCTGCCTTTTTGCCCAGCGTATAGGAGGACAGGACAGTCTCCGCTCCATAAGTATAGTCATCGTTCCAATTTTGATAGTCATCAAAACTTGTTGTTTTATTTCCAGCCTTCGTGTATTTTATGACATTCCGTGTATAGGTCAGCAATATCTCCTTATTCAGCACATATTTTACATCATCGAAAGGATTGGCATTATATAGATAAGTCGGATACACTCCTTCCTCCATATACGCGTCTTTGTCCAACACCAACATAGTGTAATCAAGGCATCTAATCACATATGCAAGGTTTTTCCCGGCATCATAAGCCCTCTGCAGGTTGTCATTTGTTTCTTTATAGCGGCTTCCCCAAAAGGGGACTTTGATGAAATCGGCGCCAAATATCCGATCCGCTTCTGAAGTCTTAAAGTTTTCAACCATCGAAGTTCCTGTAATGATACTATCATATTCAAAATTTCTCGTTATCCCGTCATTCTGGTATCTTTCGTTGTACAATTGATATTCATAACTCTGCAATGGCTTATGATAATGGAACAACGGATCAATATAAACAGTGATCGATGCACAAAAACAAAAGCTGATGAGCGTCAGCATTATGGTAATGATGATCCAAATGATATGTGTTTTGTTGTTTTTTGATCGTTCTTTCATATCCATACGGCCCTTTCGTAAATACGTACTTTTGCAAATTTTACTTTTGTTTTGCATATCCGTTTCCTGTCTTGGATACAGAGGCGGCTACAGGTTTGGTAGATTTACAAGGGCCACCGCATTCATGCGGTGGCCTTCATTTTATCCGATACATCACTTGCCGTCGCTCACTTCAATAACTACCCTTAGTATACTATCATTATGGACTTTGGTCAATTTATAACATTTTAATAAATATTTTATTATCTACTATGATTATATATTATCTTATAAGATAATGCAATGTCGCTCTAAAAAGCTGCGGCAATTTTGCAGTTAAGTCGGCGGCTGGGCTGCAGCATATTTTTTAGACAAAAATCTATTTTTCTTTTTACATATGTAATTTCATTAAATTCTCGTTAATATAGGCATAAAAGTTTTGAAACCCGCATAGGCGAAGACTTCAAAAATTTTTTTAAAAAAATTAGCGCTCACCCCTTGACAGTGCTAATAATGAGTGCTATAGTACATCTATAACAAAGATAACAAAAGTTTTGAAGGAGGTACGACTTATGCTTTTGACCAATAAAAATTACGGATTATTTGATGAACTGTTCAGGGACCCATTTTTCTCCAACACTTTTAACAGAACCGAATCTTCTCTGATGAAAACCGACATTCTGGAAGCAGGCGAAAAGTACCTGCTGGATATTGAACTGCCCGGTTTTCACAAGGAAGACATCCACGCTGAGTTGAAAGATGGCTATCTGACCGTCACCGCCACCCGGAATGAAAAAAAGGACGAATCCGCTCCCAAGAGCAACTACCTAAGAAGAGAACGCTTCACCGGAACCTGCAAACGCAGCTTTTATGTGGGCGAGAACATTACCCAGGAAGACATCCAGGCCGGTTTTGAAAACGGCATCCTGCGCTTAAGCATCCCCAAGGAAGCGCCGAAAGCCATTGAGGAAAAGCCAAAATATATCACCATCCAGTAGCCGATGCCAAAACTCATCTGCCTGGGGGACAGCATCACCGATGCCAACCGGCTCTTTTCCCCCGGCCGCCTGGGGGAGGGGTATGTATCCATGCTCCCTCCCCTGCTGCCGGGTTTTGAAATTGTGAATAAAGGCGTGGACGGTTTTACTGTTTCCAGGCTTCTGCAAAATATACATACGGACTGCATCCGGCTCAAGCCGGACCTGGTGAGCGTGCAGATCGGCATTAACAACGTCGGCCTGCTGATGAACACGAACCGCACACCCGCCCAGCAGGGGGAGATGCTGGCCCAGTACGTTTCCGAATACACAGGCCTTTTAAAAGCCCTGCGCGAACATACAAATGCGAAAATCATTCTTGTGGAGCCTTTTGTCTTCCCCTGGCCCGATGCGCTAGCCAACTGGGTTTCCGATGTGGAGAAATTTTCCGGTCACATCCGGGAGCTGGCGGACATTTTCAGCTGTGAATTTCTGCCTCTGCACGGACGGCTGAATCAGGAAGCCCTGCGGCTTGGCTATCCGGCGGTTACGCCCGACGGCATCCACCTGACCCGCCACGGCCACAAGATCCTGGCGCAAAGCCTTGCAAAAAAAATAATCCATACCGTATAATTTTCCCCGCGCTCCATATACTTGTATAAGCGGCATTAAATAACCTTAACTGAGGCATTTAAGCTCGCTTATACAAATTATGTCTTAAAACGGCTTCAAATCGACGAAGGGAATGATGCGTTATGGAAGACAAGAAAGACCCATTTCATGTATCTTACGACTGTTACCTCAACACCAATGCATGCACGGAATGCACCGGCCTGATTCCATCTCTGGCCGAAAACGATGGGGAATGGAACGCCTACCGGGAAATTTTCGATTTTGAAGCGGTCCCGGAAAAGGCGACAAAGCCCGGGAATGATTCCGGCCAATCCGGCGCCCGGTAAACAAAACCAAGGCCTGCCGGGGCGCGAAAAAACTCTCCTCTTTGCGCACACCTTCCGGGTATCCCGATATGGCCATGCGGCCTTTTATAATAAGGTGTGCATTTTAAGAAAAAGAAGGACGCCTGCCAAAAGCGCCCTTCTTTTTTATTCAAAAATAAATGTATGCAGAAACCGCCGCGCCCGGTCCGTCTTCGGATTGCTGAAAAAATTCTCTGGCGCGTCCATCTCCACGATCTCTCCGCCGTCCAGGAAAACCACCTGGTCGGCCACGGCCCGCGCAAACTGCATCTCGTGGGTGACGATGACCATGGTGGAGCCGCCTCGGGCCAGTTCCAGCATAACGTCCAGCACCTCCCGCACCATCTCCGGGTCCAGCGCCGCCGTCACCTCGTCAAAAAGCATGATTTCCGGCTTCATAATCAGCGCCCGCACGATGGCCACGCGCTGCTTCTGCCCTCCGGACAGCTGCCGGGGATAGACATCTTTTTTATCCAAAAGGCCCACCCGCTCCAGAAGCTTCTCAGCCTCTTTCACGGCTTCCTCGCGTTTTCTCTTCTGAACCTTAGTGGGACCCAGCAGAATGTTATCCAGCGCCGTCATATGGGGAAACAGATCGTAGCTCTGGAACACCATGCCGATTTTCTGACGCACCTCGCTCCATTTGGTCTTTTCACCGGTGATCACATGGCCATCCAGCAGAATTTCTCCAGACTGGATGGACTCCAGCCCGTTTAAACACCGCAGAAACGTACTCTTTCCGCAGCCGGAAGGCCCAATCAGCACCAGCACCTCCCCTTTGTGCACATCCAGGGATACATCCTTTAAGACGGGTCCATTTCCATAATCCTTGCGCAGATGATGGACTTCCAACAGTTTTTCACTTTTTTCCAAGCCTGCCACCTCCTAATTCTTCCACTTCTTTTCCAATTTTGACGCCAAAAGGGATATCGGCCAGCACGCCAGAAAATACAGGAAAAACACCGCTCCATATATCCAGAGCGCAGAATCCGGAACCGTATACCGGTTCGCCTCGATAATCTGCTGCGCAACCTTAAGCACTTCCACCACGCCAATCAAAACGATCAGGGAAGTCGTCTTAATCATCCTGGTCGTCAGGTTAATCGCCAGCGGGATCAGCCGCCGAAGGGTCTGGGGAATGATAATGTAGCGGTAAATCTGCCCATTCACAAGCCCCAGAGCCGCGCCGCTCTCGTACTGGTGCTTGGGTATGGATATGAGGGCGCCCCGGACCAGATCGCCCATCTCCGCCGTCCCCCACAGGGTAAACACAATCACCGCCGAAACCTGGCCGGACAGCTGAATCCCAAAAGTTTTGGTGGCCCCGAAATACACCAGGAACAATAATACCAGCTGCGGCATAATCCGGATAAATTCCAGGTACACCTTGGTCACAGCCTTGGTGACGGGGTTTTTCAGCGTCATCAAAAGCCCCAGAAGAATGCCCAGAATGATGGACAGAATTACCGAAATCAGCGATATCTTTATGGTAATCCACAGTCCGCCCAGCAGCCGGACAAAGTTGTTCCCCATGAAAAGCACTCTAATTCCCAAATCCTGCATAGCGAAGCCTCCTTTCCAGCCACGCCGCCACTAAGGATATGGGCAGCAGCAAAATCAAATAAGCGATTACCAGCATCAGTAGCGCTTCATCCGTCTGGTAATACAAGCCAATCAAATCCTTGGCCACATACATCAGGTCCGCCAGCGCCACTGCGCTGAACACAGATGTTTCTTTAATAAGAAAAATAATGTTCGCGCAGAGCGCCGGAACCGATATGGACAATGCCTGGGGAAAAATAATATGCCGCATCACCTGTGCATGGCTTAAGCCTATGGCCAGTCCGGACTCCATCTGGCTCTTCTCTATAGCTTCCAGACCGCTGCGAAACGCCTCCGCCATATAGCTTCCCCCCAGAAAGCTAAGGCCGATGACCGCGCAGCCCTCCGAACTGATCATAACCCCGATTTTGGGAAGCCCGAAATACAGAAAAAACAACTGCACCAACAGGGGCGTGTTCCTGGACAGCTCTATGTACACAGAAACTATCCTTTTGAGCACGGGCACCCGGTAGTACTGAATCAATGAACAGGCCAGCCCAATTATCAGGGAAAACAGGATTCCGGCCACGCCCAGTAAAAGCGTCAGCTTCGCCGCATCCACGTATAAATGGGCATACTCCCCCATAAATCCCGTATCCAAATCCTCACATCCTTTCCAAATATCATACCGTTTTTTATCATGTTCTTTTGTAACTTATTCTATGACGGCGCCCGCCAAATGGCTTCAGCCATCCTGCTTTGAAACATCGTCCTCATGATACAGCACAACCGCCGACAGGGGCAAAAGCTCCAGCTCCAGATAGCCGCCCTTGGCCACCGCCTGGGCCCGCTCCTTGGAATAGCCGTCCCGGTGGGTGATGAAAATCCGCTCCATCGGCACATCCCGAAATCGGCTGACGCCCGCCTGCCACACGGGAATCTCCATGCGCATGACCTCCGGACTGTTGTTCACCGCCACCACCGCCCGGTCCTTTCCGGAAAAACGAGCATAGCTAATGCCCTGATACTGCTGCACCAGGAATTTGATGGAGCCGGAGACGAAAACCCGGTACTGCTTGTGAAGCGCGATCATATCCTTATGAAATTGAATCAGCTCCCTGTCCTCCCGTCCCCACGGATACGTCCGGCGGCTGTCCGGATCGGTAAAACCGCACACACCCGCCTCGTCCCCGTAATAAATGGTGGGCGCGCCCGGCCAGGTCATCTGAATCACCACGGCTTCCCGCATCACAGGCACGCAGATTCCCTCCTGGGCCGCCTGGCTGCCCAGATGCGCCAGCCTGCCCACCTTGTGGTTTGTTCTGGTCAGAAACCGGGAATGGTCATGGTTGGACAGCTCATTCATGGCGGCCATCCGCGACGGCGTGAGAAAGCTGCTCATATGATTGGTCATGGCCTCGAAAAAATACGCCCCGTTGCCATACAGATCTTCCCGAAATTCATCACTGTGCTTCTCCATCCCTGTGAGAAACCAGGTGACCGGTTCCATGAAGGCGTCGTAATTCATAATGCTGTCCCACTCATCCCCCTGCAGCCAGCTCTCGGCGTCCCCGTAATGCTCCGCCAAAATCAGCGCGTCCGGATTGGCTTCCTTCACGGCCTTGCGGAAATCCTTCCAAAACTTATGGTTCATTTCACTGTCGCGCCCCAAATCCGCCGCCACGTCCAGCCGCCATCCGTCGGCGTTAAACGGCGGGGAAACCCACTTGCGCGCCACATCCAGAATATACTGGCGCAGCTCCGTCGATTCATAATTTAATTTGGGCAGCGTGTCGTGCCCCCACCAGCCCTCATAGCTGTCGTTATAGGGCCAGTGATACGGATCGTAGAAATGAAAAAATTCCCGGTACGGGCTGTCCTCCGCCACAAATGCGCCCTTTTCGTAACCTTCCTGGTCCTCGTAAATGCACTCTCGGTCCATCCATTTATTAAAAGACCCGCAGTGGTTGAAAACCCCGTCCAGAATAATTTTCATCCCACGCTTATGCACTTCCCTGACCAGACGGATGAAAAGCTGGTTGCTGGCCTCCAGATTTTCCTTATCCGTGACCCTGCGCACATACCGCGTGGCGTATTTGTTGTCCGTGTCTCCCGGCTGCAGAAGCTCCCCTTCGTCTTTGACGATCACGCCCAGATGCGGATCCACGTAGTCGTAATCCTGAATGTCGTATTTGTGATTGCTGGGCGATACGAAGATGGGGTTCAGATAGAGCGCCTCCACGCCCAGGTCCTGGAGATAATCCAGCTTATCCATCACGCCCTGCAAGTCCCCGCCGTAGAACTCCCGCACGCCCATGACAGCCGGCGGCTTATTCCAGTCGTCCACCTGCACACTGACATCCCCGATATAAAAATACTCGCCTGTGAGCACATCATTGCCTGTGTCCCCGTTATAGAAACGGTCCACATAGATCTGATACATCACCGCGCCCTGGGCCCATTTCGGCGTCTTAAACCCCGGCACAATGCGAAACAGACGCTGGTCCCGCCGCTGCGGAAATACGCCGTCACGGTAATAATAACAGCGAATCTGCCCGGCCACAATCTCAAAGTAGTATTCCACAACCTCCTCTCCCAGCGCCAGCTCCGCCTCATAGTAGTCAAACCCTTCTGTTCGCTCCCTTACATACATGGGAATACGGAAACCCTGTATCACCAGATACACTTCGTCCACGTTGTTTTTCAGCGTGCGGAACCGGATCGTCACCATATCTCCGGGATCTGGCTCCATGGGAATGCGGTAATTCTCCGTGCTGTCGCTAAAAAGCGCATCTTTACTAAATACAGGCATCATTTGAAGAATATATTCCTGCCTTTTCTTTCTGTGTCTGCTGTATTCATAACTTTGATACATATTCTCTCATTCCTTTTCTATTTCCACGTTCCATTGTATTACGTAAGCCGTCAAATATCAATCTATTTATATTAAGAAAAAAGAAGCAGCCAAAAGGCCGCTTCTTTCGGAGAAGGTATTTCTCTCTTATGGGGTGTAGCAAAAACTATATATAATGTATGGGGGGTTACGCTTATTATAATAGCATAAGCCCTCCCATAAGTGTGCATAAATTTCACAGAATTACCTTGTTCAATTTATGCATATTATATAAATAAGCTTTCAAACTCATCCCGATTAATCTTTTCCTTTTCCAAAAGCAACTGGGCACAGCGTTCCAACACGTCTCTGTGCTCCAGAATCAGCCGCCTGGCCTTCTCATGGCATTCATCAATGATGTGCTTAATCTCTTCGTCAATGGCGCTGGCGATGTGCTCACTGTAGCCCCGCGTATGGGCTAAGTCTCTTCCGATGAACACCTCGTCGCCGTCCTCTCCATATGCAATCACGCCGATTTTATCGGACATGCCGTACTTGGTCACCATAGCCTTCGCCGTCTGGGTGGCCTGCTTGATGTCGTTGGAGGCCCCTGTGGTAATGTCGTCGAAAATCAGCTCCTCCGCCACACGGCCGCCCAGCATCACCGTGATGTCCTGCAGCATCTGGCCGCGGGTGTTGAACATCTCGTCTTTTTCCGGCAGCGGCATGGTGTAGCCCGCCGCGCCCATGCCGGTGGGGATAATGGAAACGGTATAGACCGGCCCCACGTCCGGCAGCAGGTGGAACAAAATCGCATGGCCCGCCTCATGGTACGCCGTGATTCTCTTTTCCTTGTCGGAAATAATCTTGCTCTTTTTCTCCGCGCCGATGCCCACTTTGATAAAGGATTTGCGGATATCCTGCTGGGTCACATAGGCGCGGCTGTCCTTGGCCGTCACAATGGCCGCCTCATTTAAGAGGTTTTCCAAATCCGCCCCGGTAAATCCGGCGGTGGTCTGGGCGATCTGCTTTAAGTCCACATCGTCGCCCAGGGGCTTCCCTTTGGCGTGCACCTTCAGGATCTCCTCCCGGCCCTGCACATCCGGACGGCCCACCGCCACTTTCCGGTCAAACCGGCCCGGGCGCAGGATGGCCGGGTCCAGAATATCCACCCGGTTGGTGGCCGCCATGACGATGATGCCCTCGTTGACCCCGAATCCGTCCATCTCCACCAGCAGCTGGTTTAAGGTCTGCTCCCGCTCGTCGTGACCGCCGCCCATGCCGGTGCCCCTCTGACGGGCCACCGCGTCGATCTCGTCGATGAAGATGATACAAGGCGCGTTTTTCTTGCCCTCCTCAAAAAGATCCCGGACGCGGGACGCACCCACGCCCACGAACATTTCCACAAAGTCTGACCCGGAGATGGAGAAGAACGGCACGCCGGCCTCTCCGGCCACCGCCTTGCCCAGAAGTGTTTTGCCGGTTCCGGGAGGCCCCACCAAAAGCACGCCTTTGGGAATCCGGGCTCCCACCTTGGTGTATTTCTGGGGATTTTTCAGGAAATCCACCACCTCCGCCAGATCTTCCTTTTCCTCCTGCAGGCCCGCCACATAAGAGAAATTAATCTTCTTGTCCTCCTCCGTGGACATTCTGGCCCGGCTCTTGCCGAAGTTCATCATCTTGGCATTGGAGCCGTTTCCCGCCATCTGCCGGTTCATGAACACGAATAAAAAGAACACCAGCCCGCAAGTCACCAGCACAGGGAAAATGCTGGAAAATATGCTTTCCTGGGGTACGTCGGCGATCTCCGGGGTAATCCCGTTGGCCTCCAGATACGTTTCCACTTCCTTTACGTCCGTCACATAAAAATGTTTCTGGTCGCCGTTTCTTAACTGCACCCGCACCCGTCCGGTGGGGTATTCCTTGTTGGGGTAAATTCTCACTTCCAGGACTTCGTCCGCTTTCACCGCTTCTTCCATCTGGGTTTTGGAGTAGCCCTCGCTGTTCTCCATCTGCTGACTTAAGAATAAATATCCCGCAATCATCGCCACAATCAACACCAGATACAGTCCTACTCTGCCAGGTTGCTTATACACACTCTATGCCTCCTTCTTCCATATGTTTCTCTATATTCATTGCTTTTTTACATCACCCACTATACGCTTACAACCCCGATAAAAGGCAGGTTCCTGTATTTCTGGGCGTAATCCAGGCCGTATCCCACCACGAATTCGTCCGGAATCTCAAAGCAGACGTAATCCGCGTCCACAGACTTCACCCGCCGCTCCGGTTTATCCAGAAGAGCCGCCAAGCGCAGACTGGCCGGCTTCCTGCCCTTTAAGATATCCATCAGATAGTGCAGCGTCCTGCCGGAGTCAATAATGTCCTCCACCAGCAGCACATCCTTCCCTTCCAGAGGTTCATCCAGATCCTTCACGATGCGCACAACGCCGCTGGACTTGGTGTCGTCCCCGTAACTGGTCACGGACATGAAATCCATCGTGACCGGTACGGTAATCCTTTTTGCCAGCTCACAGGCGAAGAAAACGCTGCCCTTTAGCACGCCCACCATGTGCACGGTTTTTCCCTGGTATTCCGCGCTAATCCTGGCCGCCGTCTTCTGAATCTTTTCCTGCACCTCTTCCTCTGTAATCAGTATGCGAATATCATCCTTCATACTCATATCCTCCTTCGTATACCAGCTCCAGCGCTTCCCTCGTATCCGGCATTATCTTGTACGATTCATTCAGGCGGTATCCCACTGCCCACAGCACTTCGCTGCCCTGCGCCACCAGCACAATCCGGTCCCGTTCCTGCCTGGGCGCTTTGCAGTCGATCAGATAATCCTTGAGCTTTTTCTTTCCGCCGGACGCGTTCACCGCCAGGTAATCCCCTGGCTGCCTGGTCCGCACCTTTACAGTATTCTTTATTTTATCATAATTTAACCATTTCGTATATGTTTTCTGCGGAACCTGCTGAAAATTATTTGGAATCACCCGACAGACAAGCCGCATTCCGGGGCCGATCGTCTCGCCGGGAATCTTTAAAGGGATGGAAAAACCGCCTTCGCCCGTCTTTTCCTCCCCTTCCAGATAAAAAAATACACCGCCGTACTCCCTCCGAGCCCGAATCTTATGGGGGAGCTGCAGGACTTTGCCCACGGGCATGGCCGTCCAGGCCAGCAGCCGCTTATAATGGTCCGCGCCAATGTCCTTTTTCACCCGGAACCAACCGTCTAAAAATTCCCGCAGCCCATAATAGGCCGGAACCGGATTTTCCCGGAAAAATTCGTCGGGCAGAAACGCCTCTTTCTGGTATTTTCCCAGAAGCGCCCGCCCCTGCTCTTTTAAATAATCGTCCGTCTGACGCAGGATTTCCGCTGTCTGGGCCATGTGGCTCACCGCCCGGACGTTGACCTGGTCTGCCATGGCCGTGACAATCCCGTGGCGAATGCGGTTTCGGGTGTAGTCGTCCTTTCGGTTGCTGCTGTCCTCCACATGGGCGAATCCCGCTTCCTGTAGATAATGCTCAATATCCTGCCGTTCTAAACATAAAAGCGGACGGATGCAGAAGCCGTCCGTGGGGGAAAGGCCCGCCAGCCCCGAAAGCCCGGCGCCCCGCGCCAGATGGTGCAGCATCGTCTCCGCCTGGTCATTTTTGTGGTGGGCCAGCGCCAGCTTGTTGCAGCGCCATTTCTTGGCCCATATGCGAAAAGCCTCCCGGCGCGCTTCCCGCCCGGCCTCCTCCAGACCGATTTTGCGCCGGGCCGCCATTTCCCGCACGGGCATTTCAAGGCAGGTGAGGGGAACTTCGTATTCCTTACACAAATTTTCCACAAATTCCTGGTCCCGCGCAGCTTCCGCTCCCCGCAGGCCATGGTTTACGTGCACCGCCAGCAGGCGGAAATCCAGACTTTTCTGGAGCTTTCGCAATATATGAAACAGGGCTGCCGAGTCCGCCCCTCCAGACAAACCAATCAGCGCCCTGTCCCCGCTCGCTATCATACGATATTCCTCAATATACTCCCGCACCCTTTTCTCAATCATAAGTTCTCCTACCGTTTAATCATTTCTTCCAGATTCCGGCCACCAGCACCGTCATGTCGTCTCTTGCCTTGTAATCGCAATATGCCAGAACCCGGTCCAGGATTCCTCTGCCCATCTCCCTGGGCGCCTGGCTATGTACCTGCAAAATGATTTCCTTCATGGTTTCCTCTTCTTTGTCCAGCGGCAGCGCGTCTAAAACCCCGTCCGTGACCATAATCAGAAAGTCCCCGCTGTAGAGCTTTCGGGAGGTCGTCTCGAAATCAACCTGATCCGCCATGCCCAGCGCCAAACTGGTGGACGCAATCGCCTCCACCCACTGATCCCGCCGGATAAATGTGGCAGCCGCCCCAGCTTTCAAAAATTCGCACACGCCCGTATACAGATCCAGCGTGCACAGGTCAAGCGTGGAAAACATATCGTCCTGCCTCTTTAAAATCACCGCGCTGTTCACCAGTTTTGCGGCCGTCTCGTTGGTAAAACCGGATTCCAGGAACTGCTCTAAAAGCTCCACCGCCATGGAGCTCTCCTTGCAGGCGTCCATGCCGGAGCCCATGCCGTCCGACAGGCACAGAATCAGTTTCCCCTCCTCGCATTCGCAGCAGGCATAGTTGTCGCCGGACACCCGTTCTTTTTCTTTGGGGACCTTAGCCACGCCGTACAACGCCTGGAAATGCATTTTCTCTGTGAAATGTATGGTGCGGCACTCTCCGTTGATGGTACACCGGCTGGAACTTACCGGAACCAGTTCATCCCCCCACAGCTCCGACAGGACTTCCGCCGCCTCCAGCGCCGACACGCACTGGCCGTTTTTTGCCTGCAGGCCCAGATAGGCCTGCTTGCGGCTTCCCTCCCGTTCCATGATCCACACAGATTTCAGGAGAAGCCCTTTTTTCTTCAGGCTGTACCGGAGCTCGTCCGCAAATTCCCGGGAGGGCTGCACAATCTCGGACAACTCCCAGGCGGCCTGACTTAGAATCCCCGATATCTCAGAAAACTGCTGGGCGGCCGCCAGACGGTTTTCAATCATGCGGTTGTTCCATGCCAGCTTCTCCCGTTCCCTCTGGAAAAAATGATTCAGCTCCTGGGTGAACTGATACGCATGCACGCATTGGCCCTTCCACTCCTTCGACAGCTCTTTTCGCTGGTCCTCTTTTCCGCTCTCCAACGCGCGCACCAGCTTTTCCCCCAGCCGCAGCCGCTCATTGCCCTCCCAGCATTCCTGCCTCTGATGGCAGTTGCCGCACACCTGGCTGTATGCCTGCCAGACCACATCCTCCGCCTGCTCGTTGGACAAATAATCCTTCCGGTAAGGCATCCCATAGAAAGTGTCCGCCAGCTTCCGAAAGGCCTGGGCGTATTTCTCCACCCGCTCTTTTTGGGGCTGCCCGAATATATGCCCGGCCGGCGCGTCTTCTGATTTCTGGCGAAAAGAAAAAATAGTTTTTGCCATGTCCCGTAGGATCAGCAGTGCGCTGATCACGAGCATGGCAACAATCCATACATGCATTTATGTCCCCCTTTCCCTGATAAACAGCCTATCCGCCTCTTTTAACAGGGAATTATAGAGGATTTTCCTTAAAATCTTTGTCAAACACCGCCGAATGGCGCACAAAATTTCCAGACATAATCTGCGAAATTATTCCCCTCCGGCTTCCTTGAAAATAATCTCGTTGTCCTTCACCAGGCCCAGACGATCCCGCGCCGCCTCCTCCACGTATTCATCGGTCTGCATATATTCTTTCTGCCCATCGATTTCCTCGGTCCGGGCCTTCTCATCTTTTAGCTTTCTGGTGAGCGCCTGCTCCTGCTCCTGGTAGGCCGCCAGCTCCCGTTCCAGCTTCCCTCCCTGCCATAACAGGACGCACAGCAGGAAAACCACAACCAGGCTGATGCTAAGCATGGCCGCCCTATTTCTTCTTTTGCGCCTTATCTGTGCTCTTCTTTTCAACTTTTTTGCCCCTTTTTAACTTTCCGAGTCTCCTCACTGCCTTCTTCCATGCGGCACGCAGCTTTTTGGACACTAAAATTTTACAATGTCTTACGGCAAATAGCAACCTTTTTTCCACAGAAATTAGAAATTTCAGGGGTATTTCCAGGATTTTTACAGCCGTCGACACAAACGCGCCGCTAACGCCATAGGAATAGAGCGCCATTCCCAGCATCACCGCGATTACGGAATAACCGCGTATTTTTCCTTCGTTGGCCTGGTACATTTTTCCGAACAAAAAGACCCCGGCCAGAGACCAGTACGCCAGATCTTCCAGACTCACCCACAATGCCCGCCGCGGAAACAGCCTGCGGCCAATGCGCAGCAAATCGTAAAAAAAAAGCAAAATCACGCCCCAGGCGATAGATTTAAAAAAGAAGAGCAGCTCATGGTTCATATACGCGCTCATAAGCTATTGCAACAGGCGCTTTAACACAGATTTGCCCTTCTTTTTGCCCGCCGGGCCATCTTCCGTATAAATGACCTGATCCACCCTTCCTGTCATCTCCAGCTCCCCTTTTTCCAGATCCAGCTGCTTGACGTGCATCTCGTCCCCTTTAAGCGTCAGCACGCCGCACTGGGACCGGAGCGTAACCAGCTTTTCGTCGAAGGAAAGAACATCCAAAACGCCGGTGATAAAGCCCTGGCGGCGATTGGTAAATGAAAGCTTGTGAGACATTGGCGGCCGTTTCTCTTCCAAATGACTCCCCCGCTCTTTACTTTTCTCCTCTAAGTTTATGTGGCGACGGGGGAAGTTATGTTACAGATAACGGAACATTTTTTCCGCCTCTTCTTTTTTGGACGTTTCCTTAATCTCCAGAACCTCCACCTTCGTCTGCCGGGAACCAAACTGGATCTCAATGATGTCCCCCGGCTTTACGCTGGCGGAAGCCTTGGCCGCCTTGTCGTTAACAAGAACGCGGCCCGCGTCGCAGGCTTCGTTGGCCACGGTTCTGCGTTTGATCAGTCGGGAAACCTTTAAAAATTTATCAAGCCTCATAATATTTTCACACCCTTTCTGTGACAATTACAACGTAAACAGGGGGAACGCATGCGCTCCCCCGTCTGAATATCGATCATCCGCCATCGCCCGCCTGTCAGCTGTTCACGATGTCTTTTAAAGCCTTGCCCGCCTTAAACTTGGGGGCTTTGGACGCTTCGATCATCATAGTCTCGCCCGTCTGCGGATTCCTGCCTTCTCTGGCCGCTCTCTGGGACACTTCAAAAGTGCCGAATCCTACCAACTGGACCTTTCCATCGTTTTTCAATTCCTCGGAAACCACATCAATGAAAGCTTTTAACGCCGCTTCCACATCCTTTTTGGAAAGCTCCGCTTCTTTCGCCATTGCAGCCACCAGTTCTGTCTTGTTCATAGCGCTTCCTCCTAACAATTTTATTCATGCCAAATTTGCCGCTGCCGCGGCATCACACTCTAAATAAAACTTCACTTTATCCCCAGACACATTTCTTTTTAACGCTTTCAGAATATATTTATATACTGTTTTATTGGCTTTGTCAAGGAGTTTCCTGTTTTTTTAAGGATAAACCCTGTTTTTTTCAGTTTTTTTGGGGTTTTCAGGCCCGTCCCATCATGTCATCCACCATCGCAAGCACCGCTTTTCCGAGTTCGGCCGACTTCTCGTCCGCATCCGCCAGAGAACTGCCTTTGATTCCGTAATAAAACTTCACCTTCGGCTCCGTGCCCGAAGGGCGCACGCATACCCACGCGTCATCGGTCAGGTCATAATATAATACATTAGATTTGGGCAATCCGTCAACCCCTGCCTGGTAATCCCGCACGGACATCACCGGATAACTGCCTATTTCCACCGGCGGTTCTTTCCGAAGCAGGTTCATGATGTTCTGGATCTTCTCCAGCCCTTCGATTCCCTTCAGGGTGATGGACTGGATGTCGTCTTTATAGTATCCATATTTCTCATAGATATCCAGCATTGCGTCCCAAAGAGTTTTGCCCTTGGTCTTATAATAAGCGGCCGCCTCGCACAGAGCCATGGTGGCTACTATCGCGTCTTTGTCCCGGGCGTATGTGCCGATAAGACAGCCGTAGCTTTCCTCAAATCCAAAGAGGTATTCGCCCTTTTTCCCCTGCTCAAAGCCTAAAATCTGCTGCCCGATAAACTTAAATCCGGTAAGGACTTCGATCAGCCCAATCTCATAGCCTCTTGCAATGGCATCCGCCAGATTGGTGGTTACAATGGTCTTAATCAGAACGCCATCCTCGGGCAGGCCGTGCAGCTCTTTTCTTTGTCCAATCTCGTAATCCGCCAGCAGGCAGCCGGACATATTTCCGGTCAGAGTGTGGTAATTGCCGTCCTTGTCCTTCACCCGCACGCCCAAGCGGTCCGCATCCGGGTCTGTGGCCAGCACCAGATCCGCGTCCACCTCTTTGGCCAGCTTCAGTCCCAGCTCAAAGGCCTCGTCCGCTTCCGGATTGGGATAGCTGACTGTGGGGAAGTTCCCGTCCGGCAGCTCCTGTTCGGGAACCACATATACGTTCGTAAAGCCCAGCTCCTTTAATATGCGCCTCGCCGGAACATTTCCGGTGCCATGAAGGGGCGTGTACACAATCTTTAAGTTTTTGCCCTCCGCCTCAATAGCATCCATGTGGAGAACCTGTTTCTTCAACTCCGCCATATACGCATCATCCACAGCCTGTCCGATCACTTCGTATTTGCCCTGGGCAATGGCCTCTTCCTTGTCCATGGTGTATACCTGGCTGTAGTCTTCCACCTTTTTCACCTGATCCATAATGCCGGCGTCATGCGGAGGCGTAATCTGGGCCCCATCTTCCCAATATACTTTATATCCGTTATATTCCGGCGGATTATGGCTGGCTGTCACATTGATGCCCGCCGCGCAGCCAAAATGGCGCAGCGCGAAGGAAAGCTCCGGCGTGGGCCGCAAAGATTCAAAAATATAAGCCTTAATCCCGTTAGCCGCCAGGCAAAGGGCCGCCTCATTGGCAAACTCCCAGGACATATTCCGAGAATCGTACGCAATCGCCACACCCTGTCCCTCTTTTCCCACGGATTTAATATAATTGGCCAGACCCTGGGTGGTCTTGCGCACCACATAAATGTTCATGCGGTTGGTTCCGGCCCCGATAATGCCCCGAAGCCCGGCGGTTCCAAACTCCAGGTCTTTATAAAATCTTTCCTTTATTTCTTTGTCGTCGTCTGCGATCGCCTCCAGCTCCGCCTTGGTATCCGCGTCAAAATAGGGGTTCTGCAGCCATTGGCTGTACACTGCCTTATAATCCATATCTACACCTCCGTATCTTCATTAAGTTGCGCGCGCAATAAGCCGGGCGCGGACGCTCGCCCGCGTATTCGGCCCATGCTGCGGGGTTGCTGCATGAGCGCCCCCGAAAAGTTCCGGGAATGCTCTCCCCTCAATTATAACCCGTTTCCCAGGTCATGCCAAGCGCTTTTACAGCTTATCAGCTTTGTTATTTTCTCAATGTTCTTCTCCGACACCCATGCCTTGTTGTGGTTATAATAATAATTGGCCAGCTTCCAGTATTTTTCCGGGTAAAGAAATCGGATTTTCAGATTCTCGTACTGAATGTCCGTCATCTCATTGGCCCTCCCGTAACGTTCAATCATGTCCTGGGCCAGCTGCCGGTTCCAGCCGTTTTTTTCCAGGATTTTCCGCATAAAACAGTACAGGTCCGCCACCTGCGCGTCGTAGTGGAATTTATCAAAGTTGGTGATTGCCGGGCCCTCCTCACAAAATAGCACGTTATGCTGGTTGTACTCTCCGTGGCAGACATCGCCCCGGGCAAACGTTTCCCGGCGAAGCTTCTCGTATCCGCTAGCGCGCAGCCGCGCAAGGGCTTCCTCTCCCCGCTCCAGAAACCACTGGACGTTTTCCAGATAGCGCTGTTCAAAGAGATTCTGCCGCCTTTTGGTCCTTATGAACTTGCGAATTTTCCGCAATTCCCGGTTATGCCTCTCATATTCTTCCGCCAGGGAAATCTGGCAGTAATCTGCATCCGGCTCCAAATGCATGGATCTATGTATGGTTCCCAGCGCGGCAACCCCTCTTAGAATATCTTCCCGGGATTTGGCGTCGCACTCCCGGCCCTCGTACCATTTACGCACCACATACGAAATCCCCTCCCTGTCCACGCTGACCAGGGAGCCTTCCTGGTTGGCTAAAATCTGATCCACCGGATGGGGACAGCTTTCCTCTAATTTCTGCAAAAGCTCCCATTGTTTCTGAAGTTTTTTCACCGAACCCGCAAATTCCCGAATCATAACCAGGCCAATCTGGGTCTGGCAAAGCAGCGCCCCTCTCCCCCGATAGGACGCTTTCACCTGCAAGCCATACTGTTCCAGCACACTCAATCCGCGGTCATACACTAAAATCCCCCTCACTTTCCCGTCGTTTCAAAATTTTTCAAAACATACTCTACTCATTGTATGAGGGGGATAAAATGAAAATGTCACTGGGTGCGCTTTCTTTTTGCGCATTCCAGCAAATATTCTCTCGTATTATGCTCCGGATTCTCCAGCACATCCATAAAAAGCTCCTCCAGACATTCCCCGATGGCGCGGCCGGGCTTCATACCCAGGGAAATCAGGGCGTCCCCGGAAATCTGCATGTTTTTTTTGGAAATGCACTGGCCCTTTTCGAGAATCTCCCGCCAGAGGGCCTCCTCCCTGGACACGTCCTTACAGGTCTTTTGAAGCTGCAGAATCTGGGGGAAAATCTCCTCGCCCATCAGCGCGGCCGCCCGGCGCACCGCCGCCGGATTTTCCTCTATGGAATAATCGTGCCAGCGCACCAGACGGCGCACCGTGTCAATCGTGTGGTTGTCGAACTTGAGACGGCGCAGTGTCCGGGCTGCTTTTTTTTCGCCCAATGGATGCAAAAGGATGGCCAGACGCAAGGCTTTTTGGGGCGGCGCTTTTTCCAGGCGGACAGCCGCTTTCTCCAGATGGCCCGATTCCCGTATCTCCCTGTCCAGCTCCGGCAGAATCACATCGGCGATTCCTGTATCAAACAGACGCAGAACATATGCGGGATGGCCGGACAGCAGAAGCTTTACCAGCTCGGTCTGGATCCGTTCCTCGCTGACGAAGGCCAGGCTGGCCGCCAGCTCCCGCAGCGCACCCTCCGTCCCGGCTTCCACAGAAAACCCCAGCTGCGCCGAAAACCGCACCGCCCGCAAAATCCGCAGCGCGTCCTCCTGAAACCGCTCCCGCGCGTCGCCCACACAGCAGATCCGCTTCTTCTGCAAATCCTCCATGCCGCCGAACAAATCCACCAGCCCCTGTTTTTGGTTGTAAGCCATGGCATTGATAGTAAAATCCCGGCGCCTTAAGTCTTCGGCCAGTTCCTCGGAAAACGCCACAGAGCTGGGATGGCGGTGATCCTCGTACGCGCCGTCAATCCGGTAGGTAGTCACTTCAAATCCGTCGTCTCCCAGCAATACCGTCACCGTGCCATGGGCCAGCCCGGTGTCCACGGTACGCAGAAAAATCTCTTTCACCTTCCGGGGCTGGGCGGATGTGGTGATATCCCAGTCATCCGGCTCCCGCCCCAGAATCATGTCCCGCACACAGCCGCCCACGGCATAGGCCTCAAATCCATTGGCCTGCAGCGTGTGGATAATCCGGATTACTTTGGGCGGAAGCGTCAGCCGCATATTAATACGCCCGCCCCCAGTAAACCATCTTTTTAGCCGGCTTGCCGCAGCAGACGCACACGTCCGACAAATGGTCTTCTTTAAATGGAATGCAGCGGGAGGTGGCTTGTATGTCTTCTTTGATCTTCTCTTCGCAGGCTACGTCTCCGCACCACATGGCCTTTACGAATCCCGGTTTCTCTTCGATGGTTTTCTTAAAGCTCTCGTAATCCGTGGCTTCATAGGTGTGGGCGTCTCTGTGCTTCCTGGCGCGTTCTAACATTTCCGCCTGCATAGTTTCCAGCGTCTGGCAAACCTTTTCTCCGATCTGATCCAGCGGCGCCACGATCTTCTCCCGGGTGTCCCTGCGAACGATCACCGCCTGGCCGGCCGCTATATCCTTGGGTCCGCACTCCACCCGCACGGGAATCCCGCGCATTTCCTGCTCGGAGAATTTCCATCCGGGGCTCTTGTCGGAATCGTCTGCCTTCGCCCGCAGTCCGGCAGATTTCAGAGTCCGGCAGATTTCCTGCGCTTTAGAAAGAACCCCTTCCTTAGTCTGCTGAATGGGAATCACCATAACCTGCGTGGGCGCAATCTTCGGCGGCAGGACCAGACCGCTGTCGTCCCCGTGAACCATAATCAGCGCGCCGATAATCCGAGTGGACAGCCCCCAGGATGTCTGATGCACGTACTCCAGTTTATTTTCCGGATTGGTGTACTGGATGCCGAACGCCCGGGCAAATCCGTCGCCAAAATTATGGCTGGTGCCCGACTGCAGCGCTTTTCCGTCGTGCATCAGCGCTTCGATGGTGTAGGTGGCGTTGGCGCCGGCGAATTTCTCCTTATCGGTTTTCTGGCCCCGAATGACCGGGATGGCCAGAACTTCCTCGCAGAAATCCCCGTACACGTTCAGCATCTGGATGGTCCGCTCCTGGGCCTCCTCTGCCGTGGCGTGGGCGGTGTGCCCCTCCTGCCATAAGAATTCACGGGAGCGCAAAAAAGGCCTGGTGGTCTTCTCCCAGCGCACCACGGAACACCACTGGTTGTACACCCGGGGCAGATCCCGGTGGGACTGGATATCTTTTGCGTAAAAATCGCAGAACAGCGTTTCCGACGTGGGCCGCACGCACAGCCGCTCCTGCAAAGGCTCCAGCCCGCCGTGGGTCACCCAGGCCACCTCCGGCGCGAAACCTTCCACATGGTCTTTTTCCTTTTGCAGCAGACTTTCCGGTATGAACATGGGCATGGACACATTCTCCACGCCGGTTTCCTTAAAACGCCGGTCCAGCTCCGCCTGGATATTTTCCCAGAGCGCGTATCCGGCCGGCTTGATCACCATACACCCCTTCACGCTGGTATAGCCCACCAGCCCGGCTTTTTTCACCACATCGGTATACCATTGGGCAAAATCCTCCTCCATGGAGGTAATCGCCTCCACAAACTTTTTCTCCTTGGCCATTTTTTTGTCATTCTCCTTTCATTAAATCCTTATTAGACGCTTGCGAAACATCCTTATTCAGTCATCCGAGTTTGGGCAAAATAAACAAATAAGGAGCGAATCAGAAGCGGTTTTGAGCTCCGTTTTGTTTATTTTGGACAAACGGAAAGCATGCAATCGCCTAATCTGTGCAGTCTGAAACCTGCACGGACTGATAGCCCGCCGCCTTTAACAGACGGTTCATAATCGCCTGACCCATCCGGAGCGTGTGAAAAGACTCTGAATATATGCACGACACCCGCTCCCGGTCAAATTCCCGAAGGGCCTGGTACAGATGACGGGCGATATCCTCTTCTGAATTCCGGCTTCCCACGCTCTTTACCAATCCATACCGGTACAATCCGGCCGTCTCGTCACAGGCCAAAATGCCCGCCTGCCTCCCGGCCTGGCTCTCCTCTTTGGCAAGGCGGTTCAGATACGCGGCCACAGAACCAGCCTCCCCTTCCACAACCGTAAGCGGCGCCTGAGGCGCGTAATGACGGTAGCGCATACCAGGCGCTTTTGGGGGGCCAGAACCCGACCTGTCAAGTCCCGGATCCAGTTCCACCTGCCCGATGCAGCGGGCTAGCATTTCTCGGCTGATAAATCCGGGACGCAGAACTGTCGGAGGCGATTCGGTGAAATCTACAATGGTGGACTCCAGGCCGATTCCCACCATCCCGCCGTCCAGGATCATCTCTATTTCTTCCCCCAAATCCTCCGCCACGTGGGCGGCCAGCGTGGGGCTTGGCTTTCCCGAACGGTTGGCGCTGGGCGCCGCCACAAATCCCCCCGCCGCCTGAATCAGCGAGAGCGCCACCGGATGATTGGGCATCCGAACCGCCACGCTCTCCAGCCCGCCGGTAGTCTCATAGGGCACCGCCTGAGTTTTGGGAAAAATCATGGTCAGCGGCCCCGGCCAGAACTCCCGCGCCAACCGCAGCGCTGCGTCCGGCGCCTGCGCCGCTACCTTGAACAAGTCTTCCAGCCGCGCAATGTGCACGATCAGCGGATTATCCGATGGGCGGCCCTTAGCCCGGTATATACGGCTGGATGACTCCGGGCGCAGCCCGTCGCCGCCCAGCCCGTACACCGTCTCCGTGGGAAATGCCACCAGCCCTCCGCCGCGCAAAATTCTCCCGGCCCTTTCCATAATTTCCCGCTGCGGATTCGCCGGATCTACTTTTATCATTTCTGCTCTCATGGCAAATTTCCTTCACTATTCGCTACTTGCCATCCATATGGATTCATCCACCTGAATGATCAAAGACTCATCGTCAAAAACAGCTTCCCCCAGGCCGCGCAGCAGCTCTTCATTTAAGGCAGGGTATTTCTCCCGCTCCATCTGGCCCACGAAAATATATTCCACCTGAAATTCCTCCAAAAGCTCCCACACTTCCGCCTCATCCGTGGATGTGTAGATCCGCTCAATCTGCGATGATTTCTCATTGAGATCTTCCGTGTCCTGCCGCCACAGCCACTCATGGGTGTACCATCCCAGTATCGTGGGCAGACCCGTCATGGCTGATACCCGGCAATAGTCGCTGTAGCTGTCCCCATTGGCCTCCAGAACCACCGGATCGCCCTCCACATGATCCTGCAGCCAGCGAATGGCCGGCGCGTCCTGTGGATACTGATTTTCCAGATACGCCGTGGCATTCAGGCCCTGGTAGTCCTGCCTGTCCCACACCCGGCCGTTCCACTGCTTCACCGAAGTCACCGTATAGCCGGCGGTCAAAAGCACGCCCGCCACGCCCAGCGCCCCGGCCGCGCGAACCCATTTCTTAGACCTGTCCGCCAGGAAACGGATCGAAATATATCCTAAACTAATGCCGAACAGAATGAACGCCTGGTAGGTCAGCTTAAACATGGTGTTTGAGCGGGCGGAAGTTTCCTCATAAATATCCCGCACATAAACCAATTCCGGCAGCACAATCAGCCCCAGCGCACACAAACACAGAACCGCCACAAAAAGATCCTGCCTTTTGAGCCGGGCCAGAAATTTAAGCGGCGGGCATTTTCCCCGCTCCATGCACAGTTTCAGCAGATAGAGCAGCGCTATCACAACCGGAAACGCCCAGAGCACGCAGAGCTGGTAAAAGGCCGAATGGTTCGCCGCCAGCCGCACCCCCTGGGCCATGCTGCTGTCAAACTGCAAAGTAAACGGCAGCGCTGCCACGAACCCCAAAATCAGCATCTGCGCCCACTGAAGGACGCTGTACGCCGTCCCCTTTTTCCAATCCTGAAACCGCGCCAGGTTTCCGAAGAAGCACACCCCACAGGCCACCACATAATAAATGGCAAAATCCCAGGCATTCGTCCACTGAAAAATTCCCAAAAACACGCCGCACATCAAAAACGGCCACTGAAGCGGCGCCCGTTCTTTGGGATATTTTTTCCTCTTAACCCAGGCATATAAAAGCCCGATCACCGTCAGCACAAAGAACACATTCACCACATGGGCATGGAGATCTCCCAGTATAAATGAATACGAGGGAAATTCATGGATGGTCCGGTCCATATTTTCCGGGTCGTGGCCAATATAGCGGGTGGAGCTGGGAAACCAGTAATCCTCCTTGGCCTTCCCCAGCCAGGGCAGAATTTTGCCATAAATAATATAGTGCATATTTCCCGACAGGGAAACCGCCGTCCCGGCCAAAAGCCCGGACCATACCGGCAGCATTTTCCTGGTCTTCCCATAATAGTCCGCCGCCGCCTGCCGGACAAGGGAAAAAGGCAGCGCAAAGGCCATGCCCGCCACCCATGTGCGCATCAGATGATATGTGGAAGAAACCTGCGTTCCGGTCAGCTTTGTCAGAAACACGGCGTAATACTGCCCGCCGTAGTAGTAATTCATGGGCTCTTGGCTGTACCACATATCCGTGGCTGGAAGCGTGTCGCTTCGCATCATGGCCTCCATAAATCCGTAATCCATGAACTTTTCCACCCCATGGGCCTGGGGATGAAAGCCCGCCACATACGTCCACAGAAGAAAGACCAGATACATAAGCGCCTCTTCCCAGAAAATCAGACCAGCCTCATTCCCATCTTTGGGCAGGACATTGCGCCCCTGCCGCCGCTGCACAAAAAGCAGCCCCATATTCGCCGCGATGCACAAACACACAACCGCCCGGCAGGTCACAGGCGTAAACCGCAAAAACCCCAGCGTAACCGGCGCCCAGGCCGCGTAACCGCAAACGGCAATGGCGATGGCCTTGGAAAACAGCCATCCCCGGTCCTGAAATCCCGCAAACAGCGTCCCGGTCAGCGGCATAAACATACAGCCCAACGTCCAGGCGGCCAGCCACCAGACCAGAAAAGTCTTACTGTCTTCACCCAGCAAAAAAAGACTCAACCCCACCAGAAAAATTCCCACCAGGGCCTTGATTTCCCACCGCGATTTAATTTTTTCCCGTATTGTCATGCTTTTCTATCCCTCAAATTCAGCGCACAATCCGCCTGCGCAGCGCCATAAACTGTCCCACAGCCCGCCAGCCGGTCTTTACCAGCGACTTCATATCAAGCGAGTTTTTCCCGCCCTGCCGGGGCAGGAACGTAATGGGATAATAATGGACTCCCATTTTTTTCTTGGTGTAAATCACCGTAATCAGCACATTCGCCAGGAAAAAGTTCTTGGGAACTTTTCGGAGAACTTCCCGGAGCTGACTGCACCGCATAAGGCGGTAGGGCGAATTGGCGTCTTTCACCCAGACTCCAAAGACCGCCAGCAGCGTCAGACGGAGAACCCTCGTCACAAACACTCTGGAAGGGCCGTCCCCCCTTTTCCTGCGGTACCCAATGAGAGCCCCGCATTTCTCCCGGTTCCTCCAGAATTTGGAAAACTCCGAAGGCAGGGTTTGTCCATCCGAATCCGTCTGGAACACATAGTCCGCGCCGTGGCGAATCGCGTATTTGTATCCTCTAAGCACAGTGGGGCCGTGCCCCTGGTTTTCTTTGGTGAGAGCCACCAGCTGCGGGTAATTTTCTTTCAATTCCGACACGATTTTATACGTGTTGTCCCGACTCCCGTCATCTATAATCACCAACCGGCTTTCCGGCCCAATCCCTTCCACGATCGGATGCCATTGGGCGACCACGGATTTGATAGTTTCCTCTTCATTGTACGCAGGTATGATTATATACAGTTTATCCATTTAATTTCTTCCTCCTGATTGGCGCGCCCCCATAAAACAGGGCGCGCTTCTACTAGATACATCCTCTACTATATCACATAATCAGGTAGCAAGCTAGAGTGTGTTTTCATTTTGGGATAAGTATTCCTGGATTCCCTGGCCCACCGCCTCGGCCACCTTCTTCTGGTACGCCTCTTTTTGCAGAAGCTCTGCCTCCTCTGGGTTGGTCATAAACCCGCATTCCACGATATTGAGCGTTCCGGGACTCTTTTTCAGCAGATAGTATGTTGTGTTCCCCTTGGCCTGGCGTGGATTTTCCACCTGCAGCTTTTCGTTCATGGAATTCTGGATGCATTTGGCCAGCTTCTCCCCCTCTATGGAGTCCGCGTAATAAAAGACCTGGGGGCCTTTCACCGAAGAATCTGGATAGCTATTCTGGTGTATGCTCACCGTGAGCAGCGGGCATTTTTCCCCGATAAAAGCCACCCTATTCTGCATATCCTGCGCCTTTTGGTTTTTGCACCCCGGCTCGTACAGGCCCTTGTCCTCCGTCCGGGTCATCTCCACATAATACCCCGCTTTTTCCAGATAATTCTTCAGTTTTTTGGCAATTTCCAGATTCAGATCCTTTTCCCGCAGCGTCTCCGTCACCATGCCCGGATCGTCGCCTCCGTGTCCCGCGTCCACCACAATAGTTCTGGCCGCTTTCTGGTTCTGCGCCACCACATGAACCACTTCCCTGGAAAGCATAAACACGCCCGCCAGCAGCAGAACGCCCATGCACATTTCTAATGCCCTTCTTGATCTCACTATAAAAACACCCTTTGCGCATATTCTGTTAAATATATGCTGCAAAGGGCAACCGGCATACATAACCACGACAAACGCGTAAACAAATTATGGGTGAACGCATTTTACAGGGGATCTTCTCCGCCAAAAATGTCTTCCATGTGTCTGACCAGCTCCTGATCGGTGGGAACCGGCAGCTCCCCTTCCCTGTCCAGACGCGTCAGCTGGTCGGGAATGGCATTGAGAATCCGGTGCACCTCTTTATAGGATTTCATAAAACTGTTCTGCGCCTGGTTGATGCCGCTGATCATCTGGTGCATTTCATCCTGCGCCGCCTGGTAAATGGCCCGCGCCTCTCTCTGGGCGTTTTGGCAGAGCGCCCGCGCCGCCTGTACGGACATTCTCCCAAGCTCCTCGGCCTCCTGCTGTGCCTTTCTCAAAATATTTTCCGCCTCTTCCTGCGCTTTTTCCAGGATGGCTCTTCGCTCGTCCTGTGCCTGCCAGACGACTTCCTCGGCCTCCTGGCGGATTGTTTCGGCCGCCTCCAGGGCCTGCTTTCGGATCTCCGCCGCATCCTGCTGCGCCTCCTCACGGGTGGACTCAGCCACCCTCTGGGCCTGCTGGCGCACGTCCCCGGCCTCTCTTTGAGCGCTTAACAGCATGGAATCGCACTCTTTGCGGGTCCTTTCCTGGATTTCCTGGGGCAGAAGCAAAAGCTCTTCTTCCGTCAGCTTACTTAAGGCGCGCTGCTCCATCTGCCAATTCGCCCTGTCTTTTGTCTTTTTATAATTTGTCGTCCTATTCCAGCCCATTTTTCAGCACCTGCCAAATATTTTTCTGCTCAAAGCCCAGCCGCCAGGACGCCACGCCCGCCAAGCCATACTCTTTCACAAGCCCCATCTTCACTTCCAGCGACTGCGCGTCTTCCAGCCACACCTGGTAAAGCGTGTCCGCATCGCTGAATTCGCCGTAATTCTGACACACATTCTTATCCCAATAGGTTTCGATCTTGTTCCTTTTTACAAACCTGGCCGCGTCCAACATGCCCAGCGCTTCACTGCTCACCACGCCCGCCGTGGTCTTCCAGACCCTAGTGTAAAAAGGCACCGCATTGATCACCTTTTGGGCGGGAACCGCCGCTACCGTGTCTTCCACGCCCTGCTTGACCCAAGGATAAGAAGCCACCGAGCCTGCCGTGGGGGAGCCCGCATAGTTCTCATCATAGCCCATGATAATCACATAATCCGCCACCACGCCCTGCTCCTGTCGGTCGTAATGGGCAGTGTATTCCTGGGGCACCGGATTATCCACAGACAGCACAAGCTGAGCAAGCCTGCACTGGATGGACAGCTCCCTTAAAAACTGTATAAAATGCACGCCGGAATCCTCACTCAACTCCTCCAAATCCACGTTGATCCCATCCAGGCCAAACTGCTGCGCCTGGTGAATCAGTTGGTGAATCAGCTTCGTCCTGGACGAAGTGTGAGACAGGACTTCAAATGTGCTGACATTTTCATCGAAATTGCTCACAAGCCCCCAGACCTCCATCCCCATGGCGTGGGCTTTCTGCACGTATTCCGCCGAAGCCAGGCTGCTGATTTCCCCCTGATTACTTATGAGGGAAAACCAGGTGGGGGATATGACGTTGACCCCGGAGACGCCCTCCAGCATCAGGTCCAGCATGTCGTTGGCATCCGTGTTGGTCACCTGGTGCCAGGTGAGGTTAATGGGATGATCCCTGGTTATGCTGGTATACTCCGGCGCCTGAAATTCCCGCTCAAAGCTCTGCGTCTGGGGCTCGCCTTCCAGTTTGCTTGTTTTTATGTACCCGACATAGCCGTCCTCTGTGACCACGCACTTCCAGTCGTCCAGATCGTCCACCATACGAAGCGCTTTCCCCTTCTCCACCTCCGTCAAAATCTCGCTTTTGATGCCGCCGCGATAACGCACCTGAGTGTCTTCTTTCGTCCGCACCATTGGAACGTCCGACCACTGGTACTGCACCGCAAGCCGATCCGGCTGCTGCAGCAACGTGTACTCAATGTCCGTCATCTGCTTGACGAAATCTATGTTCACATACGGCGCGCCGTCTATCACTTTGCAGATAATTCCTTCCGCCAGACGGCTCTCATCGCCTACCATATAAGAATTCGCCTCCGGGGCAATAATCATTTTCTCCGTAGGCGTTGTATACAGCAATATATTTTCATTGGGATCCCAATAAAACCGCTTGTTCAAATACCCGGTCACAGCGTCAAAAGGCACGTAGACGTTTCCGTCCGCCAGCCTGCCGCCCTTTTCCAGAATTTCCCCGCCAAAAATCAGCGGAATCTCCTGAGCGTCCTTCATTCCGTAATAAGCGGCTGGATCCATCCGCTCCTTTGTGGGGATATACTTCTGTATAACGTGCACGACCAGGCCAACCACGCCAATGAAAAGCATCAGCGATAAAACTGCCATAATCAGGGTAAGCTTCTGTTTTCTTTTTCTATACAGCATACTTTGATCCTCCTACGGAATCCATTATAGCACATTTTGGCTTTTCGTCATTAATAAAATCTTTTTTTTACGACTTTTTTCGATTGGGGCCGTTTCAAAAAAATGAGCTGAAGAGCCCTCGCCCCGCAGGCCGGTTATGCATGGAACGCTGTCAAAAGCTGCCAGTATGCCTTGCGCCTGCGGAGGCAGAGCTGAATCCTTAACGCAATCTTTTTGTGTTTATCCTGTCAAAGCTTATTTTCCGAATCTCTCCTTTCTCATCCTGAACATAATCCCGCATATACCCACCATCCTCTGCAATTAAATGAGCGTGAACTATTTCGGAGGGACTGCTGGGAAACCCTTCTAAATTCAAGGATATGCCCTTTTGTCTGTACTGTTCCAGCTCATGGCGCAAGTTATGTGGGTTTACATGGTTCTTCCTTCTTGCAGTCTTTCGTGATATACCCGTTTTGCCTTCTCCTTTCTTAAAATATGATTAGAAAACGCCATAACTTTTTAAGAAAAGATGACTCTCATTACATTGGAAATTATATGCGGCAGACAAGCCGCTGAATTTCTTAAGAATAAATAGAATAACTGAAATGCTCTTACCTGAAATATCAAATTGTATTTCCGACAGTCAGTCAAAACTTTTTTATCTGCGGGATTATATGGTTAATTGCGTCACATTATAGTTGCATCAGTCATCTTTTCTGTATCTATTATAGCATTTATATTTATCTTTGCAACAGTTTTTATAAAATATTTAGACTTTTTTATTTTTTTCAAGAAAGAATCCTGCGCGGCAGGATTCTCCGCCTGCGGCGGGCTGCATCTGGCAGCATAATTCCTCTCCACCGCAGTGCGATCCCGCCCGGAAGGCTTTTTATCTTATGGAGAATTCCAACGGAATTTCCTATAAGGTAAAAAATCACACAGTCTGGAATTGGGAAGCCGCCTTCCTGTCCAAACTGTGTGATTATTTAAAATACGCTATTTGATTTTAATGGTCACAACTGTAGAGGCTTTTTCGTATTTAGCTGTAGCCGCCGCTGTGATTTTAACCTTTACTGTGCCTTTTTTCTTCAGCGTCATCTTTCCGGTCTTCGAGTGAATGGACGCGCATTTCTTTCCGCTTATAATGCCATATCGCAGCGTTCCCTTGGCTTTTGCCCTCAGCTGGAAGGTCTTGGAGGATTTCTTCCGGCTATAGGACTTGCGGACATTTTGAATCTTTTGTGTGGCTTTTTTCACTTTCAGCGTAACGGTTTTCGTTGCCTGCTTACAGTTTCTCGTCCCTTTGGCCGTGACGGTGAGCTTCGTCGTTCCGTTCCTTTTAATGGTCACCCGGCCTGTGGTCGGGTGGATCGTCGCCACCTTGGGATTACTGGACTTATAGGTAAGCCTCCCGTCGCCAAACGTGCGCCTGGCATCCATTTTAAAGGGTTTCGCCGAAGCGGTTTTCGTAAGGTTGGATGCGGCTATGGTCTGGTTCGCTTTACTAATGGTATAGCTTAGCGTTACCGTTCCTGTGTAATCGTTCATGCCGGAAACCCACACGCTGTGCTTGCCCGCGCCTTCGTCGTAATCATACTGAACCTTGTAGTCCGCGTTTCTCACAACGTCGCTGTTGCTGCAGCGCACAGAAGGCGTGATGAATCCGCCCGTCCATTTGTAGGATGTGGCCGCCAGGCTGAACTGGCTGCGGTTCAGCGCTTTCGTGGTGATGACCTGGAAGCTGTGTCCGTATTCTTCGGCAAATGTCTGAATGGTGGAGCCTCTGTACCCCTTAAATGTAAGGACGCTTTCATTCGACAGGAAATTCGTGTTGTACTCTGCCTTCTGGGAATGGATGGTCATATTTTTAAGGGCTGTGCAGCCGCCAAACGCCCAGTAAGCAATGCTTAATAAATTCTTGCCGATGCGCACGCTCTTTAAGCCCGTGCAGTTTTCAAACGCCCGCTCACCGATCCGCAGCAGGTTGTCGTCCAGCGTGATTTTCGTCAGAGCCGTACAGCCGTAAAATGCATAGCTGTTGATGTCCGTGATATGCTCTCCGAAATAAACGCTTTTTAGCGCAATGTCTCCGCTAAAAGCCTCGCTCCCCACGTAGACGCAGGAGTCCCCGATGTGGGCGGATGTCATAGCGGGGCAGTTTTTGAAGGTTTTGCTCTCGATCGCCGTCACGCTGTTGGGCAGCGATATGGAAGTTAATTTCTCACAGTTCTCAAACGCGCTCTCGCCGATGGTTTTCACCCGGTTTCCCAGCTTCACCGTCTTTAAATTCTTGTCGTCCTTGAACGCATAGCCGCCGATACTGGTGACGCTTCCCGGTATGGTCACGCTTCCCAACGACGAGCAGCCCTCGAAAGCCGAGCCTCCGATGGTGGCCACTTTACCGCCTATGGATGCGGTTTTCAAAGACGCACAGAAGCAAAATGCCTGGTCGCCAATGGCTTTAACCGTCCCCGGGATGGAAACGGACGGCAGCTTTCCGCAGTTTTTAAAGGCATAGCTGCCCACATTCGTGGCTTTGCCCAGCGACAGCGACGTCAGCTCCCCGTCCCCCTCAAAGGCTCCCTGGCCGATGTCCGTCGGACCTGTGATCTTCGCCGTCTTCAATGAGGGACAGTTTGCAAATGCATAACTTCCCAATGTTTTTAACGAGGCCGGCAATGCAGCAGTTTTCAAAGACTGGCAGTTGTTAAACGCCTTTTCGCCCACACTCTCCACCTTCTTGCCCCAGGACAGTGAAGTGACGTTCTTACAGCCCTCGAAAGCGGAATTTCCGATGGTTTTCACGCTGGCGCCCAGGTTCACGTTCAGCAGATTTATATTGTTTGCAAACGCGCTGTCTCCAATAGCCGTCACTCTGCCGGGAATCGACACGGTCCTCAGGTTACTGCAGTTGGCGAAAGCGGAATTCCCAATGGTGGCAACCTTACTCCCCAGCTTCAGGTTTACAAGGTTCTGGCAGCCGGAAAATGCGCTTTCCCCTATAGTCGTCACTTTATTTCCAACAGTCACTTTTCTTATGTTAGAAGCATTTGCAAATGCTCCGTTCCCTATGGACGCAATAGCGCCGCCTATGGTGACGGAGCTTAAATTCGTACACTGGTAAAATGCATAGGAACCGATGGACGTAACCTTCGCTCCGATCTGAATGGCGGTGATGCTGTCGCGATATTCACTCCACGGCGCAGGATCGCCCGAGCATCCTCCTCCGCTACTGTAATCCGTCATATTCCCGGAGCCTGTGATAATCAGCTTCTTGCCGCTTAAACGCCATTTCAGTTTTTCACCGCAGCTTCCCGACTTGGCGCCTTCCCCGGCGGCCAGCTCGTCGTTGGGCGTTTCCTCTTCCACAAGCTCTTCTTCGTGTATTTCCCCTTCATTGACGGACAGGCTGTCATCCGATACAGCCGCTTTTTGCTCCGGCTCCTCTATTTCAGGCGTTTCCGTTTCGGGAGCCTCCGGTTCGGGACTCTCCTCTTTGGCATCCTCGTTTTCAGACAAAACCTCTTTTGCCGCAGGGCTTTCCTCCAAAATTTCAGCTTCCGGGCTCTCTTCTATCACGGCGTCCTGTGCCGGCTCCTCCCCGACAAACGGCGGCGCGGCTTCCTCCTCGTCCGGCGCCTCATTGGCCGACAGATTCGGCACAGACTCGTCAACCGTCAGGTTCGGTTCCTCTTCCATCACAATCTCCACGTCTTCACCCAAAGACGCCATCCAGTCCATCTCTTCATTGACCGCGGCTGATCCATCCGTTTCCGCCGCAAAGGCCAGCAGATTCGTGTTCAGAATCAGGACATAGACCAGGATTAAGCTTATTACTTTCTTCATCTTCTCCCTCCTCGCTTTTTCTTTTTCTTCTCCAGCTTTCCAAGCCGTGCAAGCATATATCCGCCGATGCATACGGAAAACGCGGCAAACCACTGGCCGTGGGACAGGCCCAGCCAGTCCTTCGGCGTGTCCCGAACAAATTCCAGGAAAAAACGGACAACGCCGTAATAGACCATAATGAAAAAGTACAGCCGTCCCTCATTTTCCCAAAACCGTTCGTAAAACAAGAGCCCTCCCATAATCAAAAGGTCGCATACGCACTCGGTAATCTGGGTCGGGAACTTTTCCACATAAACCCCGGCGCACACCAGGGAAATCCCCCCGCAGCAGCCGGAAACCCAGCATCCCACGCGAAGCGTCGCCAGCATCAGCATCAGCGACGGCGACAGAAAATCCATAATCCTGCCGTAAGACAGCTTCCGGATTCTGCACAGGAGAAGCATAACCGCCGGAACGAGAAAAACAGAGCCGAAAAAAGAAACGCCGCCCAGCTTCACGCCGCTGCCGGCAAGCACAGACGGATTTTCCAGATAATATAAGATTTTCGCCCCTAGGAAACTGACCGCGACGACCGCAATGGTTAATGCCCCCGAAACACGCCATTTCATGCCCCTCTTCTTGCCGCGGACGACGTTCAGAATCAGCATGAAAAAGAATCCCAGGAAAAAAATAGACCAATATGTAGAAAAACTATGTCCGCCAATCGTATAATGCGTTTGCACTTTTCACTGCCTTTCCACGGTAAAAATTTCCGTAATTTTCACATATATACACTCAATTCAGATTTTAGCATAGACATTTATAAAAATCAATCGTTTTTTAGCCAAATAAAGTGTTGACAAGAAACCGCTTTCTCTGCTATACTACAGAAACATCAAGCAATACAAAAATGCCATGACAGGGAGGAGTAAGCGTCTGTCGAGATCACAGAGAGGAGATGGCTGGTGGAAATCTCCATGGAGAAGACGCCCAAAGTAGCCCTTGAGCAGTAAGACTGAACAGGCGGGGTTTCGCACCCGTTCCCATTAAGTTTTAACGTCCATCCCACGTTACAGGGATACGGTATCGGTCTGTTTTTTGCCCAGGCAAAAGGAGATCCGTACCAGTAAAGCGCAAAGATTTTTCTTTGAATTTAGGTGGTACCACGGAATTTTATCCGCCCTAAGCCCATACGGCTTAGGGTTTTTTGTTTTATAGTGAATGACTAAAATCGTCTACTGTGAAAAAAGCCCTCCATAAATGGCATTTTTAAATTTTCAAAAGGAGAAAACTTGTATGAGTCAAATCAAAGGAACCGAATTATTCGTAAAAGCGTTAAAGGAAGAAGGGGTGGACATCCTCTTCGGTTATCCCGGCGGGCAGGCCATCGACTTGTTCGACTCCCTGTACGGCCAAAACGACATTGAAGTTGTGCTGCCCCGGCACGAGCAGGCGCTGGTTCACGCGGCGGACGGCTATGCCCGCTCCACCGGAAAGCCCGGCGTGTGCCTGGTGACCAGCGGCCCCGGCGCCACCAACCTGGTGACCGGCATCGCCACGGCCAACTACGACAGCGTGCCCCTGGTATGCTTCACCGGCCAGGTGCCCACCAACCTGATTGGAAACGATGCCTTCCAGGAGGTGGACATCGTGGGCATCACCCGCAGCATCTGCAAGCATTCCATCACCGTACGCCGCCGGGAAGACCTGGGCCGCATCATTAAGGAAGCCTTTTTCATCGCCCGCAACGGAAAGCCCGGCCCCGTGGTGGTGGACATCCCCAAGGACGTGCAGCAGGCTCTGGGCTCCGACGAATACCCGGCCGAGGCCAACATCCGCAGCTACAAGCCCAGCACAAAAGTCCATGAAGGCCAGCTGAAAAAAGCCCTGGCCGTGTTAAACGAAGCCAAACAGCCCGTATTCCTGCTGGGCGGCGGCGTGAACATCGCCCGCGCCAACCAGGCCATGACCAGGCTGGCGGAGCTTACCAAAGTGCCGGTGATCACCACCATCATGGGCAAAGGGGCCATCCCCTCCGACCATCCGCTGTACGTGGGAAACATCGGCATCCATGGAAATTACGCGTCCAACACGGCCATCAGCCAGTGCGATGTGCTGTTTTCCATCGGCACCCGCTTCAACGACCGGATCACCGGGAAAATCAGCGAATTTGCCAAAAACGCTCAGATCATCCACGTGGACATCGACTCCGCCTCCATCTCCAGAAACATCGTGGTGGACATCCCCATCGTGGCCGACGCCAAAATCGCCATTGAAAAAATGCTGGAATACGCCCAGCCGCTGCCAACGGACCAATGGCTTTCTGACATACAGAAATGGAAGGACGACTATCCCATCCGCATGGACCACCGCTATCCCGGCCTGAATCCGGAGAAAATCATCCGCAAAATCAACGAGATGTTCCCGGACGCCATCGTCACCACCGACGTGGGACAGAACCAGCTGTGGACCACCCAGTTTTTGACCATGACTGGCAAGCGCCAGCTTCTCACCTCCGGCGGCCTGGGAACCATGGGCTACGGACTTCCGGCGGCCATCGGCGCACAGCTTGGAAATCCCGACCAGCGGGTCATCGCCATATCCGGCGACGGCGGCATGCAGATGAACATACAGGAACTGGCCACCGCCATGTGTCAGGAGCTTCCGGTGATTTTATGCGTGCTGAACAACTCCTGGCTGGGCAACGTGCGCCAGTGGCAGGAAATGTTCTTCGACAAACGCTACTCCGCCACCTGCCTGCGCTACCGTA
>CAYOWU010000033.1:0-40508 GCA_964407765.1 uncultured Lachnospiraceae bacterium
GAAGGCGATTTCCAATGGATTTTTGCTCGTAACTGTGAAGGTACTGAACAGTTACGTTTATAAAATAATTATACCGCCAACTGTGTCTTAAATCAATGGGCTTATGGGGAAGAACGCAGCAAACTCTGAATTTTTCATAAAAACCATCTATGTCGGCGTCTTTTTAAAAAACACCGTAATTTTTCAAATAGTGTTTGACTCTGCAGTTACTACAGAGAATATACTTAATTCAAATAAAACACAGGTATTTTTGAAAAGCTCTATTTGGAATAGCTTGCTTTCGCGACATACAATTAAATCAATATGGAGGGTGGATCGGAGTGATCTTGCGGACTCTAAATCCGTACAGCCGGGTGCGACTCCCGGACTCTTCGCTATAGGAAATGCATGGTTTTATGAAAGGTAAAGCCGTGCATTTTTTAGTCAAAAAATTTACGTTGGAGAGGGGAATTATGAAAAGAACAAAAGAAATACTGGATGAATGCAAAAGAGGAGGAAAAATTGAAAGAGAATCTATTTTGTTCTTATTAAACGTAAGGGATGCAGAAGAACAGAAGGAGATTTTTGCGGCGGCTAGGGAAGTGCGGGATGGTGTTTTTCAGCGAAAGGTATTCTTATACGGGTTTGCATATTTTTCCACCTACTGCCAAAACAACTGTGCGTTTTGCTACTATCGAAGGGATAACCAAAAGCCGAGTCGCTATCGGAAGACATTGGATGAAATCGTTGAGATAGCCAGGGAGTTGAAAGAATTCGGTGTGCATTTGATTGATTTGACCACAGGAGAGGATCCCTATTATACGAAGAATCCCCAAAGGCTTGCGGAAGTGATTCGGGCGGTTCGGGCGGAAACGGATTTGTCCATAATGGCGTCTCCGGGGCTTTTGGATGGGGCGGGCATTGAAAGGATTCGAGAAGCGGGCGCGGATTGGTATGCGCTCTACCAGGAGATGCACGACCGTTCTTTATTCGGCAGGCTGCGGCCAGGCCAGGATTATGACGCGCGTATGCAGGCAAAGCGGTATGCGGTGAGCCAGGGGCTTCTGATAGAGGAAGGACTTTTGACGGGGGTTGGCGATACGGCGGAAAATAAGGTGGATTCCTTTATGGAAATGGAGCGGCTGCAGGCTTCGCAGGTGCGGACGATGACGTTTATGGAGCAGGACGGCGCTCCGCTTTTAGGGGATTTTGCCGACGGGGGCTGTTCGGAGCTGCTGAACATTGCGGTGATGCGTCTGTTGTTTCCAGATAAGCTGATTCCGGCGTCTCTGGATGTGGAAGGGCTGAAAGGTCTGGAAAAAAGGCTTATGGCGGGCGCAAATGTTGTGACGTCCATTATACCGCCGATGAAGGGGTATGCGGGGGTTGCAAGCCGCGCATATGACATTGATGAAGGGCGCCGGACGGTTTGGGGAATACAGGATACTTTGCGCAAATGCGGGATGTCAGCGGCTGCGCTGGAGGATTATAAAAAATGGGTGAAAGAAAGAAAAAGGATATTGGGATGCGGGTATTGATTATTGGAGCGAAGCTGCAGGGAATAGAGGCAGCGCTGCTGGCGGGGAAAGCCGGATATCAGGTTACAGTTTTGGACAGAAATTCAAAAGCGCCGGGCGTGGCGTTGGGGAACCGATTCGTGCAGGCGGACGTTTTTGACGAAGAGCGGATGCCGGCGATTTTTCGGCAGGCCGACGTTGTGCTGCCGGCTGTGGAAAATACCCTGGCTTTAAAGAAAATTTTAGAATACGGCAGGCGGACGGGAGCCAAAGTGATCTTTGATGAAAACGCATACGCCATTTCCAGCTCAAAAGTAAAATCGAATGAGGTTTTTAAAGAAGAGAATCTGCCAATTCCGCAAGCCTACCCAGAGTGCGGCTATCCGGTGATTTTAAAGCCGGACGGACTAAGCGGGAGCAGGCATGTGAGCAGGGCGCATTCCAGGGAAGAAGTGGAGCAGTATCTTCAAAGGAATAACGCCAGAGAAACTTTGGCGCAGGAATATCTCCAGGGACGATCCTATTCTCTGGAAGTAATCGGGGACGGAGAGAATTATTATTTTCCCCAGATCACGGAGGTGGTGGTAGATAAAGCCTACGACTGCAAACGGATTATTGCCCCGGCGCAGATTGCGGATGATGAGCGAAGGCAGATGCTTCACATGGGGAAAACGCTGGCAGAGCGGTTAAGGATACGAGGGATTTTTGACATGGAGGCAATCAGTGACAGAGGTCGGCTGAAACTGCTGGAAATCGACGCCAGGCTCCCCAGTCAGACCCCGGTAAGCGTCTGGCATTCGTCCGGCATTAATATGGTGGAAGCGCTGGCAAATCTGGCATTGGGGCGTAAGGAAGAAGCCGAAAAGGCAGTCCGCGCCTTAAGGGCGCAGGTATGCATATATCAGCAGATTCGGGCGGCGGACGGAAAAATAGAAGTTCTGGGAGAGCATATCATGTCAGAGAGCCGGCGGCTGCGCTTGGCAGAGGATTTCTTTGGCGCCACAGAGGCGGTGACGGATTATCAGGAGGGCTGCAAAGATTTCCGGGCAATTGTAATCACAGTGGGAAAAGATCATGCAGAAGCTAAAAAAAAATTTGTACAGGTGATAGCAAACATTAAACGACAGCCAGGTCTGGAAAATTGGGAATTCATAGAAGGATAGAGGTGATCGAATGACTCGTTTAAGGGAAGATGATATTGATTCCATAGTGGAACAACTGGAAAGTTACGATCGGTTTTTTTGCGGCCAGACAGGATATACCATGGAAGCGCTGGCCTGTAAAGCGGTAAATCTGAAGCCGCCTATACAAAAGAAAAAGGCGGCAGTTGTCACAGTCACCAGCGGTCTGGGAGTGATTGGAGGATTTGCCCGATCCATAGAAGCTATTTTGCGGCATTGTGGAATTTCGGCGCAGGCAATGGATAAAACCGATGTGGCCGGACTGCAGCAGGCGTATGCGGCACAGAATCAGGCCGTGCCCGTGATCTGCGATTTGCAGGAGCAAAAGGCGGAAAGTCTGGCGGAGCAGGTCGCGGGGGCGAAGGTGACAGCCTGCTCTTTGAAACCAGGAGACTATCCATATATAATAGAAGCAAGTACGGCAGCAGACGTTATTTCTTTGGAGGATGTAACCGCGCAGAGCATCATTGCAGCGCCGGGAGTTCCCTGCGGTGTGTCAGACGGCGCCAGGAAAATTGCGACTGTCATACATAATCCTTTGGAGCTGGGGGCGCTTGTGATGTATTTTGAATGTATAGCAAAGTGGGAGCGGGGCATAGGCGGGAAAGAAGGGGAAAAGGAATGAATCAGGCGGCATCCGCACAGGAAAGTAAGAAGAGATACATGTATAAAAACCAGAGGCTGTGTCAGATGGTCAGCAAAATAAAGCTGTGGCCGTCACGGACTGGGATTCTGCATGGAGTGAAAACCATAGAAAATACGGGGAAAACTTTGACGATTACCACACATTGCGGAGAGTCTTTCGTTGTATGGGATTCCAAAAACAGCAGAAGCATTCGGTGGCTGCAGAACCGCTGGCATAAAAAGCCCTGCAAAAAATGCAGGATTCCCCAGTGGAAGCTGGAGAAATATTCAAATACAGTATTTTCCAATACAAGGAGATAAGGAGATGGCTCAATGAGTGTGGGATATTCAGAATCGCAGAAAAATCGGTTGACAGAACTGGGTGTGCGAAAGGAGGAGCTAGAAAGGCAGTTTGAAGATATAAAAAGCAGGGAAAAATATTTTCAGATAACGGAAAAATTGGCGGCAGAGGCGAATAAGGCGCAAGTGACGAATTTGCTGGAAAACAGCCGTAAAGTAAAGCTGTGCCAACTGCAGGAGGATTTAAGCCATGCTCTGTGCGGGGCGGGTTTTACCCAGATAACCACGCCGACGATTATATCAGCAAAGTTTTTGGAGAAAATGACAATTGACCGCAGCAGTTCACTGTATGAATAGGTATTTTGGTTAAATGCAAAAACAGCCCTGCGTCCGATGCTGGCGCCGAATTTATATGAAGTGTCCAGACAGCTGATGGCCAGCCAGAAATTGCCTCTTCGCATTTTTGAGATTGGTTCCTGTTTTCGCAGAGAATCGGAGGGAAATTCGCATTTAAAAGAGTTTACCATGCTGAATCTGGTGGAATGGGGAACGCCAAAAGAAGAACGGATTACCCGATTAAAGGAGCTGACGCAGATGGTATTGGAAGCGGCGGGGATTAAAAACTATCGAATAGAGGAAGAAGATTCTATTGTATATGGCCCGGGGATTGACGCAGTAAGCCAGGACGGACTGGAGCTGGCGTCTGCTTCCATGGGGCCGCATCCCCTGGACGATGCCTGGAAAATTGCCTGTACATGGACAGGCGTTGGCTTTGGGCTGGAGAGGCTTTTGATGGAGAGAGAAAGTCAGCAAGGGATTCACAGATATGCCAAAAGCACGGTTTTTCTGGATGGAGCGTGTATGAAAGTTAAGTAAATCCGAAAAAGCGCTCATATGTTTCGTTTTTGCGGATAGTCCGAATGCGGCAATCTATCTTGTGTTTGCAGTCAGAAGAAAGGAGGGAACAGAAATAATGAAGGAATATAAAATAGGAGAGGTATCCCGTATCGTAAATTTGCCTGTTGAGACGATCCGCTTTTTGGAACAGATCGGTTTGATAGCGCCCAGAAGAAAACCCGGCGGCGCCTATCGTTTATACACTGCCGCGGACATCGACAAGATTGACAACTACCGGTGGTTTCGGAATATTGGTTTTATGGCGCAGGATTCCATTTCTATGATTCATGACGTTAGTTTGGAACAATATATGGAAAGAATGCACACGGCGCAGCAAAACGCAGAGTGTCAGCAGTTATATTATAAATTACTGGCACAGCGGCTAAGAGATTATAATCAGAAAATGCGGGGACTCTATTCGTCCTGCGCGACATGTGTCACAGCGGCCAGTCCGGAGAGATACTGGCGCTCCAATCTGCGTTATAATGGAGTGGATCCCCAGTTTACATTTGCTGAATGTCTGGAAGGATGCTTTGAGGAACAGGCGCAGTATTGGGCGTTTGCAGACAATATATTCTGCATCCGGAAGGATGATTTTTACAGAGAAGACGCAGAAAACAGGATTTTATGGGGATTTGGGATGGAGCGAAAATGGATTGAGCTGCTGCAGATTCAGACCTGGGAGAAAATGGAATACATTCCGTCGGTTTCATCCATCTATACTGTCATACGCTGGACAAAGAATGGTTCCGTGCAGGAAAAGATCCGTTCCAATGTATTTCCGTATTTGGAGGAGCATGGGTATCGCGTAAATGGCGATGTGTGGGGTGTATTGGTGGCCACGGTGGCAGAGGAAGGGGAAGAAGTCAGCTACATGGAAGTTTGGGTACCCATTTAAAACAGAAATTTGGAGTGAAAGCTATGGAAATATAAGCTAAAGTTCCTATAATTTACAAATAAATTTTCTCTTGACTGTGTAGTGGCTATAGGAACTACAATATTCTTATAAGTTCCTGAATCTTTGAAATCCAAAGGTGTTCTTGTGCTCAAAATATTGTTTTTATATTTAAATTTACATTTTTGCAGAAAAAGATTTTCATGGATTCAGGAATCTTTTAGCGCATATTGCAGAACTTATTTAAAAAGTAGGAAATAAAAATGAACAAATATTGCCGCGCTGCTTGGATGGGGGATCTGCATAATACAAAATGAAAAGAGAGCAGAGGGATTGAATGCACTTTCGTCCCTTTTAGCGGTTCATTATAGAGGAAAAAGAAACTGCCGTGTAAGATTCTATTTAGAAATACACGGCAGTTTCTTTAGCATATTATTTCTTGATTGCGGCCTCTTCCCTTTCGATTATCTTTTCAAATTCGCTCCTCGCAGAATCGGAGAGATAATGATTGGAAGGCTTTTCCGTCAATTCGATTGCTTTCTCGCGACAGTTTTCAATGAATGTTTTCTTTCCGCGGCTTTCCCAGGTTCCACGTTCGTCTCGATCTGAGAACTCCGGCATGGGATGCAGGCGCATGTTCTCCAAGGTGGTGTCGTGGCTTAAGAAATCTTTGCCGATGCCGACTTCTCGGATAGCATCCACTGCGATTGCTTTATCGTCCACTGCAAATCCTCTCTGCACAGACCGGAGCATCCGGATGATCTCATTATCGGCAATAAACTGAGCGATGTCGAAATCCATACCAGAGTTGACAAGTCCTGGACCGTAAATAATGTTGGCGCCTGCCAGCATGGAGGTGAGGAAACTCTGGGTCTTTTCAAACCCGCATTGTAAGTCAGAGACTTTTGAGTCTGTCTATCCACCGGCCACAAAGGTGGGAATCTGATAGAATTTCCCTAGCTGGGCCACGGCTGCCGAAATCAATGCCATACCAGGACAGCCAACCGTGCAGGTCATTCTCTGAATGTCAATGAGAGCCGTGGAGCTGCCGTACAAAAGCGGAAGGCCGGGACGCACAAGCTGTGTCAGGGTGATTCCGGCAAGGAGTTCCGCGTTATGGATGGTCAGCGTTCCGGCAATTTGATAAGGGCTTGTGGCCCCGCCCAGGGCCATGGATAAGATCATGATCGGCAGGCCGGCCTTTGCCAGCAGGACCAGTCCGTCACCCACTTCCTCACTGTAAGTCAGCGGGCTTACCGGGCAGCAGCCGCCCATGAATGTGGGATATTCAGGAATCTTATCGTATCCGCCGGCCAGTATGGAAGCCATCTCCACGTATACTTCCATACATCTGGCGTCTTCCATAGCAACTATGGCCGGTTTGCTGGTATTATCCAGTATTTCCATTAAAGAATACAGCGCGCCCACAGAACTGGGAACATCGTTGGCGGCGACGGCGTCAATGATCATATCCATTTCGCTTAATTCGTCCGTCACTTTGGCAATGTCAATCATATCCTGCTTTAAAGAATCTCGGACCTCTCTTGTGTGCAGGTCGATCACATTCACTCCCTGTCCGAATGGGATGAATGCCGTTCTGCGGTCGCCGCATAAGAAGTCGGCTTCTTCGGTTCTTCCCCGCAGCAGGAACTGCGAAGGCGTGGTGCGGATGGCTTCTTCAATCATGTACTGGGGAATTTTGACTACCCTTGTGTCAAAGTCCACATTGGCCCCATTGTCTTTAAAAACTTTTAAAGCCTGCTTTGAATCCATCCGAATACCAATCGTAGAGAGGACTTCCACCGCGCTTAAATGGATTTGATAAATCTGGTCCTGGGTCAGCATGGATAAACCCAGGCCTGCATTTGCGGAAAATCCCGTATTTGGAATTCTGTTCATATTCCAGTCTCCTTTCGATTTTATTTCTGAAATAATATAAAATTTTCTTTTATATTATGAAAATATAATACATTCTGCAGTGACTGCAGAGTCAAGCGTTTTTTGTCAATACGATTAAGAAAATAGAAAACAGAAATACCAGCCATAATTCTCCCCCAACTTTCATACAATACATAATGAGAACAAGATATGGGTATCGCCATGAAAAGAACCATCATTACCCTGTTCCTGCCGGGGCTTCTTCTGTGTCTTTTGCTGAGCGGATGCAAGGTAACGAACATGAAATCCGAAGAAAAGCAGCCGTTAGAATATACCGTGGTGAAGCAGGAAGACATTCCGCCTGCCATTGGCAGTCTGATTGAGAGCAAGAAACAGGAGGAATTTCAGATTACATACCAGGATGGGGAGTATCTTTATCTGTTGCGGGGGTATGGCCGCCAAAAGACCGGGGGGTACAGCATCCAGGTGGAGGAGCTGTCCATGTACGCGGAGTCCATTTTCTTCCGCACGAGCCTGGTGGGGCCTGACAAAGGGGAAGAGCCTTCCCTGGAGCCATCGTATCCATACATTGTTGTGAAACTGGAATACCGGGATGCGCCGGTGCAGTTTGACGGCTGACTTAGATTATGGAAAGGAGCAGACAAGTGGAGATAGTAAAAGAAAATGTGCAGATGTTGCGGGTAAAGAGCAATGCGACCAATCAAATAACATTTGATGAAGACTACAATGTGCCGGACGCGAAGCCGGACATCGGGCGGATGATCCAGCACAAAGGAATCGTCCAGGTGGATGAGGTGAATTTAAGCGATAACCAGGCATACGTAAAGGCGAAGCTGTCGGTGGAGCTTTTGTATGTGGAGGAGCAGGAGGAGGGGAGAATTTGCAGTCTGACGGCCACCCTTCCCATTGAGGAAACCTTAAATCTGGAAGGCATCGAAAGCGGGGATAAGATGTGCCTGAAATGGGACATCGAGGATTTGAGCCTGCACATGATCAATTCCAGGAAATTAAACATAAAGTCCATTCTGTCCTTTTTTGCGGCAGTGGATGAACTGGTGGAGCTGGCGCTGCCCACCGGACTGAAGCCGGAGGAAATCTCCATGAAGAAAAAGCCGGTGAAAGTGCTGGGGCTGTGCATACATAAAAAGGACACGGTGCGGATGAAAGAAGAGGTGGCCTTGGCCTCCAACAAGCCCAACATCGCTCAGGTCCTGTGGAACACGGTGGAGGTCAGGGGCATGGATATCCGCCCGGAGGAAGACCGGATTCTGATAAAAGGCGAGCTGTTTGTCTTCCTTTTGTATCGGGGGGATGAGGAGGGCAATCCCTTACAGTGGCTGGAGCATTCCATCCCCTTTTACCAGGAAGTGGAGTGCCAGGGCTGCCGCATGGAAATGATTCCCAACGTGGAGGTGAACATGATCCACCAGCGGCTGGATGTGCAGCCGGATTCCGACGGAGAAGAGCGCATCATCCAGGTGGACGCGGTGCTGGAGCTGGATATCCAGATTTACTGCGAGGAGGAGCATTCCCTTCTGATGGACGTGTACACGCCGCTGAAAGAATGCGTCACCAAGGGCGGCATGGAGCCGCTGGACAGTCTTCTGGTGAAAAACTTTTCCAAATGCCGCATCGGTGAGCGCTTACAGGTGCGTGAGATTCAGGGGAAAATCCTGCAGATCTGCCACAGCCAGGGAGCCGTGAAGGTGGATAAGACCCAGATTGTGGAAAACGGCATATTGGCGGAGGGTGTCGTGTCGGTGAAAGTGCTGTACATCGTCAGCGACGATTCCATGCCGTTTTATTCCATGGAGGCCATGATTCCTTTCTCCCATGTGATCGAGGCCATGGGCATCGACGAAAACTGCATTTATCATTTACATACGGATCTGGAGCAATTATCCACTACCATGGTGGACAGCAACGAAATCGAAGCAAAAATCGTGCTGAACTTAAACGCGCTGGTGTTAAACCGCCAGCAGGAATTTATCATCCGGGAAATCGAGGAGTACCCGCTGGACATGGAGAAAATCCAGAACATGCCGGGCATAACTGTCTACATGGTTCAGCCGGAGGACACCCTCTGGGACATCGCCAAGGCTTTTTACACCACGGTGGAGGACATCTGCCAGCTAAACGGGCTGGAGGAACAGGAGGTGCCGCCGTACTGCCCGCTTTTGCTGGTGAAAAAAGTGGAAGAGGAATAAAAGACTTGCGGTTTTCGGGCATTTGTCTTAAAATATAAATAGAAAAACAAAAGGAAGAAAAGAGGGAATTACAATGGATACAAGAGTTGAGAAAACAATAGAAAAACGTAAACAGGGTTATAATTGCGCGCAGTCGGTGGCCTGCACGTATTGCGATATGGTGGGCGTAGACGAGAAAACAATGTTTCAGATGACGGAAGCCTTGGGGGCCGGCATGGGAAATATGGAAGGCGCTTGTGGGGCCGTTTCCGCCGCCTGCGTTTTGGCCGGCATGAAAAACAGCACGGGAAACCTGCAGTCCCCGGACAGCAACAAGGATACCGCCAAGCTGTCTTCCGCGATTGTGAATAAATTCATCGAGAAGAACCAGTCGGTGATCTGCAAAGCGTTAAAGGGCGTGGAGACAGGCAAGGCGCTGCGTTCCTGCCCGGGCTGCATCCAGGACGCGGCGGCCATCGCGGAAGAGGTTTTATTCCAGGATTAATGCGGAGGGAAGCGAAAGTGGGGAAATGGTTTGAGGAAGCGGTGTTCTACCATATGTATCCCATTGGGATGTCCGGGGCGCCCCGGCAGAACCGGCAGACGAAGGTGGAACACCGGTTTGAACAGTTGGAACAGTGGCTTTCGCATATTTCATGGCTGGGCTGTACGGCCATCTACATCGGCCCGCTGTTTGAATCCACCAGCCATGGGTATGACTCCAGGGATTACAAGCTGGTGGACCGAAGGCTCGGGGACAACGAGGATTTTAAGAAGTTTGTGGAAAAAGCCCATCAGATGGGCATTAAAGTGGTGGTGGACGGCGTGTTCAACCATACAGGCAGAGAGTTTTTCGCTTTTCAGGATATTCTGGAGAAACGGGAGGGATCTGCTTATTGCGGCTGGTACAAAGGGCTGAACTTCGGCGGAAACACGCCGTACAACGACGGCCTCTGGTACGAGGCGTGGCGCGGCTGCTACGAGCTGGTGAATCTGAATCTGCAAAATCCGCAGGTGCGCCAGTATCTGCTGGATGTGATTGGCTTCTGGATCGATGAATTTGACATCGACGGCATCCGGCTGGACTGTGCGGATTGTTTGGATTTTGGATTCATGGAGGAGATGCGCCGGTTTACCGAAGGGAAGAAGGCGGACTTTTGGCTGATGGGGGAAGTGATCCATGGGGATTACAGCCGTTACATCGGGGATCATCTGCTGCACAGCGTCACTAATTACGAATTGCATAAAGGCTTGTATTCTGGACATAATGACCATAATTACTTTGAAATCGCCCATACCATCCGCCGGGAGTTTGACCAGAGCGGCGGGCTGTACCGGGGGACTTTTCTGTATTCCTTCGTGGATAACCACGATGTGGACAGGATTGCCAGCAAACTAAATAACAAAGAACATATATATCCGGTGTTTGCCCTTTTGTTTACCCTGCCCGGCATTCCATCCATTTATTACGGAAGCGAGTGGGGCATCGAGGGCAGAAAAGAAGGGCCAAACGATGATTTCCTGCGCCCTGCGGTGGACGTTGCGCAGGTATTGAAAGAAATGCCGGATCAAAAACTGTCCCAATGGGTGAGGACGCTTGCCCAAATACATGTGAGCCGAAAAGAGCTGACCTATGGCGTATACCGGGAGCTGGTGTTGACTAACCGTCAGTACGCGTTTGCGCGGATTCTGGATAACAGCTGCGTCCTGGTGGCGGCAAATAACGATGAACAGGAAGCGGAGATCCGCGTTCCGATTCCCATGAGCGGAGGCTCCTGTCGGGATCTGGTGAGCAAAGAGCCGATTGCATGTGAAAACGGGCAGCTTGAACTTCACTTAAAGCCCTGTGAAAGCCGGATATTTGCCTATGAGACGGTGGAAGGGAATTAGAAACGGGAGAAAAATGCATGGGAAAGAAATTAAAGTTTTCGGATTTGGATCAGTATCTCTTCGGGCAGGGAACCCATTACGATATATATAAGAAACTGGGGGCGCATCCCACCACAGTGGGCAAAAAGGAGGGCGTGTATTTCGCCGTCTGGGCGCCCAACGCCCAGGAAGTGCATGTAATCGGGGAGTTTAACCAGTGGGACATTACGGCGAATCCCATGGAGAAAACGGGCAATATCGGCGTGTACGAGACGTTTGTTCCGGGGGCTTGCGAAGGGCAGCTTTACAAATTTTTTATCAAAGGCGCCCACGGGGAAGAGCTCTATAAGGCGGATCCTTTCGCCAACGCCTCAGAGCTGCGGCCGGGAAACGCTTCCAAGATTGTGGATATCACGCAATTTAACTGGGGCGACGGCATCTGGCTGAAAAAGAGGGAGAATTTCGACGAGGCCAAGGAGCCGATGGTGATTTACGAGGTGCACCCCGGTTCCTGGAAGAAGCATCCCATCACCCCGGAAAACGAGGATGGGTTTTATAATTACAGGGAATTCGCCCATGCCCTTGTGGATTATGTGAAAATGATGGGATATACCCATGTGGAACTGATGGGCGTCGCGGAGCATCCTTTTGACGGCTCCTGGGGCTACCAGGTGACTGGGTATTACGCGCCCACATCCCGCTACGGAAGCCCGCTGGATTTCAAATATCTGGTGAATTATCTCCATAAGAACAAAATCGGCGTAATCCTGGACTGGGTTCCGGCCCATTTTCCCAAGGACGCCCACGGGCTGGCTATGTTTGACGGCACGGCCTGCTATGAGCACGCGGATCCCAGGCAGGGGGAGCATCCCGAATGGGGCACCAAGATTTTTAACTACGGCCTCAACGAGGTGAAGAATTTTCTCATCGCCAACGCGCTGTACTGGATTGAGGAATACCATGTGGACGGTCTGCGGGTGGACGCGGTGGCCTCCATGCTGTACCTGGATTACGGCAAGCAGGACGGCCAGTGGGTGGCCAACAAGTACGGGGAAAACAAGAACCTGGAGGCCATTGAATTTTTCCGGCACTTAAATTCCTGTGTGCTGGGGCGCAACAAGGGCGTTCTGATGATCGCGGAGGAATCCACGGCCTGGCCCAAGGTTACCGGGGATGTGGAGGACGACGGCCTGGGCTTCAGCCTGAAATGGAACATGGGGTGGATGAACGATTTCCTGGAATACATGAAGCTGGATCCCTATTTCCGCAAATACAATCACCACAAAATGAATTTCTCCATGGTCTACGCCTACAGCGAGAAATACATTTTGGTGCTCTCCCACGACGAGGTGGTGCACCTAAAATGCTCCATGGTGAATAAGATGCCGGGAGAGCTGGAGGATAAGTTTAAGAACTTAAAGGCGGGCTACGCGTTTATGTTCGCCCATCCGGGGAAAAAGCTTTTATTCATGGGCCAGGATTTTGGACAGCTGCAGGAGTGGAGCGAGGCCAGGGAGCTGGACTGGTTTTTGCTGGGCGAAGAGCGGCACCAGGATCTGCAGGATTACGTGCGCCAGCTAATCCGACTGTACAGCCATTACCCGGCCTTCTCCTGCACGGACCACAGCCCGGAAGGTTTCGAGTGGATCAACGGCGACGACGGGGAGCGGAGCATTTTCAGTTTCCTGCGGAAATCCCCCACCAGACGGAACAATTTCCTGGTGGTGTGCAGCTTCACGCCGGTTCACCGTCCGGACTACCAGGTGGGCGTGCCCAAGAAGAAAAACTATAAGCTGATTTTCACCCAGGACGGATTTCTGGACGAGCCAGTGGTCTATAAGGCCAAGAAGGCCCAGTGCGACAACCAGAGCTTCGCCATTGATTACGACCTGCCGCCGTACGGCGTGGCGGTCTTCTTGTATTGATTTGCCATGGAGGGAAAAAATAAATTCCGCATAGGCCTGGTTCAGATGGACAGTGGCGCGGACAGGCCAAAAAACCTTGGGAAGGCGCAGGGCTTGGCGGCGCAGGCGGCGGCCAAAGGGGCGAACTTGCTTATGTTTCCGGAGACGGCGGATTATATAGGGCCGGATTTTTCCGGGAACGCCTGTGAGCCGGAGGGGGAAACCATTCGTTTTTTCCAGGCGCTGGCTAGGGAGCATGGCGTCTATCTGCTGGCCGGCAGCGTCACGGAGCGCTGTCCCCAAGGCCGGCCCGCCAATACAAGCTTTTTCTTTAACCCGGAAGGGAAGCGGATCGCCCGCTACCGGAAGCTTCACATGTTTGACGTGGACATAGCGGACGGCCCTGCCTATCGGGAGTCGGATGAGATACAGCCAGGAGACGAGATCGTTGTGGCCCAGACCCGGCTGGGGAATTTTGGCTTTGCCATCTGCTATGATCTGCGCTTCGGCGAAATGTTCCGCCTGATGGCCCGGGCGGGGGCGCAGGTCATTCTGCTGCCGGCCAATTTTACCAGGGAGACGGGAATGGCCCACTGGGAAACGCTGATTCGGGCCAGGGCCATCGAGAACGGCTGCTACGTGGCCGCCTGCGGGCAGACCGGGCCGAAAGGCGCTTTTGAAGCCTACGGCAATTCCATGGTCGCAGATCCCTGGGGGCGGATCATAGCCCGGGCAGGGGAGGAAGAAACCGTCCTTTTGGCGGATGTGGATCTGTCATATGGAGAACATGTACAAAGCCAGATTCCGGTTTTGCCAAATCTCCGAAAAGATATCTATAATCTGGAGGGCGTCCGTATGAGAATCTATGGAGAATGAACAGTTGAAATTCTGTCTTTTTCGGAGTATAATGAAAGTATCAGCAAGGAAGAGGTGGAGGAACATGAAAGTATCAAAAATCAAGGATATTGAAAAGTTTTTTCAAGTGGTGGACAGTTGTAAGGGCAAGGTTGAACTGGTGACAGGCGAAGGGGACCGGCTGAATCTGAAGTCAAAACTTTCCCAGTATGTATCTTTGGCCAATATTTTTTCCAACGGAGAAATCCCGGAGCTTGAGCTGGTTGCCCATGAGAAGGAAGACGTTGACAGATTAATGAACTTTATGATTAACAGTTAATCAAGAGTGTGCAGGTTGCGTAAGATATATACTGGAAAAGGGGGCTGTTGGACAAAATGTCTGAGGAGGCATTTGTGCAACAGTCTTTTTGCCTTTAAATTTTACTATGTTATAACAGGCGTTTGCGAAACGTCCATTTTCAATAGCCGTAAGGAGTGAATTTAAAACGGTTTTGAGCTCCGTTTTGTTTTGACCAAGCTCGTGATATTTGAAAGCAGTTTCGCAATCTTCTGTTTACAATGAATGATGATGGGAGGTTTTTAGTGTAATGACAAAGATTGACATTATTTCTGGTTTTTTGGGAGCTGGAAAGACAACGCTGATTAAGAAGCTTTTAAAGGAGGCTTACAAAGGGGAGCAGGTGGTTCTGATTGAGAACGAATTTGGCGAAATCGGCATTGACGGCGGTTTCTTAAAGGAAGCCGGCGTGGAGATCCGGGAGATGAATTCCGGCTGCATCTGCTGTTCCCTGGTGGGCGATTTCGGGGAAGCCATGAAAGAGGTTGTGGAAAAATACCATCCGGACCGGATTGTGATTGAGCCTTCGGGCGTGGGCAAGCTCTCCGACGTGAAGGGGGCCGTGCTGAAGGTGGCCGAAGAGGCCCAGGTGACCATCAACAGCAGCACAACGGTGGTGGACGCCAACAAGTGCAAGATGTATCTGCGCAATTTCGGCGAATTTTTTGAAAACCAGGTGCAGCACGCCCAGACGGTGATTTTAAGCCGGACGGATGTGGCGAAGCCGGAGAAGATACAGGAAGCCGTGGAGCTTCTTACCGGGAAAATGAAAGACGGCGCCACGCTGATTACTACGCCCATTGCGCAGCTTAGCGGCGAGAAATTGCTGGATACCATGGAAAAACATCCGGAATCTCTGGAAGAAGAGGTTCTCCGGGAAGAACATCATCACCATCATCACGATCATGACCATGAAGAGCATCATCATGATCATGGCCACGAGGAGGGCCATCATCACCATCACGACCATGACCATGAAGGCCACCATCACCATCACGACCATGACCATGAAGAGGGCCATCATCACCATCACGACCATGACCATGAAGGCCACCATCATCACGACCATGACCATGAGGAAGGCCACGACTGCTGCGGCCATGACCATCATCATGATCATGATCACCACCATCATCACCATCATGCAGATGAGGTGTTTGTCAGCTGGGGCAGGGAGACGGCCAAGACCTACGAGAGGGCGCAGCTGGAGCATATCCTGGATGAACTTTCCAAAGAAGGGGAGTACGGCATTGTGCTTCGCGCCAAAGGAATGGTGCCGGATGGAGCCGGCAAGTGGATGTATTTCGATATGGTTCCCGAGGAAGCGGAGATCCGGGAAGGCGAGCCGGATTATACGGGAAGGCTGTGCGTAATCGGCTCCAAGCTCAAAGAAGATAAGCTGGCAGAGCTGTTCGGCGTATAAGGGAGGCGTAAGAAATGGAAGAGATCCAGGTTCCTATTTATTTGATTACGGGCTTTCTGGAGAGCGGCAAGAGTTCTTTTCTGAAATTCACCCTGCAGCAGGACTATTTCGCGTCGCCGGAGAAAACTCTGGTGATTCTCTGCGAAGAAGGGGAAGAGGAATATGAGCCGGAGCTTTTAAAAAACGCCAACGCGGTTCTGGAAGTGATCGAGTCGCCGGAGGATTTAACGCCAGAGCGGCTGGCCGCTTTTGAGATCTGCCACAGTCCGGGCCGGGTGCTGATCGAGTACAACGGCATGTGGCAGGTCAGTGAGCTGGAGGCCATGCAGATGCCCAAGGGCTGGGGAATCGTGCAGCATATTGATATCGTGGACGGCAGCACCTTCGACACGTATTTAAGCAATATGAAGTCCCTGTTCATGGAAATGGTGCGCCACGCGGACATGGTTTTATTTAACAGGAGTTCCCTGGAGCAGCCGCTGGCCACCTACCGCAGGGGCATCAAAGTGGTGAACCAGCGGGCGGAAATCATTTTCGAGGACGAAGAAGGGGAATTGGACGACATTTTCGAGGGCGAGATGCCCTTTGACCTGGACGCGCCGGTGGTGGAAATCGCGCCGGAGGACTACGGCCTGTGGTATGTGGACGCCATGGAGCATCCCATGAAATATCGGGACAAAGAGGTGCATTTCAAGGCCAGAGTGTTAAAACCCGAGGATTTTCCCGTGGAGGAATTTGTGCCAGGCCGGATTGCCATGACCTGCTGCGCCGACGACACTACGTTTATCGGATTCATTTGCAAAAGCGAGAACGCCTCCGCGCTGGAAGAAGGCGACTGGGTGGACGTGCAGGCGAAAATGGCGGTGGAACACAGGCCGGCCTACTACGGGGAAGGCCCGGTGCTTTACGCCCATGAGATTCAGACGTGTGAGCCGTTGGAAGAAGAGATGGTGTATTTCAATTAGAGGAATCAGGAAGACGAGATGTATTTGATAGCGGGGCTGGGAAATCCCGGCAGAAAATATGAAGCGACCCGGCACAACATGGGATTTGACGCGGTGGATGTATTAATCGATCGACATCAAATCCCAGGTTTTGGGGTGAAATTCGATGCTATGTATGGCAAGGGCAGAATCGGCGCAGAGCGCGTGGTTCTGCTCAAGCCTCTTTTATATATGAATTTAAGCGGCGCGCCCATCCGGGCCATGTGCGATTATTTTAAAATCGATCCCGAAGAAGAGCTGATTGTGCTGTACGACGACATCGATTTAAGTCCGGGGCAGATACGCATCCGCAAGAAGGGGAGCGCGGGTGGCCACAACGGCATGAAGGATATCATCCGTCATCTGGGCACGCAGAATTTCATGCGGGTGAAAATCGGCGTGGGCGAAAAGCCTGGCGGCTGGGATCTGGCGGATTATGTGCTCAGCCGGTTTGCGAAAGAGGAGCGAAAGGCCGTGGATGAGGCCATCGAGTGGGCGGCGGACGCGGTGGAGATTATTTTAAAGGATGGGGCGGACGCGGCCATGAACCAGTATAATCGTAAGTCAAAAACTGTGAGTTGAAGAAAGGAGGGGCGGTAGGAGTATATGGAGGCGTTTGTGAAGCCGCTGGAGGGCTTGGCCGAATATGAGCAAATCCGTCAGAATTTGAAAAGCAACCAGGGAGTTTTGCAGGTGACCGGGTGTCTGGAGTCCCAAAAGGCCCACTGGCTTTACGGGCTTTCGGATTTGCACGACTGCCGCCTGGTGGTGGCGGAGGACGACCAGAAAGCCAAAGAATTTTACGAAGATTATCGCTTTTACCAGCCGGACGCTCTTTTGTATCCGGCTAAGGATTTGTTATTCTGCTATGCGGATATCCAGGGGAATCTGCTGACCAAGCAGCGGATGCGGGTGATCCGCGGCATCCTGGAAAAGAAAAAGGTGACGGTGGTAGCCAGCATCGAAGGCTGCATGGAACGTCTGCGGCCCTTGGAGGAAATCGCGGCCAGCCGCATTCATCTGCAAAACGACAGCGCTCTGAACCTGGAGAATTTTCTGAAAAGCCTGACAGAGCTGGGCTACGAGCGGGTGGGCCAGGTGGAAAGTTCCGGCCAGTTTTCCGTGCGGGGCGGCATCGTGGATGTTTTCTCGCTGACGCAGGAAAATCCCTGGCGGATTGAGCTGTGGGGGGACGAGGTGGATTCCATCCGCAGCTTCGACGCCCAGAGCCAGCGCTCCCTGGAAAATCTGGAGGAAATCGTCATCTATCCGGCGGCGGAAAAATACCGCAGGGAGAATATGGTCACGTTCATGGACTATTTTCCTGCAAAAAAAACCCTCTTCGTGCTGGACGAACCCAATCGGATTCGCGAAAAAGGAGAATCTTTGGAGGAGGAATTTGAAAACAGCATGCGCAACCGGGAGGAAAAAGGCTACGAAAACCTCCGGGAAGAATTGCTGTGCGGATTTTCCCAGGTCTGCAAAGACTTCAACCGCCGAAACTGCCTGTCCCTGTCCGCCATGGAGCCCCAGCCGGGGGACTGGTGCATTACGGGAAAATACGCGCTGACCGTACGCTCCGTCAGCGCCTACAACAACAGCTTCGAGTTCTTGGTGAAGGATTTAAAAGAGTGGAAAAAGCAGGGCTACCGGATTTTGCTGCTGTCCGGCTCCCGCACCCGCGCCAAAAGGCTGGCGGGCGACTTGCAGGAGCAGGGCTTAAGCAGTTTTTACTCCGAGGACGAGAACCGGGTTCTGGCGCCCGGGGAGATCATGGCGGCCTACGGCCACGCTCGCCGGGGCTTTGAATACCCGCTGATCCAGTTTGCCGTCATCGCGGAGACGGACATTTTTGGGCGGAAGCAGAAGAAGCGCAAGAAGAAAAAAGAATACAGCGGCCAGCGGATTCAGGATTTCGCCGAGCTTTCCATCGGGGATTACGTGGTTCATGAAAATCATGGACTGGGCATCTACCGGGGAATCGAGAAAGTGGAGGTGGATCGGGTTTCCAAGGATTACATCAAGCTGGAGTACCAGGGCGGCAGCAATCTGTATATACCGGCCACCCAGCTGGATATGCTGCAGAAATACGCCGGGGCCGAAGCAGGGAAAATCAAGCTGAACAAGCTGGGGCACCCTGAGTGGAGCCGCACCAAGTCGAAGGTGCGCGGCGCGGTGCAGAACATCGCCAAAGAGCTGGTGGAGCTGTACGCCGTCCGCCAGCAGTCAGAGGGTTACGCCTACGGGCCGGACACAGTGTGGCAGCGGGAGTTTGAAGAGATGTTTCCCTACGAGGAAACCGACGGCCAGCTGCAGGCCATCGAGGACACCAAGCATGACATGGAAAGCCACAAAGTGATGGACCGGCTGATCTGCGGGGATGTGGGCTACGGCAAGACGGAGATTGCCCTACGGGCTGCCTTCAAAGCCATCCAGGAGGGAAAGCAGGTGGCCTATCTGGTGCCCACCACGATTCTGGCCCAGCAGCATTACAACACATTTGTGCAGAGGATGAAAGATTTTCCGGTAATCATCGACCTTCTCTGCCGTTTCCGCACGTCCGCCCGCCAGAAAAAGACGACGGAAGAGCTGAAAAAAGGCATGGTGGACGTGGTCATCGGCACCCACCGGCTTTTGTCCAAGGACGTGGAATTTAAGGATTTGGGCCTGCTGGTCATCGACGAGGAGCAGCGGTTCGGCGTGCGCCACAAGGAGAAAATCAAGCAGCTGAAAAAAAACGTGGATGTGCTGACGTTAACCGCCACGCCTATCCCCCGGACCCTCCACATGAGCCTCATCGGCATTCGGGACATGTCGGTGTTGGAAGAGCCGCCCATGGACCGGATGCCCATCCAGACGTACGTGATGGAATTTGACGAGGAGACGGTGCGGGAGGCCATTCAGCGGGAATTGAACCGGGGCGGTCAGGTGTATTATGTATACAACCGGGTCAATGACATTGCGGACATGGCGGGCCGGGTGGCCAAGCTGGCTCCGGACGCCCAGGTGGCCTACGCCCATGGCCAGATGAGCGAGCGGCAGCTGGAGAAGATTATGTACGGATTCATCAATGGAGACGTGGACGTGCTGGTGACCACCACCATCATCGAGACGGGGCTGGATATTTCCAACGTAAACACCATGATCATCCATGATTCCGACCGTTATGGCTTATCTCAGCTCTACCAGCTGCGCGGGCGCATCGGCCGTTCCAACCGGACGGCCTACGCTTTTTTGATGTACCGGAGAAATCAGGTATTAAAAGAGACGGCGGAAAAGCGCCTGTCCGCCATCCAGGAATACACGGAGTTGGGCAGCGGATTCAAGATTGCTATGCGCGACTTGGAGCTGCGGGGCGCGGGAAATTTACTGGGCGCGGATCAGCACGGCCACATGCTGACCGTAGGCTACGACCTCTACTGTAAAATGCTAAGCGAAGCGGTAAAAGAAGCCAAAGGCATACATACGGTGGAGAGCTTCGAAACAGCCATCGACCTGAATATGGATGCCTTTATCCCAGACGTGTACATTTCCAACGAGCTGCAGAAGCTGAACTTCTATAAACGGATCGCGGGGATTTCCAGCAAGGAAGAGCAGGACGATATGCTGGAAGAGCTGATGGACCGCTACGGCGAGCCGCCCAGGACGGTGTTGAACCTTCTCACCCTGGCCTATCTGAAAGCATTGGGCCACAGCGCCTATGTGACGGAGATCAAGCAGACTGGAAAAGAAGTGAAGTTCACCGTGATGGACTCCGTGCAGATGGATTCCCAGGGACTCCTGAAGCTGAAAGAAAAATATGGCAGGAAGCTTAAGTTTCCCGGCGGCAAAAAGCCCTGCCTGCTTCTGAAAATCGAGGAAAAGGCGGCGGACGAGGCGGAGAGGTTTTTGATGGATTTGAAAAATCTGGTATTTTCTTATGGAATGTGAAAATTCCGTAAATCTTCTTGCCTCGTGGAGAAAAAAAGTATATACTCAATATATCATATGACACGGGAGGAAATTATTTTATGAGATATATAGGCAGGAAAATTGCGCTGGGATGTCTGGCGGGCGTTTTAGCGGCCACGGGGCTCACCGGCTGCTCCGACAAAATGGATGGCGCCAGCGTGGCAGTCACCATCAATGGGGAGAAGGCGCCTCTGGGCGTGGTCAGCTTCATGACCCGCTACCAGCAGGCCCAGACCCAGGCCATGTATGACATGTATTTCGGCGGCGCCAACGACGGCCTGTGGGACCAGGTGTCTGACGAGAAGACCGGGGAGACTTACGGGGAGTCTGCCCGGGACGACGTGCTGGAGCAGATCGAGATGATGTACCTGCTCAAGGAAAAGGCCAAGGACTACGACGTAAAGATTACGAAAGAAGAACAGGAAAAGATTACAGAAGCCGCAAAGCAGTTTATGGAGGCCAATTCCGCGGAAACGCTGGAGCGGCTGGCGGTCACCCAGGCGGATATCGAGACCGTGCTGGAGCTGCAGACCTACGAAAAGAAGATGTTCGATCCCATGGTGGCGGACGTGGACGATAAGGTCAGCGACGACGAGGCGCAGCAGACCTCCGTCACTTATGTGCGCGTGGAAGGGGAAGAGGAAACCGAGGACGAAGAGCCGGCAGAAGAAAGCGTCAGCGGCGAAGACGGGGAAAAGCAAGCCGATCCTAAGGAAAAGGCCCAGCAGATTCTGGATGAAGTCTTAGCCACGGCGGACGCCGATATGGACGCCATCGCGAAAGACGTGGACGAGGCTTTGTCGGCCACGGAGACGCATTTCACGGCTAATCCTCCGGAGAAAAAGGACGACGAGGACGAAGACGACAACATCGGCGGCGTTCCCCAGGCGGTGCAGGACGTTGTAAAAGACCTGGCGGACGGTGAGGTTGCCGGCGAACTGGTGGAAGAAGACGGGGCGTACTATGTGGTCAGACTGGAGAAAGCCTTTGACAAAGAAGCCACCGAGGAAGAAAAGGATTCCATCATCGAAGAGCGCAAGCAGGATATGTACGACGGCATCATCGAAGACTGGAAAGACGAAGCGGACATCCAGGTGGACAAGAAAGTCGTAAAGACCCTGAAAGTGACAGCCAACCGGAAGTTTACCTTAAAGCAGGAAGAGGAAACAGAAGAGGAACCCGAGGAGAAAGCGGTTTCCCAGAATGAAGAAGACGGCGAAGCGCCCGAAGAGGACTCCGGGGAAGAAGCGTCCGATGCGGAAGAAAGCCCAACGGACTCCGAAAAAGAGGCCGAACCCACAGAGGAAGACGCTGAAAAGTAGAGACAGTATACAGTGGCAGACGATTGCGAAACGCCCTTTTCAGTCATCCGAGTTTGGGCAAAATAAACAAATAAGGAGCGAATTAGAAGCGATTTTAAGCAAACGGAAGATATAAAATAACAGTTTCGCAATTACCTATTACAGTTGGGAAGAAAGGAGTGCAGGGTGAGGAAAATTTTAGCGGTTATGCTGACCGTTTCTCTTGTGATTGTATGTCCGGCGGGCGTAAAGGCCGCCACGCTGGATTATAAGGCCGCCATCAATAAAATAGAAGCCAAAGGCACGCCGGCCATGATCCAGTATTTCGAGGACGGAAAAGGAAACAAAGGCAAAATGGTCGCTTTCACCGGGGAGGCATACAGTTCCAGCGCTTCCCTGAAAATCCGTGAGCATCCCAATATAGACGCAACCTCCATCAAAAGCGTTTCCTTCGGGGAGCTGGTGGACCGGGTGGGTTTGTGCGACAATGGCTGGAGCAAGCTGGTTGTCGAAGAAGACGGCAAGAAAGTATACGGCTATGCGGAATCCTATTATTTATCCACGGACCCGCTGATTAAGAAAATGAATGAAAAGCTGGCCGTGCGGGAGGATGCCCAGGTCCTGAATTTTCCAGGCATTCGGGACGGATTGAGCGTGGGAGAAGTGTCCGAAGGTGACCGCGTCACTTGTACAGGCATGTGCAGCGACAACTGGAGCCGGATTTCCTATACGAACGATTCCGGGAAAAAAGTGACTGGCTTTGTACAAAACTCGGTTTTGTCCGAGATCAAAGAGGAGCCGAAAGACGGGGGGAAAAAGCCGTCAGAGTCTGAAAATGGCACGGATTTGGAAAATGAGCAGGAGTCCGAGGAGCAGGACGGGCTGCTAGAGGGCGAGGCTGTGATTGGTCCGTCGTCGGAAGGCTCCGACAGCATCTGGGCCAAGGCGGTTACGGAAAATCTCCAGGACTCCACGGAAGCGGCCAATGCAATTATCGTAAACGAGGGCGAGGCGGTCAACGTGTCCGCCACGGCGAAATTGGAGCGGCTAGGGGATTTCCGGATTACCCATTACTGTGCGTGCAGCATATGCTGCGGGCCCTATTCCGGCATGAACTCCACAGCCAGCGGAGCCGTTCCGGTAACCAACCATACCATTGCCGTATATCCCAAGCAGATTCCCTATGGGACAAAAGTGGTCATCAACGGTCAGGTATATGTGGCGGAAGACTGCGGTTCCGGAATTAAGAAAAACTGCATTGACATCTACGTGGGTAGCCATGAAGAGGCCTGCTCAAAGGGAATGTATCATACAGATGTGTATTTGCTGATTGAAGGGAACGAGGAATTGGAATCCGATTCCTGATGAGTATAAAAGAGGCAGCCGGAGAATAGAAATCCGGAGGCCTCTTTTTGCTATACGTTATTTAAGCAGTGCGGCTCTGGCCGTTGAGCAGTTTCAGCAAAATGTCGCCCACCGTCACAGCGTCCTCCACGGTCAGGTAGTGGTCGGCGCTTTTGGAGAGCAGCAGCTTTCCGGCCGCGGCGAACTCTTCGTCTGCGAACCAGACATTCAGCGTCACCGGATAGTGGGGGAAGAATGGGAACACGGCGGTAAAGTCTGCTTTGGAATCCACGATTTTTGCTCCAAGCGACGCGCAGGCCTCCTGCAGCCGGGCAGGCTCTTTGCCCGCCAGGAATTTGCCCAGCTCTGCCTCAACGGTGTGGTCGAACTTGGTTCCGCGGATTAATCCGTCTTTTAAATCGCCGAAAGGAATGAGCTGCTCCATGACCGGGAATCCGTCCGCCATATCCAGGTAGTGGAAAAGCAGCAGATGATGCCAGTTTTCCAGCGCAGGCTCGCATGAGAGTTCAGGGAATGACACTGTGATGGCCTGGTTCAGGCTGGGAATTGTCAGCAGGCCGGACGCCGGATCATAGGCGGCGCCGGACTTCTGGGCGATTTCCGCCGGATTCCGGCCGCGCAGCCGCTCCTTTGCCGGAAGCAGCATTTCCTGAAAGGCTCTGTTGGGTTGCTCCATGGCGCAGTCCTCCTCTTTTTAGTGATGGCAGCCGTGGTCGCCGCAGGATTCGCCGTGGCCGTGGTGTTCGTGGTGGCTGCAGTTGGCCTCGGTGGAATATTCCAGCTCACCGCGCAGCAGCGCTTCCACTGCGCTGTCGGCGTCGCCGGATACGCCGCAGAACAGACGAATGCCGGCCGCGTTTAACGCGTTCTGAGCGCCGCCGCCGATGCCGCCGCAGATCAGTGTGTCCACCTGGTAATTCTGCAGGAATCCGGCCAGTGCGCCGTGTCCCTGTCCATTGGTGTCCACAACCGCCGACTGCACGATTTTGTTATCCTGGATGTCATATACTTTAAAATACTGTGTGTGTCCGAAATGCTGGTAAATCTGTCCATTTTCATAAGTAACGCCAATTTTCATTTGAATCTCCTCGCTTTTCTTTTTTATTTAGATCATTGCGAAACTCCCTTTTCAGTCATCCGAGTTTGGGCAAAATAAACAAATAAGGAGCGAATCAAAAGCGGTTTTGAGCTCCGTTTTGTTTATTTTGAACAAACGGAAGATAGGAAATAGCGGTTTCGCAATTACCTACTTTTTATTATTGCCGCAGCAATGTTTGCGGCAGCACGCTTTTGTTTTTTCACAGAGGCTCACATGGCCGCCTTCCACGCGCAGAGAGCATCCATCCACCAGACAGCGGGCGATTTTCTGCCGTGCGCTGCTGTAGATGCTCTGAATCGTCGTCCGCGCCACATCCATCTGCGCGGCGCACTGCTGCTGGGTCAGGCCCTCGTAATCCACCAGACGGATGCATTCATATTCGTCCAGCGTCATGAACACAGCCGGCTCTTGGGGACTGCCGCCTGCCTGCGGTCCAAACTGCGGGCAGGAAGGACGGGCGCAGATGCGTCTCTTTTTGCATGGTCTTGGCATGGGAGTTCCTCCATTTTTTTTCGATGAAAACCATTATAGCATGTTTATGACATATGTCAATAATATTTTTTATGCCGGGTTCTTCCAAATTGTGGTATACTTTTTGTTGTGGAAGTTTGCCGCTGAACAGATGGCATATGGTAAGGGATGTCGGATGCGCCCGCCGGACTTTCATTTACAGCGAATGTCCGATGCTTTTTCAGGCGCGTGTGGGTTTGGCGAAAGGGCAAAAGACAGGAAAACAATAAGAAACAGCGAAAGGAGAAAAAGGATGAAGAGAAAAGCAAGGAGATTCTTGAGTGGGTGCCTGGCGGCGCTGCTGCTGGCGAGCGCCATCCCCGTGGAGGCGGCGTCCGGCAATGCGCAGGAAGTGTGGCAGGAAGAGGAGAGCGTCAGCAGCGAGATCCTCACAGAGCCGGAACAGGCGTCGGAGGAAGTTCAGGGAACAGAGCAGATGCCGGAGGAGGTCCAGGAGCCGGAAGAGACGCCGGGGCAGGAGGGAAACGCCGGGGCGGTCTTGCCTAGGGAGGATGTAGAAGTGCAGCCGGAGCTTAAGGAAGATCCGGCGTATATGAATGAACAGATGGAGATTGTGGAGGAATTGCTGGGGGACGATGTGGAACAAGCTCTGGCCGGAGAAGATGAAGAAGGGCTTCCGATGGTGCGGCTGGGGGATGATTATTCTGCGGCAGTGAAGACAGACGGGAGCCTGTGGATGTGGGGCGATAATGAATACGGCCAGTTGGGAGACGGAACGTTTAGGAGTCGCAGCAAACCGGTGAAAGTGATGGAAGGAGTCAAAAGAGTATTCCTGAGTGGGGATTGGAGTACAGCGCTCAAGACGGACGGAAGTTTGTGGAGGTGGGGTAAAAATGATGGCTGCTTGGGAGATGGAACGACGAAGCATCGGAATGAGCCGGTGAAGGTACTAGAAGGGGTCAAAATGACCAACGGGATGAATGCAGCGATTAAGACAGACGGAAGCCTGTGGATGTGGGGATGGTCTAATGGACTCGGCCAGTTTGAAAACGAAACATTGGCGAACCGCAGTAAGCCGGTGAAAGTGATGGAAGGAGTCAAAAGTGTGGCTATGGGTCAGTGGCATAGCGCAGTGATCAAGACAGACGGAAGCCTGTGGATGTGGGGCGATAATGAGAACGGCCAGCTGGGAGACGGAACAACGACGAACCGCAGTGAGCCGGTGAAGGTGATGGAAGGAGTTAAAAGCGTGTCTCTGTCTGGGGTCGGCTGGCACTCTTATAGTGCAGCGCTCAAGACGGACGGGAGCTTGTGGATGTGGGGCGATAATGATTACGGCGAGTTGGGAGATGGTACGACGACGGAACGCCATGAGCCGGTGAAGGTGATGGAAGGAGTCAAAAGCATACCCCCGAGCTGGCCGGGTACAGCGCTCAAGACGGACGGAAGCTTGTGGATATGGGGCAATAATGAACCCTATTTGCCAGAGAAGACGCTGACAGGAGTCAAGAACATGGCCGTCAGCCGCAGGAATAATTATGGTGCGGCAGTGAAGACGGACGGAAGCCTGTGGATGTGGGGTCCTAATCATTATGGCCAGTTGGGAGACGGAACGACGACGAACCGCAGCGAACCGGTGAAAGTGATGGAAGGAGTCAAAAGCGTCTCCCATAGCGAGGTGTGGTTGCATAACGCAGCGATTAAGACAGACGGAAGCCTGTGGATGTGGGGCCGCAATGATTACGGCGAGCTGGGAGACGGAACGAAGACACACAAGAGCAGCCCGATGAAGATCATGGATTTAAAAACCAATACACCAAAACCAAGCGTAACGCCTAGCCCAAAGCCAGTAAGCGCCAAAAACCAGAAATCCAAAACAGCCTATTACGATGTGTCCCAAAAAGGCACGGCCCAATACCTAAGGCCAACGAACGGGAATTTACAATCCGTTACAATTCCTTCAACCGTTAAGATCAAAGGCGTAACCTACAAAGTAACTTCTATCGGAAATAAAGCGTTTATCAACAACAAAAAACTAAAAAAAGTGGCCATATCTGACAACATTATCACAATCGGGAACAGCGCGTTCCAGGGCTGTAAGGCATTGAAAACGGTGACGATCGGGAAGCGCGTAAAGACCATCGGCCAAAAAGCATTTTACGGCGATGGCAGATTAACGGCAATCACTGTAAAATCTGCCGCCCTTAAGAAAGTCGGCGGCAAAGCGCTCTATGGCATCCATAAAAAAGCCGTGATCAAAGCGCCGGCAAAGCAACTTTCCGCGTACAAAAAACTGTTTAAAAACAAAGGCCAGAAAAAAACAGTGAAATTTAAGAAGATATAGTTCCCGGTAAAATCAGATAGCGGCAAAATAATGCCCCCGCCAGGCTTTACAAAACCTGGCGGGGCTTTATCAATATCCCTCTAAAAGCGCTCAAAAGGGCTCCTCCATGCTTCCTTCAAAACGCGTTTTTTCCGAATAGAAAATCCCTCCCCCAACATGGCCAGTTACCTTATAGCAAAAGGTTGATTTTATATGTGCAATAACTGCATGGAAAATCCATTGATAGAATCCGAAATCTGTGGTATGATGATCAGGAAATCAACCGTGTTACAGGGTGGGCTGACTTTCGGTATATTCCTTTTGGCATTGCTTACATTTATTTTTACATTTTGTAAGTAGCCGCCATACATAGAAAAACCACCCTTGAACTTTGGCGAGCGACGGAGTGGAATTTCTACTCATAATCTCGGTCAACCTGCTTTGTGCCCCATGGGTATAACTATGGGCGGTTGATTTCTTTTTTGTGTCTATAATATAGCATATCTGGCAGTACGATTCAAGCGTTTTCAAGCAGAAAACATAACGAATGCAGGAATGGTGTAACAGTTCAGGCAGGTCTGCACGTTCACCGCGCTGACCGTACGAAAGTATCGTGACCGCGGGTATCCGGCCCATCGCCGCAGGCGATTCTAAATGGCTGGATATAAAGACAGTTTAAGGGTTATCTGAACTGTTTGTTCAGCCTATGGTTTCATAGTTGCAGAATTTCAACATTTATTTATGTATTTGTCATAATTCGGCCTGCGGCTGCGTTAAGATCAAAGGTGTAATCTACAAAGTAACTTCTATCGGAAATAAAGTGTTTATCAACAACAAAAAACTAAAGAAAGTGACCATATCTGACAACATAATCACGATCGGGAACAGCGCGTTCCAGGGCTGCAAGGCATTGAAAACGGTGACAATCGGGAAGCGCGTAAAAGCCATCGGCCAAAAAGCGTTTTACGGCGATGGCGGATTAACGGCAATTACTGTAAAATCCACCGCCCTTAAGAAAGTCGGCGGCAAAGCGCTCTGTGGCGTCCATAAAAAAGCCGTGGTCAAAGCGCCGGCAAAGAAACTTTCCGCGTACAAAAAACTGTTTAAAAACAAAGGCCAGAAGAAAACCGTGAAATTTAAGAAAATGTAGTTCCCGGTAAAATCAGATAGCGGCAAAATAATGGCCCCGCCAGGCTTTACAGAACCTGGCGGGGCTTTATCGGCAACCCTCTAAAAGTGGTCGAAAAGAATCTTCCAAACCTCCCCCGCAAATCTTATCATAATATTATACGGAGCGGCAAATTTATCTGACGCTTCATATAAAATACGCGCGAAGTGAGGGGGATGAGAATTTGAAACAGATTATGTCAATGCGCTTGTCTTACGTCCGTGCGCAGGCTTCGGATGAAATCCAGCAGCGCGGAAAAATTTCCCTGGGGATAGGCGGATATGTCTGTCTGCCCCTTATGAATCAGGCAGTCGGTCAGAAAAAATATCTGCATCCCAATTTTTGTCGCCGCCAAATCCTCGGTCGTGTCGTTGCCGACCATGCAGCATTCCTCCGGTTTGAGTCCCATCCGCCGGGCGACATCCGCAAAATAAAGGGGATTGGGCTTGCAGTAGCCGGTATTTTCGTAAGACGTGCAAAGCTCAAAATCCGAAGGGGCAAGACCCGCCCACCGAAGGCGGCTTTCCTGGGCGGTCATGGGAAAGATGGGATTGGTGGCCAGCGCCGTCCGGTAGCCCATTTCCCGCGCCTGACGGACAGCCTTGGCCGCGTCTTCGTTGTACCCGCAGAAGCTTTTGGCTTTTTGGAAATCGTTTTCGTAAAATGTGTCGAACAGGTGTATGTCATCGTAGATTTTAGGGCCATAGATCTGAGACAGTTTATCCCAGAAGACCTCCTCATTGGTTCTTTTTCCGTCGTTTTTGACCATGGCGGCGGTTCCGGCCCATATGGCGTCAATCAGCCGCTGGGGCTCGTAGCCGTTTTGGGCCATCTTAGCGGCGAGAAGCTTAAAATACCCTTTCGTGAAATGCTCCTGATCCATGGGGAGCAGTGTGCCGTCCAAGTCAAATAAGATCGCTTTTATGTTCAAATTAATCACCTTCTTCATAGATATTTTTGGATGTAATTGCGAAAGGCTCCTTTCAATCACCCGAGTTTAGGCAAAATAAATGAATAGGGAGAGAATTAAAAACAATTCTGAGCTCCGTTTTGTTTACTATGAAAGTCTGCCGCCGATTAGGCGGCATATATTCAGGGATGCCAAATGCGCCCACACAGCTTTCGTTTACGGAAAAATTTAAGATACTTGTATAACTATACCGAAAAGAGCGGTGGGATTCAATGGAAAATTTAGATTTATCTGCATAAAGACCTTGACAAACGCGGAGCGCGGGTATATACTTTGAAAACCAAAATAATTTACAATCAAAGCAAATGCAGAGGGAAAAATATGGCTGTGAATATATGCGGGACGGGTTCCTATACCCCATCCCATGTAATGGATAACAATGGCATCGCGAAGCTGGTGGACACCAGCGACCAGTGGATACGGGAGCGGACCGGGGTTGAACGGCGGCATATCATCGACGGGGAGACGACCGTTTCCATGGCCAGCGAAGCAGGCCGCCGGGCTCTTGCGCGCGCCGGGGTGGCCCCGGAGGAAGTGGATCTGATTTTGGTGTCCACCATATCTTCCAATGTGATTCTTCCCTGTGCGGCCTGTGAAGTGCAAAAGGAGCTGGGTGCGGCAAACGCCACCTGTTTTGACATAAGCGCCGCCTGCACGGGATTTGTCCTGGCCTATAATACGGCGGCGGCTTATCTGGCGGGCGGGATTTACAAAACGGCGCTGGTCATCGGCAGTGAGAGCCTCTCCAATCTGACCAACTGGAAGGACAGGGGCACCTGCATTTTGTTTGGGGACGGGGCCGGGGCGGCTGTGCTGCGAGCGGACGGCCGGAGGCTGTACCTGCCGGTGACCCATTCCGACGGAGGCAGGGGCGAGGCCCTTTCTCTGAAAAGCAGGCACGACTGGAACGTGCTGCACGCGCCCAAAGAGCAGAGCCATTACGACGGCGCGGAATATTTCATGCAGATGGACGGCAAGTCTGTGTTCCAGTTCGCGGTGAAAAAGGTGCCGGAAGCGATCCAGGAAGCGCTGGCGCGAAACGGCGTGGCGCAGGAAGAGATTGACTGGTTTTTGCTTCACCAGGCCAACAGAAGAATTGTGGAATCGGTGGCCAGGCGCCTGGGGGAGCCCATCGAGAAATTCCCGATGAATATTCAGGAATACGGCAATACGTCGTCGGCCAGCATACCGATTTTATTAGACGAGATGAACCAAAAAGGGATGCTAAAAAAAGGTCAGAAAATCGTTATGGCCGGGTTCGGCGCGGGGCTGACCTGGGGAGCGTCCTTGTATGAGTGGATTTAAAAAATTAGATAATTGCAAAACTCCCATTCAACCCCCAGAGTTTGGGCAAAATAAACAAATTTGAACGAACTCATGACTTTGAACAATGTTTTGCGATTATCTATTTGAGAAAATAAAGGCGGGGTAAAAAAATGCAGACAGAAGTAAGCAGATTGTTGGGGATTGCATATCCCATTATTCAAGGCGGCATGGCATGGGTGGCGGAGCATCATCTGGCGGCGGCTGTGTCGGAAGCGGGCGGACTGGGCCTGATTGGCGCGGCCAACGCCCCGGCGGACTGGGTGCGGGAGCAGATCCGGGAAGCGAAGAAATTGACCGATAAGCCCTTTGGCGTAAATATTATGCTGATGAGCCCCCATGCGGACGAGGTGGCCAGCGTAGTGGCCGAAGAGGGCGTGAAAGTCGTAACCACCGGCGCCGGAAACCCGGAAAAATACATGGATTTGTGGAAAAGCAATGGCATGAAGGTGATTCCAGTGGTGGCCTCCGTGGCCTTGGCCAAACGCATGGAACGAAGCGGCGCCGATGCGGTGGTGGCGGAAGGCTGTGAATCCGGCGGCCATATCGGCGAGAGCACGACTATGACGCTGGTGCCCCAGGTGGCGGATGCGGTGAAAATTCCGGTAATCGCAGCCGGAGGCATTGCCGACGGAAGAGGCGTGGCCGCCGCGTTTATGCTGGGCGCGAAAGGCGTGCAGCTGGGCACCTGCTTTGTGGTTACCGATGAAGCCCAGGTTCACGACAATTATAAAGAGCGAATTTTAAAAGCCAAAGACATTGACACCCGCGTCACCGGACGCAGAGCCGGGCATCCCATTCGCGCGCTTAGAAATGAGATGACCAAGAAGTACATCGCCATGGAAGAACAGGGCGCCAGCTTCGAGGAGCTGGAGTATCTGACCCTGGGCGGCTTAAGAAACGCCGTGGTGGACGGCGACGTGAAAAACGGCAGCGTCATGGCGGGCCAGATCGCCGGCATGGTCAAAGAGCGGATGACCTGCAAAGCGCTGATCCAAAAGCTGGTGGCGGAAACCGACGCGCGGATGAAAGGATGTGGGCTGTATGAGTAAAAAGAAAATGGCATTTATTTACCCAGGCCAGGGGGCGCAAAAAGCGGGGATGGGCGCGGATTTTTATGAAAAATGCGCCGCCTCAAAAGAGATTTTCGATAAAGCCAGCGTAACGCTGGATATGGATGTGAAGGCCCTCTGTTTTGAGGAAAACGACCGGCTGGATCTTACGGAATACACCCAGGCGGCCATGGTCACCGCCTGTCTCGCCATGACAAAGGCGGCGCTGGAAGCGGGCCTTGCGCCAGACATAACGGCGGGCTTAAGCCTGGGCGAATACGCGGCCATCGCCGTAGCCGGCGGCATGGAGGACATGGACGCCATCCGCCTGGTGCGAAAAAGGGGCATCCTCATGCAAAACGCCGTTCCCGCCGGGGAAGGCGCCATGTGCGCGGTGATGGCTCTGGAAGCGGATAAAATCGAAGAAGTCCTGGAAGGCTTTGAGGACGTGACCATCGCCAATTACAACTGTCCCGGACAGATTGTCATCACCGGGAAAAAATCCGGCGTGGAAGCCGCCGCGGTGAAATTAAAAGAAGCCGGGGCCAGACGAACCCTGATGCTAAACGTCAGCGGCCCGTTCCATTCCCCCATGCTTGCGCCTGCGGCAAAAGAGCTGGAAAAAGAGCTGGAACATACGCAGCTTCACCCGCTGACCATCCCCTACGTGACCAACGTGACGGCGCAGAAAGTGGAGGACATCGCTGAGACGAAAGGCCTTCTGGCGCGGCAGATCAGCTCTCCGGTGCGCTGGATGCAGAGCATGGAGGCCATGATCGCCGACGGTGTGGAGCAGTTCGTGGAAATCGGGCCGGGAAAAACGCTGGCCGGATTTATGAAGAAAATCAATCCCAAATATAAGGTGTGCAATATTTCCACATGGGAAGACATCGAAAAGGCGGTCGCCGCCCTGAAAGGAGAATGAGAATGTTAGAAGGAAAAACAGCCATTGTGACAGGAGCCTCCCGGGGAATCGGCAAAGCCATCGCCCAGAAGCTGGCCTCTCAGGGCGCGGCCGTGGTCATCAACTACAACGGCTCCGAGGAAAAAGCCCTGGAAGCGCAAAAGGAAATCCAGGAAAAGGGCGGCGCCGCCTCCGTTTATCAGTGCAACGTGGCCGATTACGAACAGTGCCGGAAATTTATACAGGACGTAATCAAAGAGTATGGCCATCTGGACATTCTGGTGAACAATGCGGGGATCACCCAGGACGGTCTGCTGATGAAAATGTCCGAAGAAGATTTTGACAAAGTCATCGACACCAATTTAAAAGGCGCTTTCAATACGATCCGCTTCGCGTCCCGTCAGATGCTAAAACAGAGAAGCGGGCGCATCATCAACATGTCGTCGGTATCTGGCGTGACGGGCAACGCGGGCCAGGCCAACTATGCGGCTTCCAAGGCGGGCCTCATTGGCCTTACCAAAGCGGCGGCCCGGGAGCTGGCTTCCAGAGGAATCACCGTCAATGCCATCGCGCCGGGCTTTATAGAGACGGATATGACAGCCGTATTGTCGGATCAGGTCAAAGAGGCGGCCGTGGCGCAGATTCCTCTGGGCGGATTCGGGAAAAAAGAGCATGTGGCGGCGGCCGCGGCGTTTCTTGCGTCGGAAGAGGCAGGATATATCACCGGACAGGTGATTCACGTAGACGGCGGAATGGTCATGTAAGTTCGGACGTACGGTCGGATATTAGGAGGAAGGTAGAAATGAATAGCAGTATGAAAAGAAGAGTCGTAATCACCGGAATGGGAGCGGTTACCCCCATCGGAAACACCGTGCCGGAGTTCTGGGACGGCGTCAAGGCCGGGAAGGTGGGAATCGGGGAAATTACCCAGTTCGACACGGCGGATTACAAAGTGAAGCTGGCCGCGGAGGTAAAAGGCTTTTCGGCGAAAGAGCGGATGGATTTTAAATCCGCCAAGAGAATGGAGCCTTTCGCCCAGTTTGCCGTTGCGGCGGCCCGGGAAGCCTTTGAAGACGCCGGACTTGACATTTCCAGAGAAGACCCCTATCGCGTCGGCGTAATCGTTGGTTCCGGCATTGGAAGCCTGCGGGAGACGGAACGGGAATATGAGCGGATTCAGAGTAAAGGCCCGGCCCGGGTGAATCCATTGATGGTGCCGCTGATGATTTCCAATATGGCGGCCGGAAACATTTCCATCCAGCTGGGCCTAAAAGGAAAATGCACCAACGTGGTGACGGCCTGCGCTTCAGGAACCCATTCCATCGGCGACGCGTTTCGGGCCATTCAGTATGGAGACGCGGACGTAATGCTGGCCGGTGGGGCGGAGAGCTGTATCTGTCCCCTGGGCGTGGCGGGCTTCACCAGCCTGACGGCTCTGTCCGCTTCCCCGGACCCGCTGCGGGCCTCCATACCCTTTGATAAAGACCGGGACGGATTCGTGCTGGGCGAAGGCGCCGGGGTTGCAGTATTGGAAGAACTGGAACATGCCCAGGCGCGTGGGGCGAAGATTTACGCGGAGCTGGCCGGCTATGGAGCCACCGGGGACGCTTATCACATCACTTCCCCGGCGGAGGACGGCAGCGGCGCCGCAAAAGCCATGGAGCTCGCCATAAAAGAGGGCGGCATTTCCCCGGACCAGGTGGACTACGTCAACGCCCACGGCACCGGCACCCACCACAACGATCTTTTCGAGACGAAGGCCATTAAACTGGCGCTGGGCGGCGCGGCGCACAAGACGGCCATAAACTCCACCAAATCCATGATTGGACACTTGCTGGGCGCCGCCGGAGGCGTGGAATTTATCGTCTGCGTGAAAGCCATCCAGGACGGCTTCGTCCATCAGACCATGGGCACGAAAAACGTGGACGAAGAGTGCGATCTGAATTATGCCGTGGGCGCGCCCATCCAGCGGGAAATTCACTATGCGCTGACCAACTCCCTTGGATTCGGCGGACACAACGCAACTTTGCTTCTGAAAAAATATACAGACTGATCCCTGGGGGTGTTTATCATATGGAATTTGAAAATCTGATTCGGCTGATTGAGACGGTGTCCAGGTCCGAGCTGACCGGGCTGAAATACGAGGAAGGCGGCGTAAAGCTTCACCTGACCAAAAAACAGGCGCAGGAATCAGCGGCGGCGCCTGCGCCTGCGGCGACAGAAATGGTGAAAGCGGCAGCCCCGGCGGTTCAGACAGCGGCGCCTGCGCCCGCTTCCGCACCGGACGGAAAAATCGTGGAATCCCCGCTGGTGGGAACCTTCTACGCGGCCCCGGCGGAAGACGCGGCCCCTTTCGTGTCCGTGGGGGATAAGGTGACAAAGGGCCAGACTCTGGCCATTGTGGAAGCCATGAAACTGATGAACGAAATAGAGAGCGATTACGACGGAACCATCGCGGAAATCTATGTTTCCAACGGGCAGGCCGTGGAATACGGGCAGGAATTGTTCCGAATTGAGTAGGAGGCGTTATGAAACATTTAGACATTAACCAGATCAAAGAAATCATTCCCCACCGGCATCCGTTTTTGCTGCTGGATTACATCGAAGATTACGAGCCGGGACAGTACGCGGTGGGCTATAAATGCCTGACGTATCGCGAAGACTTCTTCGCGGGGCATTTTCCCCAGGAACCGGTGATGCCGGGCGTGCTGACCGTGGAGGCGCTGGCCCAGGCCGGAGCGGTGGCCATCCTAAGCCTGGAGGAAAACAAAGGAAAAGTGGCTTATTTCGGCGGCATCAACAAATGCAAATTCAGGGGAAAAGCAGTCCCCGGAGACAAGCTGCGCCTGGAGACGAAAATCATCAAGCGAAAAGGCCCCGTGGGCGTGGGCGAGGCCACGGCCAGCGTGGACGGCAAAGTGATCGTCAGCGCGGAACTGACATTTATGGTGGGATAGACTTAAACGGCAGACGACAGATTATGGATTGGATAAGGTGGTAAGATGATCAAGAAAGTATTGATAGCCAACAGGGGAGAGATTGCGGTGCGGATTATCCGCGCCTGCAGGGAAATGGGAATCGAGACGGTGGCGGTCTATTCCCAGGCGGACAAAGAGGCGCTCCATGCGAAGCTGGCGGACGAAGCGGTCTGCATCGGGCCTGCGCCTTCACAGGAAAGTTACCTGAATATGGAGAGCATCATCAGCGCTACGGTGATCACAGGGGCGGACGCCATCCATCCGGGATTTGGATTCCTGTCGGAGAACAGCCGGTTTGCGCAGCTGTGTCAGCAGTGCAGCATTACGTTTATCGGACCAAGCGCGGATGTGATCGCCCGGCTGGGCAACAAGCAGGAGGCCAGAAATACCATGGCGGCGGCCGGCGTTCCGGTGATTCCCGGAAGCGAAGAGGCCATTTACGATGCGCAGACGGGTTTAAAGGAGGCCGCGCGAATCGGATATCCTGTGATTGTAAAAGCGGCGCTGGGCGGCGGTGGAAAAGGGATGCGCACGGCTTATACGGAAAGTGAGTTTGAGCAGAGCTTCCAGACGGCCCAGAAAGAGGCGCAAAAAGCCTTCGGGGACGGAACCATGTATATCGAACACTTTGTCCAGCATCCCCGGCACATTGAATTTCAGATTCTGGCGGATAGTTTCGGCAATGTGATTCATTTGGGGGAGCGGGACTGTTCCATCCAGCGGAACCACCAGAAAATGATCGAGGAATCCCCGTCCATCGCGCTAAGCCACAAGTTGCGCGAAGAGATGGGGCGTGCGGCGGTCCGGGCGGCGAAGGCGGCGGGGTACGTCAACGCGGGAACCATAGAGTTTCTTCTGGAGCCTTCCGGGAAATATTATTTCATGGAAATGAACACCCGTATCCAGGTGGAGCATCCGGTGACGGAGTGGGTGACAGGCATCGATCTGGTAAAAGAACAGATCCGCATCGCCTCCGGCAAAAAGCTTTCCTACAGCCAAAAAGACGTGCATTTAACCGGCCACGCCATTGAGTGCCGCATCAATGCCGAGAATCCTTCCAAGAACTTCCGGCCGTCCCCAGGAACCATTACAGACATGTACCTGCCGGGCGGCAAAGGCATCCGCATCGATTCCGCCATTTACAGCGGCTATGCCATCCCGCCCTACTATGATTCTATGGTGGCGAAGCTGATTGTGTGGGCCAAAAACCGGGAGGAGGCCATCCACAAGATGCAGAGCGCGCTGGGGGAGGTCATTATTGAGGGCATCGACACCAACGTGGACTATCAATACGAAATCCTGAATCATCCGGATTACCTGTCCGGCAACATTGACATTGAATTTATTGAGAAAATGCAAGGTGATATGGTATGAAGCTAGACAATATGTTTAAAAAGACCAGACTGCCAAAGAGAAGAAATCCAGGAACCGCAGACGACAGCCGTCCGGAAGTGCCGGAGGGCCTTTTGAGAAAATGCAACATGTGTAAGGCGGCCATCATCGCGGAGGACGCAAAAAAAGGCAACTTTATCTGTCCAAAATGCGGCGGCTATTTCCGGATGCACGCCTATCGGCGCATCGAGTCGGTGGCGGATGAAGGCACATTTGAGGAATGGGATCGGGGGCTTTCCACCAAAAATCCCCTGCAGTTCAAAGGATACGAAGAAAAGCTGGCCACGCTTCAGGAAAAAACGGGGCTTGATGAGGCCGTGACTACCGGCCGCGTGCGCATAGAAGGAACCGAGGCGGCGCTGGCGGTATGCGACGGGCGTTTTCTTATGGCCAGCATGGGAGAGGCCGTGGGGGAGAAAATCACCCGGGCCGTGGAGCGCGCCACCGAAGAAGGCTTGCCTCTTATCATCTTCGCCTGTTCCGGCGGCGCCCGGATGCAGGAGGGGATTGTCTCTTTGATGCAGATGGCGAAAACCTCGGCGGCGTTAAAAAGACACAATGACGCCGGGCTTTTCTATATCACTGTGCTGACCGACCCCACCACCGGGGGCGTCACGGCCAGCTTTGCCATGCTGGGGGACATCATCCTGGCGGAGCCAAAAGCCCTGATCGGATTCGCCGGCCCCAGAGTCATCGGCCAAACCATCGGCCAGAAGCTGCCCAAAGGATTCCAGCGTTCGGAATTTCTCCTGGAGCATGGCTTCATAGACGGGATTGTAAAGCGGCCCCAGATGAGGGAGACGCTGGGCCGGCTGCTGAAGCTCCACAAAAACCAAAAGCCCGATTTCAAACAGTCCGGGGAGCAATCCCGCCAATGCCTGAAAATCCCCGCAGGGATGGATAAAGCCAAAGCCTGGGACCGGGTGCTGGCCTCCAGGCGAAAAGGCCGTCCGGTGGGAAAAGACTACATCGAGGCGCTTTTTGAGGATTTCATGGAGCTGCACGGGGATCGCTATTACGGCGATGACCAGGCCATTATCGGAGGCATTGCCAGCTTTCGGGGAACGCCGGTGACGGTGATCGCCCAGGAAAAGGGCCGGGACACGAAGGAAAACATCCAGCGTAATTTCGGAATGCCCTCCCCAGACGGGTACCGGAAAGCCCTGCGGCTGATGAAGCAGGCGGAGAAATTCCACCGGCCGGTGATCTGCTTGGTGGATACGCCCGGGGCGTTCTGCGGCGTGGAGGCGGAAGAGCGGGGCCAGGGGGAAGCCATCGCCAGAAACCTCTACGAGATGTCGGCCTTAAAGACGCCCATCCTGTCCATCGTAATCGGGGAAGGGGGCAGCGGCGGCGCCCTGGCCCTGGCCACGGCGGACGAAGTGTGGATGCTGGAAAATTCCATCTATTCCGTTCTGTCGCCGGAAGGGTTCGCCAGCATTCTGTGGAAGGACAGCAAGAAAGCGAAGGAGGCGGCGGAGGTAATGAAGCTCACGGCAGGAGACCTCTACGCGCTGGGCGTGGTGGAGCGGGTGCTGGCCGAGCCGGCAGAGTTTTCCGCGGAAAATATCCAGGCAGTGACGGAGCCGCTGGGAAACTGGATCGAAGAATTTCTAAAGCAGCGCGCGGGCCTGGACGGCGAGGAGCTGGCGCGGCGCAGATACCAGAGGTTCCGAAATATGTAGGGAGAATAATATGCAGATAAAACCATTGAAAATGGGAAATATAGAAGCGAAGCTTCCGCTTATACAAGGCGGCATGGGCATAGGAATCAGCCTGGGCCGCCTTGCGGGGGCTGTGGCGAAAGAAGGCGGCATAGGAATCATCTCTGCCGCTCAGATTGGTTATCGGGAACCGGATTTTGACCGAAATACAAAAGAGGCCAATCTTCGCGCGATTCAGAAAGAATACGACAAAGCCCGCACCCTGGCGCCGGAGGGAATCATCGGATTCAACATTATGGTGGCCATGCGGGACTATGAAGACTACGTGCGGGCCGTGCTGAAAACCGGGGCGGACATCATTATTTCCGGGGCGGGGCTTCCCATGGCGCTTCCCAGGATCGCAAAGGGCGCCAAAACGAAGCTGGCCCCCATCGTGTCCACCGCCAAATCGGCGAAGGTAATTTTAAAATACTGGGACAAAAAATACGGGCGGACGCCGGATCTGCTGGTCATCGAAGGGCCCCTGGCGGGCGGTCATCTGGGATTTACCCGGGAGCAGCTGGACGAATACCTGCCCGACCAGATTGGCGCTTACGACCGGGAAGTGAGGGAGATTCTGGCGGTCGTGCGCCAGTGCGAAGAAGCCAGCCAATGCCGGATTCCCACCGCGCTGGCCGGTGGAATCCGAACCCGCGGGCAGGCGGCGCACGCGTTTTCCCTGGGCGTGGACGCCATCCAGGCAGCCACCCGGTTCGTGACCACAGAAGAATGCGACGCGGACATCCGCTACAAACAGGCGTATATAAAGGCGGCAGCAAAACAGGTTTCCATTGTGAAAAGTCCGGTGGGCATGCCGGGCCGGGCCATCTTAAATCCCTTTATGGAAAAAGTGATGGCCGGGGAGAAAATTCCCCACGGCCCCTGCCACAGGTGCCTGGACGCCTGTGACCCCGCCCACACGCCCTACTGCATCACGGAAGCGCTGATCCGCGCCGCCAGAGGAGAGACAGAGGAAGGGCTTTTGTTCTGCGGCGCGTACGCCTACGAGGCGGATCATATAGAAACAGTACGAGAAGTGATAAATTCCCTTATGCCATAGGGGACCAAAATGAGAGGACGAAAGGCAATGGAAGAAGCATATAAGAAAATCAATCACGCATTGGTGAACCTGATCCACCAGATCTGGGATCAGGAAGGGAAAGCCATTATAACGGAAGAATTCAAAGACCTGACCAACAACGACATGCATGTAATCGAAGCGGTGGGCCTGGGAGAGGGGAAAAATATGTCTTCCATTGCCAGGGAACTGAAAATAACCGTGGGTTCTCTGACCACATCCATGAACAGCCTGGTGAAAAAACAGTATGTGGAGCGAAACAGGAGCAAAGAAGACCGGCGGGTGGTGTTCGTCAGGTTGACGGAGAAAGGCCAAAAAGCCTATCTCCACCACGAAGAATACCACCGGCGGATGGTGCAGACGATTCTGGAGCGGCTGGACGAGGATGAACTCTCGGTGCTTCTAAAAACCCTGGACGCGCTGACCGGTTTTTTTTCCTGAGCCGATAAGCGGCGGATTTTACATGCGGTTTTTGAAAAATACTTGACAATTTTCTGCTTTTTCTGTAAAATGCAGAAAAAGGATGATTTTATAAAGGATAAACCAATCTTATTACGGACGCAAAGAAGCGGGAAGCCGCT
>CAYOWU010000034.1:0-38577 GCA_964407765.1 uncultured Lachnospiraceae bacterium
GGCGGATTGGGGACTTTCACCCGTTAGAACGTGTGCCCACCGGGCACACCAAAAATAGGGCAGGATCCGTAATTGGAGCCTGCCCTGTGGACATTGTTTCATTATTATAATATGTGAATTGATTTTTTGAGTTTTACAATTTTTTCAGTGGTTCCTTGACATTTTCTCTGATTCCCCTTTTCTCTCCTGTTATTCTCTGGCAGGCATTCCGTGATGAATGGTCTACATTCCTCTTAAATATCCGAATTCATTTTTAGCTATTTATAGACGTTGCGCTTTGTTTTTGCAAAACTTCTTACTTGATATATCTTATATGCATCACTTCCATTAAATAAGATCTCTATAATCTATCATTTCGCAACGCTCTTCTTCATTCCAAAAAGAATGGCTTTTCAATTGATAAGGTATATCCATATATGCCCCCATCCCCACATCACGGTGACCAATTTCTATCATTTGTATTTTTCCATTCGACCAAGTAATTTTTTTTAATGTTTCATAACCCTGATGCGCTGTTTGAACGATAAGGCCATTTCCATCCGGATATGCAAAGAACCCCGCATGTGATACATATTTAATTCCTATTTGCACTGCCTTTCCATTTTTATATGTATAAAATATTGATCTTACATCCGCTTCGCAACTGCCATAGCGAATCATAAGCTCTGGTACGCCATCCTTATTAATATCAGTTAAAAAGTAATTCCATAACCAGGGATCCTCTTCGTAATAATATGATTTCCGAAAAAATTCCACTTTTCTCCAATATGCATCCTTCATCTCATCACTCATATTCCGTATACATGCTTCCTTCGCTTTAGATGGAAGCCTTTTTGACAATACTTTTGCTTTTGCATAATTTTTTTGTTTATAAGATTTTAAAAAATCGCCAACATTTTTAGGCCTTTTATACACCTTTATTTTTATCCTCACCGTGGCAGCTTTGTAAGTTTTATTTCCAGCTGCTTTGACGGTTATAATCGCGCTTCCAGGGAATTTGGGAGTTACTTTTCCTTTGGAATTTACCTTCGCAACCTTAAAATCACTGGTCTTATAAGTTATTCGTCCTTTGGCATTGAATACCCTCAATGACTTAGCCTTTCCTCCTGTATAAAAGGTAAGAGATTGCGGCCTGACCACTATTTTTTGTATTTTTTTAGTTACATTCACCGCGCGATTCATCGTTGTATTTCCCGCTGCATCTACAACTAATTTTTCAAAACCGCAGCATATTACTACCGTCAACATAAATAATAAAATTTTATATGTATTCTTCTTTTTCATTCCTATATTCCTTTCATTTTCCAAGAAAAATTATCGCTCGTTAAAATATTCCAAAAACGTCCCAAATGAATCAGCAAGATTATAATAAAGATTTTCATCTTTATCCCAATAATAGACCTTGCCGTTTTCAATATGGATGCAGTAATAATTATCACCAGAATCCTTCGCTATTGGAATTATTTTTCCATGAGTTTCCTTTTGAAAAGAATCCATCGGTATATCAATGCTATTGTATTCACCGCTATTAAACGACAAAAAACATCTAACCTCATATTCTTCACCATTCACTTCGATCATGTTTTGTTCAGGAATTCCCCCATTATTTTCCATAAAGAAGCTTTTAACATCTTCTTCAAACTTAAATCCATATTCTTTTTCCAGTTCCCCGAATACTCCTGGATTGCTGATTTCTACAATCTCTGCACAAATAACAGCCATTAAAATGCCTCTCCTTTCTGCATTAATCCTTCTGGTTTTTCTATGGATTTATTCCCCCATATTGAATTGCCGCCGGTATGCGCTGCGCCGCCAATCCTTTTATCGTGATCTTCCGTCCTTACCAACTGCATCTTGCCCGGCTCTTCCATATGATGCCAGGTGTATCCCCGAGGCGTTCTCCCAGACTCAATATCCCCAAGCTGTTCTTTCGTAAACACATCTTTTAGGCCAGGATCATCTTTTATGCCTTCCCCTAGTTTTTTGTTACATTCACTGAATTGCTTGACGTTTGAACTCTGATAATTTTCCTCTGGCAGATCTGTATCAAAAACACTGTGAAATACCGGAAACACACCTTCAATCTTTATGTTCATATATGTAAATATTTTTCGCTCATAATAAACTCCGCAATCTGCAGTCTGCCCTTCTTTATCCTGGCAATCGGTTTTATAATGGATAACGCCGTCAGCATCAATACGGCAATTATCATTAATCTTCTTATCCGGCCATCCAAGCCCATCCTTCAGCATTTGCCTTTCTTTATCATTTAATTCACATAACGTCGAATTATCCGCCTCTTCCATATTGGAATCAGCATCAAAAAATGCTGGATTTTCAGGTAAATCATCGTCCCCCATCAGCTTATCAAAGTTCTGTCTTGCTTCCTCTGAAACTTCATTACTTTCCGCCTTCGACATTTTAGGGGAATCCGACATCTCATTTATTTTAAATTCCATTGCGTTCGCCTCCCCTATGGATTTCCCATCAACTTGTTAAATAGTTCAATCGCCTGCGCATCTTGTCTTACAGCAACATTTTCCATTGCAAGATTCGCCACTACCCTCTGTCTATCCCTTTCTTCAAATACACAGATATCTGGGCGAAGTGTTTCACACATATGACCATACCACGCAGAATAATCTTTATCATAATGCTTAGCAAAAGAAAACGCTGTTTCTGAATTGAAAAATCCATAAAGCGACATCCTGCGGTATCTTTGTATCTCATCCTTATCTTTAGCTGTTAAATACTTCATAAAAGCAATTTTAGCCTCTGACGAAACATTAATCTGATAGATTTTATCCTGCAGATCCTCGATATATTCACGGTCAAGTTTATTTCGTTCTCCCACAGACATAATAAGCAAAGAAACATACTTTTTCCAATCATCCTCCCGAGCAGCATCCGTTTTTTTATAAATATATTTCTCGTCCTTGGATGAAAACTTTGGTGTAAATTTACAAAGCGCGGGCTCCATCCAGTTATCCTGGTAAATCGATGCGACAAATGTCGGCAGTTTAGATAACTCAAGGATCTGTTCTTCTGACAAACCCGCCGCTCTTCCAACAAGTTCACGGTCAGACAAATCTGGGAGCCGTAAGATAATTTTGGTATTTGTATTTCTAATCACAGACATATCCAAAAGGCCTGGAGACTGATCCGCTATGATGAACCCTTCTCCATATGTCCTCATTTCAGCAATGGAATTAGCGAGAAGCTCCACAGCTTTCCCTGCGACATTCGCGCTCTCCTGCGATGTATTTTGAGAAGTTCTCTTCAAAATATTGTGCGCTTCTTCCAAAACCGTCACATGGCGAACTGGAAGATTCATCCCATCCTCCATGCACATTCTATACTCCTGAAGCTTCATCACCAAAATCCCCATGATTAAAGCTTTTGATTCAGAGGAACCAATACGTGATAAATCTATAATCACATTTTCATCAAATAAATCCTTGGCCGAAATCTCATTTGATGCAAAAATCCGTCCATATATCCCGTTCGTAAGGGACTTCACTCTTGTGCATAACGCTCCTTTATAATCTCCTTTGCTGTCTGCAGAATACTCTGACTCTTCCATAACAAGATTAATTTGCCCAAGGACATCCTTAAAAGTTGGATACAGACACTCTCCATCTCGATTCTGATATTTGCAATTTGAACTGGAAAGATCCCATCCGGCAGCCATATACGACCGTTCAATGGCTTCTTTAAGTACAGCCGGCATTGCCGCGTACATCGGCCAGCACACATTAAAAATCTCAATCAGTCTGTCTATATGTTCAAGAACATGAATGGCTTCTGGAAAACTAAATGGGTTAATGCGCAAAAGCGGCGTTTTATCGGAATTGCTGCCATATACATGAACATCCCTCCTGTTTCCATACCGATTTTTGTACTCGCCCTTAGCCGGTTCAATGACCAGAAACTTAATTTTTTTACCTGGAACGTTCGGCGCCTCCCTTTGCGACAATTCATCCAAAATATGATAAATTACCGTGGACTTCCCCGCGCCCGTTGAGCCCGTAATAAAAGTATGCATCGCGATGCTGTTCAAATCTAAATAAAGCTCTGAACCGCCGCCATCGGCTCGTCCCATATGGTACAATGCCCCCATCGGAATCCGACGCTCCTGCGAAACAACCGGCATATTTCTGCCAAAAGCCGCCATCGGCGTCACAGTAATGCCATTCACAGATTTCTTGGGAAATCCCACCTGTATAGCCAACTCGTTTCCACTGATAATGGATGCCGGCGATACAATGATGCGATCGCCACCATCTGAATCCCTTTTGTCGCTGAACCTTGGATGCACATACGAAGACAAATATTTATGCAACAATTTTGTTTCATCACTTCTATGCCATGTGTTAATATGAGAAGCCTGAATACTGGAATCCTTGCCCCTAAGTATAGCATTATAATTACTTGCAACCGCAAGGGCTTCTTCTCTCGTATCCGCAAAGCAATAAGAAGCGCAGTCAAATGCCCCAAAACTTTCACAATTGTCAAGGCGTTCTAAATAACGATCAATCTTATCAAGAAGAGCCCGGACAGTCCTGTTTTCATAGTTCACCTGGAGACTTTTGCCTATGGTCTTTGTGGTTCCCACTGTTCGAGTCGCGCTCTGATTCCGTTGATTTATTTCGGTCGTCGTATCGGTTCTCCCTGTCGTATTCGCTCTTCCGGAACTCTTGCCGCCCGTGACCCCAATGCCTGCGCTTACTCCCAAAATTCCGGGAATGCCCACATTAAGCCCCGCGTTTACGCCCACAGACGCAAATTTGCCTTTTGAAATAGTTTTGCTTTGTGTCATGGAAATTCCTGTGGAAATTCCCTTTGTGATCCCTTCCGTCTGCGCCCTGGAAAGAGATTGGGCATCGTTCTCCGTCATCGTCACCGCTCTGCTTCTAAAAACCGATAACTGTGTATGCAGCATTTCATATCCCTGTTTTATCACCTGCACTTCACTGGTCGAGATCGGATCCGCAATCATCAAAATGGTATACTTCATTCCCTTGAGGGAATCTACAAGATTCTCAATGCCCTGCACATAAGCATCTATGCCAGACTGTCCATCGCTTCTCAACGCGACGATTCCAGAAACAGAAGATATGCTCTTATCTCCGCCCTTGCCAAATGCCTTTTTCTGCAAAGCTTCCAACTCATCGCCTGACACGCTCTGTATATCCGAACCAATCATATTCCCGGACAACGCTCCTGAAAAAGCTTTCCTGTCTGCGTTTCTGCGCCCTTTATCAGCAGCCGTGCGAAACTCCTTTGACAAAATGCCGATGTAATAATCCATGAAACCGCCATCACTGGTAATTATAGTTACCAGACTGCTTCTAATAGAATACGCCACATTGATAATCGTAGTCAGTTTATCCAGGAAATTCTCGTCCTTGTTCCATACAAGCTTTGTCAGTTTATAAAAAGCCCCCACCTCTTTGGGATCGATATCGACATCCTCTTCTGATGGGCGTATGATCTCATAGGATTCCAGCTTGTCCAAATAACTCTTAGTGATAATACTGGACGCATCATCAATTGACCGCAGAAAAGCCTTGTCCAGCTGCGCTTGTGCGGTTACTGGTAAATCCACCATGGCAACGCCTCCTTATAATTTCGCCACTTCCGCTTCAAGCACGGACATATAATCTTTATAACCCGCAATTTCAGCGTCCCTATTCTCACACTCCTGCATAAGCATTTCAAATTCTTTATTTATTTCTGTCAGCAGCGTCTCCTGCACATTCTTTCCGATAGAATCCATAGAAGCCTTAAACTCCTTGACTTTTGCCGCAAGTTTCATGCACAATTCATCATATATTCTTGAAAGGGCTTTCGTCTGGGCCTCTGCCAATTCTACACGTTCTCCCGCAGAAGTAAGCTCTCCGTTAAAACGTCCTGCAATTCCATTCATTGCATCCGATATGTCCAGCGTAAAAACAGGAAATTCGATCGCGCTTATGACTTCTTCCACCATGATCCGAAAAAGAGACGAGTCATACTTCTCACTCCCCATATCAAAATTATTAACCACCACATTCAGAAGCTTTCTCTTGATTTCTTTCAACTGCAACGCTTCTGTAAAGACTTCCTCCACCTGATTTGAAGCTTCAACCGAATACCTCCTTAAGTTTTCGATGGCGTCACTTGCAATGCAATAGGAATAATGCTCCGTATGTGTACTATACGCTATATGACTCGACCCCCATGTCCAGGGCTTATACCATACGGAATCTGACACCCTATACGATTCCCGGACTGTTTTTGAGCCAACCCGATCCCGAATTTCCGTATAATCTTTGCTGGCCTCCCGAAGCTCGCGGATGCCCGCTGCTTTCTCCGCCTCCAGTTTAGCGGAAATTTCGCCAAAAACATCCGCAATGTCGGCCTTAATGTTCCCAATTTGCTCTTCCACCGCTTTTCGCTGCTCAATCAGCTTATCATGGTCGCTTCCGGACAACACAGCGATTCTCTTCTCCGCCTTTTTCTTAAATTCAAGCAAAAGACTCCTAAGCTCCTCTGTCGCATCCGGCACAAATCCCCTGGCTTTCTTTTCAAGAATTGCGCTTTTCTCACTTACAACTTCATCGAAAATCCTCTGAACCTCCTCGAAATTTCCAAGCAATTTCAGGTCTTTTTCCATATCGGACGAGAAAATCTTTAAGGCGGAATATACATTCCTCTCTTCTGCACTGTAGGCCTCCGGCTCCTTATTGGACATATTAAATGCCATAGAAGAAACAAGAATCGGGCTTGCGCATTGTGAGACAACCTCAATCAATTCCCTGCCGCTCCCTCTCGCCTCCAGATCTTTTATAAACTCATTTACTTTTCCTTTGGCGCGTTTTTTCAGCTTTCTCTGAATAATCTTTCTGGCCTTGGGAATGTTATCCGCAGTGTTTTCATCCTCGCCAAAAATATCATCCTCTTCTGTTCGCACCCGCAGAACATCCCTGACTCCGCTATCATACTTACTGGCAATTAAGACCAGCTTTTTCACTCCTTTCTGCGGCAACTGGCTGGAGAGAAGCGTCCAGTCACTTTTATCCAGAAAACTGCCTGACTGGCTGAGGAAAAACACCACATCGCAAACTTCCATAAACTCCTTCGTGCGGATTGTACGGGAAGCAATGGGATCATTCAGCCCCGGCGTGTCAACAATTGAAAGTCCTTCAAATTCTTCTTTGTGAAGAAAAAGCGTCACCGCCTTGACAATGGGCGTAAACTTTCCGTCCTCCCCTACATAATCATTCAAATGGGCAATCAAATCCTCATAGGAATCAAAATGGATATTCTCTGTCCCTTTTTTCAGGTGTGCATAGGGATCTACGCCGTTTTGCCTGACCATAGACACAATCTCCCGCGCGGAAGTATAGATCTCATCCTCCAGGTCAACGGCGGCATTTTCTTCCAGAACGCTCCATTCATCCTCCGTGTAATATTCAATTTGGATGATATTCTCCTCGGCATACTCCATCTTGGTCAGAGTGGCCGTTTTCGGCGTTGACGCTTTTGGAAGGATTTCCTGTCCGTCAAAAAGAAGGGTATTCAGAAAAGAAGATTTCCCCGCCTTCACCTGCCCTACCACGCCAATGTTCAGCTTCCTCTCCTGCCGGAAAAAATCCCCGACCTTTAACCTGAAATTAGAAATAAGCTTTTCAAGCCCCGCTATATCATCCTGTTTTGCTTTCCCCTCAAGGGAAGTCATTATTTTCTGAACGCCGTCTGTAAAATCTGTAAACTGCGCGTCATTTATCTGCAATATTTCCACCTTGCTGTCTCCTCTCTTTATCCGCTATAAACTGTGCCTACTCTGGGTTCCTGTACCATCTGCAGAAATCCGCATAGTTGTCAAATCCGCTGACAACATAAACCTTGACAAACTCTTCAAATCTACCTTTGTTATCTCTGATAGCATCCTCAATAAAATATACAACGCCATCCTTCTGAGTAGATATAGTAGATATAGATTGAAAGATTCTATCGTAATAAGTCTTTTTGCTAACTTTTTTCTCAAGTAATACCAACTTTTCCCCTTTATACACAACAGTGCCTGCATCTCTTTTTGAACTTACTATGAACCGATCTTTAAAATACCTTCCACATAACACCCTGCGCTCCACCAGCCACTGCTCTGGTATGATTCCCCGGAATTTCCCGCTCCACTTTTGAGCAACCTCACACCCTATCGCATCAAGGCCGTCAAAATCTTCCGTCAGCATCCCTCTGGAAACAGCCGCAAAAACCGCAACGTCTTCATGGCTGCAATCAAATACCGTGACAAATTCCGCAAGGATTGACAATATTTTTTCAGATGCCTTCCCACAGATATTGGCCACTGTAAAAGCGTCCAGGAGAAAATAATCCCTTACAGGCTCCATATCGGCGCACATATTCTCCATGTCCGTTTCATCCAGCCCGCTCCCTTGCGCTATAATCTGTTCCAACGAGAAACTCTCCCCCCTTATGCCCGCCGCTATCCTCGCTATATACAGAAGCCTTTCTTCCCGAAAGTCTTCCTCGCAAAAAACCATGCCCGCCAATATCTTGATATACATGTTCCGAGCATTCTCCCCCGCTTCATCCAAACCGCGCCCGGTAAGCGGATGCCGGATCGCCAAGTTAGTAATGGCCTTATACATATCCGCCATTTCATTTTCCGTCTTTGGCTTCATCTGCGCCACCGCCGTTTCAAGTTCATTCACCTTATTGCCGATGGCGCGAAGCTCATTCTGTAATTCCGCCAGATTCATAAGCTGCTCCTTATGCCTTTCATCCAAATTTTTATCCATTTATCATTCTCATAGGAACCAGAAAACCCATGCGCCCGAAACCATCTTCGCGCAATTGTCCGCGATTCTCGCCATCAGTATAGACTTTCCCCCAATCTCTGCAAAGCCTCCTTAGCACTTTCAGTCCCCTGCGCCGCAGACTTTCTATACCATACAATGGCTTTATTTCTGTTGGCCTCTACCCCCTCTCCATTTTCATAGCACCTAGCCAGATTATACTGTCCTACAGCACTGCCTCTCTCAGCGGAAATTTTATAATATTTTACCGCCGTATTCATGTCAACGTCCGTTCCACACCCACATTCATACATACAACCAAGATTTGCGCCTGCCACCACATTTCCAAGTTCTACCAGTTTCTCCCACAATCCAATCGCTTTTTCATAAAACCGGTCCTGGATAGCTTCTTCCTCACATCCATATTCTTCAATAGTCATGTACATATAAGCAATTTCAAATGTTTTATATCCAAGTGCGTAATTCCGTATCAGTTCTTCCGCCCATAACGATGCATGAACCCAATCATTTTCAAATGGAGCGTTTTTCTGATAATATCGCAAAAAAATAGATCCCACCGCCCTGTAAAATCCGTCGCGATTTGCTCTCATAAAGTGACGGACAGCCGAGTAGTAGTCAGGCTCTCCTTCTAAAGGGCCCATATCTACAATCCCCAACATATATTCTGCATAAATATCTCCTTGATCCGCCAGTTTCCGCAACGCTGGCAATGTCCGCCTGGCTAACTCTTCATCTGGTTCCTCTCTGAAAAATAATGCATACCCCATGATGGATACAACGTCCCCTGCATCGTATCCTTTCTGCAGGCATTTGAGCGCCAGATCTCCATCCCCCAAAAAGCGACCATTTTCGTAATATCCATCCATATAAAGCCAAAATAACAACGCATTGGACTCTCCATGCCCCGCATTGGAAAGCTCTTTAAGCAGCGGCAAAGCCTTCTGCGGGTTGTAGAGCCGGAACAATCCACTTGCTTTTTTGAAGAGCCCTTCCAGTGCCGCTTCATCCTTTACCATATATTCTTCCATCACCGCATCGCTGATTCCGGTAGTATTTTCCATGGATAATCGCCAGTAAGCTTCCGCCTCCTGCGCAAGTATGCTCCTTGCTTTATCACTCAAATACTTTACTTCGTCCACACCCATATTCAGGATTTCAGTAAAATCAGCTATGAGCGAATAAAATCTCTGGTCCAGGACACCACAGCCTGCCAAAACCATAAAGTCAATGATAAACCGATACCGCAACTGTCCCCCTTCTATCAGCCTAACAAATTCCAGCACTTGCTCTAATTGAAGATCGTAAGACTTTCTTATACAGGACTGCGCATACCCCTCCATCCCGGCTCCGGCTGCCAGACGGTCATACAGACAGAGCTGATTTTCCGTTGCATCGCCGCACTGGGTCAACGCAATGGCAAGACACCGGAAATAACTGTTCTTTATAAAATCCGTCTCCTGTGACAGCATGGAATTGGGAATCGGGAAAATATTTCCCTTACCGCCATCTTTTAATTGTTTTATCAGAGGAGCCTCTTTTGCAGCCGCCTCTTTTTTAGCCGAAGCCATTTTATTGACCAAAGCCGTTAAAATCTGCCGCTCATCCTCTGAAAGAATTTCTAATCCGTTTATAAGCTTTGTTGATAGTTCCATCTTCTGTATCCTCTTTCTTTACGTTATTATTTCAGTGAAAATTTTGCCGAATCAATTATCTCGTTTCCCTCATTTATGGAACCGGGAGCAAACATAAACGACTCTGAACATTTATCACTTCTCTTTGCCGGAAGCGCTTTCGTACTTTTATACCCTATGCAATTTTTAAAACAGCAATTCTTTACAGTTGCTTTTTGATTCAGTATAATTGCCGAATTATGCATATAGTAGCGATTTACTACACCGCAATCTGTAAAAGTCGAATTTTCAATATAAAATACACATTTCTTTTTCGATTTAATAACGCCGCCATACTTTCCCCACTCATCAAAGTATGCCTCAATGTTACAATACAAATAACACCTTTCAAAATTACATTGATGAAAACGAATAGTTGATTCAGGATTACAATCAACTACCACCGCCCGTTTTGTAAAATCTGCAAAACAACAATCTCTAAATTTCACCTCGCCATCCATTACCAAATGAATGCTGTGTTTTCCGCCACGAAATTCACAGTTCTCCAGTATTATTTTTCCACACTCTTTAAATGTCAGCTCCTTCGTGCTTACATCAAATATCGCATTTCTTATCCGAACCTCTTTAACTCCATTGAATGCCCCCTGTACATTCCCGGCGTAGATCATATCTCTGGTAATCTCTTTTTTCTCAGGAAAATACCAGTGAACCTCTTCATTCGATGTAACCATTAAATATTCTCCGGCATATTCTATGGAATATTCTTTTGCAAAGTTCCGAAATGAAAAGCATTCATTTGCTTTCATTTGTTCCCAGTATCCATCTTTATCCTGTTCCAGTACGGTTCTGCCGATTCCGCAGATGAATCCCGCCTCCGCCAACGGCAGTTTCAGAGATTCCATAAAACAGGCCAGCAGTTCCACCTGTTCTTCCGTATGCGCATCGCAGCAAGTAATAAGCATCGCATCCAGCAAAAACCTATAGCGAAGCTCTTTTTCTTTCAGCTGATCCATGAATTCAATATACTGGACTATTTCTATATCCATGGCCTGCCTTAAATACTCTTCTATTTTATCCTCGGCTCCCGCTCCCTCAAGCATACGCGAAAACAAATACTGCTGATTCTCCGATGCTTCCCCTTTTTGCGTCAGCGTCAAAGCCAGATGCCGAAAATAATTGTTTTTTATGTAATCCGTTTCATTCTCCAGAAGAGCGTTTTTTATCGGGTAATTTCTATAATTGGTTTTCTTAATCTGCTCCAGAGGTCTGCCGGGCTTTCCTTCCATAGAACGATTTCCTCCTATCTCCTGACTGGGCGATTCGCTTAAACCTCTCCAGCCAGCTTCTTATACTCCTTTGAATTATACAGCACATCGTTAATATGAATGTCTGATAAAGAAACATTCAAACTTCCCTTAATGACATCCACTAATTCCTTCCTGTACTCTCCTCCGCCGGCCTTTTTATTGATAACCGGCTCGATCCCCTCAAATGTTTCTGAAAGGGTTTTTACAATCTCCGGATTCAGCTTTAATCCTTTTTCTTTGCGGTAATTTTCAATCAGCTGCAGCGGATCCTGAATCTTATCCTGAAGCAAATCGATCTCGGAAGGCTCCGGCATAGCGATCCCGACAATGTCCGATATATACTTGATCTCCGTAAAAAACTCATCCTGAAGCTCTTTCAGCTTCCTGCTGATGTCTTTCAGCTCGTTCACTGACACTTGGGCGTCTTTTACCATTTGCTGCAAAGGCTCCAATATTTCCGAATCAATCTCCTCAGCCATCAGTTTCGTGATTGAAATATTCAGTCGCGTAAGCTTGCGGCTTTCCTCCTCGATCTCTTCCTCATAGAAATCCTTGCAGCGCACAAACAGAACTTTAAAATTCCGCGCAAAATTAGACTCATAAACCTCTGCATTCCAGGCCTCTATCTGGCTTCGGATTCTGGCCGCATCCGCCTCAATAAACGCTAAAAGGTCTTCTTCCTCGATCTGCTCATGTTTACAGCTGAAAGCGCATACATCCACATAACGAACGCCCTTCAGATCCAGATTGGAGCGAATTTTAGAAATAATATCTTTCAGATCTTTCAGGTTCTTTTTGTCCGCTTTATTTACAACAATGAGCTTCGGAATATCCTCCCGGAGCGTTTTGATAAATTTAATGTCTTCTTCCGTAATTGTTCCCGCATCCGCCTGAACGAACCACAAAATATAATTGCTGGAATTCAGCTGCCCCCTTGCGATCTGCTCGTCCGTCTTGGCGGAATATTCTTCCGAATCTGGTTTAGAATAACCAGGGGTGTCAAGGAACGCAACTCTGTCATATTTGTGAAAAGGCGTGGAAAAGAAAATGTTTTCTAAAATATGGCCTAATGTAACAGCGTCGGACACTTTCTCTTCCTCATCGTCTTCCAGCTCCCCAAAGCCATGCGCAATCTTTCGTATGTCTTTTGGCTGCATTTGTATTTGCGCATCAAATACGTTGATCCCTTTCACCTCATGCTTGTCCCCGCTGACAATATATGTAGGAACGGATGTGGACGGATCAATGTCCGCCGGAAGCACACGCCTGCCCATCCACGCATTTAAAAAACTGGATTTTCCGCTGGAAAAACCGCCGCCAAGCGCAATAATATTTTTCCCAATTAATTTGTCATACAGAATAAAGTCACGGAACTTTTCGTATTCCGATTTAAAATCTGTATACAGGATATAAAAATCCTCTGGGGCATTTTTCCCCAACGCATCGGGAATTTTTTTATTTATTATATTCTCAATCTTCGTCAAATCTACGGCCAACTCCGGCCCTTTGCCTGGCTGCTTTATAATTTCGCATAGCAGCTTAAAGTTCATATATAGTTTCTCGCATGTTTCTTCATCAAAATTCATTTCGCTTCTCCCCATCTTGATGTTTATCAACCCATTATCGTTTCCCGTAATTCCTGAATTTTATCCAAGTCATTCTGAATATCCACTGCAAGATTTTCCTTTGTCGCCTTTTCCTCTGACATCCTTGTCCGCAGATCCGACATCGCCTTTTCTAATGTGTTTCTCTGCTGATTAATTTCATCTTCTATGGACGTATTTACCAGTTCTATTTGTTTCGTTATGGTCGTTTCCACGCCATTGGCCACTTTTGTCATTATCTGGGGGTAAACCTCATTGCGAAGTTTTGCGCGAATGGCGTTTTTTTGCTCCTCTCTCTTCTTTTCGGCCGCAGACTTATTGAGGAAATACGCTATCCCCGCCACAATCGCGCCAATAACAGGCAAACCAAGAACCAATCCCGCCACTGCCGCTACAATGGATGCGGTTATCCCATCATTAATCTTTTCCACATCAAAATGGAAACTAACACGAACATCTCCAATTTCTTCACTGTTTATACACTTCTTAACGCGCTTCAAGTATTTCTCAACTTTGGGCACAAACCGCTTGTTCACGCTTGCAGTGACAGCATTGCGGACAACGGAATTGAGCTGGTCACTGATATTCTGACGGTTCATTGTCATTGCCACAAACTTGGATTCCTCAGCCTCCAGAGCGGCTTCAACATCCTCTTTAATTTCCTCTATAGATTCGGATATTTGAAAATCAAAATCCTCTTTTTCCTCTGCAAACTTATTTTCTAATCCGTCCAGCTGTTTCCCCAGTCGTTCCTCTTCTTCGTCAAGCTCTGATTCGCTCATCTCATTGTTTTTCAAAGTGGTCTTAAGATAGCTCTCTGTATTCTCCAACGCAGAGAGCACATCCCCCTTGAATTTCCTTGACAAGATTTCCTGTGACTGTTCCTGTATCTGCATTAGAAATTCCCTTATTTCATCCACGTCACCGTCAAAACTGCTGGTCTGACAAATCCTCACTTCACGCTCTCCAATAAACCTTCTCAGACTTTCTTTTAGCTTTTCAAGAGATACGTCGAATTCATCATTTCGTTTATCACACTTGGTGATGGCGATGCATATAGGCATATCGTTTAACACCAGCTCCTTTAGAATATTCCCCACACTGGAACGCACAATCAGATCATCCGCTGGAAACGCCACGATGTATGCAAGACTTTGCGGAAGATAATTGTCAATCGCCTTGTTGTGAACTTCAAATCCCGATTCAAACCCCGGCATATCCACGATCATGACATCCGGTATTTCTTCCAGGAAACTATTTTTTAATTCCAACCTTACGCGGATGATCTGCATGGCGTCAAGCTCAATTCCCCGATATGTATCAACCTCTATATCTTCATGCTCTCCATCTTCACGATACAAACTGACAAATTCCTCTTCATTATACAGAATTTCGGCCGGGACCGCCGTTTCAGGCGTAATATCCTCCTTAAGTATCCTCCTTGAATATCCAAGAAGTGTGTTCACTAATGCGCTTTTCCCGGATGAAAACTTTCCAATGATAGGTGTGCATACTTTAGCTCCCGGTATTTCCGCTAAAATCTCATCAATTCGTTCAACTGACAGGTCATACACACCGTTAATATTCCTAAGCTCATTTAAAACTTTTATCGTATCTTCCATAATTCATTTTTCCTCGCTCTGTTTATTAATTTTAAAATATTTCCTGTATAAATTCAATATCTTAATAAGCATAACCATTATTTTACCACTATTCAAAACCACTTTCACTAACGCGTCATTTTTACCCACCCGCTTTCTCCGCCCCTATAAAAACTGCGGATATTCACTCATCCAGATACCGATAATCTTTCGTCATGGTTACTTCCTTGACTCCGAACCCATCCACCAATTATCCGAATTGGATTATCATTGCAGATAAAATTATTCATGTATTTGCACGGGCATCGCAGCCGCCTTTTTGCCATGATCCAAATCCAGCTTTACCAGCGTATCATTTTGAGAGTCCACACTCTGCACGCCTATAAAAACATTCTGTGAATAGATTGCCGCAATTCCTTTATCACTGTCCAGAGCTATGCCAGAAAAAGAAGGCTCCTCGGATTGCCAGTCCTTTGTGAATACATGGCCATCCAGATACCGGTAATCTTTCGTCAGCATAATTTCCTGCATTTGATATTCAATATGGTTGTTAAAATCCAAATAGATTTCATTGAAAAGTTTATCCCGATAAATTTTTCCTTCTTCGGAGCAGCGATAACATTTTTCATCGTTTACCGCATAAGCATAAAAATAAAATCTTCCGTTGTCATTTTCAACAGCCAAAATCCGTTCTTCTTCATAGAGGGGAGCGTAAAGCCTCCTCTTTAATTTCAGATCCCTATCATATTCCCAAATATCGGAACCCATAAGGACATAGATTCTATCGTCTATTCCAAACAGGGATTTATCCCGATTGCTAAGATTCCCATCCATCAGCTGTGTCTGGCATTGTCTGCCATCGAACCATACTTTTGTGATAAAACAATTGTTGTCAAAACACACAATTCCGTCCTCTATTATTAACATGGACGCTATGTCAGCCGGCGGTATGCGATCCGCCCCTAATTTCCATAAAATTTCTGCATTCTCACCGTTTGACAGATTTTCCCATCTGACTTTTTCTTCATTTGCCATCACAAGCATATTCCCTTGTAATTTTGTAGACGTATATTCCTGCATGTCCTCCATTTTTTTCAGAGAAACAGCGCGCCAGTTTTCCGCGTCAAGGGAAATGATATAATCCTGACCGTTATTTTTCAAAATGAAATAATAATACTTTTGCTGTTCCGGACATCCGCCTATAAGACGGCATAAATTTATCGTCTCCAGAACTTTTTCTTTTGGATATCCGCATTCCGTCCCGATGTTCAAAGAGGTCTTTCCGCCAAAATTCTTACGACTGGCTATGTCCATCATAATTCTTCCATGGATATAGTATTCGGAATCTGTTTCTTGCTTTTCCTGTATATTAGACATATCTGCGCTCAATTAAATGGATGCTCCTTCCTTATTTTTAAAATTAAAAATATTTCAGACTATAAGCGTCATGTTAAAGTGATGCTTTCTAAATCATAGATGTCATCGCCTTGGCTTCTAATCCATCTGCCAATCCCATCTCCGAAAACATCCGCCTGTATTACTATTTCTGCGTTGCCTTCTTTGATGACTTTGGCTGTGGGAAGCCTGTCTAATATATACTCCAGCGCATTCCCCCTATACTTAAACCGGATTCTTTGCAGCCTGCCTCCATACATGAACTGTATCCGTTTTCGGAATTCCCCTTCCTCAAACCGTTCCCTGTATGGAATAGAAAAATGCTCGTTTAAAATCTTCATCTCTTCCAACCTGTCTATCCGATAGATTGTTGGAAAAATATCATTGGGATTGTGAAATTCTTTTTCTTTGTCAATGTTCTCTATAAATGCCGTGAGATAAAAATAAAATTCGGAAAACATGACTCCGACAGGCTTAACCTTACGGGTCACTTTTTTAGATTCCTTTAATTTCTTATAGTGTATTTCCACATACAAATGTTCTTTTACCGCCCGTTCCAACTCCCACAGCCTGTCCAGAAGTCTTTTACGGTGCTGCAGTTCAATGTAATGGACCATTTCATTGGAAATGTATTCTTTCACTAATTTTTTTGTGTTTTCCTCGCCGCATATATTAAGCAGCTTATTGATAATTTGGGACATTTCCCCTTTCACCAACGACCGGCTCTCCAGAAGCACTTTGCAGACGGCAAGCAATTCCTTCGGCTCCAGCTGGCTTGAATTTTTTGTTTCCAGGCGATGCCCTCCAAAATCCCTGTCAAACACAATCTCTTGCGCTTCGCCAGTCTGATTGTTTTGCTCCCGTAAAAAACGATTGATATCTGCAATATCTCGCTGAATGGTCCGCTCCGCCACATTAAATCTAAAACTTTCATCTTCTTTGTTGATAATCTGTCCTCGTTTCAAACGAGAATATATGGACAATATTCTTTCCGTTTTGTCTTCTTCTTTTCTCATGCTTGGCAGTTCCCCCTGTAATCCCTTTTTTCCCATATGAACAAATGGCAGAGCCCATAATAAATATCCGTCTGTTTTGCTGACATAAACCTCTCCTTTCCATGATTTAAATTTTAACCGCTCTGCATTTATAGATTATAACGGATACCCTGGACAGATTCTGTCATTTCCCAAAAAAATTTTATTTTTTTCACTGCCGACATATTTTGTCTACCAAATCCATGTTTTGTCCTGTTATAAGACATATATTGTCAGTCATTAGTATAACATATAGCTTGTCCTGTTACAAGACAAGGAGGATGTTATGGCGCGTATCATTGATCAAAAAGAAAAAAATATGGTTGGCAAAAAAGTAAAACAACTGCGGAAAGAAAAACATATGAGCCAGCAAGAGCTCTCGGCAAAACTGGAAACTTTGGCGATTTACATTTGTCGAGGATCTATTTCTCGCATAGAGGAGCAAAAACGCACAGTCACGGATATTGAGCTCTTCGGATTATCACAAGTGCTTTCCACTCCTATGGAAGAATTTTTCAAATAGACTGATTATCATTGAATCCTCTTCCTTCACCTTAATTTTACAATTTATGACAGAAACATGCAATTCTTTTTTTCTGTATAAGTGTATATTATATCTCCAAAACAGAAATTTTCTTTAGTATACTGATTGAAAATACACTGGATGTGAAGGTATGTGTCGCTTATGGTAAACTTTGGGGAAAAAGTCAAACTATTGCGAAAAGGACAAAACCTTACGCAAAAACAACTTGCGGATATGCTGGGCGTGGCGGTCAGCGCCATTTCTTCCTATGAATCTGGCGCTCGTTATCCATCTTACGATGGACTGATCAGCCTTGCCCGCATATTCCATGTGTCAACTGATTATCTTTTGGGATTGAACAAAATCAGAACTGTTGATATAAGCGGTTTGGATGAAGATGAGATAGAAGCTGTGATCCATATGATAAACGTGTTAAAGAAAAGAAAATAACATATGATGACAGTTTTCGATTCATCCGAACACAGGATAAATGTTTGCAGTTTCATAATTATATCTATCAAAAAACTAAAATCTGACAGACATCCGCCGTTTGGCGCACCAACCGTCTATTTTCAAACACAGTCCACCTCGTTTCCATGCATGAGCGCAATCTTTCATTGAGCAAAAACAGAATATCGTTTTTCTATTCTCCATTTAACTGCATAGAAAACCTTGCAGACATATTTTAATGCATTTTCTCTCACTCCGCATTTTGCCCTTTCATATAATCGTCCTGGATAAGCTCCGCCTGTCTGCAAGGGAAGTTGGAGAACAGGTAGACCTTGCAGGGGCGTCTCAGCAGCCTTGCCCTCCCGATCGCCTGTTCCAGCTCGCTTTCCAAAAAATAGAACTGCAAATTTCTCATATCGGAATCCTGAAAGGTCATAATCGGGAAGGAATACCCGTTGTGCACCGCAATCGAAACGCTCATTTTATCTTCGGCCCGATACCCCAGATGTTTTCCTATCAGCGCATACAGAAACGGGACATTGTGGGGCGTGCCCAAGACAGCCAGATCTTTCCCTTGATAGTGGTTGAAGCCTTCCGTCTTCCCAAAATAGATCCCTCCCGACGCGTCAAATTTCCGGAAGGTGATCCAGTTAATGTCCGGCTTCTGCGTGATTTGCAGGACTTTTTCCTTCACCTTATCGTACCCGAAATTGTCAATGCAACTCCGGCTCATGGAGTGGGCCGTGTATTGGATCAGCTTTCCCTGATACCGCGCCATCGGCACGTCCACAAAATGAATATGCCTGCCCCGGCAATAGTTTTCATAAAGCTTTTCATTCATGGTTGCGGAAACGATGATCAGCTTAACGTTCGGAATATCCCTCGCGTAAAAGTAATGCGCCCGCTCCTCCTGCAAATCCACATAAAAGGTCGAGCTTCCAATAAACTTTGGGACGGGCGAATGAAAGAAAATCCCTTCATTATATAATGAATCCCGACAGCCGCAATCCAGGCCGTTCAGGCCCGTATAACCGACGGAGCCGTCCTCCATCCCCAAAATTTCCTGAATCCTGGACGTCGCAATGGGCGGGAGCGTCCCACTTTCCAGCAAAGCCTCCAATTCCTGGAAAGAGACGCTCCCCGTGTTTTTGAAAAGGGTCATCAAAATGTCCTCGTCCACAATAATCTCATATTTTTTTAAGGTTTCAGAAGATAAAGAGAGTAACATGGCGTGGGTCGTGACCGCGCATTTCCCGCCATCCAGTTTTTTATGGGCCTGCAGAAGCTTCTCCAGCTCTTTGCGCGTGTAAGCGTCCATATCTTCTTGATGTTTCTTTTTATATTCTCTTATGTGCAAATTCACTTTGTCTTCAAATCCAGCCTCGTACAGCCTTCCCACCTCCTCCGCAAGATCCTCCAGCCCCAAGGCCCGCAGGCTTTCCCTTTTATTGGGAGTCAAGTAAGGGCTTACACCGCATTTTCGCAAATCGTCCTCCACCTGCCGCTGCAGATCCATGGTCGGCACGGCGATCATCAAAGGCTTTGGGCCGTTCCAGCTCCTGGCTATGTTGCAGTACGCAGTGGTTTTTCCAATGGCGGTCTGCGCCTGAATCAAATACAGCCCATTGTCGTTTTGCGTCAGCGCGTCTTTTAACGCCGCGTCCAACAGGCCAACGGCCTCATCTATGTCTATGTAAGGCTCCTCCTTTTTCACCCGTTGGATTCGGCTCGCCAGTTTATGGCATAGGCTTTTGGCCCCGCATTCCGCTTCATAGGGACAGTCCGCCTTATCGCAGTGCTCCGGGGCGTATGCATACGCTTTTATGTACCTCCATTGAATTTTCCATTTCTCCTGATGATCCACCAACCCATCAAAAAACAGCTTCCGTCCGCCTTTTATATGGATGAGGTTGGTGGCCAGGAAAAATTTCTGTTGATGGGATAAATCCATTTCATAAAAGTCCCGAAACAGCGGACATGCGTCTGCAATATCCTGATACGTTTTGTCCCGAATAACGCGGACATTCCTCTTGCCTTGCGGCCGCTCCCGTTGGACATTCGCTCTATCCTCTGTTTCAATTACGTAACAGAGGGAATCCTGTCCGCCGCCGATGAAAATCTTTTGATCCGTCCGCGCCTCTTCCATCCACTTCTCATCTCCAGCTTTATGAATCATCAAAACTCCATCCTGCACCCTTATCCCATTGGCTTTCCCAAATCTTTTTATGTTTCTGGCGTAATTTTTCGGATCTTTTTCCAGCGTCCACTCCTGCATATGGAAGGCCAGATCCACAAGGTTAATTTCCGCATCCACGTTTTTATAAAGCAGCCCTTTCCCGCCCAGGTAGATTCGGCTGACCTCCATGCAATTTTTATCCGCTTCCGGAAAAATCTGATGCAGCATTCCGAGGACAATAGAGGCGGCCTGCCTGTCTTCAATCAAACAGTCATGAACAAAAACGGCGCGGAATCTGGGCATTTCCTCCGAATGGCTGTACGTGGCGTACACAAACGCTGGAAGAGCCTGACGCTTCTCCGCCCTGGACAAAAACCCCTCCACCGTAATTCCACCGTCAAAATCCAAGGCAAAAACCTGCTCCTGCACAAAATTCTCCACGTTTCTGCCTCCATGAAAGACAGCCGGGGTGAACGCCCTTCCGCTGGATGTCTCCTCCGCCAACGCGTCAATGTCAATTTCCGTTATCCTCTTTGTGATGACATTGCTGATAAATCCATATTTCCCTTCCGGCTTTTCCGTATATTTTTTGTCCATTAAGTGAACCTTCACCATCTTCATTTAACTTTCCTCCTTTGAGCCTTTGTTTACTTTTTTGTGCCAAAGGATGTGAAAGTTTACCTGTCCGTATCACTCACTGTTTGACAATCAAGCTTTGGAAAAAGATGAAAAAAGAATCCCCCCAAACATCCAGGTAAAATCAAACGTCAACGGGAGGGTTTTGTTATGAATGGTTTTTCTTTCACAAACTATAACGAAGATGGGCTTCCAACGCTGATGACCGTGCCGGAATTGGCGGAATATCTGGGAATTGGAAAGAATCGGGCGTATGAACTGTTACGGAAAAACGTAATCAAAGGCTTTCGTATCGGAAGCGTTTGGAAAGTAAGCAAAGAGGCTGTGGAACTGTACATACGTGAAAAGTCCGGGATGGCGTAAGCCATCCTGGAGCTTTTGCTGCGCCTGTATATAATTTAAGTTTTCTGCATTCTTATATTAACGTAAGTTCAATAAAAATTTTTTAAGGCCATAATTACGCTTAAATTCCGCTTTATTACAGATAGCGTTTACTCGGCAATTTCACTATGAGCATTCCTTGATTAACACTATTTTTTACATTTATCGAACTCACGTTATATTAGGAAAGCTTCTATAATGTTTAACCCTATGCCGTTAAAATTAGCCGAAATAAAACGGTATGCATAAAAATCTGGCATACTCGTTGGGTAAGAGATTGTAATTTAGATTATTTTAAAACTTCCTGATATTATTAGTGAGAATGGAAGAATTTTAGACACTGACCCTTATATTTATAAGTGAATGTCCGAAATTCTTCCATTATTATGTCTAAGGTTCATGAGAATCAGAGTTCTTACCCAGAGAGTATGCCAGATTCTGATTAATTATAAAAAACGTCATTATTATAGGCTCTGGAATTACACACTTTGCTGTGCGCTCTATCATGTAGCCCAATGAAGATTGTTGGATATACGTCATAACTAATACAAAATTGTTTTGCTCGGATACAGTTAAATTTTTGTTTACAGAGATTGGAAAAGTTTATGAATGAAACTCTGAAAAGGCACATACTAAACCCTACACCTTTAACAAGCAGTGGCTAAATCTTATCATAAGAAATTGAAGAATACTGGATCATTTATCTATAATATAAACGTTAATATCCAAATATCTTTAATTTTCATAATATCTAAAAAAATGGGCATCCCCCTTAATATTGCCCATTTTTTTGCAATACGATCAAAAAAATCTCTCAAAATCTAAAACAAACAAGGCTTTTTTCGAAAAAAAATAAACCTCTAAAAAAATCTTGGGCAACTTTTATAGGATCTTTCTATAGTTGCCCAAGTTTTCATTTTATTCCAAACACATATTCCGCACACAATTTGTATACAGATTACGCAGCTTTTTATATGTATTGTTCCTCGGATTATTGTCACGGTCATCAAAAAAAGAGGGGTTTAAAGCATGTAAGTTCAATTCCAGTTTGTCAACTCCATCCGGAGAATTGTCTGATCTAATGAGCGCATCTACCAGTTGTTTTAAACTATCCTGTGATAAATGACCTATGATGCACTCTGCATCTTTGTGCTTAGAAATGAAAGTCACTATATCTATTTCCGACTTAAATTTTATTGGCTGTAATATGGATTTGTAATTTTGATCACATTGAATGGGATTAGCAAATAGAGATAACAAACTATATTGCAATACTTGAAGATTAGCGTAATATGTAAGTTGAATCCGTACAAAAAACTTATAAACCGCCAGACCATGTATACCGCCTAATAGGAAACCCCCAATTCCTAGCCTTTTCAATATCATCAAAACACACGGTATAGACGGTTTGACGGCTTGAGAAACGCTTTTTCTATTGGAAAGCATATATTTGCCTGTTTATCTTTCTACCAATGGGTTCTTTCTCTAAACAATCAATGTAACTTTTCTAAAAAGCCGCATCATCGTTAGGGAGCATCTTATCTGAATAAAACATGCTATCCGTTTTATCTTTTATGGAGTGGACATAAAGTCAGAATGTGTACGAATGAAATCTTTAGATACCCTGTATGTTAAAAATATTTCTATACACTTTACGAAGATATTTTAGAACCATTTTGTAAAATATAAATACATGAGAACAAAAGAATTTACATACAAATGTTTGAAAATAACTCCTACCTATATTCAGGATGAACCCAAAAGCAGGCATAACAAGGGTCTCCTGCCATACCTAATCACCGGTACGATCTCATAATAAAAATTGCTGTGAACCGCCAAACCACTCAAACCGCCTATTCTCACTCCCCTTAAATTCATGCTTTGGGGATTTCTAATACAGACGGTATAAACGGTATGGCGGTTCAAAAATACTTTTTATTCCAGTTGCTCTAAAAGTTCACTCAGTTTGCCCTTTTTTATGTAGAGGTATCGTTTCGTATTTCCCTTCGGGGTCGGCAATTTTCTGGAGCGTTCACGTTTTCCATCTTTCTCCCTTATATCCAATATTCCTGTTTTTTCCAAAAGGCTAATGAGTTCATTTTCATTTACAATCTGATCGCGTTCATTGTATTTTGCACAAAAACTCTTTGCCTTTTGCATTAATACCTTTGCCTGAATGTAATAAAAACTTCCATCCTCATAGCAGCTTTCCCCATTCGCGCAATTTTCAGAAGTCAGCGAATAAATCGTCAGTGTCGCATTACGTAGCATGTCCTCAATGGCCCTCAATAAAAGGGTGCTTTTATCATAATTTTTCAAACGTCTTCCCATTGAAAAAAGCTCTTGTGAAACTACTTCTTGTACGTAATGAACAAAATTCTTCTGGTCTTCTGCATCCCAAAATCCTCTCTCTTTCGCATATTCAGATAACAGTAAAGCTGTGACTTTGAGGGTCGAGTACATCTCAGCGTATCTTGCAACTTCAAATTTAAATTCTTCTCGAAATTCATTGAATTTATCAGAAATGCAGAGAACAATTTCATCAAAATTATCAGTTGCCCATGACAAAAAATCATAAATGTGCGTGGGGAGGATTTCCAGATTATCCTGAAAATATTTAAGTTTTCTGTTATCTACCTCATTCACATTGATCTCCGTTATAAAGATTCTGGTGACAGACGAAAGTACACCCGTAACAATCTCCATAGTCAAAACGCATCCCCCATAAATCGGAAAAAATCTTTTTTCTTTATCCGATAAAAAATCGGTCATACGTTTCTTTATTATACCGTCTCCGTAAAATCTCGTTAGCTCATCTAGTTTTCGATCCATCTCTTTTTGCTCTTGCATATTTGAACCAGGCTTAAAATCATCAATAATTACCGGGGCATCTTTGTAGGCGCCTAATGTGGTTTCTATACCTCCCCTCGTAGCAATAGCAAATTGTGCATCTGCTTTAAATTCACTCGGATCTGTACGTCCAAAAACTTTTGCAATCGCAAGAGCCATGCTTGTTTTTCTGCTGTTAGTTACCCCGCTGATGCCAAACAAAAAATTGATCCGGTGGCCAGATTTTTCAAAAAGCGTCGCAAGCATTGTTGTATGAACGAACAAAAACAACTCCGAACTCGCTACTCCAGTTTTGCAAATGGAAAGCATCCCCATTGCACTCAAAAAATTTCCCCTTGTTCCCAATTTATTCCGGTCAACCATTAAATTATAATTTTTGGAAGCAGCGTGTACAAAGTTTGTTTGCTCTCCAACAACGCCTCCTCCGTATACGTATCGCCACCCTTTACCGGGAACCTCTCTCCATCCAGCATTTGGGTAAATAATCTCGTGCGGCACATCTTCTTTCTCAATGCAGGCCTGAATCATGGTTTGAAATTCTTTTCTTTTCCCCATAATAAGCGGATCCATTGCCATAGAATTTGTTGCCTTTTTTAGCCAATGAAAATCTTTAATTTTGTAGCTCGGAACTTGCGCATGATACTCTTTCACTTTTCCATTGTTGAGAAAAACGTCAATCTGAACGGCGTATTCCAGGTTAATTTCCTCGCCATTTTCAGTATCACTCACATTAAAGATTAAGCGTTCCAATTCCAATGAAAAATTTAAACTTCCCTTTTTTGAAAAATTAAGTTTTGCAGGCATAAGGCTTTTTATTTCGCCTCCCGATTTTATATATTCTCCAAAAGTATGCGCCAAAAACGGCAGAAAGTCTGGGCAATCCGCAATTTTCTCGCAGTAAATTCGCGCCATCTGATCAGCCTCTTCTGATGCCAATCCGATTGGTTGAATCCTTTGCCTACCGACATTTTCCATTGGTTTTTCCTGGATTTCCTCTAAGTTTCCTCTTTCATATCCATCCCCTTGCCTTTCCCCAGAATCTTCTGGATCCGGCACACTTTTTTCTCCTACGCCCTCAATATTTTTTGTTCCTTCATATTGAATTGGCCGCGTCCTTTCACGCTGATTTTCGTGATTTTCCTCCTCAGTGGGTGCGCTTTGAACCCCTCCGAAAATCTCCTTATACGCCTCAACATCCTCCGAATTTTCATATCGAATTGGACGTTCTTTTTCCCTTCCGTGCTCATTCTCTTTCCCTTCTTCGTTGGGCGCAATCCCTAAAATTTCAGGATTTTCTCCAACATTTGAAAAGCTTCTTTCAGAAAAATTGATGTTCACTTCAAAAGGCTTCATTTTTTCTCCTCGCTTTTTGTTTTTCTTTAGTATATCAAACAAAGCACTCGTCTTTTTCAAGACAGAGGGAAAAAAATTCGTTTAATTAATTATTCACATACAGTATTTAACCCTTTAAGTTGTTTTTATAGTTTAATAATTTGCATTTATTGTTTTAATTTTAAAATGATGAATTGTGTGCAGCACAAAAAGGAAAGTTTTCAGATGTCCCCTTTGACCCGTCTATTAATGCTGTCAAAACAGGATTTTGCCCACGCCCCTATTTCAAAAAAAATCTCTCTTTTCTACAAATTCCACCGATATGGATCCTTCTGTTCCAACACATCAGATCCCATACTGCTCCATCAACTGTTTCCGAAAATTTTCATCACTTGCAGAACGATCCAGATCCTCAAAGCGTTTTTCTCTTATCAAATATGAATGCAACTTATTGATACGTTCCCCTGCCCGTTTTTCCCCAGCTTCCCGTCCGCGTTTTTCGGCCTCCCGCATCATCTGGTTATGATCCCGGATCGCTTTCTGGCGCGCTTCATATTCCAGCCGTTTTTCCCTATCCTGGCTGATAACCTGCAGATGTTCATACGCACTCTCAATATATGGATCTTTTTGTGCCAGCATATCAAACTCCTCCTTTCGTTCGGCATTGATGAACCTTGCCCATAGTTCAATGTCACTGCATCCTTCTCTGAGTTTCTCTGGAAGTTTTGGCAATTCGATGACGTGAAACTCCATCTTATCCGTATAAAGGAAATGACGCGTATCCTCCATTATATGAAAACAGGAATAGAATCCTGGCTCCTCACGGAAGAGGTCAAAATCCAGGATACTGATGCTCACGCATTTTTTGAACACATCGTAATCCTGGCCGGATAGGATCTGATCTGCATACATCTTTGACAAATAGAAAAGGGCCCGTTCTGTCCACACTCTCAGTTCCGTCAACTGGATCTCAATGTCCGCCTCTGTATCATCGTTCATCAGGAGCCGGACATCCAGGATACCCTGTTTATCATCTTCATGCTCCCTGCGCAGATCCGTGTTGAGAAGACGCGCCTCCCGGATATCTTCTGGCCGGATCTTCAAGACTGCGGACAGAAAACCTATGCGTGCTTTTTCATCCGTCATGATCTCCTTAAATGCAAAATCCACTTTTGGCCTCATCAAAAAATCATCCATCGGACTCCCCCTTATGCCTTATCCTAAACTATATCAAAAACAGTAACTTCCCGATCTATATCCTTATTATATATGGATCTTCAAAAAATGTATAGCCGTAATGTCGTCCTGCTATTTTTAATCTGTATCAAAGCCCTTTTCTTGTCTGTGATAATGCATTATCTTGTTAATACTTTAGTGAATACTAGACTTATTGTCTTACATATGGCATAATTAAATAAGATTAATGTGGCGGTGCGCTATTAATGGTGTAGCAGCGGTGTACAAATGGTGTAAGTCGAAATTGAAATCCTGTAAAATAAACAATTTTAAGCCATTTTTTTGGTGCAAATGATAAAATTATTATGTGTACCAGACGACGCCATATGACTTGGACGGCACGCCGTTTTGATTCGCGCAAACGCTTGAAAAGTTTTGTTCACGTTGATGAAACATTGAAGGGCAAACAGTTCTCCCGGCCGCAGCCCTGTATTGACCGCCACGTTAAAAAGATTATCATAAAAGGTATATCGACAATAATCAAAAAATATCGCCTGTTCTTTGATGAGAGTGTAAATTTTACTGTGTTTATGGCGGAAAAATCCTTCTGATAAAAATTAGATATGGCGATACCTCCTATAAGGTATCGCCACCTGTTTCTATAAGTGTCTCTGGAAATGAATCTTCTGGTTTTTGATTTTTATATGTCGTCCACCGCTAACCCTTTTGACCTGGCAATCTGCCTTACTTTCTCTTCGTCCACACGTAAGATCAATGCCGTCTGTTTGACGCTGTTAGTCGTTATCAGGGCATTTTCAATCATCTGTTCTATTCCCTGAGACAATCCTTGAGACAACCCTTGGGACAGACCCTGGGATATGCCCTCCTGTTTTGCCTCCTCTTGCTTCACTTTTATATCTTCTTCATAACTATATTCAGCGATCAGCATATTCCTCACCTCACTGCCTTTTCTTTTCAAATATTCTGCCAGTATCCCCCTGTCTATGCACTCTTCTATCGCCCTTTTTATAGGATCTTCCCCATTCGCATAGGCCCTCACCGCATCGATGAATTGACTATATTCCCTCAATACAGCGCACTTATTTAGTATCTCATGCGCTTTGTCCATATTGATGTTTATAACAGTCACTTTCAATTCCATAGAGTTTTCCCCGGGCTCATTCATAAATGCGTCTGATAATGAAAGCGTCTGTTGCGCCGGATAATCCTGCTGGCCATTATAGAACATATAAAACTCTGGCGTTGGTATTTGCACCAGACGCGTCCGATACCTGTCACGTTTATCCAGAACCTGTTCATAAGCCCTTCCCGCGTACATCGCATACCTCATAGGAATATTGGGATTTACGCTGCTTTGGTGTTCTCCAAAGACAAACACCCCATCTCCAATCTGACATGATATGTCGTTGTTAAAATTTTTATACAGAATGTCTTCTATCTTTATCTTTTTTATCAGCTTTTCATCCTCTAAGTCTGTGCCATGCAGCGCATTGTACAGGCTCAGAAGATTCTTCTTTGCAGTCTCATCACTGTAGAATAAATCCACAAAAACACTATCCTTATACTCCCGGTTTTCTTTTGCCAAAGCGTCACCCGCTCTCTCTTTTCTTAATTTCCGCTCCTTTTTCTACCTTTATTATATAGAATAAATTGGTTCGCTACAATATATAAGGTTGACCTTTAGTTTTAATGATTTCTTATTATTCAAATGCTTTTAGGCGCAGCAAATACAAACATTTTCCATGCTTAAATTTTACTTTCATAAGTTATTATTCCTTCCTAGATATAAAAATCTCAGATCCCATACCGTTCCATCAACTGTTTCTGAAAATCCTCATCACTTGCAGAACGCTCCAGATCCTCAAAGCGTTTTTCTTTTATCAAATATGAATGCAGCTTATTGATACGCTCTCCTGCCCGTTTTTCCCCAGCTTCTCTTCCAATCCTTTCCCCGGCTTCTCTTCCGCGTTCTTCAGCTTCCCGCATCATCTGGTTATGATCCCGGATCGCTTTCTGGCGCGCTTCATATTCCAGCCGTTTTTCCCTATCCTGGCTGATAACCTGCAGATGTTCATACGCACTCTCAATATATGGATCTTTTTGTGCCAGCATATCAAACTCCTCCTTTCGTTCGGCATTGATGAACCTTGCCCATAGTTCAATGTCACTGCATCCTTCTCTGAGTTTCTCTGGAAGTTTTGGCAATTCGATGACGTGAAACTCCATCTTATCCGTATAAAGGAAATGACGCGTATCCTCCATTATATGAAAACAGGAATAGAATCCTGGCTCCTCACGGAAGAGGTCAAAATCCAGGATACTGATGCTCACGCATTTTTTGAACACATCGTAATCCTGGCCGGATAGGATCTGATCTGCATACATCTTTGACAAATAGAAAAGGGCCCGTTCTGTCCACACTCTCAGTTCCGTCAACTGGATCTCAATGTCCGCCTCTGTATCATCGTTCATCAGGAGCCGGACATCCAGGATACCCTGTTTATCATCTTCATGCTCCCTGCGCAGATCCGTGTTGAGAAGACGCGCCTCCCGGATATCTTCTGGCCGGATCTTCAAGACTGCGGACAGAAAACCTATGCGTGCTTTTTCATCCGTCATGATCTCCTTAAATGCAAAATCCACTTTTGGCCTCATCAAAAAATCATCCATCGGACTCCCCCTTATGCCTTATCCTAAACTATATCAAAAACAGTAACTTCCCGATCTATATCCTTATTATATATGGATCTTCAAAAAATGTATAGCCGTAATGTCGTCCTGCTTTTTGCGGCGGCGCCAACCCAGATTCCAGGCGAAATCTTCTTCCTATGTGAAATACGAGTCGGCACAAAAAGAATATAACCTTTTTCAGAAATCCGGTCGGAAGATCACCAAACCAGGGCTTTACCAGATTCGTGGAAAAATGGCCAACGGCCATTCCTTTGACGGCGTCTACTATGTGTCCTCCAACGGCCAGATCGTTGTGACGCCGGGCAAACGCCAGGATCGGCGGCTACCCGGGAATCTGGGCCGTTTACGTCAAGCGGTTGGACGACAACGACTTCCCCGCCGCCGGTTTGATGAAGATCTATGTGATGGCCTCCCTGTAATTCCTGTCAGGGTTCCTTTGGACATAACCGTGGCCAATAAAACCGGCGAGAACTTTTTTGCCAGCCATGACATCTCCATTGTGTACAGCCACAAATGCACATATATCCTCTGCGTCATGATCCTGAACCGCTACAACGCCGACAGCCGCATCGTACAGATTTCAAAGGCTAACAAATAATTATCAAACTCCGGCTATTTAGGATAGGCGTTTCGCGACCGCTTATTAAAACGCAAGAAAGAATACACCTGCGGCGAGTCGTTTTCGGCAACATCGTTCCCGCCACAGTGCGATCCCGCCCGGAGAATCTTTTATCACCCTCTAAATTCTGTAAATATATAGATGGCGATTAATTATCGCCATCTGCGCCGAGCGCGGCCGCTTTGCGGCATATACATATTCGCGCGAGTGTGCATCCCCCGGAGGGTCTATATATCTGGCAATTATTTAATGCCAGATATATAGCATGAATTTCACAAATATCCGTAATTCGTGTGATTCAAGGTTGTGCAAGCATTTTGGTCTCCTGCATGAGCAGAAACCATCTTTAAATATACGATATGCATTTTTATTATCTATAAATTCACTGTAATTGAAAGGTATTTTAGATTTTAAGACTTTTTTCACCTAAAAACATCTATATTAGATAGTAGAAATAGGACATTTATAAGACACAAAGTAACTATTCAGTAGGTATTGTCCCGCGAGGCGTTTTGCCACAAAATGTGGCAAAATCCCGAAGCATACGGCAAAAATCCCATCGCCGAAGGGGATTTCCAATGGATTTTTGCTCGTAACTGTGAAAGTAGTGAACAGTTACGACACAAAATAGAAATAGGTGAACATTATAAAAACCATGTGTGTTGGATATAATCAAAAAAAGATAGCGGATGACGAATCATCCACTATCTTCTACTTATTTATTTGATATAAACGCCATTTTTATTAAATTTATAGGACTTCCCGTCGATCACGCGGGTTGTGCTGCGCAACATAACGCCGGAGCTATCAAAGTAATAATATTTCCCGTTATATTTCAGCCAACCGGTCTTCATCGTGCCGTTGGTCTTTAAGTAATACCGGTTTCCTTTCCAGTTCAGCCAGCCGGTATGCATCTGACCGCTCTTCTTCAGAAAATACCAGACGCCTTTCCATTGCAGCCAGCTGGCCGTCTGCATCTGGCCATTTTTCTTCAGGAAATACCAGACGCCCTTGGTCTGCACCCAGTCATACTTCGTCATGGCGCCAGAGCTCTTGAAATAGTAATTCTTTCCGCCGATCTCCTGCCAGCCGGTTTGCATTACGCCGTCGCCGTTCAGATAGTATTTGACGCCTTTTAACGTGAGCCAACCGGTCTTGGCTTTGCCGTTTTCCGACAGATAATACCAGTTCTTCTTGGGCTTTTTCCACACGCTCCTGGCCATAACGCCGTTGGATTCAAAATAGTATTTGGCCCCGTTGATGGACTTCAGCCCCGTGCGCATTGCACCGTTTGAGCCGAAATAATAGGTGTTTCCATTGATGGTCTTAAAGCCGGCGGCCCGGTAGCCATCTCCGTCGAAGTAATAGGTCTTTCCGTCAATTTTTTTGAACTTGTTTTGCACATATTTTCCGGTGGAAAGCTTGTAGCGGTATCCTTTGCTGGATTTCTCCCAGCCAGTTTTGGGCGCAGGGTTGGCGGCGTATTTTTTATAAGCGTAGTCTAAATCCACGTACCCGCTGATTCCGCTGACCTTTCCCTGATCCGTCACCTGCCAGATGTCCCTGGAAATGCTGGCTGTGGGATTGGCAGACCACTCGGCAATCCAGGCGTCCACCCCTTTGAGACCGCTCATGTTAATATAGTATTTGGCCCAGTATGTATTGCAGTAAATCATCGGCTGGTAGCCCGCCGCCCGCACCTCATCGGCAAACGCCTGGACAATTTTGGTCCGCTTGGCCGTGGTCAGGCTGTGCTGGCTGGCGTCCTCAATGTCGATAACCACCGGATACGAGATTTTATAGCCTTTGATGGCGTTTATGGTGACTTTCGCGTCCTTCTTGGACTGGGCTTCGGTCTTAGCCAGGCTGTAAAAATACACCCCTATCGGGATTCCCACCCGATTGGCCTCCATCAGATTTCTCTTATAATTTTTATCCATGCCGCCTCCGTGGGCCACGCGGATCATGGCAAACTCAATTTGGCCGCTGGCCGCCACTTTGTCCCAGTCGATGTTCCCCTGCCAGACGGAAACGTCCATGCCCTTGGCCAGCACGCCTGCCATTGCCTTCCCGGCGCTGTTGTAATATTTACCATTTTTCTTCTCCCAGGCCTTTGTCGCCGCCTGAGCCGGCTGCACAAAAGACAGAATCCCGCCCACAGACAGCGCTGCCGCCAGGGCGAACGCCGTAATCTTCTTGAAAGTTTTCCCCATGTTTATTTCTCCCCTTATTTCATGAATGAACTGAAAGCCGCTTGCCGGGGCTTTCAGTGTAAAATATTAAATTTTTGTTACAAATAGTATACTAATAAAAGAAGGAAAAATCAACAACTAATTTTGACCATTTCCAGCAGTTATGCTATAATAGATAACATGATTGATTTTAATATTCCCCCTTATGTAGGGACTGAAGAAAAGTACATACAAGAAGCGATTCAGAAACGCAAGCTCTGCGGGGACGGAATGTTTACCAGGCAGTGCAGCCGCTGGATGGAGGAGAACCTTTCTGTTGCCCATGCGCTGCTGACCACTTCCTGCACCCATGCGCTGGAGATGGCCGCCGTGCTGACCGGGGTAGGGCCTGGGGATGAGGTGATTATGCCATCCTATACATTCGTCTCTACTGCCAATGCATTTGTGCAGCGGGGCGCGCGCATTGTGTTTACGGACATCCGCCCGGACACTATGAATCTGGATGAGCGGCTCCTGGAAGACGCCATCACCCCCAAAACCCGCGCCCTTGTGCTGGTGCATTACGCAGGCGTAGCCTGTGACATGGACCCCATTTGGGACCTGGCCCGCCGGCACGGCCTTCTGGTTGTGGAGGACGCGGCTCAAGGCCTGTCGGCCCGTTACAAGGGAAAGCCCCTGGGAACCATCGGCGATTACGGCTGCTTAAGCTTTCACGAGACGAAGAATCTCACCATGGGCGAAGGCGGCGCCCTGCTTTTTCAGGCGGACGAAGCCCTGGAGCGGGCGGAGATTATCCGGGAAAAAGGCACCAACCGCAGCAAATTTTTCCGGGGCCAGGTGGACAAATATTCCTGGATGGACTACGGCTCCTCGTACCTGCCCAGCGAATTAAACGCCGCCTATTTGTGGGGCCAGTTTATGGAATGCGACAAAATCCAGCGGGACCGAATGGAAACCTGGAATTTCTACCACCAGGCGTTCGAGGAGCTGGAGCAGGCCGGATACGTCAGCCGCCCGGTTATCCCGCCCTACGCCGAACACAACGCCCATATGTATTACTTAAAGCTGGCCGACCTTGCGACCCGCACCCGCTTTATTTCTTATCTGAAGGAACAGGGCGTCATGGCCGTCTTCCACTACGTGCCCCTGCACACCTCTGTGGCCGGGAAAAAATTCGGCCGGTTTTTCGGCGAGGACAAATACACCACCAAGGAGAGCGAACGGCTGGCGCGCCTGCCCCTTTATTACGGCATCGGCAAAAAAAACCGGGAAAAAGTTGTGGAAGCCGTTGAAAATTTTTTCCGCAAAAACTAACCCAAGGTATAGATCAGCGCCCCGCAGATGATCAGGATATTTCCCAGGATCTTTCTGCGGGTGACCCGCTCCTTTAAAACCAGGCAGGACAGCAGCATCACAAATACGTAGCACATGGAGTCGATCACCGACCCGTACTTCACGTCAATCTTGGTATAACACCAGGTATTCAAAAACAAAATCCCAAAATACATGGCATAGGACGTAATCACCCGCCAGTTCAGATAATCCCCGAACAGCCAGTCATAAGTTCGATTGGCGCTCTGCTTCAGCAAAATCTGTGAAACCGCCGCAAAAAAAGTCCCGGCCAGCATAATCAGCAAATATATTTTATTCATAAGACACCACCACCACTCCTGCGAATACCAGTACAAGTCCCAAAATATTCAGAAAACTTAAATGCTCGCCAAAAATTGCCACCGCCCACAGCTGTCCCCAGATCAGATACACCGACTTGTTGGCATAGGCCACGCTCAGCTCAAATTTTTTGATCACCTGCTGCCAGGCCAGGGCATAAATGCCGCAGTTGAGCAGCATCAAAAAGGCAAATATATAGAACCACTTAGCATGAAGCCCCTCTTTGTTCAGCTGCATGGAAGCGGCTTTGGAAAATACCGTCGTAAAAGAAAACAGCAAAATATTTAAGTGTAATTTTACATAATCCAAAGGCGCAGGCTTACTCATTCGTTTCTCCCCCTTTCCTAGCGCGCTCGTTCAGACAACGCAGCGTTTCGTTTCCAATCCAGACGCAGGACTGCGCCTCATCGTAGATTTCCTGAAATTCCTCCTTTGTCTCGGCCCGGGCGACCACATGACCGATCCGGTTGGTTCCGTTTTCCATGGCTTCCACCCTATGACCCGCCGGGTAATCCACCACAATCTGCACGCCCGCCTGCCGCAGATGGTTCAGTCCCGCCTCGTCGATCCTAGAAATCGCTCCGTTCACCGGGCTCATCAGCAGCCTTCCTTCGCAGGGCGTACGGACGGATGCAGGCAGCTCTGAAAAATCCATCGGCTCCCTCAGCGCGTTTGCAATGATTTTTTTATAAAAAGAAAATCCGTAATGGATGGAAATCAGTTCCGGAATGCAGGTGGCGCCCGTGCGGCCGCCTATCTCCAGAATCCAGACCTTCTCCCCGTCTGTCAGCACGTCAGCGTTCACCGGGCAGGCGTTCAACCCCGTGGCCGTCACCGCCAGCTGCATCTGCCGGCGGATTTCTTTCAGAAGCTTTTCGGATGCTTCATATGGAAAGCGGTGTCCCGCCGGCGCCGACGCCTTGCCGCTGCGAAACATGTATTTCTCATGGGGCGCGAAAAATTCCAGCCGTCCGTCTTTCACAAAACCGTCCACGCCGATTTCGTGGGCGTTCACAAACGCCTCAGCCAGCGCATAGCCTTTCTGCGACACTTCTATGGCTTCATCAAAAGCCGCCGCAAGCCCCCCTTCTTCCCGCACAATCGACACACCCCGGCTGCCGGAGCTGTCCACGGCCTTCACCGCCAGCGGATAGCCCAGCCGCCCAGCCGCCTGCCGCGCCTGCGCCAGTGATGATATTTTCTCAAAGGAGGGGGTACAGACGCCGCCCTGGCAAAAGGCCTCCTTCATCCGCCATTTATCCGTCACCTTCTCGGCCGCAGACAGGCTTAATCCATGCAGCCCCATGCGTTCGCACACATAACCGATGGCCGCCACCGCCACGTCCGTGCCCGAGGTGCAGACGCCGTCGATTTTTTCCCGTCTGGCCGCTTCCAGGATGCCCGCCCGGCCCCGGGTGTCCAGAAAAAGCGCCTGATCCGCCAGCGCAAACCCCGGATAGTCCCCCGGACGGCTGACCACAATAGTATAAAGCCCCATTTCCTTCGCCTGACGAATCAGAGGAACCTGGTAAATGCCCGCCCCCAAAATCATTAATTTCTTCATGTTCTTTTTTTATCCGCGCTTTCTTTGATATTCACCGTCTCTCTCACAATGTACTGAGGCGTATGATTTAGGGTCAACAGCATTTTCCCCAGGTATTCGCCCATGATTCCCAGCGCCATCAAAACCAGGCCGAAAAATGTCACCATGATGCAGATAATCGACGCCCATCCCACCGGAATGTTGGGGGAAAGCAGCTTCTTAATCACAATCGCCACTGCCGCAATAAACCCTCCCAGGGCGGACAGCATTCCCAACGCCGAGGAAATCCGCAGGGGAATCACCGAATAATTCCAGTAGGCCAGCCATAGGCGCATCAGCTTGCCCAGGGTGTAATTGGAAGAGCCCGACTCCCTCTTGAAATGCTCCACCGTCACATTCCCGATGTTGTGGGTGGTGCGGTAAAAAATCCCATCAATATACGGATTGTAGCTGGTGTATTTAACAACTTCCCGCTGCACCGCCTGGGTGATAATCCAGAAATTGCTGGACAAAATCTCCTTGGGACGGCCCAACAGGATTCTGGAGGACACCTCGTTGAGTTTGCTGGAGAGATTTTTCAAAAAGGAATTTTTCTTGCGGGGGTACACGCCGTAAACCAGATCGTAGCCCTCCTCGATCTTGGAAATCAGCTTGAAAATCTGAGAAGGGTGCGTCTGCATGTCGTCATCCATGCCCAGGATATAATCCCCTTCAGCATAGGCCAGCGCCGCCATCAGCGCATTGTGCTGCCCGAAATTGCGCAGCAAATCCACACCCTTGACATTCTCCCGCTGCTGGGCCAGCGTGCGTATCGCGCCGAAGGTGCCGTCTTTGGAGTGGTCGTTGACCAGCACGAATTCGCAGTCGTAACCCGGATTTTTCGCAAATTCCTCCGTCACCAGTTCCACCACTTTCCCGATGGTGGCCTGGGAATTGTAGCAGGGTATCACAACCGACACGAACATGGCGCTCCCCCTTCCGGCGCCGCCTCATCCGCGAGAAAATCGTAAAAAAGCGGCGCGCCTCCTGTGTGCAGAAATAAAACATTTGCGTCCTTGATGGAATTCTCCATGAGATACTGCTCCATACCCCAGAACGCCTTGCCCGTATAGGTGGGATCCAGGGGCAGGGAATTTTCCACAAACTGGCGGTGGATGCAGGCGCTTACCCGCTGGTCATATTTCCCGTAGCCGCCCAGCAGATACTGATCCTCCAGGAAAATTTGCCCCTCCAGACCGTCCGGCAGGGGAAGCTTTTGATTCTCCAGGTACTGCCGCAGGGCTCTGTAGATAATCCGGCTGCCTCTCTGGCGATCCCTGGAAACGGAAATCCCGATGATTTTCTTTTCGCCGCCCGCCAGCAGATTCCCCGCAATCAGACCGCTTTGGGTGGCGCCGGTGCCCGACGGCGTAAAAATATAGTCGAAGGAAATCCCCATCTCCTTTTCCTGGCCCAAAATCTCCCGGTACGCCTGCGCATACGCCTCCACGGGAACGCCCTCCCGGCCCTCCCCCCATTTATTTCCGAAAATATAATAGGGCTTTCTGCCCTCGCCTTTCAGCCGCGCAAGCAGGGCCTCTGCCCCGTCGGCCACCGCGTCCTTTTTGCAGGGAATTATCTCAGTCTGCAGCCACTGCATCAGCCGGCTGTTATTGGAAGTCTTCTCCTCTTCCACGCTCGTGCAGAGCATGTAGCAGGGAATCCCTTCCCCGGCGCATATATTTCCCAACACCCGGCACAGATTGGAACGCCTGTCCCCGTAAATCACCATGCAGTCGCAGTCCGTCCGGCGCATGTCCCGATAAAACGCCCAGCCAATGCGGACCTTGTTTCCCCCCAGAGAAAAAGGCAGCAGGTCATCCCGCTTCACAAAAAGGCGGAGGCCGTTTCCCCGGGAAAAATTTATTTCGTATAACGGTGTATTCATCCTAATTCCTTCTCTTGTGCGTTTTTCCATTTGTCCATTGGTACGATTATATTCCATTTGCAAAAAAAACGCAACCGCTTACCGACTGCCGACAAATTCTTTTGTAACAGTTCAGCCTTCCGGCTTCACTGTTACATTCTTTTAAAAAAATAATGCCCACCCTGTTAAGACCAGGATGGGCGCCTCTCACTGAGAGGTAAATAAAACGCTCGCTTGGGAAAATCCAAGAGTTTTCTTTTCATTCTCTGCAAAGGTCGTGGCGTTGGCTCATCGGATTTTCACGCGGACGGTCTTCGACCATTTGGAGTAATGCCGTTTCCCGTCCACAGTCCGGTAGGCCCTGACTTTATAGTAATAAGTCTTCTTTGCGGTAAGCTTCTGATCGGTATAGGAAGTGATGCCGGCTTTTTTCGCGGCGATTTTCTTATAGCCGGAAGATTTTTTAGCGGAGCGGAACACTTCGTAGCCGGAAGCCCCCTTCGCTTTGCTCCATTTCAAGGATGCCTTTTTCTTTTGGGTCGCGGCCCGCAGGGTCGACGGCGCGGCCAGGGCCGGCTTGGCGCTTTTAATCTCTGACCAGGCGCCATAAACCCTCTGGGCTCCGGAGCCGGCAAAAGCGCGAATTTTGTAATAATAGGCCTTGCCGACGGTCAGACCTCCATCTGTGTAGCTGGAAGCGCCGGCGCCTAATGTGGCGACTGTCGCGTATGCCCCTTTTTTGGACGCGGCACGGCTGATCTGGTAGCCGGAGGCGTTCTTTACTCTCTTCCATGAAATCTTCAGCTTGTCGTATCTGACGGAGGCCGCCTTTGAAATGGCGGCTTTCGCCGGCGCCGCCGGTTTTGGCGTTTCCGTGGCTGGCGGCTTTGGCTTTGGCTCTTCCGTCACCGTCGGAGTTGGCTTCGGCTCTTCCGTCACCGGCGGCGTTGGCTCTGGCTCTTCCGTTACCGTTGGCGTTGGCTTCGGCTCTTCCGTCACTGGCGGCGTTGGCT
>CAYOWU010000035.1:0-36663 GCA_964407765.1 uncultured Lachnospiraceae bacterium
TTGTTTATATTTTATCCTTATTCAAAAGAAATATGCAATTGTTCACGATTTCCTCCTCCTGACGCGTTTGCCGCGTCATTTTGGCAGATTTGGAAGCTCACTTTTTAAACTTCGCTTTCAGCTTCTTCAATTCCATTTCTTTATTGATGTTCTCCTGCAAACCTTTTATGTCATTCGGCTTTAAATTCTTCCGCTGTTCTTGCAGACTGTCCTCCAAAATGCGCAGCAGGGTGTCCGTAAACGCCTTGCCCTGGCCCTCCTGAAGCCCTGCGGGCAAATCGCCGTTTAATAGGGAAGCCACGGTTTTTCGTTCCTCTTCGTCCTCAAACTGACTCCAGACCTGCACCGGGGTGAATGCGCCGTCTTGCTCCTGCTGCTCATACAGAAGCTTTGCCGCTTTCTGGTATAGCGGCGCAGTGAAATCTTCCGGCTTCAGATACGCCCGCGCCTGCTCGAAAATCCCCGGCTGGTTCACCATCCAGGCCAACATCAGCTTCTGCGCCTTCTCCCTGGCGCTTTCCCCATCCTCTTTTTTCCTAGAGACGCTTCGGATTTCCTGCCGTTTTGGCATACCGGCGCCGGCCAGCGCCAAGCTGTTGACGGTCTTGTGGAGCTGTTCTTTGGGAACCTGGTACTTCTGGGCGATGGCCTCTATGTAATTGTCCCGCTCCAGCGCGTCCGCAAATTCCAGCAGCCTCCCGGCCACGGCCCGGTAAAAGTCCGTCTTGCCCTGGGGATCTTTCAGATCGAACTTACGCTCCATCATCCGCACCTGGAACAGGAAGCTGTTTTCCGCCTGAGCCAGACGCTCCTGAAAAGCATCCGCGCCCTGCGCTTTTATAAATTCATCCGGGTCTTTATAGGGACTTAAGTCCACCACCTTGGCATGAATCCCCGCGTCGCGCAAAAGCGGAATGCCCCTCTGCGCCGCCTTCACCCCGGCCTCATCGCTGTCGTAGATCAGCAGCGCTTCCTGGGCGTATCTCTTTAACAGACTGGCGTGTCCGGCGGTCAGCGCTGTGCCAAGAGAGGCCACCGCGTTAGTAAAGCCCGCCTGGTGCATGGCGATTACGTCCATATATCCCTCACAGATGATCATGTTTTTCCTCCTGGAGGAACGGGCGCGGCTCAAGCCGTAGAGATTCCGGCCTTTGTCAAAAATCTGCGTCTCCGGAGAATTTAGGTATTTGGGCTTGCCGTCCCCCATCACCCGCCCGCCAAAACCAATCACTCGGTTCTGCACATCCGTAATGGGAAAAATCACCCGGTTCCAGAATTTATCATACATCCCTCTGCGCTCGTCCGCCTGAAAAAGACCGCTGTCTTTCAAAAGCGCATCGCCGTAGCCCTTTGACTTCAGATAGCGGTACAGACCGCCGGATTTCACCGCGAATCCCAGGCCAAACTGATGAATCGTCTCCGGCGTCAGCCCTCTGTCCGTGAGGTACTCCCTGGCCTGGGCGCCGCATTCCTGCTTCAGTTGGTAATGGTAGAACCCGGCGGCGGCTTTCTGGACGCCCAGCAGCATGCTTTTGTAGTCGGACTTGGCCCGATCTTCCCTGGACTCCTCTGCCGCCGGCAGCTCCACGCCCACCTGACGGGCCAGCTGCTGCACCGCCTCCGGGAACGTGTAATTCTCATACGCCATGAGAAACGCATAGGCATCCCCGCCGGCGCCGCATCCAAAACAGTAATACATCTGCTTGTCCCGGTTTACGGAAAAAGAAGGAGACTTTTCATTGTGAAAAGGGCACAGCCCAAAATACGAACTTCCTTTTCTCTGAAGCTTCACATACTGAGAAACCAGATCCACAATGTCCGTTCTCGCGCGGACTTCTTCTATTATATCCTCTGTGTAACGCAATCATTTCCTCCCTGACGCTTTTCTATTAATAAACCGACCAGCATTTTGGCACAAATATATGGTTGAACTTATCCATGGAATACTGGTCCGTCATTCCCGAAATATAATCGCAGACCACCCGCTCCACCGATTCCCCCCGACAGAAAATCAGATCCCGGTATTCCTGAGACATGGCCTTTGGATTTTCCATATAATAATGAAACAACTGGATCAGCATATTGTGGGCCTTCTCCTCTTCCACCTTGGCCACGGGATTGCGGTAAACATTCTGGAACATAATGTCGCGCAAATCCATCATAGCCTCCTCCACGTCCTTAGACATACCGATCTTGTCCTGTCCCACGCTGTTGTCCACAATGTCGTGAATCAGCGCGTTCAGCCGTTCCTTGGTATTGTACCCCAGCAGCATCCGCAGAGTGATGGGAATGTCGTCCTCCGTGAGAAGCCCCGCCCGCTGCGCGTCGTCCATGTCGTGATGTATGTAGGAAATCTTATCGCACAGCCGCACGATCTGCCCCTCCAGCGTGTGGGGCGTTCCGCTGGTCCGGTGATTGCGGATGCCGTCCCGCACCTCCCAGGTCAAATTCAGCCCGTTTCCGCTTTTCTCCAAAACCTCCACCACCCGTACGCTCTGCTGGTTGTGGGCGAACCCGCCCTGACTTACCTGGTTAAGCGCATGCTCGCCGGCATGTCCAAAAGGCGTGTGCCCCAAATCATGGCCCAGCGCGATAGCCTCCACCAAATCCTCATTGAGCCGCAGCGCCTTTGCAATGGTTCTGGCCGTCTGAGAAACCTCCAACGTATGGGTCAGGCGGTTCCTGTAATGGTCCCCCTGGGGAGCCAGAAACACCTGGGTCTTATCCTTCAGCCGCCGAAAAGATTTGCAATGCAAAATCCTGTCTCTGTCTCTTTGGTACGCCGTGCGGATGTCGCACTCCTCTTCCTGCCTGTCCCGCCCCCTGGAATGCCGGCTGCAGGAGGCGAACGGACTCAAGTTCTCCAGTTCCCGCTCTTCCAGACTCTCCCGTATATTCATAATCCTTTCATCCCTTCCAATTCTTCCTTCCTGCCATGGCCGAAACCCCCATGGAGTGACAAAAATCCTTCTATAAAATATATTCTGCACATATAATATATTTCCTCTTTTTAATTTCTAAAATTCCCAAAAAAATTATTGACGAATGGCTAAAGGGGTGTTATAATAAATTCCGTTGTAAAGATAATATCATTTCTAAAATTTATATTTTTATGCGGAAGTGTCGGAACTGGCAGACGAGCAAGACTAAGGATCTTGTGACTTTCGGGTCGTGTGGGTTCAAGTCCCATCTTCCGCAGGAACCCCCAAAATTCAAGCCTTTTTGGATTTTGGGGGGATTTTTTTATTGTCAAAAGATCTTGTATATTTTATAATAGTCTTGTGCGTTAGATTCGGACGCACAAAACTTTTTTATCTTATAGGAAATTCCGTTGGAATTCCACATTCCTTCTCCAAATAAACTGCCGGAACCATCTTTATCAGCCACACTCCGTTTTTTGACCGATAGAAAGTATTTCCTTTTTTCTGCATTTTTCCGGCGCACACCCGATACAGGACGGCGCAGCCATGTCTTTGGCCGACTTTGCGCGCCGTTTCCCGGTCGCCGAAAAGATGCACATAGCGCCTGCCCTGGGGCTTTAATCCGTTTTTTTCAATGGAACGCACATATTTTTGGCCGGTTCCATACCACAAAATCTCGGGCGGCTCTGCCTCCTCAAGTTCTACGTCAACTGGCAAGGAATGGCCCTGGTTGGCGCGGATTAAGGTTTTATCCTCATTGAAGGAATACCGCTGTTTGCCATCCATTCGAACAATTTCTTCCAGCGTCTCCCTGTCAAATTCACTCTTACATATCCTCCAAAATTTCCTGGGCAAATTCATCAATGTCTTCCGGAACGCCCTGCTTTAGGATCCCGCATTTTGGGCAAAGGAGCACAGTGAGCATTTTCCGCTCTTTGCGCAAAAACGCGTTTTGAAACTGCCACAAAACAGTGCTGTTCCACACTTTTTTCGGCGACTGATACGCCAGATCCTGGCCCATAATCATGGAATGGTTCCAGTCGAACCGACACAAGCTGTAGGTGCCGTTGGAGTTAACAGTCATCTCATAAAACACATACGGGCAGACCTGCACTTCCTTTGATTTTCCGCCTAAAAGCCCGATTTCGTCGTTGACCTCCACCTGCATTTCCTCGTACTTAGGCCAGTAGTCGATGGCGTGCTCCACGGAAATCCCGTCAGTGATGTTTCCGAAGGTCCGGTAAAATTCCTCCTCCTGGCTCTCGGTTAAAATATCGCCGTTGATTTTGACGTTCATCTCACACTGGCCGCGATGCTCGTAGAAATAAGCGATGTTCTCCACCAGGGATTCATAATTGATTTTGTATCCGGAGAAATCCATATACTGCGCCGCGTTTACGCCTTCGATGGATATATTGATTCTGTCCAGCCCCGCGTCGATGATTTGTCTGCTCCGCTCGGGCGTGAGCAGGGACGCGTTGGTGGTAGTGTCCACCCGCTCGCAGCAGCCGGATTCTTTCGCGTAGCGCACCATGTCCGCAAAACGAGGATTCAGCAAGGGCTCCCCTTCCTTGTACAGCCGGATTACTTTCACTTTGTCCTCAAACTCGCAGATGCCGTCAATGATGTTTCGGTACATCTGAAAACGCATGGGGCCATGGCCCCGTCCCTGGATATTTTTGATCTGGGAAATATTTCCGGAGGGGCAGAATTTACAGTGAAAGTTGCAGGTGTCACAGGGATCTATGTGAATCACATAAGGCGTGCGCAGGGGCAGCGCCTCTTTTAATTCCATCGGGTCGTAAATGTCAATCCTGGGTTTTAACTGGGCCGCCATTTCCATAGAAAATCTCCTCTTTTCTTTACGCTTTTGCATTTTCTTTCATTATACACAAAAACATGCGCCCGTTCAATAAATTTGCGCCGCGCCCAAAAACATTTGATTTTTTATCTGCCAGCCCTTATAATAAACTTAAAATTCGTAACTGTTCAGTACTTTCACAGTTACGAACAAAAATCCATTTACGCCGCCTGCACGCCCCACTTTGCGGCTTATTTGCCCCTTATTCATTCGGAACAAATCTTCCACAAATTGCGACATGCAGTTGACATAAGGTGTGAGACTATATGCAATCTATATTCGTTGTTGAGGATGACGCCAATATCCGTGAAATTGAATTATTTGCCCTGAAAAACTGCGGCTTCGAAACAGAAGGATTCGAGTGCGCCTCGGATTTTCTGAAACGCTTGGAGGAAAAGACGCCTTCTCTGGTTCTGCTGGATCTGATGCTTCCCGACGAAGACGGCCTGTCCGTCTTAAAAAAGCTGCGCTCCCAGGCAGACACCCAAAGCCTGCCCATTATCCTGGTCACTGCGAAAACTACGGAAATGGACAAGGTGCGAGGGCTGGATTCCGGCGCTGATGACTACATCGCCAAACCGTTCGGCGTCATGGAACTAATTTCCCGCACCAAAGCCCTCCTGCGAAGGGCACAGCCAAAAAAGACAGACGACGCGCTGATTTTATCCGACATACGCCTGTCCAAGTCTGAGCGCTCCTGCCAGGTGGCCGGCGCTTCCGTCTCGCTGACTTACAAAGAGTTTGAACTTTTGTCCCTGCTCATCCAGAACGCCGGAATGGCGCTGACCCGGGACATTTTAATGGAAAAAATATGGGGAACGGATTTTATGGGGGAATCCCGGACGCTGGACGTGCACATCAAAACCCTGCGAAAAAAATTAGGCGGCGCAGGGCGGCACATTAAGACAGTTAGAAACGTGGGCTATATGGCCGATAAAGGAGCCGGCCAATGACACGGAAAATCAATCTGAATTTTATGCTGGTGACCGCGGTCTCCATCCTCCTAACGGTTTTCTTTACCGCGATCGTTTCCTACCGCCTTTTTCAAAAGGAGGTTTTCTCTGAACTCTCTTCTTTTGCCGAAATCATTGAAGATCTAAACTTTATGGAGCGGATGAAAGACCGGGGCTTCACAAAGCCGGAAGACGAGCTTCGGATTACCTGGATGGATGAAAACGGCCAGGCGCTGTACGACAGCTACGCCAACAGCGCCGCCCTGGACAATCACAAAGACCGTCCGGAAGTGGCTCTGGCCCTGAAGACGGGGGAGGGCTTCTGCGTCCGCAGGTCCCAGACCATGGAACAGAACATATTTTTTTATGCAAAAAAGACAAAGGACGGGCGGGTGATCCGCATCGCCAAAGAAGCCGGAAGCATCTGGAACGTTTACCGCAACGCCCTGCCCGCCACGCTGGGAATTGCCGTTTTATCCTTTTTTATCTCGGTCTGGATCGCCCGGCGGCTCACGAAGGCGTTTGTCCGGCCCATTGAGCAGATGGCCACGGATATGAACTGCGCCGAACAGAGCAAGGCTTACAAGGAGCTGGCGCCCTTGATTGCCCGCATCCAGTCCCAGCACGAGGAAGCCCTGAAAAATGTTAAAATCCGGCAGGAATTTACCGCCAACGTAAGCCATGAACTAAAGACTCCGCTGACCAGCATCTCCGGCTACTCGGAATTAATCGCCACCGGGATGGCCTCCAAGAAGGAAAGCCGTCATTTTGCGGAAGAAATCCACCAGAATGCGCAGCGGCTTTTAAGCCTGATCAACGATATTCTGCAGATTTCCGAGCTGGACGCCTCCTCAAAAAGCAGCCTTTCTTTCGTTCCCGTGGACATCTATGCCCTGGCCAGACGCTGCGTGGAAACCATGCAGCCGGCGGCGGACAGGCTCGGCGTCTCGCTGTCTTTGAAAGGCGCCCCCCTCTTCGTTTGCGCCGACAAAGATCTGATGGAGGAACTGCTCTGCAATCTGTGCGACAACGCTATCCGCTACAACCAGGAAGGCGGCCACGTCTGGATTACGGTCACGGACCGGCTGATCATCCAGGACGACGGCATCGGCATCCCCGAAAAATACCAAAAGCGCGTGTTTGAGCGTTTCTTCCGTGTGGACAAAAGCCGTTCCAAGAAAACCGGCGGCACCGGCCTGGGGCTGGCCATTGTAAAACACATTGCGGAAGTCCACGGCGCCGCAGTCTCCTTAAACAGCGACGAGGGCATCGGAACCACCGTCTGCGTGGAATTTTCCAAAGGAAGCTAAACCGTGCCGGAAAACGCATAGGACTCCGATTCGGCAGACTGCACGGCCTCAATGACCAGAAGGCTGTGCTCTGCCACTTTTTTTGCGCCCAGGAGAATATCCGATAAAATAAATCCCAGATCCACGCTGCACTGCTTTTCTTTCAGACGCCTTTTGTGCTCCTTCAAAATTTTTTTCTCCATACGGATCAGCTCGTTTCCCAGCTGGTAGGCATCGTTGGCGAAAATGGCCTTGGGCCTTTCCCAATAATCCGCCGTGCGCTTTAAGATGGACAGAACGGTTTCGCCAAACAGCTGCAGATCACGCCGGGCCTCTTCCGAAAAAAGAAGCTCCTTTTTCTCCATCTTTTTGAAAGCGATGGCGACGCTTAACGCATAGTCCGCCACCCGCTCGATGTTTCCCACGCATTGCTGCACCAGGGACAGCTCCCTTAAATCCGCCTGGGACAGCGGGTACCGCGATATCTGGAACAGATAATCGTTGATTTTTTCTTCGTAGCGATCCACATACCCTTCCAGATCCTCCACGCCGTCCGCCGCGGCCCTGCTGAAATCAGAAATCAGTGAAAACGCATCCTGCGCCGCTTCGCTGGCCAGCTTCAGCATCACGCCCGTGGTCTTTTTGCACTGCTTCAGCGCAAAAGAAGGCTGATCCAAAAACCGCTTGTCCATATTGGATAAGGCCGCCAGCTTAGAAGGCGACTTCTGCGTAGCGTCCCCGGATTTTCCCGGAACCGAAACGCTGGCGAGGGTGACCAGCTGGTCGGAAAACGGAAACAGTATAATCGCCGAAAAAATATTGAAGCAGGTATGCGCCACGGCAATCCCCGCAGGCGTGGCCGCCAGTTCTAAAAAATCAAACGAAAAGAAATAATGCAGCGCATAAAACCCAGCCATAAAGACAATGGTTCCAATCAGATTAAAATACAGATGGATAAACGCCACCCTTTTCGCGTTGGTTTTGGCCCCGATGGAAGACAAAAGGGCTGTGATGCAGGTTCCGATATTCTGCCCCATGATAATCGGCATCACCGCGGAATAGGGAATGCTCCCCGTGACGCACAGCGCCTGCAGAATTCCCACCGAAGCGGAAGAGCTCTGTATCACAGCCGTCAGAACCGTCCCCACAACGATGCCGACGACGGGATTGGAAAAGGCCACGAACAGCTGGGTAAACTGGGGAATGTCTTTTAACGGCTCCACCGCGGAGCTCATGGTTTCCATGCCAAACATCAGGATGGCGAACCCCAGTAAAATGCCGCCCACGTCTTTTTTCCGCTCGGATTTGTCAAACATCAGAAGGAGCACGCCGATCATGGCCAAAATCGGCGAAAAGGCCTCCGGCTTGAACAGCATCACAAAAACGTTGTCGCTTTTGATGCCGGACAGGCTTAAAATCCAGGAGGTAATCGTGGTTCCGATGTTGGCGCCCATGATGATTCCCACCGCCTGCTTTAGCTGCATAATCCCCGAATTGACAAAACCGACAGTCATAACCGTGGTCGCGGAGGACGACTGAATCACAGCCGTGGCGCCCGCGCCCAGCAAAACGCCCTTGATAGGCTTGTCCGTCATCTTGGAGAGAAGCCACTCCATCCGGCCGCCGGACAGCTTGGAAAGCCCTTCCCCCAAAATATGCATCCCGTACAGAAACAGCGCCAGTCCTCCAATCATCGAAAACATATTTAAAATATTCATTTTCCCGCCTTCCTTTCATGATGGTAAAATCAGTGTAGCGCTCCCTTGTGAAATCCAGGAGAGCTATAAGTAAAGTTTATGTAAAAATCTGGAGAAAATGTGAACTGTATTGACTTTACCCGTCAAAAGAAGTAGAATAATTGCAGAAAATAATTGAATACAGGTTACGGACCTAAACTTACTAAAAATATTTGGGATAACGACTGTACGCGATTTGATGGAAATCCAAAGAGTAAGGAGGGTCTTTTTTTATGTATTACATTGTTGACAACTACGATTCTTTCGTCTACAATCTGTCCGCCTATCTAAAGGAAGCGGGCCAGGACGCGCTAGTCCGGCGGGCCGATGAGGCTTCCATTGCGGAAATCTATGCCCTGGCGCCCCAGGGCGTCATCCTCTCCCCCGGTCCTCGGCGTCCAAAGGACGCGGACAAATCCATCCGGATTCTCCGGGAATTTCAGAACCAAATCCCCATCCTGGGCGTGTGCCTGGGCCACCAGATCATCGCCCATGCCTTCGGCGCAAAAGTCCGCAAGGGACAGCGGCCCATGCACGGGAAAATCACCCCGGTGCGCCACGACGGCGACGGCCTTTTCGCGGGCCTGCCCCCGTCTTTTGAAGTCACCCGCTACCATTCCCTGGCAGTCTCCAGGGAAAATCTGCCCGCCTGCCTTTCCGTCAGCGCCGTAAGCGCCGACGGTGAAATCATGGGCCTTTCACACCGTGCCATGCCCATTTACGGCGTGCAGTTTCACCCGGAGGCGGTTCTGACCCAGTTCGGCCACCAGCTGCTGGCCAACTTTATCAATATTTGCGAAAGGCAGGTGCGCTTCCATGAGGCTTATACGGGAATTTAAAGAGTATCCGCCCATTGAACGGATTTTTGCCCAGATCCAGGATCAAAAAGACGCGGCATTCCTGGATTCCTCCCTGCAAAATCAGCTGGGCCGCCACTCGATCATCGGCCTGTGCCCTTATCTGAAGCTGGTAAAAGGGGATGTATTTACCATAAACGGAAAAGCGTCCGCCGACTCCTTTGAATACTGGGTGAAAAGCTATCTGAAGGCACACCGGGAGGAAAATCCCACCAAGCTTCCGCTGATTTCCGGCGCCATCGGGTATTTTTCTTATGATTACGGGCGCGAAAAGGAAGGCGTGGCCTCCCGCCATCCAAAAGAGCTGGACATTGCGGACTGCATCCTGGTCTTTTATGACAGCTTTATCATTGAGGACCACGCCCGCCATCGCCTGCATTTGGTGGCCAGCGGCCACGGCCAGGATCCCGAAGCCGCCATGGCACAGATGAAAGAGCTTCTCCTTCGCGCCGGGAAGGCGGACGCCCCTGCCGAACCGGGCTTTTCAAAAGGCGGCGTGGTCACGGCCAATTTCACCAAGGTGGACTATATGGACGCGGTGAAGCAGATGATTCAGTATATTGTGGAAGGAGACATCTACATAGCCAATATGACCCAGCAGCTTAAAATCGCCAGCGCCATGCCGCCTTTTGAGATGTTCCAGAATCTTCGCGCCTTCAATCCGTCGCCCTTTGGCGGGTACTTAAATTACGGGGATTTCCAGATTGTGTCGGCCTCGCCGGAGCGTTTTTTGCAGATGAAGGACCAAAAAATCCAGACCCGGCCCATTAAGGGAACCCGCAAGCGGGGCGCCACGCTGGCCGAGGACGCTGCGCTTAAGCGGGAGCTGATGGAATCCGGCAAGGACAAAAGCGAGCTTTTGATGATTGTGGATTTGGAGCGAAATGATCTGAACCGCGTCTGCGTTCCCGGAAGCGTAGAAGTGACGGAGCTGTTTTCGGTGGAGGCTTACGCCACGGTTTTTCACCTGATTTCCAATATTACCGGAAGGATGCGTCCGGAACTGACAGTCATGGATCTTCTGGAAGCGGCTTTCCCCGGAGGGTCCATCACCGGCGCGCCGAAGCTGCGAGCCATGGAGCTGATTGACGAACTGGAACACAGCCGGCGGAACCTGTACACCGGCTCCATCGGCTATCTGTCTCTGGACGGCGGATGCGATTTAAACATTGTCATACGCACAGCTGTGCATAAAGACGGCATCTACCATCTGGGCGTTGGGGGCGGCATTACCTATGAATCGGATTTGGAATTTGAATACGAGGAAACTTTACAGAAAGCGCAGGCGCTGCTGCGTGCGCTGCATTGTATCTGAAATGTTTAGGGAGGAAACGCTATGCAGATTACATTGGACGAAGGCTATCAGTTCGGCCTGGGGGTTTTTGAAACCATCGGCCTGCAGGGGGGCGCGCCCCTGTTTCTGGACTGGCATCTGGAGCGGCTCAACAACTCTATGAAGGAACTGCACATCCGACAGCGGCCGGTGGAACGCGCCCAGGTTCTGGACTGGCTGGCCTCCCAGCAGACAGCCGGCTATGGGATGAAGATTCTGGCATCCAGCGAAAACGTAATTTTCACCCTGCGCCTCAACCCCTATACCCCTGAGAAAATCCAGGCCGGGTTCCGGATGGCCTACAGTCCGGTTTACCGCAACGAGACTTCTCCTCTGGTGCGCCACAAGACTTTGAACTACGGAGACTGCGTCTGGGAGAAACGCCGCGCCGCAATGGTGGGGGAGGACGAGCGGATTTTCTGTAACAGCCGGGGGGAAATCTGTGAGGGGACTGTATCCAACATTTTTTTCGCCCAAAAGGGGCGGCTCTACACGCCGCCTGTGATCTGCGGCCTGCTCCCCGGCGTGCTGCGCCGCTTCATCCTGGAGCGTTTTCCCGTCACCGAGCGGGTTTTGACCAAAGAAGACGCGCTTCACATGGACGAGTGCTTCGTCACCAACTCCCTGATGGGCGTCATGCCTGTCAATGCGCTGGGCCAAACCCGCTACTTCCGGGGATCGGCCACCCGCAGCTGCATGGAAGCCTACGCCTCTTCCTGCAAAGTTTTCTGAAATTCCTTTAACGCCTGTTTCTGGCGCGCCGTCAGGCCGCGGGGGATTCGCACGTTTAGCGTCACATACTGATCTCCCCGGCCGCCCATTTTCTTTGGACGAATCAGCCCCCGGTTTAAAAGCTGTATCCGGCCTCCAATCTGCATCCCTTCCGGGATCTGGTGGCTGATTTCTCCTTCAATGGTTGGGATTTTCACCGTCCCGCCCAGAACCAGGGTCGTGTAATCCACGTCAAAGGTGGAATAGAGGTGGTAGCCTTTGCGTTCGAACTGTTTGTCCTCATCCACCAGGACGATTACGATCAGATTTTTGCCCTCGGTGGGCACCCGCTCCACTTCCTCTTCATCACAGCAGGCGATGTCCTGCAGGAAAAAATACTGCCGCTCATAGGAGCCCGCGGGGATTTTCACCCGGAACTGCCATTTCTTTTCTTTATAGCCCAGGCCACCGCATTCGGGGCAAATCTCTCTGGGAATCTTGCCTTTTCCCCGACAGGTGTTGCAGAAAACTTCCCGGCGAACCTTATAGCCCCAGTTGGATTCAAACTGGACGGCGCGGCCTTTTCCGCCGCACACCGGACATTCGTAAAATTCCATATCCGCGTTTTCGCCCTGGCACCGGGGACATTTCTCTTTAATATAGAAGGTAACGGTCTTTTCCACGGCCCGCAGCGTCTCCGCCAGCGTCAGGTGAACCGCCATGCGGATGCTTTTTGGCGGCGGCCCTTCGTCCTCTTCTTTCTTCTTTTTGCCCATGTCACAGGCGCCGCAGTGTCCGTCCGCCGTCTCATATTCGGAATCATCGCTCTTTTGCTGGGGGCCCATCCGCCGATAGGCGTCATCCCCCAGATAATCATACTTGCGCCGCAGTTCCGGGTCCGACAAAGTGGCGTACGCTTCCGAAATCTCCTGGAATTTGGCGTTGGACGCCGAATCGTTATCCTGGGAATCCGGGTGGTGCCGCTTGGCCAGCTTCCGATATGCCCGCTTAATCTCCTCTGGCGTGGCGTCCGGCTCCACCCCCAATATTTCATAATAACTTTTCACAGTCTAAAGCCTCCTTCCACTTTTCTCTTACCTGCTCTTTTTCTATTATAGTTCATTTTCGCCTCAAAATCAATAATTTCTACTATTTTAGTCCAGAAATCGCAGCGACATGATTTCTTTCAGGCTCTGCACGCCCAAAAGGCGGATTCCCTTTATTTTGTCCACAGCTTTTAAAGAGACTTTCGGCAAAATCACCGTCTGAAATCCCAGCTTTTTGGCCTCCTGCACCCGCTGCTGGGCCATGCTCACCGCCCGGATTTCCCCGCTTAAGCCCACTTCCCCGAAGGCGATCACCGAATCCGGTATGGGCTGGTCCCGGTAACTGGAAATGATCGCCAGCACGATGCCTAAGTCGATGGCCGGCTCGTGCATCTTAATGCCCCCGGCAATGTTTACGTAGGCGTCGCAGCTGGCCAGGTTCAGTCCCAGCCTTTTTTCCAGCACGGCTATCAGCAGGTTGACCCGGTTGAAATCCGCCCCCGTCGCCGTTCTTCTGGGAATCCCGAAGTTTGTCTTGCAGACCAGGGCCTGCACCTCTATGAGAATGGGCCGGGTGCCTTCCATAGAGCAAGCCACCACCGAGCCCGACGCATCCGCAGGCCGACCGTCCAGCAGAAAATCCGACGGGTTTTTCACTTCCGAAAGGCCCGTGTCCCGCATCTCAAACACGCCGATTTCGTTGGTGGAGCCGAAACGGTTTTTCACGCTGCGCAAAATCCGGTAGGACGCGTGCCTGTCCCCCTCGAAATAGAGCACCGTGTCCACCATGTGCTCCAGCACCCGCGGGCCGGCCACGTTTCCCTCCTTGGTCACATGGCCCACAATGAAGATGCTGACGCCTTTTCCCTTGGCAATCTGCAAAAGGACGCTGGTAGATTCCCGCACCTGGGAGATGCTGCCCGGCGCCGAAGAGATCTCCTCGTTGTACATAGTCTGAATGGAATCTATGATCACAGTCTGGGGCTTCTGCCGCTCGATGACCTGTTCGATCACGCCCAGACTGGTTTCGCACAGCAGCCGCAAATCATCGGTAAATTCCCCGATCCGTTTGGCCCGCAGCTTAATCTGCCGCAGGGACTCTTCTCCGGATATGTACAGAACCTTTATGCCCTTTTGCGCCAGATTCCTGCACATCTGCAGGAGCAGCGTGGACTTCCCAATGCCCGGATCGCCGCCCACCAGCACCAGCGACCCTTCCACAATCCCGCCGCCCAGCGTCCGATCCAGCTCGTCCAGCCCGCTGCTGACCCTGGCGTCTTCCTTTATGTCAATCTGTCCGAGCGAGACTGGCTCCGACCTGTGCGCCGCCGCGCCCGCGCCCTTACTCCTGACCGTGGGCTTATCCACGGGCAGCTCTTCCACGAAAGTGTTCCACTCCTTACACCCCGGGCACTGGCCCATCCACTTGGCCGACTCGTAACCGCAGCTCTGGCAGAAAAAAGCTGTCTTCTTTGCTTTTGCCATCTTCCATTCCCCTTTCTCAGTCACAAAAAGGGAGCGTCAAAAATGCAACGCCCCCTTTGCTTTATTCCGTCTGTATGGCAATTACAGTTTTACAATCTTAACCTCTGCAACAGCCCCGTTTCCCAACTCCGCACTGAAGGAAAGCTTTCCGCCCAGGTTGGTCTTCATCTTGCCAATGCTTTCCTGATTGATAAAGATCTCGTACTCCATACTCTCTTCCAACTCCACCGTAATCTGGGAATCCCCATACCCTTCCACACGGAAGTTCATGCTGCCGTCCGTCTGTTCCAATTCAAATACAGCCGTCCCCGGAACAGATTCATAGACGAAAACGCCATTTCGCTCTAATTTTGTGATTTCCTTAAAGGTTTTAACTTTGTACATGTCTCCCTGGTGGTCGAAATCAGATACCTTAGATTTCTTATCCAGCTCATAATCGCCAAAACTGATACTTCCATTGCCCTCTGTGCGTATTAATTCCTTAACTACTGCCATTTCCTTCCTCCCACGGCTATATCTGTTGTGTTTGTCATTGATTTGTATCCTGACAAGCCTCTCGACGGCTTATACATATTATATAATACTTCACTCCAATATGCCAGTGGGATAGAAAAATTTAATATCTTTTTTATAATGCCATCTCTTCTTTGCGGGCCAGAAGCTGCGCCCACTGCTGTTCGGAAAGAAACGCCGGCCGTTTTTTTTCATCCAGCGGCGACAAATCCATCCGCAGCTCCTTTTGCGCTTTCAGGGCCGCTTCCCGCAGGCTTATGGACTCTCTGGCAGTCTGGGACAACGTCCGGGGATTTTCGCAAAAGGCATGATCGTGGTCAAACAGGGGAAAATACCCGGTTAGCTTCCCCGTATGGTTGTCCATGAGAAAACCCCAGTTCTGCCCGTGCCGGTCGTTGTTATTTAAAAGATAGTCCGCGATCTGCATCTGCAAATAAGACTTTCGGTCAATCTCCACGGCCTGCGCAAACGGGTCCAGACCCCAGTTTTCGCAAAAAATCTGAAATTCCTCAAAAGTGACCATCGCCACATCCTCGGTTGTATAAAGCTCGCAATTCACCACCGCTTCCCCCACCCCGGCAATCCATTCCATCCGCTCTCTGGTCAAATAAGGGCGAATTTCCGATTCCTGGGAAATCCGATAGGAGACATGGGGGATTCCCAGCGCGGTTAAAATCTCATCCGCAGGAATCTCATACCGGCCCACCTTGTGAAGACAGAGCCGCTTCCCCTGGCGAATCCAGCCCTTTGCGCTTACGCCGAACGTGGTCAGCTCCGGCGTGTGAATCTGATTTTCCCGTACCGTTTCGATCCGGTGGCGCTCATTTCTGCCGGAGAGAGAAACTTCCGTTATGAAAAGCGTCAAAGGATTTTCAAACAAATTCACCTGTTCCCACGCGCTTTCGTCGCCCTCCTGGCGAATCCAATAAGAATCCTCCAGGCTCAGCCCCCGGCACGCTTTGCAGACCGCATAGCGGTTGTTCTGGGACAGCCGCAGCGCATTGAGAATTTCTTTGGCATAGCTTCTGCTTATGGACAACGTGCGGTTGGCCGCCCACTCCACGAAATCCGCATAGGCAACCGTTTCTTTTCGCAGCGCGAAAGGCAGTCGGTCAAAATCCAGAATTCGGCATACGCCGTCGTCCCGCACATCCAGAAGCGGACGGTTTTTTAACAATAACTGCATAATTTTTCCCCATCATTTAATTTGAGATAACAGTTCCGCAATTTTCCCATATAAGATAAAAAACCCGGAAAAAGCCAAAAGCTCCTCCGGGTTCTCCTTTTGTTCCCAATCAGGGAAAGGTATAAAAAGCATGATCACCATGTTCAAACAAAAGCTTCAAATCCGACTCGAACCAGTCCACATTGCTCTCCAGCGCCTGATCTTTGGCGACGAAAAACAACGCTCCCTTTGAATAATCCAAGCCCTCCAAAACCTGTCTGACTGCTTCTTTTGTCATTTCCGATATCTCAACAGTGCTTATTCTGCCATCCTCTGTAGGTGAAAACTGAGCAGCGCCGTTGTTTCTCTCCCAAACCACTTCTGACACAGTGTCGGGAAAATGATGATCTTTTACACGGTTCAGGATTACATTCGCCACTAAAATACGGGATTTCATATCCTCACCGCCGGCTTCCGCCTCCACAATGCTCAAAAGCGTCTCATAATCCAAATCGGACATAACCGTAGACGATGCCGCCCGGCTCTGGGAGAAATAGCTTAAGCTTTCCACCAACGCCTGCGCACTCTCGCCCACCGGCATGACGCTGACGGCCATTGCCTGTGACGCGCGCTGTCCGACAATCACCGCTTCATAGCTGCTTCCGATCTTGCGGATGGGATATTCCGGCATGTCTGTCACATAAATTCCGTTCACAACTCCCGATATTCCAGTAGATACAATGCCCCCTTCGCTGGTAAGGGTTTCGCTTGCCATAACTTCCTGCTCAGCAGACGCCACAACGGCCTGTGCGCCCTTGGAAGTATGGGCAGGGGTCCTGATTAAGAAAACTGCCACAAAAAAAATCAACAACACCACAGCAGCGGCCAAAAACCGCATCCGTTGAACGGCGCGGGCCCTTCTTCTGTTTCGTTTCCTTCTTATTCTTCTCTTCTTCATATTCTTCACACAAATTCCTTTGGCGGATCTCCTTACAATGTTCTTGTAATATATTTCCCCTTATTGTCCCCTAGGTTTTGTGTATATGCAGCCTGTAAAACTGCAGGAAATGACTGTACCGAAGATATAATGATTCCCTTCTATCATTATAACGAAGTATATTATAACAAATTTTTGTGTAAAAGGCAAGTCCTTTGCATCCTGGGGTAAAAGAATAGGGCAGGCGATCATGCGCTTGCCCCATTTGTATATTTTATTTTGTAGTCACGTTCTTAGCCGCCGACCATCCGGAATAATATTTTTTGCCGGAAACAGTCTTATAGGTGCGTATCCGCACGAAATATTTCTTTTTCGCTTTGCGATTTTTGATCACTGTGGATGCAGCGGAGGCTTTTTTGACGGTGGTCAGGGTCGTCGCGTTCTTGGTGAAATTTTTGCTGGTGGAACACTGGATTTCATACCCGCTTGCCTGCGCGGTCTGTTTCTTCCATTTTACAGTGATCTGTTTTTTCCCTTTTGTCAGGCTTTTCAGAGAAGTCTTTTTCGGATTTATCTTAAATGTAATCTTCTGCGTGCCTGTGAAACCGCCTTTTCCTTTGATCGTGACGGTGGCAGTTCCTACGTTTTGGTTGTTTTTATAGGAAACGGCGTAATCCGTTCCATTTAGCAGGGTTTTGCCTGCGGCCTTTACCACAGGCTTCGGCGTTTGTTTCTTTCCGGTGTATGTATAGGCCGTTTTTATGCCGGAAATCTTCGCCTTTTCTATGGAGACGGGGGCTTGCGGTTTTTCTCCGCTCCCTTTCGCAATCAGCGTTTCGTAGGAGCCGTTGTTGTCTTTATCCACTTTTACGCCCACTGTGTTCTCATCTATCTCACAGATGTAGGCAGAAGGATAGCTGGTGGAAAAGCTGGCGTGGACAGAATCTTCTCTGTTGTTAGCCTCCACGTCTATCTTTTCAAGGTTTTCCCCTTCTAAGATGTAGCCGTCTTCCACTTTTTGCAGGGAAGCTTCGTCGGAATTTTTGCCTTTGACCGTCATCGTGAACCAATCCGTCGGGTAGTCTTCGTTAAAGGTCATGGCGATGTTGAAGTCGGCCGATTCCCCGGCTACGGAAACATAGCCGTCTTTATCAAATATCACGTTTTTCCCGGCCATAGAGCCGCCTTCGAGGAAACAATCTCCGTAATCTATGGACAGCTGCAGTTTTACGGGATCCTCCTGTGAGACTTTGTAGGGCGACTCGGCGTCGTAAAGGTTATACCCAATCGTCCCGTCGCCTTCGCTGCCAAGGACGTAGGAGTAGTCTTCCACGATGTCGTCGGAGGCGGCATGGTTGGGTATGTAAACCCCATTTTGTTCCAGCATCTTTATCACGGTGCGGTTTCTGGATATGGCGGCGGCATCGATCCTCGCCACGTAGTCAGAAATCCCGTTCTTATCCGTCCCGGACAGATAACCACCGCTGTTGATCTCGTTGACGCTGGCGCCCACGTAATTAAACTTCGCCCCGGATGAGGACTTAATGGACGCGTAGGAATAATAGGGTATCTCCCAATTATATGTTTTGGTGTTAAAATAAATATGGCATTGGCTATTGTCACTGGTCCGCCTGGAGGAGTTGGGATCGCATATCTTGATGCGTCCCTGGTAGGATACGCCGTTCCAGGTAAAGCTGCCGTAATCGTATCCGTAAGCCAGCACTGCGTGGCCGCCCCATCCGTCTTTCTTGAAACCGACCAAGACTGTAGGGTTTGCGTCAAGCAGGGAGAGGATCTTCTGGATGTTCTCCTTGTGGGACTTCGTGGGCAGCGTCCGGTATTGCTGCTGGATCACGCCCTTAACCTGGAGCATCTGGTAATACGTCACTAAGGAGCTGACCTTCATATCCGCCAGTGGGTAATTGAGCTGGTAGAGGGATGAAGCTCCGGACTTGTACTGTGTATAGGGCAGGTAGCCTCTCTTCGCCAGCAGCGCGGTGGAGGACATGCCGTAGCAGGATCCGCTGAACCGATCGTATATCCAGCCGCGGCTCTTGTTGAAGATCGCCTGGTATTCGCTGTTGGTCAGGCTTTTTTTCAATTTGTTCAGGTATGCGCTGTTTATCTGGTCTATATATTTCCCGGATGAAAAATATTTCTGAGACGAGCTGTTGTTGTAGTTCCAGTTGTCTTTTCCCCAGGCGAAAGCTTTTGTCTTCGCCACAATCGAGAATGTCCGGGTGACTGTGCCAGTGTAGCTGCCTTTTCCGGTCACGGTGGCTTTGGCGACGCCCACATTTTTGTTGTTGCTGTAGGCAACCGTGTAATCGGTATTCTGTTTCAGCGTCTTGCCGTTTAGCTTTACGGTGACTGCCGGCTTTTTGGCGGCGCCGTCATAGGCATAGCTCTCCGGCGACAGGGTCACGGTGGCTTTGGCAATGCTGGTCTTGGGGGCCTCTGTGATGGTAAAAGTCTTCTGCGCAGAGCCTGTATAGCCGCCCTTTCCGGTGACGGTGACTTTGGCGGTTCCCACATTTTTGTTGTTGCTGTAAGCGACCGTGTAATCGGTATTTTGCTTCAGCGTCTTACCGTTTAGTTTTACGGTAACGGAGGGCTTCTTTTCAGCGCCGTCATAGGTGTATTTTTCCTGGGACAGCGTAATGACCGCTTTGGCGATGCTGATTTTGGGCGCCTCTTGTATGGTAAAAGTCTTCTGCGCGGCGCCGGTGTAGTTGCCTTTTCCGGTGACAATGACTTTCGCCATTCCTGCTTTTATATTGTCGAGGTAGGAAACGGTGTAGTCAACATCCGCTTTGAGTGTCCTGCCGTTTAATTTGACGGTGACTGCCGGTTTCTTCTCAGCGCCGTCGTAGGTGAAGCTTTCCTGGGACAGCGTGATATCGGCATTTCGGATGTCTGTCTTAGGGGCTTCCACGATGGTAAAAGTTTTTTCTGCGCTGCCGGTGTAGCCGCCCGCTCCGGTGACGGTGACTTTAGCGACGCCCACATTTACATTGTCACTGTAGGCGACGGTGTAGTCTGTGTTCTCTTTTAAAGTGACGCCGTTTAATCTTACGGTGACTGCCGGCCTTTTTTCAGTGCCGTCATAAGTATATTTTTCCTGCGACAGCGTGATGGCCGCGTCTTTGATGTCTGTCCTGGGGGCCTCTTCTATCGTGAATGTCTTTTGGACTGTGCCGGTATAGCTGCCTTTTCCGGTGACGGTAACTGTGGCGACGCCCACATTTCTGTTATTGCTGTATGCAACGGAAAAATCCGTGTTTTCTTTTAAAGCGACGCCATTTAGTCTTACAGTGACTGCCGGCCTTTTTTCAGCTCCGTCATAAGTATATTTTTCCTGCGACAGCGTGACGGCGGCATTTTGGATGTCCGTTTTCGGGGCTTCTGTGATGGTAAAGTTTTTTTGGACCGTGCCTGCGTAAAAGCCCTTGCCCGTAATGGTGACTGTGGCTGTCCCTACATTTATATTGTTGCTGTAACGCACATCGAAATCGCTGGTCTTAGACAGCGTTGCCCCATTCAGGGTCACGGTGACAGCCGGCTTCTTTTCAGCGCCGTCATAAATATAGCTTTCGTGGGCAAGCGTGACCGTACATCCGTCAATCGGGGTGAGCGGCGCGTTCCAGGGCAACCAGATGAGGTCGCCTTCATAGCTGGGGGACATGATCTCATTCGTCCAGCCGTTGCCCACGTTGGTGGGAAAATAAACGGATGCCTTTACATCCCTAAAAGCGTTGCTCTTGAAAGTCGGAGCGCTGCCGGTGAAAAAGACCTTCCTCAATGCCGTATCATAGGCAAACAGACAATAGTTGACGCACTGGAGTTTCCGGGGAAGCGTGACGCTTTCCAGGGAGGTGCAGTTTGCCAGCGCCCATATGCCCATGCTCCGTACGCCGTTACCCAGGTCGATATGCTGGAGCTTTTCGTTCCCGTCAAATCCGCCGTCATCGATAGCATATACGCTGTCAGGAACCGTCACGCTGGTCAGGTTCACACAATTGGAAACTGCATGGTATCCGATGGTATGCACTGTATCGGGTATCGTATAATGGGTTCCCGGCCTTGCGGGCGGATAGCTCACCAGAGTTGTTTTACTGCGGTTGAATAATACGCCGTCTACGGATGTATAGGATGGATTTTCCGGAGATACCTGGATGCTGGTAAGGCTCGTACAGTCGTTAAAATCATTTCCTCTTAAGTTATATGTGGCGCCTGTGATGTTTTTCCCCAGCCGGATAAAAGGCATTGCACTGCATTCTTCAAATACCATCTGGCCGTAGTCTGTCACACTGTCCGGTATGTTCACCCCCGCAAGGGACGTGCATTTTCTAAATGCATCGTTTCCTATGGATAGCAATCCACTGGGGAAAATGACTTCTTTTAGTTTCTGGCATTCTTCAAACGCGCTGTTCCCGATTTTTTGCAATGTGCTGGGGAGGCTGACACTCTCCAGAGCGTAACATCGGCTGAACGCAACATTGCCAATGCTCGTCACGCCCTCCGAAATAATCAGCGATTTTACAGAGTGGTTATTATAATATTCATCTCCATAAAGATTCCAAGGGGGATCGGATTTAAAGAATTCATAATCATACATCTCTCCCGTCCCGTTAATCCGCAACACGCCGGCCTCGTTCAATGTCCAGTTCAGGTCGTCGCCGCATACGCCGGAGCGGACGCCGCTCTGGGCGGCCTGTTCCTGGGCGGTCGCTGTTTCTTCTGCTTCTTCTGTTTTAGCCGTTTCGTCGGGGACATGTATTTCCCCATCCACATCCGGGGCCTCTGCGCCGTCGGATATCATAGCCTCTTCATTGCCTGATCCTGCCTGTTCCTCTGAAACGGTAAACGCTTCTGCGGCATATACAGCCGGGACATTGCTGCAGAGCATGGATAACGCAGCCAGGATCGCTGTCAATCTCTTTTTCATAAAACGCCTCCTTCCATAACCCCAATATAGCATATTTTAACAATGCATACAAGCAAAGATCCCCTCCACAGAAGTCCCATTCTCCAATATAATTTTCCTGCAAAATAAAATCGCCGCCGGATGTTTTTGTGCGCTTTTCTGTGAGAAAAACGCCAAAAGAGCCGGGGGACTGCGAATTTCCCCCGGATCCCTTAAAATGCTTTTTTGAAAGTTTACTCCGCCACATATCGGTCCAAAACCATCCCCACGCAGACAATCGCTGCCGCGAACAGCGCCTGTATTCCCATCCCTTTAAAGATTCCCCACTGCTGCTGCGCGGTCAATGACCCATTGATGGATAAAATCTGGTTTACGCTCTCATACCAGTAGAAGGGCAGAAACTGCGCAAACGCGCGGACGCCTTTTCCCAGCACATCCATGGACACGAACACGCCGCAGACGAAGCTCATGCCCAGGGAGAGCACGTTGACGATGCCGCTGATGATGACTTCCTTGCGGACGACCGCACTTACGGCGAAGGAGATAGACAGGGAAACCAGCGTTACGGCGAAAGCGTTGGCCATATAAAGGAGCATATGGCTGTCCGAAAGAAAATCTTTTCCATATAAAAGAACCGGCATCAGCATACAGACTGCCCAGACGCCCGCGCCCAGCGTCAGATGCCCCAAAACCAGCTGGGCGTTTTGGCGGCGGGGCGGCATGGCGGCGCAGTCCATCCGGCGGCGCACATCTTTTTTCCGGAAACCGATCATAATATAGCCAATCACATAGCAGATAATGGAAAAAATAATATACGGCATGTACTGGAACATATAGGCATACGGCGCCGCGCCGCCTCTGCGGCCGTTTTTGTCCAGCAGCTTCACCTCTGACTTCACCGCTTCGATTTTTTCCGCCTTTCCATAAAGCTTGCGCCCCTCATATCCGGCGGCCTTCAGCGTCTCGATCTGGCTGAGAAACTGATCGATCTGCCAGTCCACATAAAACGCGCTGTTGGCGCCGGGAATCTTGATAGTCTGCAATTTTCCCGAAAATCCCCGGGGAATGATGACCACATACTGCACATTCCGGTAAAATAACTCCTCCTGGATCACATCCGGGTCGTCAGCGATGTCCACCAAATGATGGCGCCGGCCCAGATAGCCGGTCAGCTCCCTAGCCAGCTCTCCCCCGTCCCGGTCTATGACCGCAAGATCCAAGCTTTCCTCCTGAAAATTCTCCATCCCGCCGCCTTTTGTGACAAACTGTATGCATATGCTGACGGTCATAAATATGGCAAAATACAAAAACATCATGCCGCTGTTTCTTTTCGCCATCCGCAGAAAATACTTAAATACTGTCATAGCGCACCCTCCTCACCGCCAGATATGCGATTAATGTCATTGCCACGCTCATAACCGCCAAAATCCCCACATTTCGCATCATCCGCCCTCTGTCGCTGTACACGCTGATGCAGTAAAACGCGTCGCTTAAAACCGCCGCCGGATTGACGCGGTTCACCAAAGGGCAGTGATGCTCAATCACGTCTTTTATCTGTCCGAACATCAGCCCCGCCAGGAATCCGGGAAACAGGGTGCACAGCACGCACAGCCCCATTTTCGCCCCGAGGGCCAGCCGGCCGGCACACCCCAGCATCATCCCCAGGGATATGCCGATCATGCTTCCCATCCATTCCACCAGCACAATGGACGCCACGTCGCTGCCCAGGTCGATTCCCAGCACAAAGTAAATATAGCCGGTGAGAATCAGCACATTGATAAAATGAATGACAAAAAGCGCCAGCATATCCGTCAGCACAAACTGTATTTTATGGGTAGGCGTGACGCTTCTGCGGGCGCCAAGGGGCGACAGATTGGCCTGACCGTCCACGCTGGCCTGCACCCCCAGAAATGCGCCGGAAAGACAGGCATAGGCGATCAGCGCGAAAAAATACGAAATATTGGAATCCAGGGTTTTTCCCTTTACGCTGACCTCTTCCGTCCTCTGGCGCCGCTGGCCCATGGCCTCTATGGCCGCCTGCATTTTCTGGGGACGCTCCTGGGCTATAGCCGCGAGCATGGCCGCATTTTTGTCGTAGCTGTCCATCAGCGCCTTTAGGATGCTCTGGGAAATGCCCGACCCGGCCACCGTAAGCGCCGGCTGATCGCCGCAGTAAAAAATCCCCACTGCCTCATCGCCCAAAAGGGCCTTTCGGGCTTCTTCCTCCCCCATGGGCATGAGCCGGAGGGTTTCCCCGTCCATGGACTCCAAAAACTCCAGAAACGCCTGCCCGCTGGGCGATTCTTCCCCATCCGCCACTGCCGCCACCGGGATTGGGGCCATATTTTCCCCGTCGTTTGCGTTTCCGAATGAAATGTAAAAAAACGTGCCCAGCAGGATGGGAAACAGCAGGGCCCAAAACATGATGCTTTTCATCCGCACAGTCTGCAGGATTCGGTATTTCACCAGATGCGTAAACATTTTTCCGCTCATTTGCTCCCTCCCTTAATCCCGCAGCGCTTTCCCGGTGATTTCCAGGAATACGTCATTTAAAGTGGGCAGTTCCGAGTACACTTTTCCGAAAGCGACGTCCGCGCTCTGCAGACAGCTTAAGATGCGCACCAGGTTGTGCCTGGCCTGGCCGCAGCGGATGACCAGCGTTTGTTCCCGGTAAGTCGCGTCAAAAACATGGGGCAGCGCGCGGATTTCTTCCAGCTGGGCCGGCTTTAGGGCCACCGCCTCGATGGTAATGGTCTCCCCGGTCTTGATCATGTTTTTTAACTCTTCTTTCGTCCCCAGCGCCAATGCGCGGCCATGGTCGATGATGGCAATCCGGCTGCAGATCTGCTCCACTTCCTCCATATAGTGGGAGGTGTAGATAATCGTGGAACCCTGCCGGTTCAACTTTAGGATTCCCTCCAGGATTTTGTTTCGGCTCTGGGGGTCTACCGCCACCGTGGGTTCGTCCAGGATAATCAGCCGGGGACGATGGGCGATGCCGCAGGCAATGTTCAGCCGCCTTTTAAGACCGCCGGATAATTTGGGGGGCCTCGTTTTTCTGTAATCCTCCAGCCCCACAAACTGGATGGCCTCCTCGGTCAGCTGCCTGCGCCTCTTTTTGTCCCTTATATACAGGCCGCAGAAATAATCGATGTTTTCCCAGACGGTCATCTGCTCAAACACGGCCACGTCCTGCATGACCACGCCGATTTCCCGCTTTAAGTCATAGCTGTCCGGGTTCATGGGTTTTCCCATAATCCGAATGGCGCCTTTGTCGTATTTCAAAAGGGCCAGAAGGCAGTTAATGGCCGTGGTCTTGCCGGAGCCGTTGGGACCCAGCAGTCCGAAGACCTCCCCCTCCTCTATGGTCAGGTTCAGGTGATCCAGCGCCAACAGATTGCCGTAGCGCTTCACCAGGTTCTGGATTTCAATCATCTGTGTCATATGCGCGTCCCCCTTTCACAACTTACAGTATCTAGTATATCCAGTATAGGCTGGAAACCTCTTTCGGAAAAGTGTCTGCCGTCAGATTTATTTGTGACAGATGTCATAAATTTTCTGCAGAAAAAAAGATGCAATATCCTTGCACCTTTTTTCCACAGCCTGTCATTCTGTTTTACCGCTGAGTAACGGCGGCTGCTGGTATAACTTGCGCTCCACCTGCCTTTTCAGCTTTGCAATCATCTTCAGCGTGTTCTCGGCTTTGTCTTCGATGGCCGCTTCCTCCACCATTTCCAGCAGACTAAGCTGATCAAACAAAATTCCATTGTATTCTTTCTCGTTAATCGGCATCGGTTCACCTCCTCAAACGGGCCTGTCTGACTTTATTATAACGGCGGCGCATTTTCATGTAAAGCCTTTTCTGAACTGTTGCGCCGTCCCACTTGCCCTGCCTGCGGGAAAGTTTTATAATGGGAATAAGGAGACTAAGCCTATGCCCATGAAAATCATCGAAGACCAGAGCGTTTTACTGCTGTACGCTTTTTATACGCTTTTATTTGACAAACCCGACGCTGTATTCGTCATCGGATTTCTAAGCGCCGTCATCTACATTACTTTGGGCAGCGATCCGAACCGGCGCGTCTTTCGGGGAATTTTCACCGTTTTCTTTCTGGGGAGCGCCTGCCTCTATCCCCGGCTTTTGTGCTTTTCACCGGTGGCGGCGTACGCAATGCTGCTGTATAAAAACTATCCCGGACTGGCTTTGCTTATAATTCTGTGCCTGTGCCGGTGGCGGCTGGAGGAGGCTGCCTGGATTCTCTCCCAGATTCCCGGCTGGGCCGCCGCCTTTTTGCTCCAGAAACGGACGGCCGAGCTGCATTTCCTGAAGGAAAAATGGCTGAAGACCCGGGACGACAGCCGGGAGCTGAATCTGCTGCTGAAAGAAAAGAATCAGATGCTACTGAAAAATCAGGACAATGAGATTTACACCGCCACTTTAAAGGAGCGAAACCGGATTGCCCGGGAAATCCACGACCATGTGGGGCATATGCTGTCCTGCTCCATCCTGATGACTGGCGCCGCGAAAACCATCAACGCCGACCCGGCCGTGGGCCATTCCCTGAACCAGCTGGAGGACACGCTGCACGCGGCCATGGACAACATCCGGCAAAGCGTCCACGATCTCCACGACGAATCGGTGGACTTAAAAGACACGCTGAAGCGGCTGTGCGCCTCCTGCTCCTTCTGCCCGGTGACGCTTTTTTATGACATGGAACGCTTCGTCCCCGCCGAAATCAAATACTGCCTCATCGCCATTGTAAAGGAAGGCCTGCACAACATCGCCAGACACAGCGACGCCCGCCAGGCTCAGGTTTCCCTGCAGGAGCATCCGGGACTTTATCGGCTTTCCATCCGGGACAACGGAACGCAGAGCCAAGACCCACCCACACCCGGGATGGGCCTGACTAATATACAGGACCGGGTCCACAGCCTGGGCGGCTCCATGCAGATTTACCGGGAGGATGGCTTTCACCTCTTTATCACCATACCGAAATAGGCAGTTGCGAAACTGTTATTTCATATCTTCCGTTTGTTCAAAACCGTTTTTGATTCGCTCCTTATTTGTCTGTTTTGAACAAACTCGGATGACTGAAAAGGGCGTTTCGCAATTACCTAATACACCAAAACCTAGAAAGGAACCTCTATGAACATTCTGATCATTGACGACGACGTTCTCGTATCCACCGCCCTGAAGACCATTCTGGAGGCCAGCGATTCCATCTGCGTCTGCGCCACCGGAACCGACGGCTCCCAGGCGGTGCGCCTGTACGAAACCCACCGGCCGGACGCGCTTCTCATGGACATCCGCATGAAAGGCATGGACGGTCTGGAGGCCTCCCGGCAAATCCTCCTGCGCCATCCCCAGGCGCAGATCCTGCTTCTGACCACATTTTCCGACGACGAGTACATTGTGCAGGCCCTGAAAATCGGCGTAAAAGGATATCTTCTGAAACAGGACTACGCAAGCATCGTCCCGGCCCTTCACGCCGTACAAAACGGCCAGACCGTGTTCGGCCGGGAAATCGTCTCCCGGATACCGGAGCTTTTGCAGAAGAAAGGGGAATTTCCCCACGAAGAACTTGGGCTCACCGAAAAAGAATACGCGCTGATCCGGCTGGTGGCCGACGGGCTGAATAACAGGGAGATTGCAAAGAAGATGTTCTTAAGTGAAGGGACCGTGCGCAATTATTTGAGCAATATTCTGGATAAATTGGAACTAAGGGATCGAACGCAGCTGGCTGTGTTTTATTATCGGCATTTGTGAGCTAGGGGCCTCTTCGTTGGCGTTTGGCCGATCGTTTTTGCCCAAACTCTGGTTATCGAAATGAGTGTTTCACAATTATTTAATAAACAATAAACAGGAAAGGAAATACCGCCATGCCTTCACTGCAGGAACTGCTGCAAAAAGCAGACTCTTATAAACAAAAAATATCCTCCGCCCGACCGCTGGCAAAGGAAGAACTGAAATCTCTGGATAATTATTTCCGCATTGGTTTCACCTACAGCAGCAACGCCTTGGAAGGAAATACGCTCACCATATCCGAAACAAAAATACTTCTGGAAGACGGCATCACCGTTGGCGGGCGCCCTTTGAAAGATTGTTATGAAGCCGTTGGCCATGGAGCCGCTTATGATTTCATGCTGGAAATGGCACGACAGCGAGACATGAAAATCACGGAGGATGCCATCCAAAAGCTACACCGGCTTTTTTACCAGAAAGTCGACGCAGATCAAGCCGGACAGTACCGTTTGATCCAAGTTTACATTTCAGGAACAGAGTATGTCCCTCCGGCTCCGGATGAGATTCCCTGGCGGATGGCGCGCCTAGTTGAGCAGATTCATTCCTCCCAGGCTAACCTGCACCCCATTGAACTGGCCGCTATGGCTCATAAACGACTGGTGGACATCCATCCTTTTATCGACGGAAATGGCAGAACTGCAAGGCTCCTGATGAATCTTATTTTAGTAAACGCCGGATATGGCGTGGCGTCCATCCCACCTGTATGGCGAAATGATTATATCAATGCCCTGTCCGCATCCCGACGGCTGGATGATATGGAGCCGTTTTCTAAACTGATTGCCGAATGTGTGATTGAAACGGAACGGGATTATTGTCGGTTGCTGAAATTATAGAGCCCATGAATCCAAAGAAAAGCAGCAAAAAGCGGTGCGTCGCTTTGACCACCGCTTTGCCGCTTAGCCACTAAAAGGGAATGGCCTCCTTTCTATAGGCAAGGCGAGGCAGAATCCTTAAGTGTGACAGGGAGTCGTATGCCGGTCATATCCTATATCCTGTTCTTAGAGTACAGGCCATCTTCTGACAGCATTTACAAACTTTTTGTATGCTTTCTTTGATACTTTTTTACTATCCTTATAATATCTCTGCCTGGTCTTTCCATTGATATCTTCTGAGACATGCCTATATATGCTGACCTGTCTGAGTTTTTTTGCGCCCATCTCATAACAGGTGAAAATGTCCTCAGCGTCGCTTTTGGAACTCTGAACGCAGATCTGTTTCTTCTTTTTGTTATAGAATATATCCGTACATCCAGATAGATCACCGATTTTTATGATCTTTCCTTTTTTATATGTGTAGATCTTATACGTACGGCGGCCTCCGCTGGAATATGAAAAGAACATCTCCGGTATGCTGTCACCATTGATATCATACAGTTCATATCTCCCAGAAGGGAACTTTTTTTTGGAAGACAGATGTTTTTTTACATAGCTCTTATAAGCATTTTTGACCTTTTTATCGGATACTGTTATCTTTACCCTGATTGTAGCAGCTTTATAGGAGCTATTGCCTGCCGCCTTGATAGTGACGGTCCCCTTTCCAGTGGATATGGGGGTCAGCTTTCCTCTTGCGTTGACCTTGACCACGCTGACATCGCTGCTCTTGTATGTCACCTTCCCTTTCGCACCAGATACCCTGAGCGTATCAGATTCCCCGCCTATATACAATGTGACCGCGCTTGGCTTGACAGTCAATCTCTGGGCTTTTTTTGTTTTTTGTGGCGGTGTAGGCGTCAGGGCGGGACTCTCCGTCGGTCTGATGGTTGGTCGTTGGGTTGGCTTGGCCGTTGGCGCTGCTGTTGGCGTTACAGTCGGTATGTCTGTCGGAGTGACTGTCGGCGTCTCTGTAGGCATGACTGTCGGTTCTTGCGTTGGCTTGGCCGTTGGCGTTGCTGTTGGCGTTACAGTCGGTATGTCTGTCGGGGTAACAGTCGGCATCTCTGTAGGCATGACTGTCGGTTCTTGCGTTGGCGCTGCTGTTGGCGTTACAGTCGGTATGTTTGTCGGGGTGACTGTCGGGGTGACTGTCGGCGTCTTCTATAGGCATGACTGTCGGTCCTTGCGTTGGCTTGGCCGTTGGCGTTGCTGTTGGCGTTACAGTCGGTATATCTGTCGGGGTGACTGTCGGCGTCTCTGTAGGCATGACTGTCGGTCCTTGCGTTGGCTTGGCCGTTGGCGTTGCTGTCGGCGTTACAGTCGGTATGTTTGTCGGAGTAACAGTCGGTGTCGTAGGAACATCAACGCCATTATTTTGTGGATAAAATATAAAATATTCTCCATCAAATTCTTTTGTTCTGCCTTTGACATCATCCGGTGTTTTCATATTATTTCCAGAGCAAGTCAACTGGCCCAGATTGGGGCAGCCGCTTACATCAAGACTGGTTAGTTGATTCAAACTACAATTCAATTTTATCAGATTAGCGCAAACTCTTACATCAAGACTGGTTAATTCATTTCCACCGCAAAACAAACTACTCAGATTAGCGCAGTCGCTTACATCAAGACTGGTCAGTTGATTGTAGTAACACTCCAAACTTGTCAGTTTAGCGCGGTCGCTTACATCAAGACTGGTCAGTTGATTTTCATAGCAATGTAAAAGTGTCAGATTAGCACAGTTGCTTACATCAAGACTGGTCAGTTGATTTTTATAACAATGCAAAAGTGTCAGATTAGCACAGTTGCTTACATCAAGACTGGTCAGTTGATTTCCACCACACCCCAATTTTGTCAGATTAGCACAACCTCTTACATCAAGACTGGTTAATTGATTGGAGTAACAATCCAAACTTGTCAGACTAACGCAGTTGCTTATATCAAGACTGGGTAGTTGATTGGAGTGACAATCCAAACTTGTCAGATTAACGCAGTTGCTTACATCAAGACTGGGTAAGTCATTGGATCCACACTCCAATTCTGTCAGATTAGCGCAGTTGCTTACATCAAGACTGGGTAGGTCATTGGATCCACACCGCAACGATGTCAGTTTAGAGCAGTCGCTTACATCAAGACTGGGTAGGTTATTGACTTCACATCGCAACGATGTCAGATTAACGCAGCTGCTTACATCAAGACTGGGTAGGTCATTCCAACTACAATCCAGATGTGTCAGATTAACGCAGTCGCTTACATCAAGACTGGTTAGTTTATTGTAGTAACAATCCAAACTTGTCAGATTAACGCAGTCGCTTACATTAAGACTGGTTAGTTTATTGTAGTCACACTGCAATTCTGTCAGATTAGTGCAGCCGCTTACATCAAGACTGGTCAGTTCATTGCCGCTGCAATCCAATCGTGTCAGGCTGGTAAAATTTTTTATACCTTCAAGACTTTTTATTTCACAATCAGACAGATCTAATTCTTCTATCCCAGCACAAGCAGATCTGATAATCGGCTCATCCTCACTTAATTCCAGCTTTTCTCTTATTATTGACCTAAAATCAGGATCGGTAAACTCCTCTGTAATGTCTGAGGAAACTTCCGTACCCGACTGCCTTTCTTCCTGGAAAGGCCCCTCTTCCGAGATTTCCCGCCCTGCTTCTTCTCCCGGACTATTTGCCGAGCGTTCCTGAACGGTTTGTTCTACCCCCCCCCCTCATTATTTTGTGCGAATGCCAAATTCTGCGGAGCATTTCCCACCGCGAGCATAGCCGCCACACCTAAGCACAACAATTTTTTACTTTTCATACCTGTTTTCTCCCTTCCGCTAAGCATTCAAATGCTTGCCATTTTTTTACATTTTATCATAAGCAAGGCAAAAAAACAACTGTCACCTGAAACTTCAATGCGACAAACTTATAAAAATTTTGTTTCTTCATCTCTGCATGATTCGTATTATAATATTTTGGAATTTTTCATCGCAGTCATGGATAAAGTGCGATTAAGAAAGATTATCAGAAAAAAATGTGGCTGAAAAATCCGTATATATTGCATATAATATACTTAACAAGACAGCCGGAAGGTGACTCTGCATCTCACCCGCTCTGGCGATTAAATGAATGAAAAAATAGCTGCCTGGTTAAGCATATCCTATTGTTATGGCTCAAAATCATCTTTTAATCCCTGTGACTTAAGAATCTGGCTCATGGCAGACTCTTAAACACAGGGATTTTTTGTCCATTTCTCTTTTAAATCTAATGCCTCGGCTTTTCCATCACCAGCTGAACCGCCTCCGCCGTCAGAAGCACGATCTCATTTTCCACAGACGGGTCCAGCTGCACGGATTTTGAATACAGCTCCCCGCTGACCGTGGAGACGTATTTGGGCTTTAGCTTGCTTAGGACGAAAGCCGCCACGTCCGACTGGCACTGGTCGCACTGGCAGCAGCCGAATTTCTCGATGATGCTGCCCATGCGGCCGATCACAATGTCTTCCATCACATTTTTTATTTTTACAGCCATAATTCTTTACTCCTTTATCTCGCCTTTACTCCAAACGCTCAAAGTCTTCCGCGCCATGTTTGCACAGCGGGCAGATGAAGTCTTCCGGCAGCTCGTCGCCCTCATAGATGTAACCGCAGATTTTGCAGACGAAGCCTTTCTTCTCCGTTTCGGGTTTTGGCTTCACGTTGCTGTGGTAGTAGGCGTAGGTCATGGTCTCCAGCTTGGAGAGCACGGCGCTTTCCGTCACGTCGCAGATGAACATCTTGTGGGTGCCCAGGTCAATCTCATCTTTTACCTTGGCGGAGATATACCCGTTGGCATATTTGTCCAGGAACAGCAGTCCGTTGGCGCTGCGGTGCACATGGCGGAAGTCCGCGAACTTGTCCGTGTCTTTTCCCGACTGGAAGCCGAATTTCTGGAAAATGTAAAACGGCGCGTTGTTGGACAGGGTGGACACGTTTAAGACGCCCGTCTTGGAAATCGTCTCGCAGGAATAGTTGTTTTTGTTTACGGTTACCGCAATCCGGCTGGGCGTGCTGGTCAGCTGGGTCACTGTGTTGCAGATGAAGCCGTTGTCCCGCGCCCCGTCGTTGGTGGAAACCACGTACAGGCCGTAGCCGATGTTAAAGAACGCCGTCGGGTCGATGTTGTCGGACTCCACGCGGTCCGCCGCGCAGTAGGACTCGCACAGCTCCGCCGCCAGAGCCGCCAGCTCTTCCTTTGTCGTCTGGTTCATGGCGGAGCGGATGGTTACGTTGTTTTCTGTAAATGTAATCTCCTTGGAGTCTTTGAAGGCCTCCTTCATCACATGGATGGCCCGGGGCGCCCAGGAGCCGTTCTCGATCAGCGCGATCGTGCGGTTCTGGTAGCCTCTCTCCACCAGATGGTCGATGAATGTCTTCATAAACGGGAAAATGTCCGCGTTGTAGGTGGTGGTGGCCAACACCAGCTTGTCATACCGGAAGGCGTCTTCCACCGCCTCGGCCATATCGCAGCGGGCCAGGTCGAAGCATGTCACCTTGGGCGCGCCTTCCTGTTCCAGCTTCTGGCAGAGCAGTTCCACGGCGGCTTTCGTGTGCCCGTAAACCGATGTATAGCAGACGCAGACACCCTCGTTCTCTGCCCGGTAGCTGGACCAGATGTCGTACAGATTCAGGTAATAGCCCAGATTTTCCGTGAGCACGGGGCCGTGCAGCGGGCAGATAATGGCGATGTCCAGGCCGGCCGCTTTTTTCAGCACGTTCTGCACCTGTTTGCCGTATTTGCCCACGATGCCGATATAGTATCTTCTGGCTTCGCAGGCCCAGTCTTCCTCCACGTCCAGCGCGCCGAATTTGCCAAAACCGTCAGCGGAGAACAGGATTTTCTCATTGGACTCATAAGTCATCAGCACTTCCGGCCAGTGAACCATCGGCGCGGACACGAAGTTCAATGTATGACTGCCCAGAGAAAGGGAGTCGCCCTCCTTCACTTCCTTTGTGCGCTCCAGCTTCATATCCGGGAAAAACTGCCCCATCATCATAAACGCTTTCGCACTGGCCACAACGGTGACGGACGGGTATTGATTCATAAACGCCTCGATGGACGCGGCGTGGTCCGGCTCCATATGCTGCACCACCAGATAATCGGGCTGGGCGCCCTTTAACACTTCCTTGATGTTTCCCAGCCACACCTGCGTCTTGGACTGGTCAATGGTGTCCATAATCGCAATGGAGTCGTCCATGATCACGTAGGAATTATAAGCCATGCCGTTGGGAACTACGTACTGGCCTTCAAACAAATCTATGTCGTGGTCGTTGGCCCCTACATAATAAACGGAATCCGTTACATGGTTTACCATAAGAATATGCCTCCTTTATTCGTCATGCGCGCCAAAAAGTCCGCCGCGGCGGATTCCAGACGCGCATTGTCTACATTTCCATTCTCTATTATAACTACATCTGATTTCGCAGGCAACTGGTTTTTTCTATTTTTTACCGGGCGTGCCCATCCGCACTTTTCCAGGAGCAGGACGGCTATTTCTTATTTTTCAAATTCAGGATAGCGACAATTAGCGACGCAATGCCCACTATAATTCCGCTTCAGAAATACGCTCCAAAAACCGCCGGGCATATTTCTCCAGCTTGAATTTCCCCACGCCGGACACCTCTAGCATTTCTTCTTCGTTTCGGGGCTTTTTCGCGCACATGTCCGCCAGCGTCTTGTCGGAAAACACCAGATAGGGCGGCACGTTCTCCTCCTGGGCGATCTCCCGGCGCAGCGCACGTAAGCTCTCGAATAAACCGAGATCCGCCTCCGACAGTGCGGCGGCGGCAGTGACTTTCTTTCTCTTTCGGGCGGCGTCCTCTTTGTCCGGCTCCGGGTCCTTGGCCACTTTCATGAGAAGCGGCGCATCCGGCGAAAATGCATCCGTCCGGTTTCCAGTCTGCAGCGTGGGATAATCGCCGTCGCTTAAGGACAGGTATTCCTGGAGGATCAGTTCCTGGATGATCTGGCGCAGCCTGGTCACCGACACATGGGCGAGCTTCCCGTATTCGGGATTTTTCTCCAGCCCGCGGCTTAAGATCTTCTGGCTTTTGCCGCCCCGCAGGATGTCCACGATTATGGTAATGCCGTAGGCTGTCCGGTTGGCCTGCACGCAGGATAAGATGCAGGCCGCCTCCTGGGCGATGTCCGCCTCTTCGTACTGGGTGAGGCAGTTGGCGCAGTTTCCGCAAAAGCCTGTGCGCTTTTCCCCAAAATAATTCAAAATGTATTCCCGCAGGCAGGTATTGGCGAAGCAGTAAAAGGTCATCTGCCGCAGACGCTCCCGGTCCCGCTCCTGGACGATTTTGCGGGTCTGCTCGTCCAGTTCCCGATTGTCCTCGTTGTTGTCGATGAAAAACCGGTTGGTGCGCACGTCCAGGGGCTGGTAATACAGCACGCACTCCGACGGCTCCCCGTCCCGGCCGGCCCGGCCCGCCTCCTGGTAATAGCTTTCCATGTTTTTCGGCATATTATAATGAACCACGAAGCGCACGTCCGACTTGTCGATGCCCATGCCAAAGGCATTGGTGGCCACCATGATCTGCCTGCGGTCGTAAATAAAATCTTCCTGGTTCTGCCGCCGTTCCTCGTCGGAGAGTCCGGCGTGATACCGGGTCACGGAAAATCCTTCCTCCCGCAGCTGATAGCAGAGCTCCTCCACTTTCTTTCTGGTCAGACAGTAGACGATGCCGCTCGCGCCCGGCGCCTGCGCCTCTTTTTTCCGGAGAAAAGAAAGAAGCGCCTGGTATTTGTCCACCGGTTTTTCCACGGAGAAAAAGAGATTTTTCCGGTCGAATCCGGTGGTCACGATTTTGGGATTCTGAAGCTTTAGAATCTTTAAAATGTCATCCCGCACATCCGGCGTGGCGGTGGCCGTGTAGGCGCCCACCGCCGGCCGATACGGCAGTTTTTCCAGGAAATCCAGAATCTTCAGATAACTGGGCCGGAAATCCTGGCCCCACTGGGACACGCAGTGGGCCTCGTCCACCGCCAGCAGGGAGATTTTCACCTGCGCATCCAGCGCGAAGTTTAAAAATCCCTGGGTTTCCAGACGCTCCGGCGCCACATAGATAATCTTATACCGCCCCTGCCGGGCCAGGCCCAGCGCCTTCTGGTACTGCCCCGCGGTCAGGGAACTGTTTAAAAACGCCGCGTGGACGCCCGACTGGTTCAGGGCCCGCACCTGGTCTTTCATCAGAGAAATCAGCGGCGAGATGACCAGCGCGGTCCCGTCCATCATCAGCGCCGGAATCTGAAAACACATGGATTTCCCCGCGCCGGTGGGCATAATGGCCAGCGCGTCCCGGCCTTTTTCAATCGCCTCAATCAGCTCCAGCTGCCCTTCCCGGAACTGTTCGTATCCGAAATAGCGCTTTAAAACTTCCTGCGCCTTATCCATTTACAGCGACTTCCCCAGCTCGTACGCTTTTACTAGATCCGGAGAATCCTTCATGCTCCCCTTGGCCGTCATGCCGCTGATGGTGAGAATCCCCTTGTCCTCCCATTTCACATAGGCCGCCATCCCTTTGTACATCGTGATGGCCGCGTCAAAGGTTCCCGGGGAGGCCGCGTCCAAAAGAAGCGCCGTCTGACGGAAATGAAAGCCTTTCTGCATCCGGGCGTACAGCCGGTCTATGGAGGCCTTTAACTGCGCCGTCACGTCGTAACAGTAGATGGGCGACGCGAACACTGCCATATCCGCCTGGTCTAAATTGGCCAAAATGTCCGCCATGTCGTCTTTCTGGGAACAGACGCCGTCGTGGGCAAAGCAATACTGGCAGCCCTTGCACTCGGCAATCTTCTTGCCGGCCAGATTGATTAAATCCACCGTATGGCCGTTTTCCCTGGCGCCTCTGGCAAACTCCTCCGCCATGATCTGTGTGTTGCCGTTTTTCCTGGGACTTCCGTTGATAATTGTAATTTTCATTTCATGCGCCTCCTTCTTTTGTGGTTCGGATAAATTCCGAAATTTCACCTTTGTCAGGAAATTCCAAATTTTTTCCATTATTTTCTATACAGCTATTATATCGCGAAACCGCCCATAAATCAATGCCGGATCCCACAAACACCACGTTTATCTTCTCCTTTGTTGACACAGGGATGGATTTCCATTATACTTATCTTAAAAATAATTACCATAAATGAAATTCAGGAGATTTTATAGAGATGGATGTAACTATTCAGTAGGTGTTGTCCCGCGAGGCGTTTTGCCACAAAATGTGGCA
>CAYOWU010000036.1:0-35033 GCA_964407765.1 uncultured Lachnospiraceae bacterium
AAACGCGAAATCGATTTTGGGCTTCATCAGGAATTGGCCCATGGCTGCATCCCCCTTTCTTACCGTTTCACGGAATCTTTTTTGGGGTGGATTTTTTGATCGGATGTTTCTGTCTATATTATAGCTGCAGTCTCTTTATCCCGTCAATGATGAATGTCTGATTATGGAAATCTCAAAGAACGCCGCGGATGGCTGAGCTGACTTAAAGCTATTTGGATGCTATATACCGCTCAACTGTACAGTATATAGTTGGCTATATCCCATAAAACCGCAGCAGCTTCCCCTGGCGTTCTTTGTCAGCGGCGGCCTTCAAAACTTCATCGGCCCTTCCCTCCGAAATCAATCGGCGGTTCAGCTCATTGATTCGCTCCTGCCCACGTTCCTCTCCAATGGCTATTCCGCGCTCCTCCGCTTCCAACATCCCTTCATTGTAATCCCGGAGGGCTTTTTCACGCGCTTCGTACTCCATCCTTTTTTCCTTGTCCCGGCTGATCGCCTGCAGGCATTCATAGGCTTTTTCGATGTAGGGGTCTTTTTTCGCCAGCATGTCAAATTCCTCCTTTCGCTCCGCGTTGATGAACTTCGCCCACAGCTCAAGCGGGCCTCCGCCCTCCTTAAGCTCTTTCGGCAGCTTGGGCAGCTCTATCACATGGAACTCCATTTTGTCGGTGTAGATAAAGTTCCGGGAGTCCTCCCGGATATGGAAACAGGAGTAAAACTCCTCCCATTCCTGGAAAATCTTGAAGTCCAGGATGCTTACGCTTACGCATTTTTTTAACAGGCGGTAGCTTTCGCCCGGCTTTAGGCGCTCCGTGTACATTTTGGACAGGTAAAACAGGGAGCGGTCGGCCCAGACCGACAGATGGGACAGCTGGATCTCTATGTCGATCTCCTGGCTGTCGTTGAGCAGGACCCGCACGTCCAGAATCCCCTGTTTGTCGTCTTCATGCTCCCGGCGCAGGCTCGCGTTGAGAATCCGGGTTTCGCGGATCTCCTCCGGGCGCATACGCAGCACGGCGGACAGGAAGCCGGCGCGCGCCTGGCTGTCCGCCATGATCTCTTTAAACGCGAAATCGATTTTGGGCTTCATCAGGAATTGGCCCATGGCTGCATCCCCCCTTTCTTACCGTTTCACGGAATCTTTTTTTGGATGGATTTTTTTATCGGATGTTTCTGTCTATATTATAGCTGCAGTCTCTTTATTCCGTCAATGATAAATGTCTGATTATGGGAATCTCAAAGAACGCCGCAGATGGCTGAGCTGACTTGAAGCCCTCGGCTTTGGCACAGACGCTGGGGAACGCATCCAGGGCTCTGGGGCGCAATGGGCGCACTGAATTTTGGCGATTTTAGCAATATTGCCGCACGCAGCAACAGCCGCTCCCCCTCGAGCGGCTGTTCATCCCTTCCCATTTTCTAAAGCCCTTCCTCCGGCCAGTCCAGTTCTTTCCAGCTTTCTTCCTGGCCGCTTACGGTGTCCAGCGCACTGGCCAGCAGTTTCAGCATTTCCCACATGGAGCGGAAGTACACGGTTTCGTCCCTGTCCATCCAAGTGATGCGCCCCTGCCAGCTGCTGTTCTGCCTGTGCTGTACACGTATGATGAATGTCCCCAGATCTCCATGTTTGTGCAGCAATTCTTCGTCACTCATGACTCTCGCCCTTCCTTCTCTGCAATATGCAGTCTGTGTTTCCCCCTGAAATGTACGATTATTGGTGGTCGGATGGGGAAAATTAATGGAATCGTAAAATTTTTCCAGCTTAAATAACATTTGCTCCAGGCTGGTGATCCGCAGCGCTTCCATACTGTAAGCATGGTAGAGCCTGCCGCTGAATTGACGTTCCCCCACCCGGTCAATACATAATATCACGCCGTTTGGCGTACCTATATACCACTGCGATTTCTCCATGCCTGTCACTTTCCTTTTTCCACAATCATTTTTCCCTTATCCGGCGTACAGACTACGCTGTTTACATAGTATTGGATGCCTGTGCGCTGCCGCCCCACAAGGAAATGGTAGTTAATCCTTTTCTGAAGGACGCGGCAGTTTTCGCGGGTGGTGTTTATTAAGAGGACCAAATACTGTCCCTTGCCGTATTTGTTGATGGCGTCGCTGTGGCGCACGGAACTGCATATGGCATCTTCCAGCCGTTCCGACAGTTCGTCCAGCATAGCCCCTTCCTTCATGGGATTTCCCTTGCTGTCCACCACCGTGCAGAGCATCAGATAGACGGACTGGCCGCCCCGTTCCATCATGCGCTCCACCATACGGTAAATCCCCTGGAATACCGGATAGGAACACAGATAGCCGCCGCTGCCTTTGTCCCCGTTTTCGGACAGCTTCGCCTGTATGTCGTCCAGCACGGCATAGTGGTGCCCTATCTGCGCTCCCAGCCGATCCAACAGTTCCATCAGACGGCCGGAAGGGCGCAGCCCCTGTTCCTGAAAATACAACTCCACTGTATCGTCGTAAAATTTCCGGGCATCCTCGAACCGCCCCTGAGAAACAAGCGCTTCCATGGTCACCGTCTCCCAATCCGCCAGCGGATTAACTTTGGCCGCATGCAGGCCCAGCTCTTCCATCTGGAAAAAGTCCTGGCTTTCCCGCAAAAGCTGAGCGGCGCTCTCCACACAGGAGCAGAAAAGCCCCCGGTATCGCCGCGCTTCCTGCGCCACCCACAGCACGCCGGCCTGAGTCCCCAGAAATTCCCCGGTGTATGTATGACAGGCGTCCAGATACAGTTTCAGCTTACGTTCGGAATTCGCCTCTTCCTGGGCCTCCTTGCTGAAACGGTCCATTTCCGCCGCGTCCTCCTCCACCGGAATCTCCTGGGTCCAGTAGTAGATGCCTTTGCGCTGCTCTATGTAATTCACATTGGGCAGTCCGGCCGCTTTTAACTTCTTCTTGGCATTGTAAATCACATTTCGCATTGCATGATGGCGGTCTGTAACATCCCTGTCCTCGAACAAAACCTGCTCCAGCCGATCGCGGCTGGCTCCCTGGGTGTGGTTATGCAAAAGAAACTGCATCAGATAGGTGAACTGCGTTTCACTGGACTTGGAACCTCCCGTAATCGATTTCCCATTCCAGGTCAGGGAAAAACTTCCGAACATTTGTACATGCAAAATGTTGTCCCCTGTTTTGGTCTTGTTGGCATCCATCTTCATCCACCCTCATCTTTATCTTCACAGTCAATAGAAATATACATCTACATAATTTCCCCCGTTGCCAATAAATGATTCGTCCGCTCCGTTGGCGGCAAAAGTCAGATCCAGCCGGTTCCAGTTATTCTTCTCCACTTTAAAGCCCACTGTGACCCAGCCGGTTTTCTCCGTGTAAAACATATTCCAGGCGTGGTACAGGCCGTCCGGAGAGACATAGCCGAAAATGACCTTCGTCGGAATCCCCTGGCTGCGCAGCATGGCCGCCGCCAGGGAAGCATAGTCAAAACAAATGCCCATGCCCGTCTCCATGGTTTCATCCGGATCGGGCAAATAACCGGACTGCACGCTGGCCGCCTTCGGATAGTCGTATTTCACCGCCTTACAGATATACTCGTACACAGCCGAAACCACCCCCAACGCGTCTTCCGCCTTTTTGGCCAGTTGGGCCGCTTTCTTGACACAGGCAGAATCCTGGCTGTAGTTGGCGTAGGCGCTGGGCCGCAGGTACGGCTGAAACTGATCCGCCAGGACGACTTCCGCCTCCGCAGCGTAGAGCTGGGCGTACTGGCTGTCGGTGACATTTTCCATCACCCGGAAAGTGTACAGGCCGTCCCCGCACTGCAGCGGAAAGATGGATGGCGTGCCGTCCGAATAGATATCGTAGGTGTATGTGGACTCACCACAGATAACCTGGAACTTCAGCCGGGCCGGCGACCATCCGGCCACGGCCACATAGCCCTGGCTGACCGCCGACAGATCCAGCAGCGCGTCCCCGGTTCCCTGCGCCGCATCCGCATGAAACGCCGAACCGGCAAACTCCGGCGCGCGGTAGTGTTTTTTCTTCGATGATGCGCTCTTCTTTTTCTTGGCCTGATTGGCAGACGCGCCGGAAACGCCGGCCGCCGCCGGAACCTGCTCGTCCGTCAGCCTCTTTGTACTCGACTCATTTTCCGCTGCATCGGCCTGCCCATAGGCGCAGCCGCCCATAAAGAGCGCAAACGCCAAAAACAGGCCCAAAAACCTGATTCGACTCATAAAGCTCATCACCACCTGTCTTTATATACCGGAATTTTCCCTCGCCTTCTGCATCGCCCTTTGCCGCCTTCTGGCGCGAATGCGCCCGGCCAGCACGTTGAACATGGCGCCGCACGCGGCGAAACAAATCACATAAGCCTTGCCCACTTTACTGGTATAGACCTCCATCATCACGCCCAGCATGGGATAATGACGGGCCACCCGTCCAATGAGCTGGTCATACGCCACCGGCTGCATATCTTCTTCCGCGTTGGCGTCTCCCTTGGTGGTAAATTCACCTTCCACCATCTTGTTCTCTATGACCCGATGGGCAATGACGGACTCACCGCTCTGAAACGCGATGATTTCCCTCTCCTGCACATCTTCCGGCTTCACTTCTTCTACGTAAATGACGCTCCCGACTGGGATTTCAGGTTCCATGCTTCCGCTGACAATATTATAGATACCGTACCCCATAAAACGTGGTACGGTGATAGCCAGACTTGCCGCGATGACCGCCAGCAAGATCAGGGTTCCTATAACATTGCAAAGGGCAGGGACGAATCCCCCGCCTTTTGCTCTGGAACGCTGCCCATCCGACAGCGATTTCTTACTCAATGTCTACCTGCTTTTTTTTGTCACGGATCAGCAGGAACCATGCTGCAGCGCCCAATCCAAGGAACACTGCGGAAATAACGCCAACTTTTGCCGCAAAGGGAAGCTCTCCCACTCTTTTGGCAAAATCATTGCTTAAGCCCTCCAGGCCGGAAGTCCCATTATCCATGTTGGCCAACGGCACTTCTTCGTCTCCGATCTGCTCAAGCTCCGCAGGCGCATTGACATCTTCGCCTTCGGCCGCGGCTTCACCCTCAGCCGCCGCTGCGTCTTCGCCGCCCGCTTCACCTTCGGCCGCTTCGCCTGCAGCCGCGTCTTCGCCGCCTTCCTCTCCGCCTGTGGTTGTGGTGGTTGTCGTCGTGCCAGGAGCCGGATTCGCCGGAGGCGCGATGGTCGCCTGTGTGCCAGGGGCGGTGGTCGGAGCCGTCGTCGGTGCGGTTGTGGGCGCCGGAGTCGGCTCTTGGCCTATGGGCGTGTATACGAAGTTAAATACATTCTTCGAGGCATCCTTCTGAAGAACTCCAGTTAAATTATACGCCTGCGGCTGGAATCCTTCAATATAAAGATACGCAATTACCGGCGCATCTCCCACATTTCCGTAATAAGTTTCGCTGGGAGCCAGCGCATTGCCGTCCGCGTCCACGTAATTGACCGTGTAGCTTGCCTTATCGGTGAGAAGTCCGTATACCACCACATAGTCCTGATCCGCATCCACTTCAAAGGATGTGCGGGTCTGTTTCACGTCGCCGTCCTTGCCTACCTGGTTGTTATCCTTGCCGCTTTCGCGGATGCCTTTAATGTAATATTTGCTGTCGTCGTTTAACTGCACATCCCGCTGGTTAAAGGTCACGCGCTGCCCCGGAAGCATCTTCTCATGGACAATCATTTCCGTTCCCTTGCCGCCGTCCTTGAAAGTCCCCTGGGCCCCGGAAAAGAACCGCACCGTATAGGTGTATTCCGTCTGCGCCGCCATGGCCGGCGTGAACTGACACGCAATCAGTCCCAGAGAAAGCAGGAATCCGGATATTTTTTTCAACCATTTCATAAATTATTCCTCCTCTCTCCTTCTCTTTCTACGAACCGCCTGCCCGTAAATCGAGAGAATCAGCAGAAATCCGCCGCTTATGCAGGCCGCCAGAAGATACTTGTCGATCTCCGTGTCGTCGCCGGTCTGAACCATAGCCGTGGGCGTGCCCAGATCCGGAATCGTCTCTGTGGTGGGCCGTCCCGGAACCACCGTGGTGCCAGGCCTTACTGGCGTGGGCGTGCCCGGCCGGCTGGTGGGCGTGGCGGTCGCCGGCGGGGAGTCGTTTAACTCTACCGCAAACTGCATCTGCAGATCCGCCAGGGTATCCTGGTAGTCGTTGCCCTGCGTCTCACCGTCCAGTCCCACGCGAAGGGTCAGAGAACCCTTGTCGCCGGTGGCCAGCGTATCCAGATATAAATAATCATCCAGCGCGTTGGTAGCCTGCTTTAAGCCTTCCCCGACCTCGCTCTCACCCTCACCGCCGACAGTGTCGCTGTCAAAAAGCACATTTTTCTCTCCGTCTTTGTTCGTGTAAACCAGCCGGTATGTGTATGCGCCGCCGCCTGTTTCGGAGTTTTCGCTTCGGTCTTCCAGGGAATAGAGAATCTTATTGGTCATGTACCAGTCTGTGGCAGCGGGATTCTCATTTTCCAGATTCATCTTCAGCACCGCCGTGTCGCCCGGCTGCATGCCGTAGATCACTTCGTCCAGATCTGTGGCCTTGAAGTTGCTCTCCATTTCCTTCGCCTCTGTAAATGAAACCTTCCATTTGGAACTTCCCGGAAGTTTTTCTCCATAAGCCGCCATGGGCATAGACGCAACCAATCCGGCCACAAGGAGCAGGCCAAGTATTTTCTTCTTCATGTTTCCCCCCTCCTCCTTATTTGTTCAGGCTCAAATTGCCATTGTCTACGATTACTTTCTGCCCCCAAGCGCTCCAGATGGCGTCCTGCGCATTGTGCTCCTGCACCGCGTCCACCTTGGCTTCCACGCAGAACTGGGTTCCGTCGTAGTCGTAGGTTGTGGTGATCGTGGTCAGGCCCTTCTCGTTGGTGGAGCTTTGCTGGGTCACCTTGGTGGCCACCATGCCGTCGATGGTCAGGCTGTCTGCGAAAAGAGGCGTCGTCTTATCTTTGTTCAGCAGTCTGGAATAGTACAATACGGTACGCTCCGGCGTGGAAGCGTCCTCATCCAGCAGCCAGTCTGTGCCGACGTTGGTCAGATTCAGATTGATCAGGCTGGGGGACAGATTGCGCAGCTTGCTGCCGTCCTTATCAGTCCAATATTTGTAAATGTTGACGCGCACGTACTGGTTGATTTCCCCGGTGTTTTTCACCCGCAGCTCTTCTTTATACTTCTTGCCGATTTTCAGCTCTTCGCCTTCTTTCAGCATATTCTCCAAAAGCTTGCCGTACCGCTCATCCCAGCTTCCGTTTGACTTGTTGGAGTCGTAATTGCGCCAGGAAACGCTTTTCCATTCGTCGCCTGCGTTTTCTTCCAGCGTCACGCCGATGTTGTACATCTGCACCCGGCTCACGTAAACGTCTGAATAGTAGCCCAGAGCCGCCCGTGCGCCTCCCACCGATGAAAACAAAAGCAGCGCCACCGCCAGAACGAAGGTCACGACCGTGCCTTTGGGGGATGTGATAAATTTCTTAAATTTTGTCATTTCTTACGCGCCCCCTTCCACGGTGCCTGTGTTCAGTTCGGCTGTCCAGTCCGCGTACGGCGTTCCGTCTTCATGGTAACGGACGGGCGTGGTTTCGTAGATGACTACCACGTTGAAGCTGGTGGGATCGTCAATTTCCTCCGGAACGTTCTCAATCTTCACATCCAGCGTATCCGTACTGCCGCCGCCGTTTAATATGTCACTGTAATAGTAATATCCGTCGCTGTTGGGACTCCATTTGTCGCTGCCGCTGTAAACCAGCTCGTAGTCGCTGCCGCAGAAAGCCCTTGCCCGCACATAGACCGGCTCGGAATCCTCTTTGCTGGAAATGACAACGTGCTTGGTCCATGAGGAAAAATCCTCCTCCACAGTCGTCTTATCGCCCAGACTTAAAGTATAACCGCCGCTGGCGTTGGCATAGGTGGTAAAATAAGCCCACGCGCTTCCCGCGCCTGCTGATAAAGTCAGGGAGACGGCTAAGGCAGCCAGTAAAATATTTTTCTTCTTCATATTCCTCTCCCCTCCTTACTCTTCCGCGTCATCTGGAATCTTGATCCAGTCCCATTTATTTTCGCTTGCGCTGTACGTAAAGTTATTAGTCACCGCGCCGCCACCTTTATCTGTTGTGCTGTAGTCGTTGGTGAATCCAACGGACACAACATCGTTGGCCGGGATTACAGCCGTCTGCGTATCGGATGTAACCACGTGGTAAACGGCTCCCGAATAAACTTCCTTCACCGTCACCTCCGCACTTACCGGAAGGTTATCGATCCGTTTTGATTTCTGGTTCGGACTTCCCGGCGTAAAGGAAATGGATACCACATCGCTGAAAACCTTCTCCCCGCGAAGCGTCGCATCCACCTGGAATACGAAGGTCGCCGGGTCTTTGACTTCGTACTGCTGAAGAGTTTTCACAATCTCCAGGGAGCCGAAACGAATCGCACGCTCGGGCTTCAATGATACAGTCACATCATACAGCCAATCTCCAGTTCCTGCCGTGTTGGCCGGCTGGCCCGGCTCCGCCTCTTTGCTTGGCAGAGAAACCAATGACGGTGAAAATGTATAGGTATATTCGGCGGAATTGGCGATAGTGTCCATCGTCTCCTCGCCGCTTTCATTTGTCACAGTGGTTATATAATCCGAAATATCGCTTCCTCTGGCAACAACCAGATACAAGCCGCCCTCCGGAACCGTAATCTTTTCGCTTGCGGGCTGACCGGAAATCTCAGGCGTTTGGCCGCTTAATGCAATCCGGGCCGCCTGTGCGGACAGTCTGCTCCATTCCTCGTTGTCCGGTTTGCCGGAATACTTCAGTCCGGCGTATGCCCCCTGAAACTCATATGTATAAGTATCGTACACGCTGTCCGGCACTGCCCTGGCAACTTTATACAGATCAATCACCACTTTGGCTGTCTTGAGATCCTCGGCAAGTTCTTTATTGCCTGGGTCCACCGGATTCACGGTCAGAGCACAGGATTTCGTCACATCCACTACCGCCCTTGCTGTTCCGTCCAAAGCCGGCGTGCCCACAACCGCGGTGACTGCCAGCGCAAATGCCGCCAACGGCCCTACCAGCCAGCCTTTCCATTTCTTTTTCATGGCCTCTCCCTCCTTTAACTCTAATCAACCATTGTTGGAAAATTTATGACTTTCTTATCTCATCCAGCAGTTCCTGGTCCGTCTTCTTCGGCCCTCTCCTGCGGTAATAAATTAACATAATTACCAGCATCAGAAACAGGATGGGAATGCCCACTGCCGGGATTACAATATAGTTGGGAATCCGGGTCGCCTCCGCCGTTATGGCGATGTCGCCGTTGATGTTCTTGATGCGATGGCCTCGAAGCAGGATACGGTGGGTGTTGACTCCATAAGGCGTACATGTACTTAATGTACAGTAATCTTTTCCGTCCACAATAGCCAACTCGTCAGTTTCCTCTGGCAACACAATCCGAATCTGATCCGCCTGATAGGTGACAACCCGATCTATAATTGTGACAGTAAATATATCCCCTTCCTTTAACTTATCCAAGTCAGAGAAAAGCTTCGCGCTGGGAAGTCCCCGGTGGCCCGATAAGACTGCATGGGTACGTTTGCCGCCAATGGGTAAAGATGAACCCGGAATATGACCTACTGCAATCTGTAATATACCTTCGTCTACTGTATGATAGATCGGTAAATCCACTCCGATGGACGGGATCTGTATATATCCCATGATACCTGTTCCGGTAATATCCAGGATTTTCTTATACTCTGCAAGATCCTCCTCTGTCAAATTAAAATTCACCCCATTGGGCCGGGAATCATTGTATCGTTTTGCCGCTTTCAGAATCTTGGCCTTTTCTTCTTTTGGCATTTCTTCTACTGCGCTCACATAGCTTGCTATGGCTTGTGTTGCATGCATTGAATTCCACCAGTCACTGACTGTAGGATAAAGAAAAACCGCCACCCCTGCTAATAAAATCACCACCAATAAAATTGTTGAAAAAGAAACGCGTTTTTTTTTCTTCTTTTTTTTTGGCGTCTCCTCTTCTATATGTGCGGCTTCTTGTGTCTTCGCTTTCCTCTTCATTGATCCCCCCGCATTCATTTATACACAGGTTCCAGGAACCGAACCATCTGTCAAATTCCTATTAGATATGGCAGACGGCAACTCGTAATTTTCTATAAAATAGACGATACAGCCACTGCCTGCATCTGTAGTCACTGATGTATAATCCCATTTGCTGACGTTGGCCGGATGTACATCCGTTGCTCGCCGCACACCACGTGAAGGTGTCAGACCTGTGCGGCATAACCCGGGGAGGCCGCTGCCTGCCCCGGGCGTTGTGTCTTATCAAACTCTTATGTAACTTTATAACTGTCTGATCCTTCTATTATGCCTCTTTGCTCATGCGTTTCTTAGTAACCAGCAGAACTGCTGCGCCAACTACCAGAACAGCGCCAACAATATAGAAGATAGTAGTACCGATACCACCGGTAGAAGGAAGGAGTGAACCCTTACCATTTTCAACTTCAACAGCCGCTGCATCCAAATCGGTAAGATTCTTTTCAACTGTTGTCTTTTCCAGCTCTGTAATATTCTCCTCTACAAGGTTGCCTTTTTCATCGTAATATCTTTCACCAGATGTCTCATAGATAGTTTTTGTCAGCACCTGAACCACATTGTTAAGTTCTACTGAATCTGTCAACTTGTTATATCCGTCTGGAGCTATTGTTTCAGTTAATGTAAGCGTTAAGCCCTTCTCAAGACCAACAATGTATAAGATACCTTTCTCATTTGTTTCCATTTCAGTGGGTTCTACTGTGGTGTCATCGGGTTTGTAAGAAACTACTCTGTAAACGCCTTTCTGTATTTCACCATTTTCTTCTACTGGTTCTACAACAAGTCCAGCAATAGTAAATTTAGCGCCAGTAAGTGCCTCCCGAGTATCTTTATCCACTTTCTTGATTGCTGCTGCATAAGTTGTGATTTCCGCCGTATCATCCCATTTCTCGTCCCAGGGATCTCCCCCATCCGGAGTGCCACCACCATTGTCAACAAATGGTCTAATGGAAACTGTATTCGTGTCAGCTGCATTGATATTAGTTGTCGATGTAAGTACTGCTGTATATTCTACAATAATTTTAGCGCCCTGATCATAGCGGCTGGTATATCCGGTTACAGTGCCCTCACCGTTTGTTACCTCGTCTGCCCATTTGATCATAATTCCTTTTTTCTGATCATATCCACAAACATACGCGCCCTCAGTATTTTTGCATGCGTCAGTGTGGATATGCTCTTCAAACTGCGGCACTTCACCATTTACTGTGTATTCTGTTCCGCCAATCGTGATCTTTGTCACTTTTTCATCGCTCAAAAATTCTGGCAGGGTATCTTCGATCAGGTAATTGATAACCTGTTTGGCATTTTCTCCTTCACCCATGTAGTTGGTTGTATCAAATGTTGCTGTATATTTTACAGTATCACCGATAGAATAACTCTCCTGTTCAACGGTTTTATCGGCACTTGGATTATTTACGTTCTTGTCATTAATAGCAGCATCTGGCTGGGTAGATGTAACCGTAATTGCTGATTTAGCCTCTGCCGTCCCTTCAGGGTCTGATTCATGACTTGTTACCATTACATAATAACCATAGGGAAGTCCTGTAAATTCAAGTTTGCTGCCATCACTTTTTACAGTTGCAGTTGGTGTCTGAGCTTTTGCCCATGTCTCAAGTGCAGCTTTTAGATCATCTGTCATTTTAGTATTTTCGCCATCTTTGATTTCAGCAGTTGGCAATACGTTGTCAGAGTCATCTTTTGTAAAGAAAGTCTTTAATCCCTCAGGAATTTCTTCTGTGCTCTGATAAGCGATCTTGTCGCCATTCACTGTCGCATCAAAGAGTTTGTATATACTATAAGTCTCACCCTTTGCTGGATTGTTGATCGTAATTGTCGCGTTATCTGTGTCTGGATGCTTCTGTTCTACTGTCTGAGCGAATACTGTAACGCCCATCGCTAATGTCATAACCATAGCGATCAAAACTGCCATCATTTTTTTCATTTTCTTCATAAACTCGTTCTCCTTTTCTGATTTTTTTGTTACATGTTCTTAAAGCTTTTTTAAAGTTACATTCTAACTCATTCAGGATCGATCCACGCCTCCCCTCCTTTCCAGGTTTTATTTGTTTATACTTAAGCAGCGCTGCCAGACTTGCCAGCAGCATGACTGCTATGTATACTGAAATGTTTAATCTGTCTTAGGCTCTTTTTGCCACAATCTTTTTTCTGTATACCAGGACTGCGCCTGCCATGATGCAGAAGACACCTGCTATTATATATGCAATCTTGCCGGAACCGCCTGTTTCGGGAAGTTCAAACTGTAATGTATTGGTGTATTTCACACGATAGTTTTCTCCAGCGCTGGTTATCACTCCGGATGCAACTGGCTTGCCTTCTGCGTTGGGATCGTCTCCTTTTGTATTTTCAACGTCTGTTCCTCCCGCACTGGGTATATAATAATTTTTCGTATTCTCATCGATAGGACCTAGTTCTGTGATCCTATATTTTGTTCCGAGAGGCAGATAATTGATCTCGATGCGCTCTCCTGCTTTCAAAGTGAAATACGAATCATCCCAAACAAGAACTCTATTTTCTGGTGTTCCGTCTTTTGAAAATTTAGTATAAACATAATCGTCTTTTAACCAGTTATTGTCTTTATCCGTAAATCGGATGTTAAAATTAAATTCATCCTCTGTTTCCCCGCCAAAAATCTCTTTCTCAACATTTAACATACCTGTCGTACGTTTTGGCTGGGCGAAGGATACCGATGGAAGTGTAAACTGCATCCAGCAAGATGATCCTGAAGCGCCTCGCTCTGTGTAGAAAAATGACAGTCTGTATTCTCCCGATTTGCTGGCATCATAATTCCCAGAGCCATCTTTATCCCTTTTGATCCAATCCCAAAGATCAACATATGCGCCTACAGAGCTGTGTACACCGCCGATATCGCAGATCCGATTTCCGACTTCATACGTACCATCACTCTTCTTTTTACTCAGGAATACCCACATATCATCATCGCCGTAGAAAAGATATTCCAATGGGCCAACATACTCATCTGTCAATTTAAAATCGACGGTATACCACATTCCAAAATAGGAATTATGAATTTTAAAATCATCAGCTAACGGAGTTCCTTCCTTCTTTATCTTTCCAACAGGAGCATCAGTAGCTACGTCAGAAAAAGTAAAGGAATTCGCCGTTGCTTTTGATGTACCGAACATTAAATCGTGTCCATCCGTCCCTGCGCTGCCGATATTATCCATAGGCCAGAAATTATTGGTCCATATTCCATAATTAGCAGGATGATTAAATAAATCTAATTTTGTGATCGCTTGCCCGGCTACTTCTGCGGTAGTCATTGTATAAGTATCACCATTTCGATTAAAGGTAAGTGAACCATCATATTCTGTTTTTCCCGCTGGCACTTCTTTTTCATTAAATAAATTTGGAGCAATGATGCCATTTGCATACTGTATCGTTCCATCTGCCTTTAAACTATCAGCCAAACCAAATGTACAACCTTTAAATCCCTGACCGGAATTTGTTTTATTTGGATAATTTGTCACGCCACCATTATTCCAAGTTTCTCGATTCAGCGTAGTTCTGGTATTGTCATTACCAAAAGCTAATTTTGTGCCTGTACCGGTATAATTACTATCGCTATTAATGCCTTTTTTGTCGGTATACATATACCACGCAGGACTTTTTTCGTGATATTTATTATCACGTGTTAGGATTTTTTTACTCGCTTCTATTCCATCGTAAATCTTACCGTCACTGATATCATAATCATAAAATTTGGTTGCATTTTTTTCACTCTCCGGCGTTGTGTCATATACCAGACGTATAACCGTTTTGTCATCATCTGTGATCAATATGAATTTTTCGTCTGCAGTTGAGGCATTTGCTGTCGCTGGTCTATTTGTAAAATGGACTTTTACTTCCTTTCCATTTATTTTATAGGTCTCCTTGCCGTCAACCTTTGTATAAATATCCCAGTCTGTTGTATTCTTACTATTTTTATTGCGACCATCTTTCAGGACCCATATTGCTGACAATTTATAATGATCATTATCAACAAGTGTATTAAAATACGTTAAGGCTGGACTTTGTGTATAGGAATACGTTTTTTCTGCATATACTTCTGTCAGTGTTTTGTTTGATTTTACCTTATGTCTCTCCTTTGTATAACCGTTGCCAGCGTCAACCATCTCACCGGTTCCTTCCAAATCGATTTTTACAGATGCCGCAGTCCCTCCTGAATTATTTGTTGGCAGCACGCCGCCCGTTCCCGTTCCATCCTTTCTTGTATTGATAACATCCAATGCGCCTTGTTCTGTCTTGGAGATGATATCGAGGTTTGCATAATACTGTACGGTAAAGTTTGGATTTGCCATATCGCTTTCAACGGAAAGGGCTACAATCCCATTTTCTTCCTCTGAATTAAGCTGATGCTCCTGCGCCTCCCATTCTGTACTGCTTTCATTCATAGGAATGATCCCAAGTTCATTCACAACGCCCTCTGCAACTTCTATGACTGTTGCATAAATGGTAGGCTCCTCTGATGAAGAATCGGGCAGAACATCTGCGAATAACTTATTTGTTTCTTCTTTAAAAGCCTCTGTTGGCGTAATGATTGCTTTAGTCTCTACATGTGATAGATCCATTTTCACACCATTGTAAGTAAGCGAATAGGACACTCCTTGAATCAAGGTTTCTTTTTTCTTCTTTTTCGCTCCTGTTGAATACTCTAAGATCGCTTGATATTCTTCTGAGCCTTCTGTTAAGGGAGTTACTTCCAGTTCTAACCCTTTTTTTTCATTTCCATCTTCCGACGATGTTTTATCTGAATCACCTGTCGGTTCTTCATCTCCTATTATCTGAGCAGGCTGATCCTTATCACTGTCGTTTCCTTCCTGATCGGGTGTATCTTCTGTGACTTCTGATTCTTCTTCATCTGTAGTAGAATCTTCTGATTCTGTCTCCTCATCTTTACTGTCGGAGCTTTCTATTTCCGCATCATCCTCATCGCTTCCGGAAATTTCTGGCTCTTCGTTATCATCGGTGGATTCTTCTGTCTCTGTGGAATCCACTACATTAGACTCCTCCGTTGTAGTGGATTCGTCATCACCTTCAGCTTCTGTTTCATTTCCTTCTGTCCCGGGTTTTTCTGTTATAGTCAAATCTTCATATGGAACCGCTTCGCCTTCCAGATGAAATGCGATGTTGAACGTTTCATTTTCATAACTAAAATCTTTAGAAATGAATATCGTACCGTCTTCGTCAACCTCCGTTACGCCAGATCCATTTCCGATCGCGATTTCCGAAAAACTCGATACTTCAAAAATCGCATTTCCGCTGGCTGTCGTATCTCCCTGCACAACCTCAGACCCTTTGTCTGCAAAATGCACCACCTTAATTGGTCTGCCTTTTTTCAGTCCATTTTCATCTAAGAACTGGACTGTAATCGTCACTGGACTTTCCGGTTCAACTTCCTTGCCATCCACATAGAACCCCATTTTAAACAAGGCTCCCATCGTGGCGTTCTTATCTTCTAATATTTCCTGAAACTCTTTTTCCCGTTCTTCATAATGTTCAGAATCACTGTCAGCAGTAATCTGTTCCGCAATCAATTCAGCTTCTTCAGGGATGTTTGCATCTTCACTATATGCGGCAGTAACAATGTAATTATCTTTTTCACATGTTTTTGTGATCTTTTCTTCTTCAATGTCATATCCACAGATCAATTTACCAGATTTATCATAGCATTCTTTACTATGCGTATGTTTTTTCACTTCGCCCGCATACCCGCACATCAATCCGCCCGCCGCGTCGTAGCAACTCTCGTCATGTACATGCACATCATTTTCAGACACGCTGTCACTTGATACGCTGTCTTCGGACACGCTGTTCCCAGATATGTCATTTCCAGATATGCCGTTCCCGGCTTCATCGTCTGACACGCTATCTCCCGTTTCGTCTCTCGGCACGTCCGATATATCTTTAGATGACGCGTCCCCAGAATCCTCGCTATGAAATGATTCTTCCAACTTCTCTGCTTCCAGCTTCGCCGCCACTTCCTCGTCAGTCAATTCCACCGTCTCGAAGCATTCCGCCTGATGGGTATGCTCTTTCAGCTCCAACAGCCCGCAAACCAAAGCCCCGTTTTCATCCAGACAACTTTCATCATGGGTGTGCAGTTCCAACTGACCGCAGGTGAGGACTTTCTTTGTCTCATAACACGCATCCGTATGGGTATGCCCTGCCGGAGTTTCTTCCAACTGACAGGTCAATACTTCGTTCCATTCATAGCAATCATCATTGTGTGTGTGTTCTTCTTTTTCACAAATCAGCTCATTGTTTTCATTGTAGCATTCCGCTGCATGGGTATGCTCTTCAATCTGACACTGAAGCTCGCCTTTTTCCTTGGTGTAACACTCGTCGCTGTGCTGGTGGCTTTCCGCCGCGTACGGACAGGTCAAAACCTCTTCCCATACATAGCAGTTGTCGTCGTGCTTATGCTCTTCTATTTGACAAGTCAGTTCGCCAGTCTTGCTGTCGTAGCATTCTTCCCCATGGGTATGCTCTTCCAGTTGACACTGAAGCTCGCCTTTTTCCGGTGTGTAGCAGCTTTCTGTGTGCTGATGCGCCTGCTCTTCTTCCTTGCAGACGAGAACTTTCTCTTCGGTGTAGCACTCATCTGTATGTACATGCGCCGGCGCTTCCTGCAGGTGACATACCAGATTGCCGTCCCCGTCGTAGCAGTCATCGTTATGGGTATGTACGATATAATCCGCATACCCGCAGATTACCTTGTTTCCGTCGTAGCACTGATCTGTGTGCTGATGCGCCTCCACCTGACAGATGAGTCGCTTATCTTTGTGCGACATGGCCTGGCCATACATCTTCAGCGCAGCGGCCGTGCCTAATGCAACAATAACAGCCAGGCACAGGAAAACTGCCAGCCGGCGCTTATCCTTTTTCTGTTCGTTACGGACCTTCGCGGCCTGTGTTAAAAACTTCATTAATTGCTGCCCCCTTCCTTGTACCTAACTTGAAATAATTATTTAATAAACCCGATGTCCGACAATGGCCAGGCCCGGAATAATATCCTGCCCACCACCATGTCGCTTCCCACACAGCCTACCGCCGTATTCCGGCTGTCTATGCTGGTGGCCCGGTGATCTCCCATTACAAAGCACTTGCCTTCCGGCACCTGATACGGCAGGTCTATATTGCAGTCGCCCAAGGCTTTCTCATTGATATAAGGCTCATCCAACAGCTTGTCGTTGACATATACGCTGCCGTCCCCGTCGATATCCACCCAGTCGCCCGCCGCTGCAATCACCCGTTTGACCAGGATGTTGTTGTTGTAGTAGAACGCTATGACGTCTCCGGTCTTGTATTTGGAACTGCTGATCGCAATCACAATGTCCTCGTTCTGCAATGTCTCTGTCATAGATGTTCCGTTGATCTGCAGCACCGGGAGCAGCAGCACCGCCACCAAAACCGCTATCGCCGCCACCACCAGGAGTGAAAATATGGTGCTCCTGAGCACACGGCTGTAATTCCTTTTATACTGTTCTTTTTTCAGTTCCGCCTCTAGCAGCTCTAAGCTAGGGACCTCAAGCTTCTTTGCTTCCATGCATATCCCTTCCGTACTGTCCATCCTCTGGCTTTTGGTCTTCCCTGTCCTTCGGTTCCGGTTTCTTTTCCGGCTCCGGCTTAGGCTCCAGTTCGTAGCCTTCTTTATTCCAGCCCGGATCTTTTTCCAGATCCTCTTCTTCCGGCTCCGGACCCAGCTTCATTTCCTGCGATAAATCGCTTTTGTCAAGCCCTCTGTTGACCCGGATGTTGTACAGGTATTGCTCTGCCGCCTGCTGCGCCACTTCAAAGATGCCATTCAGACGAAGCGCTGCCTCCGCTATAGAACCGGCATCCTCCAGTTCAATGCGTCTGCTGTTCAGCCATTCTTCCATCTGCTCCCGCAGCTCGTGAATCCTGGCGTCCTTTAAGTCCAGCCGCCCCTTTAATTTCTCAATCAGGGCGTCTTTCTCATTCAGTTTCATTTTCAGCCTATCGTTGCTTTCCTGGAAACTGGCGTCTTTTTCATTCAGCTTCGCCTTCAGCCTCTCATTGGCCTCCTCGAAGCTTGCGTCCTTTTCATCCAGCTTCGCTTTCAGTCTCTCATAACTTTCCTGAAGCTGAGCCAGCTCCTCTTTTGTTTCATCAAATTCTGCCTGCAGCTGGACATTTTCTTTACCCTGCGCTACCAGCAGCTGCAAAAGGTCCCGCCGCCGCAGTTTATGGAATTCTTTTTCAGTCATGTATTTGGCCCTCTTTCTGGAAAGCTTCCCCAATGTAAACTTCCTCTATTTTATGCTCTATATATTATATTACATAAATTCTCGAACCGCAATACACAAATTGAATTTTTAGGCTCTGACTCCCAGTTATGAAAAGTAATGATACGCTTTTGATGCGCTTTGAACTTTCTTATGCCGCTTTCTTTCTTGAGCTTAAACAAAGTATACCAGACCTATCGTCAAAGGATGCGTCATAAATCCCAACAAAAAAAGGTTGTTTTGAAAAATTTTCCACTCTTTTAAGACATATTTAAGACATATTGGAAAAACGCTCCACGGCTTTCGTGAAGCCTTCGATCGTTTTCTCCGCGTCTCCATGCTCAATCCCGTCACGCACACAGTGACGGATGTGCCCTTCTAAAACCACTTGCCCCGCCTTGTGAAGAGCCGATTTGGCCGCATTCATCTGGGAAAGTATGTCTTCGCAGGGAATGTCCTCGTCAATCATCCGGTCGATCGCCTGCACCTGGCCGATAATCTTCCTTAACCTCCGGTGCATGTTGTCTGAATCAATGCATTGTCTCATTCGTAAACCTCCTGAAAATAAAATTTTTCTTCTTATTATGATGTGTAACGAGGCGTTCCCCGCCGCCGCGCAGCGCCTGCGGCGCTTTCCTATCGCTTCATCGGCTTCATCGCTCCATGGTTTGCATAAGATCCTTTTCCATCTGACGTATGTCCTCCACGGAAAAATTGGTGAAGCAGTCCGCGATCTCCTCTACTGTCATCTTTCCTTTCTTTAACATTTTCTCTATCGTTGTTTTTTCTGTTTCCCTTGCCGCTTTCTCCGCCTTTTCCATCGTTTCTTTCGTCGCTTTTTCTGCCGCTTCTTTCGCTATATTTATGTCATGGATTTCTTGCAGCCGCTCTTCGTCAAACAACATGAACATGATATCCCTCACCTCTTTTTCTCTGCTCTCCAAATATTCTTTCAGCAAGTTCCTGTCTTTGCAGATTCGGATTGTTTCCATTATCGCTTTCTTTGTCCTGCCGTATAGATTTCTCTGCTCGCTGTACACTTTCGTGAACGCTACATACTGGTTGATGATGTCCCTTTCTTTATCGCAGTCGGCATCCTCCCAGTCATCGTCTCCGTAAAGCATCCTCACTTTCACTTCCAGCGCGCATTCCTCCCCCTGGAAAAACTCTTCCGTCAGGGTTACGGTTTCCGGCCTTTCTTCCCTGTCTCCTGTGTAAATCACATATAACTCCGGCTTGGGCAGTTTCACTTTCACGCTTCCGTACAAATCGGCGTTTCTCTCATCCAAATAATCCTGGTATGCCTGCGCCAGATATAGTAACGCCCGCACTATAATGTTCATCGTCCATGTGGACTGCGCCTCCGCCAGAATCAGAAGCCTGTCTCCCGCCATGAACCCCAGGTCGTTGTGCTGGCCGTTCAGCAGCACGTTTTCTATGGTTATGTTGGTCAGGTCTTCTTCCGTCGTCTCCTTATCTTCCGGATGAAGCGCTCTGTATAGCTGCAACAGATATTTCTTTTCACGAAAAAGTGATGTGAACACGCTGTCTTTGATTGTGTATTTTACTGTTTGTTTTTCTTTATGCACGTTTTATGTCTTTCGCTTTCTCTCACTTCATGGTTTGCATAAGTTCTTTTTCCATTTGGCGTATGTCATCTGCGGAAAAATTGGTGAAACAGTCCGCGATTTCTTCTGGCGTCAGCTTTCCATTTTTTATCATCTTCTCTATTGCTGCTTTTTCCGCTTCCTTCGCTATATTTATGTCATGGATCTCGCGCAGACGCTCTTCGTCAAACAACATGAACATTATATCCCTCACCTCTTTTTCTCTACTCTCCAGGTATTCTTTCAGCAAATTCCTGTCTTTGCAGATTCGGATTGTCTCCGTTATCGCTTTCTTTGTCCTGCCGTACAGCTTCCTCTGTTCGTTATACACCTTCGTGAACGCTACATACTGATTGATTATGTCCCTTTCCTTATTGCAGTCGGAATCCTCCCAATCATCGTCACCGTAAAGCATTTTCACCCTCACTTCCAGAGCGCATTCCTCCCCCTGGAAAAACTCTTCCGTCAGGGTTACGGTTTCCGGACGGGATTCTCTTTCTCCGGTGTAAATCACATACAGCTCCGGCTTGGGCAGCTTCACTTTCACGCTCCCATACAAATCGGCGTTTCTCTCATCCAAATAATCCTGGTATGCCTGCGCCAGATATAGTAACGCCCGCACTATAATGTTCATCGTCCATGTAGACTGCGCTTCCGCCAGAATTAAGAGCCGCTCCCCCGCCATGAATCCCAAGTCGTTGTGCTGGCCGTTTAGCAGCACGTTTTCTATGGTTATGTTGGTCAGGTCTTTTTCCGTCGTCTCCTTATCTTCCGGGTGAAGCGCTCTGTATAACTGCAGTAAGTATTTCTTTTCCCGAAAAAGCGAGGTGAACACGCTGTCTTTGATTGTGTATTTTACTGGTTGTTTTTCTTTATGCATGTTTTATGTCTTTCGCTTTTGCTCACTTTGCAGTCTGCATAAGCTCCCGTTCTATTTGGCGGATGTCCTCCACGGAAAATTGCGTGCAGTAGTCCGCGATTTCCTCCGCTGTTAGTTTTCCTTTTTTTATCATTTTTTCTACAGTTGCCCTTTCCGTTTCTATCGCTGCTTCTTTTGCTATATTTATATCATGGATCTCTCGCAGACGTTCTTCGTCGAACAACATGAACATGATATCCCTCACTTCCTTTTCTCTACTCTCCAGATATTCTTTCAGTAAATTCCTGTCTTTGCAGATTCGGATTGTTTCCGTTATCGCTTTCTTTGTCCTGCCATATAGATTTCTCTGTTCATTGTACACTTTCGTGAACGCTACATACTGGTTGATTATGTCCCTTTCCTTATCGCAGCTGGAATCCTCCCAACCATTATCCCCGTAAAGCATCTTCACTTTCACTTCCAGCGCGCATTCCTCCCCCTGGAAGAATTCTTCCGTCAGGGTCACAGTTTCCAGACGGGATTCCCTTTCTCCAGTGTAAATCACATACAATTCCGGCTTGGGCAGCTTCACTTTCACGCTTCCGTACAAATCCACATTTTTCTCATCCAAATACTCCCGATACGTCTGCGCCAGATACAGCAGCGCCCTCACTATGATGTTCATTGTCCATGTAGTCTGCGCCTCCGCCAGAATTAAGAGCCGCTCCCCCGCCATGAATCCCAAGTCGTTGTGCTGGCCGTTTAGCAGCACGTTTTTTATGGTTATGTTTGTAAGATCCTCTTCTGTTGTTCCCTGGTCTTCCGGGTGGAGCGCCTGATAGAGCTGCAGCAAATATTTCTTTTCACGAAAAAGTGATGTGAACACGCTGTCTTTGATTGTGTATTTTACTGTTTGTTTTTCTTTATGCACGTTTTATGTCTTTCGCTTTCTCTCACTTCGCGGTCTGCATGAGCTCCTGTTCTATTTGGCGGATATCCTCCACGGAAAACTGCGTGCAGCAGTCCGCGATTTCTTCCACTGTCATTTTTCCTTTTTTTAACATTTTCTCTATTGTCGCTTTTTCCGCTTCTTTCGCTATATTTATGTCATGGATCTCTTGCAGCCGCTCTTCGTCAAACAACATGAACATGATATCCCTCACCTCTTTTTCTCTGCTCTCCAAATATTCTTTCAGCAAGTTCCTGTCTTTGCAGATTCGGATTGTTTCCATTATCGCTTTCTTTGTCCTGCCGTATAGATTTCTCTGCTCGCTGTACACTTTCGTGAACGCTACATACTGGTTGATAATGTCCCTTTCTTTATCGCAGTCGGCATCCTCCCAGTCATCGTTTCCGTAAAGCATCCTCACTTTCACTTCCAGCGCGCATTCCTCCCCCTGGAAAAATTCTTCCGTCAGGGTCACGGTTTCCGGCCTTTCTTCCCTGTCTCCTGTGTAAATCACATATAACTCCGGCCTGGGCAGTTTCACTTTCACGCCTCCGTACAAATCGGCGTTTCTCTCGTCCAAATAATCCTCTGGTACGTCTGTGCCAGATATAACAATGCCCGCACTATAATGTTCATTGTCCATGTGGACTGCGCCTCTGCCAGTATCAGCAGCCTGTTTCCAGCCATGAAACCCAGGTCGTTGTGCTGGCCGTTCATCAGCACATTTTCTATGGTTATGTTTGTTAGATCTTCTTCTGTCGTTTCCTTGTCTTCCGGGTGGAGCGCCTGGTATAACTGCAGCAAGTATTTCTTTTCCCGAAAAAGCGAGGTGAACACGCTGTCTTTGATTGTGTATTTTACTGGTTGTTTTTCTTTATGCATGTTTTATGTCTTTCGCTTTTGCTCACTTTGCAGTCTGCATAAGCTCCCGTTCTATTTGGCGGATGTCCTCCACGGAAAATTGCGTGCAGTAGTCCGCGATTTCCTCCGCTGTTAGTTTTCCTTTTTTTATCATTTTTTCTATGGTCGCTCTTTCCGTTTCCCTCGCCGCTTCTTTCGTCGCCTTTTCCGCCGCTTCCCTCGCTATACTTGCGTCATGGATCTCCCGCAACCGTTCTTCGTCAAACAATGTGAACATCATATCCCTCACCTCTTTTTCCCGGCTTTCCAGATATTCCTTCAGCAGGTTTCTGTCTTTGCAGATTCGGATTGTTTCCGTTATCGTTTCTTTCGTCCTGCCGTTCAGCTTCCTCTGTTCGTTGTACACTTTCGTGAACGCTATATATTGGTTGATTATGTCCCGCTCTTCATCGTAACCGACGTCTTTCCAGCTGTCGTCTCCGTAGAGCATTTTCACCTTCACTTCCAGAGCGCATTCCTCTCCCTGGAAGAATTCTTCCGTCAGGGACGCCGTCTTTGGCCTTTCTTCCCTTTCTCCGGTGTAAATCACATACAGCTCCGGTCTGGGCAGTCTCACTTTCACGCTTCCGTACAAATCCGCATTTTTCTCATCCAAATATTCCCGGTACGTCTGCGCCAGATACAGCAGCGCCCTCACTATAATGTTCATTGTCCATGTAGTCTGCGCCTCCGCCAAGATCAGGCTCCTGTCTCCCGCCATGAATCCCAGATCGTTGTGCTGGCCGTTCATCAGCACGTTTTCTATGGTTATGTTTGTGAGGTCCTCTTCCTTTGTCTCTTTGTCCTCTGGGTGGAGCGCCTGGTATAGCTGCAGCAAGTATTTCTTTTCCCGAAAAAGCGAGGTGAACACGCTGTCTTTGATTGTGTATTTTACGTTTTTCTTTTCTTTCATGATCTCAGAACCGGAAAAAGGGGCTGCCTTTCAGCTTCAGCCCTGCCGCGTCCGCCAGCTGGTGCATGCATTCGGTGGCTATGGTGGCGATGCTTTCCACGTGGTTGAAGTCTGTGGCGCTGCGGTCGAACAGGAGATTGGCCTGCGCCGGAAATTCTTCGTCGGCGTCCCAGAAGTTTAATTTGACGGGGATGCACAGGAAAGCCCACAGCAGGTAGCCTGTGGCGGACAGCCGCCGGCCCCGCAGGTTTTCCACCGCCTCCGCCAGCAGATCGCCTTTGCCCGCAAACGTCACCGCTATGGGGTCCAGGATTCCTTTTTGGAACGCGGCCGCAAAGGGCCCTGCGGACTTCAGCTCCCGGTAGGGAAGCCATTCTCCTGTATGTATGGCGTTTTTCTTAGCATACCAGAACAGTGTGTAAATATTCATTTTCGCCATGGCGTCCGCCGGCCGGTCGTCCGAAAGCGCGCGGATATCCCCGGTCTTTTTGCTGACGGCAAACTGCCTGCCAAAATGCCACACTGTCAAGTCCTCCCCGTCATCCTGAAGCTCCGGAAGCTTTTCACGGATTTCCTCCGGATCCATGGTCAGAAATTTTTGCCGCCAGATCTCACACTGTTTATCGTAATTGGATGTATATTCCATTTTCCCGCACCGCCTTTCAGACACGTCCTATTTTATGTTCATCTAATTATACATTGCCGCGGCTTTAAAATCCACTTAAAACCGCCTGCATATAGTCCATGAATTTCTGGCCCCACCGGCTCAGCGCTTCGTTTTCCCGTTTCAGGCACCCGAAGGCCGCCGAATCGTTCTCCCCGTCATCCTGAAGCGGTATGCCATCCGCCACGATTCGGTGTTCGCCGTCTGTCAGGTAGTTTGTGCTGATGTTGGCCATGGGGCTGTTCAGCAGCAGACGTTCCATAATATAGTCGCTGTCCGTCACCACCGCCACGTCTCTGCGGGGATGTTCTTTGTCTTTGCCATCCGGCGACGGCCCGCGCTCGCCCGGGCCAAACGCGTCCCGGTAGCCCTGGACGAAGCGCAGCTTTTCCATGTCCGTTTTTGTAAGGCTCTTCTGGCCGAAGGCCGGATGCCCTTTTCCCAGATAAATCATCGGTTTGGCCTTGGCCATCGGTATGAACTCCAGGCGGTTGCGGGACAGCTGGTACTGGAAAGACGCTTTCTTCGCCTCCATCACGTACACCAGGCCCAGTTCGTCTTTGTAGTCCGCCACACGGCGCATGATGCGCTCCACGCTGCCGGTGAGTATTCGCCAGTGGAGATTTTCCCGACTGTGAAGATTGTAAAATTCTACAAAACGGTCCGCCACCCAGGAGCTTGGATTGGTGGAGATATGCACCCATTTCTCCCGGCTGCTTTTGGTGTAATCCCGCAGCGCGCCCATGTCCTCCATAATCCGGCTGGCGTATTTATAAACGTGCTTGCCCTGGGGCGTCAGCGCAATCCCTCTGGACTGCCGCACAAACAGCCGGTCCCCCACATACTCTTCCAACGTCTTGATTCCTTTGCTTACATTGGACTGTGTGGTGTATAAGACATCCGCCGCTTTGCTAAAAGACCCCATGTCCGCACTCACGATGAAATATTCCAGATATTTGATATTAAACATTCTCTGCCTTTCCAAAAACCTCTATATATATTTTCGGTACACATCCAAAGAATTATAAGCGCCCGACGGCAAAAAAATCTCCGCGGCCCGACAAGGCCCGGAGATTTTTTCTTTAACCTTTCCTGGCGTAAATCATGAACAGCGGCGTGGGATTGTAGAATTCGTCTTTTTCCACGTAAATCCGCTTGCCCATGTCCAGATCCAGCGCAAACTGACGCATACCCATCTGCCCCAGAACCGATATATCCCAGGCCGGGCGGTTGTATGTGCTGATGGGCAGCTGCCGTTTGATTTCCTCGCATTCCTGCATCATCTCATTTCCCAGCTTGTGGTGAGCGTGCTCCTTTGGCAGGGACGACGTGTCCGCGAAATTGCTGAGGCCGTAGTTTGCGTCAAAGTTGAGAATCACGCCGCCGGGCTTCAGCGCCCGCACCCATTCCCCGTAAGCCTGTTCCGCGTGGGGCAAAGTCCAGGTCAGGTTCCGGGATATGATTACGTCGAAGGACGCGTCGGGGAAATCCAGATTTTCTGCGTCCATCACTAGAAATTGGCAGTCGGCCCCCTCTTCTTTGGCCAGCGTCACCGAATGCTCCTGCATTTCCGGCGTCAGATCCGTCCCGATGACCTCATGGCCTTCTTTTGCCAATAAAATGGTGAAAAATCCCGTGCCGCAGCCTACATCCAGAATCTTCAGCGGCCCTCCCTCAGGCAGACGCTCTTTGATGGCCTCCCGCCAACGCTTTGCCAGCGGGCTGTGCAGTTCCGAACGCCTTTGTTCCAGGAAGCTGTCACTTCTTTTTCCCCAGTATTTGGCAATCCGCTCCTTGCGGCTGTCAATTTCCCTGGAAATGCGCCCGTAGGCGATCATGGGCCCTTCCTCCAGCACCTGCAGCGACGCGGTCTGGTAAAGAATCACGCCGTCGGACTGGGCCCAGCAGCCTTCCACGGGATTTCCCTCATAGTTGCGCACCTCGCCTAAAAATTCCCCTTCCGAAATCATGTCGCCCACTTTTTTGAACGGATACCAGAGGCCGCCGTGGGTCGCGTACTGGTAGCAAACGTCCACCACGTCCAGCGGGTAATGCTTCCGGTAGTCCTTCTCATCCTGGTAAATCCCCAGGTTGCACAGGATGTTGCGCACGTCCCGCCGGGTGGAGTGGGTTTCCTCCTGGGTCCACGTTCCCAGGCCGCCGCGCTCGATGAGGATGCTTGGAATCCCCTGGGACGCAGCGTAATTGTAGGCGCCGCCGGAGCCCACATTGGAGCGGATCATATAGGGCACGTCCACCCACGCCGCCATCTGGCGGGACTGTTTTACCGTCTCTTCGTCGGCCACGCCGGCATAGTAGACGTACGGGGTCAGCTCCTCGTAGTCGTCACCGCTGTGCAAATCTATATAATAATCCGCCAGCGGGAAAATTTCCTGGGAAATGGCGTGGGCCAGCCGCTCCATCTCCGAGCCTTCGGCGTCTCCGGGGAATACCCGGTTTAAGTTTTTCCCGTCCGAGAGGCCCATGCTGCCTTTGCGCTGCTCAAAAGCCGGGCGGTTCACCAGCTTCACCACCACGACCGTCCCGATCGTTTTTTTCACGTCCAGCTCCCGCGCCAGGTCGATGGCAGCCTGGACGCCCACGTACTCGCCGGCATGAACGCCCGCCGTCACAAGCGCGGTCTTCCCCGGTCGCTCCCCGCAGATCACCGCCGCCGGAAGCCGGAACTCGCCGCCGCCTAATATCAGCTCACCGCTTAACTTCTCGCCGGGATCCGCCGTCAGATTACATATTGTAAATGCCATATTTTCGCATTCTCCTTTCCAAATATATAGAAAAATCCTCCAGATTAAAATATCAAAAAAAAAGCCGGCCCACAAGCCCCCTGGGGGGATTGTTTGTCGACTTTTCTTGCAAAAAGAGAGACTATTCTTTTATAACATCCAACTCCGTCAGACTAACGCCTAAGCTGGTTAACAACGCCTTTAATAAAATATATTTGCTTTTCATCTCGGCATATGTTTCCGTTGCATTTTCTTTTTTCGCCAAGAGCATATACTTCTGAATTTGTTGAAAGTCATCCATAGCATTTTTTATGATTTCAGCATTATTCAATTCCAATACCTCCATAATTTCACCGCCTTTTATGACCATCCATTTATAGTAAATATTATAACGGTTTGAAAGAAAAGTGTAAAGACCCCTTTACAAACATTCATGAAAACTTTTTATCCAACTCCGCCGTAATCTCATAATAATCACAGGGATGGGCCACAAGGCCGGTCACGCCCTCGCCGGACGCCATGGACATTTTCAAGTGAGAAGCGAAGATGAATCCGTTATCGTCCAGGATGGTCTGCGTCATCTGCACCGCCAGGTCGGCGCGTTTGTCCGCATCGAAAGTCTGGCTCATTTCCTCTTCCAGCTTCTCCAGCCTGTCGCTGTGGTAGCCGCCCCAGTTTTTGGAGGAATCGTCCAGGCAGTGGGTGGTGAAGAAATATTCCGGATCCCCGGTGGGCGCCGTCACCATGGCGCTGGCGTAGAAATCCCAGTCGCCGCTGTCCAGAAAGTCTGCCGAGTTGGCGGTGCAGTTCACTTCCAGCTCGACGCCGATGTCTTTCATGGTGGCCTGAACGCTTTCAGCCAGCAGGGGCAGCTCCTGGCGGCTGGGGTAGGTCAGCCAGCGAAGGGTCAGCTTTTCGCCGTCCTTGTCCACATAGCCGTCCCCGTCCGTGTCTTTCCAGCCCGCGTCGGCCAGCAGCTTTCGGGCGGCTTCCTGGTCGTACTGCGCCGCCGTCACTTTGGCGTCTCCGAAGGGGAAACTGGCCGGAAATGGGCCTGCCGCCGGGCTTCCATTCCCGTTTAGCAGCGTCTGGGTGAAGCCCTCCCGATCAATGGCGCTGGCTATGGCTTTGCGCACGTTTTCATCCTGCAGCGCTTTCGTCTCGTAATTGACGGTGACGAAAAACGAGCGGGAGGTTTCCACGGAGGAAATTGTATACGGATCATTTTCAAAAAGGGGCAGGCTGGCGTAGGGCAGGCCATACGCCGCGTCCAGCTCCCCGGACTGGAGAGACATGGTGAGCGTGTCGCCGTCGGTAATGGTCTGTACGCGAATCTCGTCCAATTTGGGTTCGCCGTTCCAGTAATTTTCGTTTTTCACCAGGGTCAGGCCCTTGTCCGTCTCCACCTTCGTGGCCTTGTAGGGCCCCGTGCCGGAGACGTTGCCGTCGTCGGAAATCCCCGCTTCCATATCAATGATGCATCCGTATGGGTCGGAAAGATAGTTTATGAACGCCGGCACCGGCTTTTCCGTCTTGATGGTCAGCGTCTGGCCCTCAGCGGCAATTTCTTTGATTTTGAGATCCCCTTTCGCCCGCTCGTGGGCCGCGACCAGACTTTCCAGGCATTCTTTGACCGCCTCTGCGTCCAGGGCGCGTCCGCTGGTAAAGGAAATGCCGTCCTGCAGGGTAATTTTCCAGGTATTCTCATCTACGTTTTCGTATTCGGAGGCCAGCCAAGGCTCCAGCTCCATGGAGTCGGAATATTTAAAAAGCGTCTCGCCTATGCCGTAGCGGATGCAGGCCCACCCCGCGTAACCGTTGTGGGGATTCACGTCGGCCTCGTCGTTTTCCGCGTTAAACGTGGTGTCGCCGTAATTAAAGACTTTTTTTGCCTCGGCCTGCGGTTGGCTGTCTTTTTGACTGTCGGATGAGCCGCCGCATCCGGTCAGCGCCGCGGCGAACACAACCAGAGCCAGCAGCGCGGCCCCTGTTTTTTTCCCTGATTTTTTTCTCTTCATCGGTATGATTTCCTTTCTCTCAAAGCGCCGCGTCCACCAGCATCTGGGTGTACGCTTCTTTCGGGTGACAAATCACTTCGTCGGGAACGCCCCGCTCCACAATGCGTCCTTTATACATAACCTCCACACGGTCGCACATTCTCTGCACCAGGGCCAGATCGTGGCAAATGAAAAGCAGGGAAAGGCCCTGTTCTTTTCGCAGCTTTTCCAAAAGCTCCACAATCTGCGCCTGCACCGTCACGTCCAGCGCACTGGTGGCCTCGTCACAGATGATAAGCTTCGGGTCCGGCGCAAGAGCCCTGGCTATGGCCGCCCGCTGGCACTGACCGCCGCTGACTTCGTGGGGATAGCGGTCGGCAAATTCCCCGTCCAGCTCCGCCATCGCCAGCAGTTCATACATTCTCTCCCGCGCCCGTTTTTTGGGAACGCCCTGGTTTCGCAGGGATTCTATAATCCCGTCGCCCAGACGGCGGCGGGGATCGAAGGAGTCCTGGGGCGTCTGGAACACCATCTGGATGTCCCGGTACAGCTTTCTCTCCTCTTTCCCCCGCAAATCCAGGGTTTCCCGCCCGTTTAAAAGGACGCTTCCGCCGTCCGGCGGGGTCAGATGGGTGATGAGCCTGGCGATTGTGCTTTTGCCGCAGCCGCTCTCGCCCACAAGCCCCAGGCATTCCCCCGCCCGCACCTCAAAGCTCACGCCGTCCACGGCTCTTAAGGGAATTTTATTTTTATAAAATGTTTTTGTAAGATTTTGCACTTCCAGAATCTTCTCCATGGCTTCCCCCTTAAGTCCGCCGAAGGCGCAGCGCCGCGCCAATGAGCTTCTTTGTATAGTCTTCCTTGGGATGGCGGATCACATCCTCTTTTTTTCCGCATTCTACCACTTTTCCCCGGTGCATGACGGCAATGTGGTCAGCCATGCGCTCGGCCACGCCAATGTTGTGGGTGACGATGGCGATTCCCGTGCCGTAAATTTCCCGCATTTTCATCATCTCTTTCACTACCTGGGCCTGCACTGTCACGTCCAGCGCGCTGGTGGGCTCGTCGGCAAAGAGAAGCGCCGGACGCAAGATCATGGCCATCAAAATGCCCACCCGCTGGTTCATGCCCCCGGACAGTTCAAAAGGGTAGCTCTTTAAAATCCGCTCCCCGTCCGCCAGGCGCATTTTTTCAAATAAATCGAGGGCGCGTCTGCGCATCTCTTGGCGGCTGGCCTTCTCGTGCTGAGCAACACTTTCATAAAGCTGATCTTCCACGGTGCGGATGGGGCAAAGAGCCGCTTCGGTATTCTGAAAAATCATACCCATGGCGGCCCCCCGCAGCTTCCGCATCTCCTCCGCACTGGCGTCCAGCACGTTTTTGCCTTTGTAATAGATGTCGCCCTTTGTGACGGCGCCGCCCTTTCCCAGAAGACCCATAGCCGCCCGGATCACCGTGCTTTTCCCGCTGCCGGACTCCCCCACAATCCCCAGGATTTCCCCGGGCTGCATCTGCAGGGACACGTCCTGCACCGCCGGACGGCCGTTGTAGCTGACCTCCACGCGCCGCATGTCCAATAGTAATGTCATGGCCGCTCCTTTCTCAAACGCTATTATACCTGAAAGGAAAAGCCTCTCACAACCCCCATAGGGGGTTTTTGGCATATTCCGTTTTGGGAGGGGCGTATTCCGATTTGTAATATCATAATTCAATATCTTTTATGTTTGATTGGAGATTTTCTCTGTGATATAATTTTAGATGGGCAGCCGGGGGACGCGCTCCCACCCGTTCCGAGTTCTTATGGAAGGGGTGGCATTTATGAGTACATATGAAGAATTTATGATTATTCTGACAACCGTCAATGTAATCATTGCCATTCTGACGTATCTACATAAAAAATAGCCGTCCTGTTCTTTGGCGAGAATGACGACTATTTTTTAACTTGAATTTTGATCGGTCTAGGGTGGCATTGCCATTTCAATTACAGGTCAACCCCTTGTACCCCATGGGTATGCTATGGGCGGTTGCTCTTTTTGTATGTCTATAATATAGCATATCTTACATTTGATTGCAAGGGCCTTTTTCTTCTGCAATTAGCTTTCTAGCGGCTTCTGGGGTCCAGCAAATCCCGCACCGTATCCCCCGCCAGATTAAATACGATCACCGTTAAAAAAATCGCGCACCCCGGCGCCAGGATCACCCAGGGGGCGGTCTGCAACATGCTTCGGCCGTTGCTCATCATGGATCCCCATTCCGCCGTGGGCGGCGCCGCGCCCAGTCCCAAAAATGAAAGCCCCGCGATTTCCATGATCATGGTTCCGATGTCCAGAACCGCCGTCACCGCTATCGGCCCGGCGATGTTGGGCGCCACATGCCGGAAAACGATTTTTAGAGGGCCGGAGCCGGACAGCTTCGCGGCGGCAATGTACGGCGTATTTTTGATGGCCATGACCTGGCTGCGGGCGATTCGCGCATATTTGGGCCAGGAAATAAAGGCAAGCGCCAACACCGCATTCATAATTCCGCCGCTCATGACGCTGGCCGCCGCGATGGCGAACACCATCCCCGGAAAGGCCAGGAACACATCCGACGCCCGCATGAGAACGGCGTCCAGCCTTCCCCCGCGATAACCGCCAAAAACGCCCACCGCGCTGCCGACCGCCGTAATAATCGCCACCAGCAAAAGCGCCGAGAAGACCGTGGTCTGGGCGCCCGCAATCACCCGGGAGAGCATATCCCTTCCATAGCGGTCCGTGCCCAGAAGGTGCGCCGCGCCAGGCGGCTTTAGGGCATTGGCCAAATCCTGCTCATAGGGGTCATAGGGCGCAAGCTGGGGCGCAAAGGCCGCCGCCAGAAGAAGCGCCAGCGCCAGCGTCCCGAAAAAAATCATTTTCTGCCGGGTATAGTCCTTTCGGATTTTCTGTTTCCGTATGGTTACTTTCTCTTCCATAATATTAAACGTCCTCCCCGCCCAGACGGATTCTGGGATCCAGATAGTGATAGAGAATGTCTGTCACCAGATTCACGCACACATAAATCACCGCCATCCAAATCACATAAGCCTGAATCACCGGGTAATCCCGCATAGCGATGGCGTCCACCGCCATCTTGCCCACGCCGTCCCACATAAAGATAGACTCCACGATAGCCGTGCCGCCCAAAAGAGAGCCTATGGACAGCGCCAGCAGCGTGACGATGGTCAGCATGGCGGATTTGAGCACACTGAAATACAAAATCCGCCGCTCGCCCACGCCCCGCGCCCGTGCGCCCTGCACGTAATCTTTGTTCAGCTCCTCCAGCGTCGCCGCCCGCACCTGCCGGGTGTATTTGGAGGCCATGGCCAAAGCCAGAGTCAGCGTAGGCAGAATCAGGCTTTTTCCGCCGGCTGCGTTTCCCATCACCGGAAGCAGGCGAAGCTTCAGCGAAAAGAAATAAATCAGCAGCAGGGAGACGAAAAAGTTGGGCATGGAGTTTCCGATAAAGCTCAGAAACCGAATCAGATAATCCGTAAATCTATTCTGCCTCACCGCCGCCAGAATCCCCAGAGGCACGGACAGCGCCACGGTCAGCAAAACAGAGGTCCCCGCCAGGCAGACCGTGGCCGGAAGCTTGGACACAAACGCGGGGAACACCGGCTGCTTCGACACAAAGGACTCGCCCATGTCCCCGGTCAAAACGCTTCCCAGCCAGACGGCGTACCGTTCCACAAGGGGCTTATCCAGCCCCATCTCCTGGCGGAGCCGCTCCTTTTGCGCTTCCGGCATAACGGTTCCGGTATTGCTTTCCATCAGACTGATCACGTCCGACGCGCCCGCGTTCGTCAGCAAAAAAGACAAAAATGTAATCCCCAGCAGAATCGGAATCAGCTGGAGAAATCTTTTGGCTATGTATTTTTTCATATTTTTCTCAATGCGCTCCTTTTTTGTATGCCTCACCATTTGCGGGAAAACTTCCCGCAAAGCAAGGCGCGTTTTAAATATTTATATAGGATATGAGTAAGTGTTTAACCACGTTTTTATCATAACAGACAAAAAACAGCCGCACAACCCGCCTGGGGGGATGCGCAGCCATTCTGTTTTTTCATATTAGTTATTCCGTTTTTTCATACCCTTATCCGCCTAAAATGCCGCTGACGGCAAATTGCGGACGCACGCATTTGGCCTTTATATGTAAAAACACGTTCTAAGCCTGCGCCTCTTCTTCTTCGTCTTTTGGGATTTCTTCGATTTCTTCCGGCTCCTCTTCCTGGCCTTTTCGCGCCTCTATATCCACCTGGTCCTTCGGCTCCTGGCCTTCATTCGCTTCCTCCTTTGAAAGCGTCGATCCCGGTACAAAATGCAGAAAATACGCATAGATGTCCACCACTGCTTTATAAAGCTCCTCCGGAATCTCCGCGCCCAGATTCAGCTGGGACAGCACCGTGGCCAGGGAATTGTCTTCGTAGACGGGCACCCCGTTTTCGTTGGCGATTTCCACCATTTTCTCCGCCAGATGGCCCATGCCGGAGGCCACCACCACCGGGGCCGCGGACTGGCGTTCGTCGTATTTGAGAGCGACCGCCTTTCTGTTGAGCAAATCATTAAACCGTGACATTTACAGCATTCTTCCTTTCAAATATTTTTGGAAACGCCTGGGATATGGAGATGGGCTCCGCCGCTTTTTCCAGAATCAGCGACCGGAAGGATATGCCGTTTGCGGCCATGATTCCCTCCAGCGCGCTGTGGATTTCCTTTTCCTTGTCGGCCAGCGCTTCCGGATAGGACAGATACATATCCATCTTCTCATTCCCATATAGAATAATCGCGTCAAAAAACCCCACGTCCTTGATGTCGAACTTGAGGAGCACTTTTGTCTTTTTTCCTTCCCCTTCGGCGGCCCCGCTGTCGTCGTCCGGGTCAATCCACATCTCCGAAAACATGGTCTGGCCGTTTAACTCCAGCGGCAGCATCAGGTGAAGCACCGGCATATATACGCTCTCATTGAGCAGCACCGCGTTCATCAGGTTCTGGAACACCTGCTTATTCTCCAGACCGGCCTCGCCTTTCACGCCGTATTCCACCATATGGAGGAACTTATCCGCCCAGCCGTTGTCCTTGACAGCCTTCTCATAACTGGTGTTCTGCAAAATCTGCATCAGCTTATCCGGCGGCACATCCTGAAACTTGGCCCTAAATCCCTGGAAATTCAATAGCTTCATGAAGTTATCCATCAGTTTGTTCAAGCTGCCGTTCTCATACCGGGCCGTGTTGGCCGTCAAAACGCCGATGAGATCCCGGATCACGCCGAAATCCCGGGTCCTGGCCACGTATTCCCCCAGCGCGGGAATCACTTCGTTCTTTAGAAAACCGGCGTTCTTGGCCGTGTCCCCCGGCGCCGCCTGCAAATCCAGCTTGCTCATCAGCTGCTGCACCATTTCCCGATCCGCGCGGAGCATATATCTGGAAATCATGTCCATGTTGCCCCGTATGTTTTCCAGAAGATGGGGTCCCGACGACAGATCGTTGATCTGCTTTAAAAAATCAAGAATTCCCGCTTTTAATTCCACGGACTGCGTATCATTCATCACCTGCCGGAGCATATTATAAAAGGCGCCCGTATAGCGGACGGCCCCGTTGGCCTGGTTTTTCAGAAAACCCACCAGCTCCCCATCGGTCATCTTCATCATCTCCAGAAATTTGGCGATCTCCTCCGCGAAATCGGGCCCGATGCCCGCTTCCACCATATTCCCCATTCCCTGGAGAAACAGCGTGGAGAACAGCTGCGTCAGCTGCGGCGCCTCGTTGATCTGCTGAATGAAGCTGCCAAAATTAGAGTTGGCGTTCAGCCCCAGCTTGGTCTGCTGGGGATCGCCGGAATCGGCCCGCCCGTCGGGGCGCACCACTTTGCCTGGATCCACAGGGTTCTGTATCTGTTTTTCATTGGTTGTCAGCGGATTATTTTTTACATTATTATCCAGCCCCGCGGGAGGCGTGGTCACTCTTAAAATATTCGGCATTTTTTCCACCTGCTAATATTAATTTT
>CAYOWU010000037.1:0-33655 GCA_964407765.1 uncultured Lachnospiraceae bacterium
CCATGTGTGTGTTGTTGGCGCTCTGCGCCTCTGCTCTTAACGCTGTGTTGTTCATTCCCTTTACCTCCAATTTTATTTTTCTGACCATAACAAAAGGACACTCCCAAATTCTCACTTGGAAAGTGTCCTTGAAGTACAAAATATTAAAATTAGATGTCGCATAAAACGTATTATCAAGTATTATCCCGTATTATGCGTAGCAAATTTGTAGTAAATTTGTAGTAAATCGCAACTCAAAATCGCTGGAAGCCTTGATTTTACTGGCTTTCTTTACCCAAAGTTTTCATTGTCGGGAAGAGAAGTACATCTCTGATCGCTGCCGAATCCGTCATCAACATACACATCCGATCGATCCCAAATCCGATCCCCCCCGTAGGCGGCATCCCGATCTCCAGCGCATTCATGAAGTCCTCATCGGTAGTATTCGCCTCTTCATCCCCCTGGGCCAGCAGTTCTTCCTGGGCTTTGAACCGTTCTCTCTGGTCGATAGGGTCGTTCAGCTCGGAGTAGGCATTGGCCATTTCCCAGCCGTTCATGAAGAACTCGAACCGCTCTGTGTATTCGGGATTTTCTGGCTTCTTTTTGGTCAGCGGTGAAATCTCGATGGGATGGTCCATGACGAAAGTGGGCTGTATCAGATGTTCCTCTGCGAATTCCTCGAAGAACAAGCTGAGGATATCCCCTTTCTTATGGCGCTCCTCGTATTCCACGTGGTGTTCTTTTGCCGCGGTCCGCGCCTCCTCCAAGGTATGGATCGCGTCGAAATCCACGCCGGCGTATTTTTTCACAGCGTCCACCATGGTAATCCGCTCAAAGGGTTTGCCCAGATCCATCTCTATACCCTGGTACACGATGGTCGTGGTTCCCAGCACTTCCTGGGCCACGTAGCGGTACAAGTTTTCGGTCAGATCCATCATGCCGTGGTAGTCGGTGTACGCCTGGTATAGCTCCATCAGGGTAAATTCCGGGTTGTGGCGGGTGTCCAGGCCTTCGTTGCGGAAAACCCGCCCGATTTCGTAGACTCTCTCCAGGCCGCCCACAATCAGCCGTTTTAAGTACAGTTCCAGGGAAATCCGCAGCTTCAGGTCTTCGTCCAGCGCATTGAAGTGCGTCTCGAAAGGACGCGCCGCAGCGCCACCGGCGTTGGACACCAGCATGGGCGTTTCCACTTCCATGAAGCCCTGGGAATCCAGATAACGCCGGATGGAGCTGATGATTTTGGAACGTTTGATGAACGTGTCCTTCACGTCGGGATTCATGATTAAGTCCACGTAACGCTGGCGGTAGCGCAGGTCTGTATTGGTCAGGCCGTGGAATTTTTCCGGAAGGATCTGCAGGCTCTTGGAAAGCAGCGTCACCTGCTCCGCGTGGAGGGAGATTTCACCGGTTTTCGTCTTGAAAACCCGTCCGACCACACCCACAATGTCGCCGATGTCCAGTTTTTTGAACGCCTTGTACTCTTCTTCCCCCAGACTGTCCCTGGCCACGTAGGACTGGATGGTTCCCTGCAAATCCTGCACATGGCAGAAAGAAGCTTTTCCCATGACCCGCTTGGACATGAGGCGGCCGGCTACGGAAACTGACTTTTCTTCTAATTCATCAAAGCTGTCTTTGACTTCCTGGCTATGATGGGAAACATCATATTTCATGATTTCAAAGGGATTCTTCCCCTCTTCCATCAGCTGCGCCAGCTTTTCCCGGCGCACTTTCAATAATTGGCTTTGATCTGGTTCTTTCTTTTGCTGTTGAGCCACTTTTTTCACCCCTTATACATTTCTTTGTATCTGCAACACTTTGTATTCCATTACACCAGTGGGCATCTCCACGCTGACGGTCTGTCCCTCTTTGGCGCCAATCAGAGCCTTGCCCACGGGAGATTCGTTGGAAATCTTGCCCTCCAGGCTGTTGGCCTCTGTGGAACCCACGATTTTGAATTCAATCTCTTCGTCGTACTCCATGTCGTGCACTTTAACCTTGCAGCCCACGCTGATGGTCTTTAAGTCTACTTCGTCTTCCACCACAACTTCGGCATTTTTCAGGATCTTCTCTATCTCTTCAATGCGGGCTTCTATATCCCGCTGTTCATCTTTCGCGGCATCGTATTCTGCGTTCTCGGATAAATCCCCCTGCTCTCTGGCCTCTTTGATTTTCTGGGCCACTTCTTTTCGCTTTACCACCTTTAAATCATGCAGTTCTTCTTCCAGTTGTTTCAGACCTGCATACGTAAGCAGGTTCTTCTTTTCTTCCATTTTCCTCGCTCCCTTCACCCTTTTGCTTGGCAATTTCTGTATTATAACCAAATCCCCGCAAGTTGTCAAGATTCCCTAACAGTGTATTGCCCGACGCTTTCAGGTATTCGGTTTTCACATGTCTTTCAATAATTTTTCTAAATCTTCGTATTTTTCCAGCTGGTTCACCTGGCAGCGGAGCTGGGCGCTGTGGGGCATGCCGGCGGTGTACCAAGCTACGTGCTTGCGCATTTCCCGGATGCCGGTGTACTCGCCTTTGTATTCTGCCAGAAGCCGGGCATGCCGCAGGATCATCTGGCGGATCTGTTCTTTATCCGGAGGGTTTTCCAGTGCGCCGTCTTTTAAATAAGAACGGATCTGGGAAAATATCCAGGGATTTCCCCGGGCTGCCCGGCCCACCATCACGCCGTCGCAGCCGGTTTCGCCCATCATCCGTTTCGCCTTCTGGGGCGAATCCACGTCCCCATTTCCGATGACCGGAATGGATACGGTTTCTTTGATCTGGCGGATGACTTCCCAGTCCGCCTTTCCCGAATAGTATTGCTCCCGGGTGCGCCCGTGGACGGCGATGGCCGCCGCGCCGCTTTCTTCTATTATATGGGCGATTTCCAGGATGTCGATGGACTCCCGGTCAAAGCCTTTTCGGATTTTTACCGTCACCGGCTTCTGGATGGCTTTCACGGTTTTCTCCACGATTTTCCCGATTAAGGCAGGGTTTTTCAGGAGAGCGGACCCCTCCTGGTTGTTGACCACTTTTGGCGCCGGGCAGCCCATGTTCAGATCCAGGATGTCGAAAGGCTTCTCTTCGATTTTTTTTGCCATTTCACTGATAATGTCCGGGTCGCTGCCGAAGAGCTGCAGGGATATGGGACGCTCCTGGGGATGGATTTCCATTAGTTTTTCCGTGTTTTTATTTCCGAAGAAAATCGCCTTGGCGCTGACCATTTCCATGCAGACCAGACCCGCCTGCCGCTCTTTGCACAAAAGCCGGAAGGGCAGATCAGTGACCCCCGCCATGGGCGCCAGCGCAATGGGATTTTCCAGCTCGACGTTTCCTATTTTCAGTCCCATGTGAACCCTCTAGCGATTTTTCTCGTAAATAATCCGCAGGCCTTTAAGCGTCAGCAGATTGTCGTAGACATCGATGGAATCCGTCTCGTCGGCGATGATTTTCCCCAGACCGCCGGTGGCCACCACCCGCAGATCCTTCAGGCCGGATTCTTCCTTGACTTTCTGGATAATGTATTCCGTCTGCCCTATGTAGCCATAGACCAGGCCCGCCTGCATACTGGAAATGGTGTCTTTGGCCAGAATGGAAGCGGGCTTTTTGATTTCGATTTTCGGAAGCTTCGCCGTGTCCTCCCAGAGCGCCCGGGCGCTGATGCGAATGCCGGGGGATGTGATGCCCGCCGTGAAGCTTCCGTCCTCCAGTATCAAATCATAGGTGGTGGCCGTGCCGAAATCCACTGCCAGCACCGGACCGCCGTACAGCGAATAAGCCGCCACCGCATCCACGATCCGGTCCGCCCCGATTTCCCTGGGGTTGGCGGTCACCAGCTTAATGCCCGTCTTAATGCCGGGCTTTACCGTGATGGGATGCACGTGGAAGTATTTAATCACGCCGCTGTTTAAGGAATACATGATGTCCGGAACCACCGAACTGATGACCACATTCTCGATGCAGGGCGGCTCAATCCCGTGATGCTCCAGCATGCTGCACAGGTAAATCCCATACTCGTCGGATGTGCGCACCTGCGCGCTGGTCATGCGGAAAATCCCCCGCAGGTCCTCTTCCTCAAATACGCCGATGGTAATGTTGGTATTCCCCACATCAATGACTAGAATCATAGTTTAAAAATCCTCCATTTCCTCACCCATACAAAATACCCGGTAATATGTTTCCAAAGACTGCAGCAGTTCTTCTTTCTCCCTGCGTATCTGCTTAATCTTCAGCACGCTGCCGATTTCGTCGAACATGGCGTCCGCCTCCAGGGCTTCTACCTTAAACTGCAGGCTGCCCTCCTCATCGAACTCCAGCAGCAGAATCCCCCCCACGTCTTCTGTAAAAAGCACGCACATAACCTGCAGCTCATCCTGGACGGACGGCGGCAGGAGGTCAAAATCCGGATTAAAATAATATTTCTGTTCATAAGCGCTTGCCCCGCAGAGCGTTACGTTTTCCTGATACATACAGCCTCCAAAATAATTTTCACACATAGCCGTCCAGGCCCCGGACGGACACTTCACCGGCGCGGATTTTTGCCAGCGTCCGGTCTTCTTTTTCCACCAAAAGCTCCCCCTGGGCGTTAATCCCCTGGGCCACGCCCCGCAGTTCTTTTTTCGGCTGCAGGACCTTCACCTGCCGGCCCCGGTTAATCAGAAGCGCGTTGTACGCTTCCTGGAGCCCGGACAAATCTTCGGTCAGGCAAAATTTTTCGTAGTTTTTTTCAAAATCTTCCAGGACAGCCGCCGCCAAAAGCTCTCGGTCTACGGGATGGCCCAGCGCCTGCTGTAAGCTGACGGCTTTTTCCCGCAAATCCTCCGGGAAATCTGTGAAATTGCAGTTGATGCCCACGCCGACGACCACCCAATGGATCCTGCCCGGCTCCGCGTCCATCTCTGTGAGGATGCCGCAGATTTTCTTCCCGGATACGATAATGTCGTTGGGCCATTTAATCCAAATCTTTAGCGGATAGAGGCGCATGCAGGCCTGGGCCACGCTTAAGCCCATTAAAAGGGTCAGCATGGACGCTTTTTCCGGCTTAAATTTTGGACGCAGAAGACAGCTCATAGCTATGGAGCTGCTCTTGGGCATGATCCAGCTCCGGCCCATCCGTCCTTTCCCGCCGGTCTGCTCCTCGGCGAAAATCACGGTTCCGCATTCGGCTCCCTGGCGGGCCAGGTTTTTCAAAAAGTCGTTGGTGGAGTTCACCGTGTCTTCCCGGCGCAGGTCATGGCCCAGCCATTTTGTGTTCAGAGACAAGCCGCCTGCGCTCATGCGGTTTCTTCCAGGGTGGCCGCCATCACCGCTTTGATGGTGTGCATCCGGTTCTCCGCCTCGTCAAATACCTTGGACTGGGCTGACTCAAACACTTCGTCGGTCACTTCCATTTCCTGAAGGTTGAACCGCTCTCCCATCTCCTTGCCGATAGTGGTTTTCAGGTCGTGGAACGCCGGCAGACAGTGGAGGAAGATGGCTTCTTCGGACGCATATCCCATCACTTCTTTTGTCACTTTATAGAGCGTCAGCTCCCGGATGCGCTCTTCCCACACTTCGTCCGGCTCACCCATGGACACCCACACGTCTGTGTAAATCACATCCGCGTCTTTTACGCCCTCCTGCACGTCTTCGGTAAGAGTGATGGTCGCGCCGCTTTCCTGGGCATAGCCTTTGCAGAGGTTCACCAGCTCCTCATTGGGGAAATATTTCTTATTGGTGCAGGCTACGAAGTGCATCCCCATTTTGGCGCAGGCAATCATCAGGGAATTGCCCATGTTAAACCGGGCGTCTCCCATGTACGCCAGCTTGACGCCTTTTAATTTCCCGAAATTCTCCCGCACGGTCAGAAGGTCCGCCAGCATCTGGGTGGGGTGGTATTCGTTGGTCAGCCCGTTCCACACCGGAACTCCCGCGTGTTTGGCCAGCTCTTCCACGATTTCCTGGCCAAATCCTCTGTACTCGATGCCATCGTACATCCGCCCCAGAACCCGGGCCGTGTCGGCGATGCTTTCTTTTTTCCCAATCTGGGAGCCCGACGGGTCCAGATACGTGGTTCCCATGCCTAAGTCGTGAGCGGCCACCTCAAAGGCGCACCGGGTACGGGTGCTTGTCTTTTCAAAAATCAGCGCAATGTTTTTTCCTTTATAATGGTCAACGGGAATCCCCTTTTTCTTCTTATCTTTCAGCTCTGCGGATAAATCCAGCAGACCGGCGATTTCCTCGGCTGTGTAGTCTTTCAGTGTTAAAAAATTGCGTCCTTTTAAATTCATGGCATTTTTTCCTCCTCGCTCCTTGGTCTTAATAATCCTGTATAATTTTTGCAAAACACCCATTCGATGGCCTTCGTTTGGATAACTGTTTCGCAATCATCGGAATAATTCCGCGAACAGCGGCAGTTTCGTCTCCTCCGGCAAATCCCCCTGCCGCATTTTTACCGCCGCCTCCAGTTCTTCCAGCGTGTAAATCCTGTATTTTTTCAGCTCCAGACTCCGTGCCTCCGCCTCCAGGACGGCCAAATACAGCTCCTGGTATGTCCAGTCGGAAGACAGCCGAAGTTCGCGGGCTACCTGGCTCAAATGGCCTTCTATGAATTTGCGCAGGCTTTCGTCGGAATTCAGCCCAGCCAGACGGTTCAGATAGAGCCGCTCATCTCCCGGCGCGTCGATATAATAGATGGAGCCTTTCAGCCCATAAACCATGCGCATAGCGTCGTAGTAGCCGGCAACCATGTTGCGCCGGCTTTTTTTCGGATTGAAATCAATGATGTTCCCTAGGGAAATCCGCGGCTCCACCGACCAGATGCGCACATCCTCCAGATTTTTCACCCGCTTTTCCCGGCCCGGCCCGTAAATGCGCAGCATGATAATGTCCTGGTAGCCCCGATTTACCAGAGAACCCAGGGGCACATTGTTGATCACGCCCCCGTCGATAAAAGTTTTCCCCTGCAGCTTCTCGTTTTTGAACAGGGGAAAAATATAGGCGCTGGCCAGGAGCAGATCCGGCAGCTCTTCCGGAAGAATCTGGTGCACGTCCACGTCCAATTCCTTCATCTCGTCCACGCAGAAGGTCAGCACGTAAAATTCGATGGGGGAAGCCTGTATTTTCTCCGCGTCCACGTACTGACGGATGAGATTTCTAAGGGGCGTCACGTCCACGCCCCCCTCTTTCATGATCTGAAACAAGCCTTCAAAAGCCTCGCCCAGCGGAATGTTTCCCTGGAAAAGCTGCGCCATCCGCTCGTCGTCCACGTCCATCACCTTGGAATAGGAGATGTCCTTCCAGACCTTCTCCGCGTTCTCGTAGTCGTCCATGCACATCAGGGCGCCATTTAAAGCGCCCACGCTGGTTCCCGCAACGCCTTTGATTTTCACGCCCGCCTCTTTTAACGCCTTCCAGGCGCCAATCTGATAGGCGCCTCTGGCCCCGCCGCCCTCCAGCACAATGCCGTATTCCTTTGACAAATCCAGTTTCGCCTGCATTTGATCACTCTTTCTTCGGCTCAGTGAGCGCTTCTTTCAGGGATGTGGCAAGCCCGGCCAGGCCCTGGATTTCCGACGGGATGATAATCTTCGTGGACTGTCCGTCCGCCGCTTTTGCAAAGGCTTCCAGGCTCTTCAGCGTCAGAACCGCCTGGTCGGCGCCGGCTTCTTTGATGGAGCGGATACCGTCGGCGTTGGCCTGCTGCACCTTCATAATGGCCTCAGCCTGACCTTCCGCTTCGCGAATCATCCGCTCTTTCTGCGCCTCCGCCCGCAAAATGGCCGCCTGCTTCTCCGCCTCCGCTTCCAGAATGGCCGACTCCTTCTTGCCTTCCGCCACCAGGATCGTGGAGCGCTTCTCACCTTCCGCAATCAGAATGGACTCTCTTCGCTCGCGCTCCGCCTTCATCTGCTTCTCCATGGCATCCTGAATGGCTTCCGGCGGAATGATGTTCTTTAATTCCACCCGGTTCACTTTAATGCCCCAGGGGTCTGTAGCCTCGTCCAGGGAGGCCCGCATCTTGGTGTTGATGACCTCACGGGATGTGAGGGTTTCGTCCAACTCCATATCGCCGATGATGTTACGCAGCGTGGTGGCCGACAGATTTTCGATGGCCATGATGGGATTTTCCACCCCGTAGGCGTAGAGCTTCGGATCCGTAATCTGGAAGAAAACCACTGTGTCGATGCGCATGGTCACATTATCCTTGGTAATCACCGGCTGCGGCGGGAAATCCACCACCTGCTCTTTTAAGTTGACTCTCTTCGCCACCCGCTCGATGAACGGAACCTTGAAGTGAATGCCCACGCCCCAGGTGGCCTTATAGGCGCCCAGCCGCTCCAGAATCAGAGCCGACGCCTGCGGCACAATTTTCACACAGGAAGCCAGCACCATCAGCGCCACAATCAGAAAAACAATGATTACAATAAAACCTGTCATTTTCAGCCCTCCATTTTCTGGCTACAATTATCAACAATTAATTTCACGCCCTGCACCTCGGCCACAGTCACCACCGCGCCCGCCTCAATGACGCATCCGTCCTCTTTCGTCCTGGCCGCCCAATCCACGCCTTTTATCTGCACGCGCCCTGTGCCTTTGAGATTTTCAATGGTTTCCGTCACCACCGCCTTTTTGCCCAGCAGGCTGTCCACGTTGGTTTTCTCCGTCTTCTGGTTCATAAACCGCACGGCCATGGGACGGGTGAAAATCAGCAGCGCCAGCGAGACTGCGAAAAACAGGCCAATCTGCGCCGGCAGCGGCGCGTGAACAAGCGCGGCCAGAAATGCCGCCAGCGCGCCCCCCGCAAACCAGATGGTGGTCAGCCCCAGAGTCAACGCCTCGATTATCAGCAGCACAATCAGAAGCCCCAGCCATAGAACCGTAACGCTTACTTCCATAAAAATCCCCCCTTCTGCAGCCAAAACGTCTCTATATGGTAATGATTATAGCATTAAATGGTTCCCAGGGAAACCTTTTTCTATGCGAAAATGGCCGTAAAAACAGGGCGTGCCTGAAAATGCCTGGTTTTCCAGATACGCCCTTACGGATTTACGTCAATGCAGCAGACCGCATTTATTTTCGCGGTAAACGCAGCAGCAATGGACAGGATTTTATTTTCTGTTTCAGGCGGCAGATTCGGCCCGCCCACCGGCTGGGTCTTATGGCGGCGTCGACCACCGCTTTGCAGGAATTGGCATTTTCATAGCTTAAGTACCGCTCCCGAAAAGCGCGAATCCAGTTCCGCCTCTTTTCCACCTCCGCATCCAGGTTTCGGATGGTAAAAATAATTTCGTCTGTGTCAAAAACAATGGGGCCCGGCGCCTCTTTCTCGATATCCACGTAAATGCCTCTTAATCGATCCCGATATTCCTCCAGGTCATAGATGAAAAAGAGTATGGGCTTGTCCAGAAGCGCATAGTCGAACATAGCCGATGAGTAATCGGTAATCAGCAAATCCGATATCTGATACAAGTCCTCTATACTTCTGTAGGGCTGCAAATCGAATGTAAACGTATTGTCAATGATCATATTTTCACTGACTGGCGAAAAATAATGAAGCCTTATGAGCAGGATGTATTCATCCGCAAGTTCCTTTTTCATCTTCTCCAAATCCAGCTGCATATAGAAATTCCCGCGAACGCGCCAGGTGGGCGCATAGAGGATTACTTTTTTGTCCAGGGGCAGGCCCAGTTTCTTTTTAATGGACAGCGCCCGTTTTTTGTCCTGGTTAAACAGGATGTCCGTTCTGGGATAGCCGGTCTTTAAGATTTCCTTTTCGTAGCCGAAGCAATCGTATGCTTTTTCTTCCATAAATTTCCCCTGCACCACCAGATAGTTCCACCGGGAATTTTTCTCAATATATCGTTTCCGGCTGTCCTCGTTGGGAAGCTCCTCCGTCACGTCCAGCCCAAAGGTTTTCAGCGGCGTGCCATGCATCGTCTGAATTTCGATTTGCCCTTTGCGCTTCACGTACTCATTGGGGAAATTCACGTTATTGACCAGATATTTCGCTGTCGCCAGGTAATGATAATATTCCTGGGAATGCCGCCGCACCCGTATGCCTCTGCCCTTAATGGGCATTCGCTCGTCATTCAGCGACCAGACGCATTTATATTCCGGATAATTTTTGTCTATATATTCGTAAAGATATTGCGGATTGCAGCTGTATTTCGCGCCCCACATGGATTCAAAGACGATGCATTTGGGATCGATTTTCTCTTCCCTGTACTTCGGATAATTGGCCGCGATCAAAGCCTTTCTCTTCTGCCAGCTGTCCTCCTCTTTCTTCCACACATTTTTGGCCATAAGCCGCAAAATGCCGTCGCTTCCCCGATACAGGCTGACTTTCAGCGTGGGCAGCCAAACGCCCGTCTTGTAAAATTTCCGGCAGTAAATCACATCATTTAACTCCCACCCCTCGCCATCTGCATAGCATATGCGCAAATCCCTCCAGCTGGCGTAAAGATTTTTTGTGACTTGGGGGTTCTGAAAACAAATGGAAAATTCCCACTGAATTTTATCACCGACGGCTTTTCCTTCCGCCTTTGCCAATACAACCCTTTCCCCGGAAATGGCGTCGTCTACATACAAATGCGCCTGCGGCGCCAGGCCATCCTGCCCGTTTTTCTCAGCGGTTTGAACCTTTAAGCAGACGGTCTTTCCCGACCGCGTCAAATCCTCCAGACAGGTTGCGCGCTCTTTTACCAGCAGACGAATCGCATAATCCTGATTCGTCTTAAATATGACCGCCAAAGATTTTTCGTCATAGACGAAGATGTTTTTTTCCCGGAAAAAAAGCTGCGCACCCGTTTCCCCAGAGCTTCCCAGCCGCAGATGATAGTCCGTGTTTTTTTCAAAATCGTTTATGTCGGCGTAAAATATTTTTTTATCGTCCGTGGCAAACGGCCGTCTGTCTCCTTGCTCTGATTCTGCGAATAGACTTTCCCCCTCCCGCGCAAGCGTCACCTGGATTTTCCCATCCTCCACCGCAAGGCCTGCCGCAAAATCTTTCCCATCTTCCAGGCAGATTCTCATTTCATTGAGTTCATCATACTGAATCTGCATATATTTGTCGCCACAAACCACCGCATTGTCACGCATAATTTTGCGGGCGCCGGACAGGCGGAGTTTGCCCTTGCCGTATCTGTTTTTGTACAGCACAAGAACCCGGTTCGCTCCCCGGTTCCCATTGTGAATTTCCAGTTCGTCCAAATCCAGACGAATCCGAAAAGACGCGCCGTCGTAATTATAATTGTAACCGGCGTTTGTGGTCGAGTCGAACGCTGTGCCAAACATTTCTGTAACGGTTTCGTCTCTGACCGGCTCTGCATCCAGCGGCGTCAGGCATCCAGTCCATTCATTTTCCAGAAAGACGGATATGTTCTGCCAGGAAGGATCGGCGCCATTAATCCTTCGATTGAAAATATAACCCATGATCTGGCACCCGCCGGGGTTTAGCTTTATGGACGTAACGCCGCGTTTCGGCTCGTAGCCCAAAAGCTCCTCGGTTATATCACGCTCTTTTATGGAAAACAAATCTTCCGGCAGCGTCACGATGAAGCGGCCATCTTTGTCCTCTATTTTCGCATTGTAGTAATCTTTGTCCTGATAGTGAAGCAGCTCGATTAATTTTTCAATCTTATACTCCCGCACATACGCGTATTTCTGCCGGGCGACCAGCGGAAGCATATCGAAAACGCAGTCCTCAATGGCCTCCTGGATATACGCATTCAGCTGCACAAGCATTTGCCTGCTTGTTTCTTCCGGGAGGGATTTGCACTGATTGACAAAAATCATCAAATCGATTTCCAGCGTTTTCTTTTGCTTTAAGAGACAGTTCTCCCGGTTCATCTGGTTTTCGGCGAAAAAAACGTCCAGCATTCTCAAAATCTGAATTCTGTCCCGCAGATTGGTCAGATTGTCCGTGCACTGGGTGATGGACTTTGTGGCGCCGTCCCGCACCCGCCAATAATAGTGGGAGCTCTCCACCACGGAAACGCGGTTCGCCTTATAATGCATGGGAATCGTCACCGGAATGTCTTCATACAAAATTCCTTCAGGAAATGCAAAATGATTTTTTTCATAAAACGATTTTAAAATCAGCTTATTCCAGGAAACCGTATCATAAAGCAAATTCGGGTTCTCTGTAATATGCGTTTGAAGGTTGATGTCTTTAAAAACTCTTTTATGCAGACCGGAAGCCCAGATTTTCTTGGAATTAAACCGCAGCACATTGCAGATGGTCAGCTCGCTCTGGTCCCTCTCGGCGTAGGCGAACATTTTCTCATACAAATCCGGGGCTAATTTATCGTCGGAATCCACAAACGCTATATATTTGCCGCCGGCCCTCTTTACGCCATAGTTCCTGGCGTGCCCCAGGCCGCCATTTTCTTTGTAAAAATATCGGAAATTTTCATATTTCTTTGCATAGTCCTCCGCTATGCGTCCGCTTGCGTCTGTTGAACCATCGTTGACCATAATGATTTCGATGTTTTTCTTCGTCTGATCCCGCAGTGACTGCAGGCATTCCCCCAAATATTCTTCCACATTGTATACCGGGACAATTACGCTGATATCTATGTTCTCAACTTTTTCTCTCATCTTTATACCTCTTCATTTCCCGTTTGCAGGACTTTTCGCATGAATGGCCCCAGCGCTTCCGGCGATTGATTCGGCAGGCAATGGCAGTCTTTCTCCACCGCCCAGGGATTCTCCACTTCGCCCACCAGGAAAATTTTTTCTTCCAAATGCAGTTTCTCGATCTCCCTCTCCACTTCCCATTCTTCGCGACATTTCCCCAAAATATACAGACGGGCATAAGGATATTCCCGATGGATTTCTGCAAACGAGGAAATAAGGGCCAAAAAAACAGCCGTCTGCCCCTCGCTTTGCGTAAAAGCAAAACTCACCGCATCCGCCGACGGCGCCGGAATCAGCTGGGCCGCAAACAGATTGCTGCGGCGTTCCCGCACATTCCGAACAAAAAATCTTACTCCTGAAATATCCGCTTCCTCCAGCATAAACCCTTCCCTGTTCAAATTCTTTTCTCCGCTCATAAACGCCCTCCTTATTCAACTTCTGTGAAGTCCATTATAACAATACTTTAGTATTTTGTAAATATACCCGAATTCTGTTGGTCAGTTTCCCAGGATACGCTGAAACGCCGCTAAACATTTTCTGGCAAACGCCTCCAAAATCCGCACTAAATATTTGTCCACAATCCACAAATACAGCCGTTCAACAGTACGCGCCCGAAGAAGCTCTATAAAAGCGCACACAAAATAAACCGCTACGGCGGCCAGCAGGGAATATACAATCACAAATGCGGATTCCTGATAAACGGCATTCTGAAATAAGTCGATCCATAGAAAATGACGAACCAGGCGGTTATCGTGAATCAAATATACGCCGAACATGGCGGAAGCAAGAAGATTTATCCAGGCACGGTTTTTCATTTTCAATGTTTCAAAAGCCATAAACAGGCTGACAGATATACAGAGTATGGGCAGCTTCTCCGCTCCGAAAAAATACGCGCTTTGCCGGGCAAAAATCGGGTATCGCCGGCCCCATACGCAAAACGCCGCAGCCAGTAAGTACGTGAACAGCGAAAAAAGAATCCACCCCGCAAAATAATGCCTGCATTTGATTCTGGGATTCAGGCCGAACAGACGAATATAGCCCGCTAAACTGTATAAACACATAAACCACAGCAGGGAATTTCCCTGGTAACTGGACGATGTAAAAGTGGGAATCAGACACCAGCAGGTAAAAAGCAGCAGCAGAACTTTCTGATACGCACCTTTTTGCAGCCCGCGCAGAAATTGATTTAAAAAAGGGTGCAGCAGATACAAAATGAAATAAGCGCTGGCAAACCAATACGTAGAAAATGTTATTGGAAAAACAGCCCCCAGAAAAGATTTCGCCGTAAACTTTGTCCGGTCCAGCGCGCCAAACAGAAAATAAATTCCCGCCGAATAGAAAAAAACCTGCCCCCAGAATTTCAGTGCTTTTCGGAAATCAAATATTTTCTGATCGCTGCCGATTAAACAATATCCCGAAATCAGGACGAACACGTCAACGCCGACTTTCCCGCCCATTCGGATAAAGAGAATCCACAATCGGGGCAAAGAAATTATATGATTGTCAAAAGAAAAGCCGCCATGGACGGCAAAATGATGAAAAACAATCATTGCCATGGCGATGATTCTTAGCAATTCAATGTTTGAGTTTCTCCCTGCTCTGCCTGCCTGTATGCCCATTTGATTCCCCTCTTTTCCCGCTATGGAACAAACTCCAAAAGCATTCATAAATTATCGTGCGCTTTCATATGACTATTATAACAATACTATAGTATTTTGTAAATGTATTTTGAATTTAGTAACCTTAGAGCGTGTTTGAAAAACCAAAAAGGAGCGGCGCCATGCTTGGAGAAACCATCAAAAAACTGCGGATTTCTCATAATCTGAACCAGGTTCAGCTGGCTCAGGAACTGGATGTATCCAAACAGACCATATCAAATTGGGAAAACAACAACATTCTGCCTTCTATAGAAATGCTGATCCGAATTTCCAGATTTTTTTCCGTAAGCACAGATTTTCTTCTGGAATTGGACACACGGACATATGTGGAGGTAACGGGGCTGTCCCAGACACATTTAGCCCATATACAACAGATTATAAATGATATAATAGACAGCGGGAATTAGGCCAACGGCCTTTTACGGTTCAGCGCCTTTATCCACCATGCTTTCTTTTAATATGGAAATCGCATACCGATAGCCCTCCATAAAGGCCTCCTGCCTAATACTTTCAATCTTTTTCATCCAATACTGCAAAATTTCCTCATCATCGCTATTTCGCAAAACAGCCGTAAACTCTTCTACATTTTCTTTTTTCATCAGAACCTCCCAAAAATGGCTGACTATAGACATCTGTGTCGAAATTTGGGCGCCCCGCGCGAACTGCCGACCGACATTTATGCTCTCTTTCACAATAGGGCTTGTGGATTTACATTTAAAAGCATCATCGACAACGCCGGAAAATATATCAAGCCCAGCTTTTACACGAAAATAACCGACGCGGACGGAAACATTATCATTGATAAAACCACCGTCTGTTCTGCAAAGACATTTTTCGCGGCATAAAAGGGCATAGCCCACGCAAATATTTTGCGTGGGCTATGCTTTCCCGCCACGGGCGAAAATCCACTTAAAATTGCCGTCGGCAATGGGATTTTTGTTTATTTTGTCACTTTCCCTTTAAAGCCTGCCGCTTTTAAGCGTTTACGAATTTTCACCAGCTCTTTGGCTTTCGTTTTTTTATTTACCCGGATGGTCATTTTTCTGGTGTTCAGACCTTTGAACGCGCCTTTTTTCACAATCAGAGAACTTGCTTTCGTGATCTGAATGTTAATTCTGCGCAGATTTTTGGCGCCTGCGAAGGCATTCTTTTGGAGCGTAATTTTCTGCCCTGCATTTTTAATGTTTACGGTTTTTAGCTTTGCGTTTTTTCTGAACGCGTTGGCCTTGACGGTTTTCACCGTCTTGGGAAGCGTAATGCTTTCAGCCTTTGTGGCCTTTTTAAACGCATCCGCCTCCACTGCGGTCACTTTGTAGCTTTTTTTGCCGATTTTCACCGCAGAGGGAACGGTCACTTTCTTGGCCTTGGTGGACTTGATGGCGCTTAAGGCGGCCGTGCCGTCTTTCTTCGTGTTCACCTTGCTGCCCTTTGCGGCCCCTTCCGTCACAGAGGCGCCTTTTTTGCTTTGCCACTGATTTTTCTTCTTGTTTTCTTTCTCCTGTAAGTCGGCCAGCTTTTCTTCCGCCTGGGCCAGTTTGTTCCGCGCGGCTTCACTCACCAGCTTCTTCTGGGCAGCCGTCAGCGCGTCATAGGCTTTGCGGGCTTTTGAAATCTGACTCGCTTTATGCAGCGTCACATCTCCGATCGCTTCGATTTGTTTCGTCACCGCCTGGGCTGCGCTCTGGTCCGCTTTGTCCGCTTCCGCCTTGTCGTCAGCGGCTTTTTTCAGCGCCGCGTAGTCTTCCTCGGCCTTTATCAGGATTGCCAGCGTCCCGGACGGAATCCTCTCCCGCTGCGCTTCAGTCAGTTCATCGTACGCTTTTCTGGCTGCGGCGATTTTTTCTTTGACGCTGTCCGTATAGGCGACTTCGCCTATGGCCCTGATAAGCGTCTCGGCGTTCACGATCGCCTCGCTTTCTTCCTTCTGTAAGCCGGCCAGCTTTTCTTCCGCCTGGGCCAGTTTGTTCCGCACGGCTTCGCTCACCAGCTCCTTCTGGGCTGCCGTCAGCGCCTCATAGGCTTCGCGGGCTTTTGAAATCTCACTCGCTTTATGCAGCGTCACATTTCCGATAGCTTCGATTTGTTCCGTCACCGCCTGGGCCGCGCTCTGATCCGCTTTGTCCGCTTCCGCCTTGTCGTCAGCGGCTTTTTTCAGCGCCGCGTAGTCTTCCTCGGCCTTTATCAGGATTGCCAGCGTCCCGGACGGAATCCTCTCCCGCTGCGCTTCAGTCAGTTCATCGTACGCTTTTCTGGCTGCGGCGATTTTTTCTTTGACGCTGTCCGTATAGGCGACTTCGCCTATGGCCCTGATAAGCGTCTCGGCGTTCACGATCGCCTCGCTGTCCGCCTTGCGCGCATAGCGCACCGCATCGAACAGATCGTAGTACTCCTTGCCATAATCGGCAATCTTAGCCTCCAGACGTTCTTTGGAAATCGCCCTGGCCGCGGCCAGCGACTGCTCGACTGCGTCGACGGACTCTTTCATGTACGCGTCCTTGTCCGTAAGGAGGGCTTCCGCCTTCGCGATCTGCGCCTCCAGGCGTTCTTTGGAAACACGGCACACAATCCAGCTGTTTGCGCGGTTGTTGTATTTCGCGTTGTAATAGTCGCACATATTCATCTCCGCCTGATCGCCATAGCCTTGGATCGTCTCTCCGGCGTCGGAAAACGTATTGTCATATACGGCGTCGACGATGGATTTTCCGGTGGTGCCAGCGACCCAGGGCGCATATTGCGGATCGCACTCCGGATATCCCGCGTTCATCAGCCCCACAAAGCCGAGCAGCGCGCAGCCTGTGGAAATGTTATTGCTTCCGCCGATATTTCCGTCCGCGTCCATCCCGCGCTTCTTCAGCTCGGCCAGATATGCCTGGACGCCTTCGTCGACTCCGGACTCGCCTTTGTGGTCAGCCGCAACAACGGCGGCCCACCCCGCGATGTCGATGCCATCGCTCATGCTGCTCGGACTCATCAGGCTTAAAGCGCTCGCCGCGCTTGGCGAATAAATAGAGCGGCTCGCCCCGGCCGCGCCCATGCCCAGCTCCGAATAGACCGGCGCGGCGTACATGCCGCCAAAATTCCGCTTCAGCAGAGCCACCCAGTCGGTTCCTTTGTAATTGTAGGGGTTTTCCCCCATGGCGACGATCGCCATGACGGTGGCGCCGTACTGCGTCCCATACCAGTTCGGCATCGGTTCAGCCAGCCTCACCGTGTAGCCGTTGGCGGGGTCCTGGATGTAGTCGCCGAGGGCCGCGTAGGCCGCAAATACATTCCAGTAGCCGGACAAATCCCTTTGATTCAGCCAGTGCGCACGGGATTTATAGTAGGCCGCCCTGACCTTGCCCTCGGAGTCCGACGTGTCAAATTCCGCCAGGACAGTGACATCGAATGTCCGGGTTTTCACCGCTTCGCCCTTGGAGGCCGTGGCCGTCACCGTGACCTTGACGTCGTCCTGACCGACTGCCGGGCGGGCAATCTTCCCGATGATCTTTTCGCCTCCGTCCCCTGCGGGAACGAAAGAAAGCACTTTTTCGTCTGAGCTGCTCCACGTAAGCGTCACGTCCTGGCTGGAGGATTCCGGCATGGTGAGATCCATGTACGTCTCCGGCGCAAGGGTGAGCTTCTCCAGCACACCGTCCACCATGTCCATAGCCGCGTCCACATCCGCTTTCACAGTCAGATCCAATTCCTTTTCCCCGTGCGCCGCCCCCTTGGAGGCCGTGACGGTGAGCGTCACCGCGCGATCCCGGTCGCTCCGCTGCACGGCGCCGCTGGCCGGGTCGATGACATTCTCATTGGAGCTCTTCCAGGCGAACGCGCTTCCGAACCGGCCGGAGGCGGGGAGGGCCACGTCCGCGAGCACAGGGTTTTCGATCGACAGGAGTCTGAGATCCAGCTCTACGCTCATCTCATCCGAAAGCTCACAGCGATAGTCCGTAAAAGCCGGGGTTCCTTTCTCATAGTCCGACAAGGCAAGGAGAACGGCGACATCGACGTCGGGCACGCTTTCCACCGCGCTTTTTCCTATTTTCTCCGTATACAGCCCGTCTGCCGCTGCAGATGCAAAGACCTGCGCCAGCATCGCGTCCGCCAACGCACGGTATTCTTCCCTGCGCCCCTCATCCGCAGCCGCGGCCCCGACATAAGCGGACACATAGCGGGCCGCCGTCCGGGTATCGGACACATTTAAGCCCTTCATATACTGGAGCACATCGTCCATCGCCTTTCTTGCGCGCGTCCCGTAGTCCGGGTCGTCCAAAAGCCGCGCCATGGCAAGGACGTAATCGCCCTGGGCGGTTAGATCCGCCTCCGCGGTCAGGGCCTTGTCAGAGGATGTAAAGGCTTTCCCGCCTCCTTCCTGCGCCTTCAGGCCAGACAGAAGGTATTCGATGGCGCCGTTTCGGCCCTTCTTCGTGCCTTCCTCCTCGTTGCCCCATTGGCCGGCCCCCTGGAAATAGATGTCCATCGCAATGAAAAGAGCCGCATGGTTCCCATCCACCTTATAGGATTGATCTTTCAAATCGAGCCGCCCCGTCGTCTTGTCCTGATCCTTCAGCAGGCTCTCCCGCATATCCTTCACGCCGCTCTGTGCGCCGGTCACCGGATATTTTGTGATGTCCGTCCCACGCGCATAGGCGTCCAGATACAGATAAGCGATCATGTTTTGTTTTGCTATACTCGAATTTTCACCGATATAGCCGTAATACGTTGGAACCGTGAAATCATAGCCCGACAGATCCACGCCGGCGTTTGCCAGCGCGAACGCCTCCCCGGCATAGTTCAGCGCTTTCTTAGCCTCGTAAGCCGCGATTAGGTCTTCTTTGGCCTGCGCAGGGCTATACGCCTCCTCTTTGACGGAAAGCCTGGCCCGCTCGGATTCCCCGCTCCGTCCGGCCGTGTCCGTCACCACGCACCGGAAATAGGCGCCGTCCACAGCATAGTCCTCCGTCCCGGATACGGACAGGGAATCGGCTGTGGCCCCTTCTATGTCGCTCCAGGAGTCTGCGTCCGCCAGGCGCTGCCACTGGTACGTATACCTCTGGCTGCCGCCCGTCGCCTTGACCCCAAATACCGCCGGGCGGTTGGCGTAGCGCGTGGCGTCCTTCGGCTGCATGGAGATTCCGACTCCTATCTTCGCCAGATTTTCCCGGGAGAGCGCCGGCCTGTGCGCCGTTTCGTCCCAGCTCCAGGCGCCGTCCCCGCCGACGCCAAAGCCGACCGTATCCGTCCAGAAATCCTGTTCGGAAAGCCTTTCCCTCACGACGTCCTCACCGTTTTCCAGACTCCCCTGCACCGCCGCGCCGTTCAGCTGCATGGATTTCAGCGCATAGTTGTTTGAAAAACTCCCCTTGTTGGCCTCCACGAGTTGGGAAGCGTAGGCGAACATACGGGCGCTTCCGTTGACCACGCGCGGGCTTTCACAGACGCAGTCCGACGCCCGCAGCATACCGATCGGGTTCGTACTGCCCCGCAAAACCGTGGCCGTCAGTCCGCCCGTGACCCCGCCCGTTCCGTTGATCTCGGCCGTTACATAGCAATGGGATATATCAATATTTTTCACACTAAACGCATAGGCAAAGATTCCGCCTATATTGCCTCCTTCCACGCTCCCGCCTACATAGCAGTCCTCAAAGTCGATTGTCCCTTCGCGGTAGATATACGCGATCAGTCCCGCCGCGATATTCCCTTTCACTTTCGCTGTGGAAGAACACCTTGCGATACTGTTCGTCCCATACGCCTCCAAATCGCCTATCAGCCCCGCCACATGGAGTCCCTCTATTTGGCCTCCCAGCACATGGCAGTTGCGGATCTGCACTTGAGAGGCTGTTGCGGCCACCGCGCCTGAATAACCGTCATTCAGAATCTCCGGCTCTTCCAGGTTTAAATTCAGTATGTAACAGATATTCTTCTTGCTTCCAACAGCGGAAAACAGCCCCAGCCTTGTACCGGTGTAATGATCCGTGTCGCCCTTTTCCAGTTTCAGCCCTTTGATCGTATGCCCCTGCCCGTCAAAATTGCCGCAAAATTCCTTGGCATACCAGTAATGTCCGGACATATCCAGGTCTTTTTCCAGGACAAAATATTTTCCGTCATATTTGTCTTTCTGGCCGGCAAAATATGCCATCTGCTCCTCGCTGGCGATCCGGTACGGGTTTTCTTCGCTCCCGTCTCCGCCCGCATAGCCGTCAGCCGCACAATATCCAAGCCAGCTCCTGCTCGCACCCGTCGTAAATTGATAGCGGCGTTCTTTGCCGCCCTTATACCGGACCGTGTAGACCGTAGCCTTCTCCGCGGGCATTTCCATAAATGTAAACGTCACTTCTGGAAGCTCCCCCGTCGTGTCCAGCTTAATCGAGGGAGTCACTTCTATGGCTTTGCCCTCCGACGCGACGGTAACGGCAAAATCATCCGCGGCGATCTTCGTGTAAGTGATTTTTTGGTTCATCCAGACGGTAAATCCGGTTGCCGTCGCATTCTGGACGCCGTCTTCAGAGATGTCCAGCGTGTCGGCCTCATCCGGGTCGTACTGGTAGCTTCCGTCTTCGCCCTTCCGCTGCCATTTCAGGATTGGATAGCCGTTATTTTCTCCCCCTGTGTCCGGGATAAAGCCGTCGCCCAGTTCTTCCTGCGTCAGCCGCTTTAGCTCTTCCTGCGTTTTCCCGAAGGAGCCTTCTCTTTCCGTCGTATCCCCTCCAGCGGCAAAAATGTTATCACCCGTCTTGCTGTAATAGCAGTTCTTGAATGAGATCGGTACGTGCTGCCATCCGCTCGGATTTTGCTTCCAGCCTGAAATGCCGCCAACGCCGCCATATTTATCCCCGCTGCTTGTTCCCGTGACCGTCCCGCTGCTGTAGGCGTTCGATATGGCGACGGAAGCATTCTGGACTGTAACATAGCCGATGACGCCCCCCACGTAGGACTTTTCAGAGCGTATGCTGCCCGTGTTATACACATTGTCCGCCTTACACGCCAGCGCCCCCGCGACGCCCCCTGCGCCATTGCTCGCGGCGGAGACGCTGCCGGCATTGCAGCAATTTAAAACATAGCAGTTCACATTGCAGCTGCCTGCCAGGCCGCCCACATAGAAATCCCCTGTAACGTCCGCCCGGTTGGCGCAGTTCATCAGAATTGCCGTCCCGGAGAGGGAACCCACGAGCGCGCCTACCGTATTGCACTTGCTTCCTCCGACTCTGCCGCTCGCAATGATGAGGTTCTTGAGCTTCGCGCCGCCGGCCACATATCCGAACAGGCCCACGCCCGACTTCGTCCCATCCCCCGTATCGATCGTGAGATTTCGGATCTCGCGCCCGCCGCCGTTGAATGTGCCGTTAAAGCTTTTTTTGGAAGTCTCCCCGATCGGCGTCCAGTTGTAGGCGGACAAGTCCATGTCCGCTGCCAGCGTCACGGTCTTTCCCGCAAAATTGTCCTGCGGGATAGCCCCGCCTTCCGCGTTCTTCGCCGTGCCGTTTACGATGGCTGCAAACCCGGCGAGCTTCGCCTCCGAATCGAGCGTAAACTGCGAAGCCTCCTGGCTGTACCAGCTTGTATCAAGAGACGCATCCTGCGCCGCTCTCACCTCCGCCTCCGCATTTACCGGCTCTATTTCCTCCAATGCAGGGGCGGGCTCTCCCGCATCCTGCGCCGGAACCGCGTCGATGGCCGCATTGCCCGCGTTGGCCGCGTCTGTGTCGTCCGCATCGCCCGGATCGGCTGCGTCCGCGTCTGTGCCGTCCGCCGGATCGGCCGCGTCCGCGTCTGTGTCGTCCGCATTGCCCGGATCGGCCGCGTCCGCGTCTGTGCCATTCACATTGTCCGGATCAACTGCGTCCGCGTCTGTGCCATTCACATTGCCCGGATCGGCTGCGTCCGCGTCGTCCGCATGAAGGCTGGAATCCTCCTGGCCGCCGTCCTGTGCAAGGCTCAGGCCGTCATCCTCTGGGGCAGCGCCCTCCCCCGGTATTTCTGTCACGTTCTCTCCTGTCCCGCCCACTGCGGCGGCTTCCGTCTGCACACTGGCGGCAGACGCGTACGTCATCGGCGATAGGGACGTCACAGCTACAAAAAGAGCCATGGACACGCCCAACCACCGTCTGAATTGTCTTTTCAACTGATTCAATCACTACTCCTTTCTTTTCCCGCCTAGATTCTGACTGGCGCCCGTTTGAAAAAAGCTCTGGGTCAACCGTATGCCACAGACGGCTTTCCAAACACGCGCCGGCGCTTCGGCGGGGAATCGGCCAGCAGCTGGCTGGGGCTTTCGCCTGCCCCGCAGGACAGGCGACCCCGGCGTCCCGGTTCTGGCCCATCCTGCGGCCTGCCCAGACCGCTGCTCTCATTTTCATCCTTGTCATTGCTTCATAACTGACTTTTCCGCCTGACGCGGGCAGGACATCGCCTGACGGTTTCCAGCCAAACGGACTGACGGATGGAAGTTATAAAAAAGCCTCCTTTCTGTCATATTTCTTCCATGCGGTCCGCTTAACTATAGGAATTCCAGATTCTTCCCGGGAAAGAATGCCTCCACCCTATCGTATCAAAAACATACCATAAGATTCATTCCTGCGGACTATTATAGCACAAAAAATTCGAAAAATCATCCAAAAAAACAGTAATTTTTTGCCCTAAGAAAAAAATAGATAAAATATTACGAATATTCTTTCTTTTTTGTAAATTGTATAGTATGGAATTGTTTTTTCCCAAACGGGACAGGACAAATTTATGCCAAAATAACCGAAGAAATTCACAAATCCGCGTTTCGCGCCGAATAAGCATTCGCCCGTTTAATCCCTCAAGGAGCATTCCTTAAACCTGCATGCGCCTGTATGTCTTGGGATTCGCCCGCCGCTGCAAGTGGACGCCTTTCAAAACAATATAGAACGTAATAGTTCAATCAGACGCTATTCCGCAATGTGTTGATTTGTATATACAATTTAATTTGGAGACATACAGGCGCCAGGCTGAACTGTTACGCAGAGCTGATGTTCTTTCACAATAGGGCTTGCGCATTTACAGACTGCTTTGTATAATAAACTATTATAAGGAGGAATTGCATGAATTACGGGAAAAAGTCAACATTAGAAAAACGCAAAGCCCTCACTTCCCGCTCTTCTATGGTAGGAACGCGGGCCAACGTGTCATTTATCCGGATTTTGTTTTTATCGCTTATCACTTTGTGCGTCATGGGCCTGTGCATGGGCATCGGCTCTTTTAAAGGCATCATCGACAACGCCCCCAAAGTATCGGAGGTAAATATTACCCCGCTGGGCGCCGCCACGTTTATCTACGATGAGGAGGGCAACAAGCTGCAGAAGCTGACCGCCCCCAACTCCAACCGTATGCCGGTGGCCATGGAGCAGATCCCGGAGGATATGCAGCACGCGGTGGTGGCCATCGAGGACGAGCGCTTCTATGAGCACAACGGCATCGACGTGCGGGGCATTCTCCGTGCGGCCGTGCGGGGCATCACCAATATGGACTTCTCCGAGGGCGCCAGCACCATCACCCAGCAGCTTTTGAAAAACAATGTGTTTACCAACTGGACCCAGGAATCCAGCCAGATTGAGAAATTCAAGCGCAAGTTCCAGGAGCAGTATCTGGCCATCCAGGTAGAAAAAGAAATCAACGACAAAGACGTGATTCTGGAAAATTACCTGAACACCATCAACTTAGGCGCCGGGGCCTACGGCGTGCAGGCCGCGTCCCAGCGGTATTTCGGAAAGGACGTGTGGGAACTGAATCTGTCAGAGTGCGCCACCATCGCCGGGATTACCCAGAACCCCACCCGGTACAATCCCATTTTAAACCCCGCAGAAAACGCCAACCGGCGGCGTGATGTGCTGGAGCACATGCTGGATCAGGACTATATTTCCCAGTCCCAGTACGACGAAGCCATGAACGACAACGTGTACGACCGCATTCAGAGCAACAACCTGACAGAAGAAGCGGAAGTCACCGTATATTCCTATTTCACCGACCATTTGATCGACGAGGTGATCAACGACCTGCAGACGCTGAAGGGATATTCAGAGAAAGACGCAGAAAATAAACTGTACAGCGGCGGCCTGCGGGTGTTCACCACCCAGGATCCCCAGATCCAGAAAATCGTGGATGAAGAGTACAACGACCCGGCCAATTTCCCCTCCCAGGTGCAGTACGCGCTGGACTACAGCCTGACCACTATGAATCCCCAGGGCGAGGAGGTCAACTACAGCAAGGAAATGATGACCATCTATTTCCAGGATCATGAGGATCCGTCTTTTGACCTTCTGTTCGATTCGCCGGAGGAAGGCCAGGAATATGTGGACCGGTATAAGGCGGCCATTTTGGCAGACGGCAGCCAGCAGGTGACGGAGCGGATTAATTTTTCACCTCAGCCTCAGTCCTCCCTGACCATCATCGACCAGAAAACCGGCCATGTGAAAGCCATTCAGGGCGGCCGCGGGGAGAAATCCGCCAGCCTGACCCTAAACCGCGCCACCGACGCCACCCGCCAGCCCGGCTCCACCTTCAAGATTCCGGGCGTGTACGCGCCGGCGCTGGACGCGCTCAACAAAACCCTGGCCTCCAGCTACGTGGACGAGCCTTTTAAATACGACGACGGCGCGCCGGTGAAAAACGCGGACAACACGTTCCGCGGGCCCACCACCATCCGAAAGGCCATCCAGGACTCCGTCAACGTGGTGGCGGTCAAATGCCTCACGGAAGTGACGCCGCAGCTGGCCTACGAGTATATTAAAAACTTCGGCTTCAGCACCGTCATCGAGCGGGAAGTCCAGGAAAACGGAGACGTATGGTCGGATCTGTACCAGTCCATGGCGCTGGGCGGGCTTACCCGCGGCGTGACTAACCTGGAACTCTGCGCTTCCTACGCGGCCATTGCCAACGGCGGCAAATATATCAAGCCCAGCTTTTACACGAAAATAACCGATGCGGACGGAAACATCATCATTGACAAAACCACCGGCTCCACCACGGTAGTCCGGGAGGCCACTGCCTGGCTTCTGACCAGCGCTATGCAGGACGTGGTGAAATACGGAACCGGAACGGCCGTGCAGCTTCCCAACATGCCTGTGGCCGGCAAAACGGGAACCACCGAGTATTACGACAACCTGTGGTTTGCCGGATTCACCCCCTATTACACCTGCACGGTATGGGCCGGATTCGACAACAACGCGAAGCTCCCCGAGGAGCATATGTACCGGAACTACCATAAGATTCTGTGGAAAAACATCATGGAGCGGATTCACGAGAATCTGACCTACGAGGAATTTACCAAGCCGGAGAGCGTAGAAAAGGCCACCGTCTGTTCCGCCACGGGGAAAATGCCTTCCAATGGCTGTCCCACCATCACGGAATACTTCGAGACGGCCGCACTGCCCACCAGCTACTGCGACGGCAACCACTCCGGCGCGGTCATTCCGGGCGGAAACAACAACGTGACCGATACGCCCACGCCATCACCGACTCCATCGGCCACGCCCACAGAATCCGAAAATGCCGCGCCGGAACCGGCCGCCTCCGAAAACAGCGCGCCCGGCTCCGTCTCCTCCGACGTACCGGTTCCAGGCGGTGAAGGAGGCGGCACAGCCGCCGACACGCCTGTGGGAGATGACGCTGCCGGAGACATAGACACATCCGGCGACGATGACGCCGGCGGCGCGGACAATACGGGCGGCGAAGGCGGCTCGCCGGAGACGGATACTGACACCGATGAGGATGCCGGTGCGCCGATTTGATGCCAAACACCGCCACCAACAACTACTATTTTTCCTTAAACAAAACCCAAAAGCCCATATGCCATCGTAAAAACGGCATATGGGCTTTTCTTATTTTTTCATTTTATCCGATTTCTTGTCTGCTACCCATTCTTTTAAGATTAAATTGATATATTGGCTGAATGAGCGGTCGTCTTTCTCTGCCATCCCTTTTATCACACCCACTAAATCCATATCCAATGTTATACTGACTTTAGTTTTTAACGGTTTCATCCCATAAACTCCTTTTCTATGAAAGATACCATTTAATAGGATAAAATATTTACAAATGGTATAAAGAAGCATAAAATGGGCTTTAAGGAAAGGGATTCCAAATGCGCCCCTCTACAGGCGTACAAATGTTTTGTTCAAAATCATTTAGGAAGGAGAATTTGTTGATGAAAAACAAGAAAAATCTCATTGTATCGTTTATTGTGCTATGCGCCGTGTGGGCGCTTATTCCACAGACCGTTCTCGCCGCAAGAACCCTGAAAGTAAGGGAATCTTACACCGCATATGCAGGATACCCGAACCCCTCGTATCCGCCCAGCGGCGGGATGAACATCTCATACGTGTGGTATTCAGATAATTCCAGCCTGGTTGAAGTAAGCGGCAGCCGCTCAACCGCACAAGTGACCGCAATGTCCGCTGGCAGTACCTATATCGGTTGTAAAGCATACCTCAGTTATGAATCTTACGATCGTATTCTAAAACGCAATATCCCCAGATATGAGAGCGAAACTGTATATTTGGAGCAGGTCACTGTAGAAAAACCTGCGCAGCCGCCGATAAACACCGCCTGCACCCACAGCAATTCCGATAAAAAAGCAGTGTCTACGCCCCAAAAAGCCGACCGCTTAAAAGACGGAAAACAAATTTTACAATGTAAAATCTGTAAAAAGGAAACAATTGTCACAATTCCCGGCTACGATCGGGTGGAAATGTACTGCAACGGGAAATTCCGGGATGAGGCACAGGATAAATCCGTCTGTGCCTATGGCTATACCGGAAAAACAATCAAACCTGCCATCCGCGTACTGGATCGCCATGGCAAAAGTTTGAAACGGGGCACAGACTACAGCCTGACTTACCCCAAAAACGCCAAAGCGCCCGGATACTATTCTGTGCTCATCACATTCAAAGGCAATTACTGTAAAGCAATTTATAAGCGTCATTTTTGGATACGCCCCAAAACACCCCCGATTACCGGCCTCAAAGCAAAGAAAAAAGGAATTACCGTCACATGGAGAAAACCCGCCTATTCTACAGGCTATGAAATTCGCTACTCCACTGACAAAAAATTCCCCAAAAAAGCAACCCATATCATCCATATAAAGAACGGCAATACAAAAATCCGCACAATCTCAAAACTGGGCGGAAACCAAAAATATTACATACAAATCCGATGCTACTATAAATCCCGGAATCGCAAAAGCTATTCCTCCTGGAGCGGCACAAAATCAATCATCACAAAAAGGTAATACGCAAATAAAGAAAGGAATCCTTCCCTTTATTCACAGAACAAGCAGGGGCATTTGCCCCTGCTTGTCAACAAACCAGCTTCGCGGCGCCATAAATCCCCGCATCGTTTCCCAATGCCGCCAGCTTAATCGGCGTATCCTTACACGGCGAAAAAGCTGCCTTCCGGTATTCTTTCTGCACTGCCTGCACCAGAAGCTCTCCGGCCCTGGAAACGCCGCCGCCCAGCAGAATCACCTCCGGGTCCACTACACAGGCGAAGATGGCCAGCGCCCGGCCCAGATAGGCGGCGAACCGCTCCACCACCCGGCCGGCCAGCGCATCGCCCTCTTTATAGGCGTCGAAAACCGCTTTAGCGGAAACCTCGCCTTTTCGCAGCAAACTGTCCTGGCCGCTTTCTTTTAATTCCTGCCTAGCCAGCCGGACAATCCCGGTGGCGGAAGCCATCTGTTCCAGACAGCCGTGATTTCCGCAATTACAGCTTTCCGTCTCCTCCGGCTCCATGTTGGCGTGGCCAATCTCGCCTCCGGCTCCGTGCGCCCCGGAAACAATCTTTCCGTCGATGATAATGCCGCCACCCACGCCGGTGCCCAAAGTGGCCAGAATTACCTGGGAGGCGCCCGCCGCGCCGCCTTTCCACGCCTCTCCCAGCGCCGCCACGTTGGCATCGTTGCCGGCCTTGGCCAAAAGCCCGGTGAGCTCTTCCATCTCTCTGGAAATATGCTTATAACCCCAGTTCAGATTCACCGCCCGGGGAATCTCTCCGTCTTTGTTCACGGGGCCGGGAACGCCAATCCCCACGCCGGCCACTGTTTCTTTGGCGATGCCTTTTTCCTGCATCTTGGACTGTATAGAAGCTGCGATATCCGGCAGGATGGCCGCTCCCTGGTTTTCCGTATTCGTGGGAATCTCCCATTTCTCCTCCAGCGTTCCGTCCACGCGAAATAAGCCGCATTTGACGCTGGTGCCCCCCACATCGATTCCAAAGCAATATTTTTTCATAATACGCCCTTTCCGGTGATATTATTCTGCACCCTCTTATACAGCTCCTCCGCCGCATTGTACCCCATCTTCTTCTGGCGGTGGTTGACCGCAGCCGCCTCCACAATCACCGCCAGATTCCGGCCTGGGCGGATAGGCAGCGAATGGCAGACCACTTTATTTCCCAAATATTCGATATATTCCTGGTTAAGCCCCATCCGATCGTATTCCTTGTCCCGGCTCCACTCTTCCAGCTTAATCACCAGATCCACCGACTGGGTGTCTTTTACGCTCTCCACGCCGAACAGCGTCTTCACATTAATAATGCCGATTCCCCGAAGCTCAATGAAATGGCGGGTAATATCCGGCGCCGAACCCACCAGCGTGGCATCGCTGACCTTTCGCAGCTCCACCACATCGTCACTGACCAGGCGGTGCCCCCGCTTAATCAGTTCCAGGGCCGCCTCACTTTTGCCGATGCCGCTCTCACCCGTAATCAGAATCCCCTCCCCGTACACATCCACCAGCACACCGTGGATGGAAATGCAGGGCGCCAGCTGCACGCCCAGCCAGCGGATCACCTCCGCCATCAGATTGGTGGTTGTCCTGCTTGTGTAAAAAGTGGGAACGTCGTATTTATAGGCCAATTCCAGCATTTTCTCCGACGGCTGTGTCTTTTTGCTGAAAATCACACAGGGAATCTTGCTGGAAATAAAGCGTTCATAAGAAAAATTTCTTTCTTCCTCCCCCAAATGCTCCAGATAGGTGAATTCCACGTAGCCGATGATTTGCACCCGCTTCGCAGAAAAATGCTCCAGATATCCGGTCAGCTGCAGTGCAGGACGATTGATATCCGGCAGTGTCACATATTTGTCTTCCAAATCCATATCCGGCGTCATATTTTTCAGATCCAACGCCTGCGCCATTTTTGTGATCGCTACGCCTTTCATTTTCCACTCTCCTTCGATCGTTCATCTTGTTTATCCTGCCCATGGAAAAAATCATACACCTGGGCCGCTGACCGCTCGTTCATAGACGGCGCCTGCCGCAGCTCCTCCTGGGTGGCCTGCTGTATGGCCTCCAGGGATTTATACTGTTTCATCAGCGCCTTGCGCCTGACGGGACCAATGCCGGGAATATCGTCCAAAACCGAATGCACCTGCCCTTTGCTGCGCAGGCTTCTGTGATATTCTATTGCGAACCGGTGCGCTTCATCCTGAATCCGCGTGATAAGCTTAAACCCTTCCGACGATGTGTCGATGGGAATCTCTTCATTATTGTAATAGAGTCCACGGGTTCGGTGATGGTCGTCTTTTACCATACCGCACACAGGAATCTGAAGGCCCAGTTTTCCCAAAACGTCCAGTGCGATATTCACCTGCCCCTTTCCGCCGTCCATCATGATCAGATCCGGATAGCGGGCGAAGCTGTCAAAGTCCCCTTTGGAATCGTGGGTGAATCTCCGGGTCAGGACTTCCTCCATGCTGGCGTAATCGTTTGGACCCTGCACCGACTGAATCTTGAACTTGCGGTAATCGCTTTTCTTTGGCTTGCCCCGCTCGTAGACCACCATGGAGCCCACCGACTGGAAGCCGCTGGTATTGGAGATGTCATAGGCTTCCATGCGCACCAGGGAATCCAGCCGCAGCCACCCGGCCACTTCCTTTACCGCGCCGATGGTGCGCCCTTCCTCCCGCTTAATCTTCTCCTTGTCCTGGCTCAAAAGCAGCGCGGCGTTCTGGGCGGCCATCTCCACCATCTTTTCCTTGGTTCCCTTTTTCGGCACGCGGATGTTCACCTTCTGGCCTCTGCGGCTGGCCAGCCAGCTGGCGATCACTTCCCGGTCCTCGATTTCTTCCTGCAAAATCAGCTCGTGGGGAATGAACGGCGTTCCCGCGTAAAACTGCTTCAGAAAACTGGTCAGAACCTGCCCCCGCTCGTCGCCTCTGGCCACCCGCAGATAGAAATGGTCCCGCCCAATCAAGCGGCCATCCCGGATAAAGAACACCTGCACAATGGCATCCTCTTCGTCCATGGCCATGGCCACCACGTCGCTGTCTTTTCCGTCGTGGCCGGTAATCTTCTGCCGCTCTCCGATCCGCTCAATGCTCTGAATCAAATCCCGATACTCCATGGCCTCCTCAAACCGCAGCTCCTCCGAAGCCTGCTGCATCTTCTCCCGCAATTCCTGGACGGTTTCCTGGTAATGACCGCTTAAGAATTCCAGCGCGCCTTTGACCCTCTGCTGGTAAGCCTCCGCGCTTATATACCCCTGGCAGGGCGCGTCGCACTGATGGATATGATGATACAGACAGGGCCTTTCCCTGCCGATATCCTGAGGCAGTTTCCGGCTGCAGGCCCGCAGCCGGTAAATCCTCCGCAGCAGTTCGATCACATCCTTCACCGCCCCAGAACTGGTATAGGGACCAAAATATTTGGACTTATCCTTCTTCATCCTCCGCGCAAAAAGAGCCCTGGGAAAATCCTCCTCCATGGTCACGCGTATAAAGGGATAGCTTTTGTCGTCCTTTAACATCGTGTTGTACTTGGGACGGTGCTCTTTGATCAGGTTGCACTCCAGCACCAGCGCCTCCAATTCCGAGTCCGTAACGATGTACTCAAACCGGGCAATGTGGGTCACCATCTGTTCGATTTTCACGCCCTTGTTGCGGCTGGCCTGAAAATACTGGCGCACCCGGTTTTTCAGGCTCACCGCCTTCCCCACATAGATAATCTCGTCTCTGGCGTCGTGCATCAGGTACACGCCCGGTTTCGCCGGAAGTTTCTTCAATTCTTCTTCAAAATTCATAACAGCCATCCCCTGCCTATTCCTGCGGCTTTTCGGCGATGCGGGGAACCGCCTTCTTCTCTGCCCCTTCCTCCGGGTCCGGCAGGCCCTTCACCTCTCGGAAAATCTTCATAAATTCTTTTCCGGTGATTGTTTCCTTCTCAATCAAAAACTCCGCAATCTTATCCAGCGCCTCCCGGTTCTCCGTCAGCAGTCGCTTGGCCTCTTCGTAAGACTTATGAAGCAGCTCCATCACCTCGTGGTCCACTTCCGTGGCTGTGTCATCGCCGCATTCCAGCACGGCTCTGCCGCTTAAATATTTGCTCTGCTGGGTAGCCAGCCCCATCAGCCCGAATTTCTTGGACATGCCGTACTGGGTCACCATGGCCCGGGCCATCTTCGTGGCCTTCTCAATGTCGTTGGCCGCCCCGGTGGTGACGGTGTCAAACACAATCTCCTCCGCCGCCCGGCCGCCCAGATAACCCACCAGCATGGCTTCCAGCTCTTTCTTGGTGTTCAGATATTTCTCTTCCTCCGGCACCTGCATCACATACCCCAGCGCGCCCATGGTGCGGGGCACGATGGTGATTTTCTGCACCGGCTCCGCATCTTTTTGCAAAGCGCTGACCAGCGCGTGGCCCACTTCATGGTAGGATACGATCCGCCGCTCTTCTGCGCTCAAAATCCGGTCTTTCTTTTCTTTTCCCACCAGGACCACTTCCACCGCTTCGAAAAGATCCTTCTGGCTCACCGCCTTGCGGCCATGTTTCACGGCCAGAATCGCCGCCTCGTTAATCATATTCGCCAAATCCGAGCCCACCGCCCCGGAGGTGGACAGCGCGATTTCGTCAAAATCCACCGTCTCATCCAGGGACACGTTCTTGGCGTGCACCTTCAGGATGTCCACCCGGCCTTTCAGGTCCGGACGATCCACGATGACCCGCCGGTCAAAACGCCCGGGACGAAGCAGCGCCGGGTCCAGCACCTCCGGACGGTTGGTAGCCGCCAGAATCAAAAGCCCTTTGGAGGCCTCAAATCCGTCCATCTCCGCCAGAAGCTGGTTTAACGTCTGCTCCCGCTCGTCATTTCCGCCCCCGTGGCCGTCGCGGCTCTTGCCGATGGCGTCCACCTCATCAATGAAAATAATGCACGGCGCGTTCTTCTTGGCCTCTTCAAAGAGATCCCGCACCCGGGAAGCGCCCACGCCCACGAACATCTCCACAAAATCCGAACCGGACAGGGAGAAGAAAGGCACATGCGCCTCGCCCGCCACCGCCTTCGCCAGAAGGGTTTTTCCCGTTCCGGGCGGCCCCACCAGAAGCGCTCCTTTGGGCAGCTTAGCCCCGATGGCCGTGTATTTACCGGGATCGTGCAGGAAATCCACCACTTCCTGGAGGGACTCCTTGGCCTCGTCCTGCCCCGCCACGTCGCGGAACGTAATGCCTGTCTCTTTTTGCACGTAAGCCTTGGCCTTGTTCTTGCCCACGCCCATCAGGTTTCCCTTGCCCATTTTCCGCATAAACAGCATCAAAAGGCCGAAGAGCACCAGCGTGGGAAGAATCAGCGTCAGCAGGTTGGAAATAAATTCCGTGGCCGGATCCGGCACCTTCAGGTCATATGTGACGTTCTCGTACTTCTCCAGCCGCTCCACCAGCGCGTCGCCGCTTTCGATTACATGGGTGTAATACTTGGTCTCCTGGAAACTGTTCGGCTGTTCCTTGGGCGTTATGGTAATCGTGCCGTTCTGGATGACCACCTCATCGATCTCGTCATCCTCCAGCATCGACAGGAATTTGTTATAGGTGATCTCCTGCGTATCACCCTTGAATATATTTGTAAAAAAACTGACGCCCACCAATGTCACCATGAGGCATAACAAAAACACAAGAATCGACTGCTTATTCTTTGACCCGTTATTCTTCCTCTGGGGATTATTGCTTGGTTTATTGCCCATGTCATTCCTCCTCTTGTGAAATGCTTATTTCTATATTATAAGTACAGGTCCAAAATAAATCAATACGCAGATCGTGAAATAAATTTCAATTATTCTTAAAGTTTTCTAAAAAGGCATTTGGAAAATCTTTAAAATGTAGTATACTGATTTTATATCATTTTAAGAACGAACGGAGGAAAACATGTCTGTAAAATACGTATTTGTAACCGGCGGCGTAGTTTCGGGCCTTGGAAAAGGCATCACCGCGGCGTCCCTGGGCCGCCTTTTAAAAGCGCGGGGCTACAAAGTCACCATGCAGAAATTCGACCCCTATATCAATATTGACCCCGGCACCATGAACCCCATCCAGCACGGGGAGGTTTTCGTTACAGACGACGGAGCGGAGACAGACCTGGACTTAGGGCATTACGAGCGCTTCATCGACGAAAGCCTGGATAAAAATTCCAACGTGACC
>CAYOWU010000038.1:0-24897 GCA_964407765.1 uncultured Lachnospiraceae bacterium
TTTATGGGTGCGCAGAGGGTTTTTAAGCTTCGTGCTGGGCTTTTTGTTTCCGCTGTTCATCCTTTTGGTTATTATGGATTTCTTAAAAATGTTTCAGAAAAGAAAGTGAGGAGAAATTTCACGCTGGACGGCATCCGGGATTCTTATCAGTTCAACGAAACCTGCCAGGACACGGTTCCCCAGGCGCTTATGGCTTTTTTTGAATCGACGGATTTCGAGGATGCGATCCGAAACGCCGTCTCTGTTGGCGGCGACAGCGATACGCTGGCGGCTATCACCGGTGGGGTGGCGGAGGCGTATTATGGCATTCCGGAGAATCTTCGGAAACAGGCGGCAGCTTTTTTGGACGAACGGCTGCGGACTATTTTGGTGGAATTTGAAGGGAAATATCCGCCAAAAATCAGCGGCTTAAATTTTGTGTAATAAAAAAGCCATAGGAATTGGTCAATTTTCATTGAACAATCCTATGGCTTTCATCATTGTTTGATGTATGTAAACTAAAAGAAGATATTCTTAACTACGTCGTTTGATCTCCTTCACATCGTAATGCAGTCCTTGCAGCTCCGTATATTGCGCATACAAAAGATCCTGCAAATCTCTTTGTCTGCTTGCCATATCTTGTCTGTGCTTTTGTTCATCGTATAGATTCAAAGCTTCTGGAAGCGTCTTTGCCCGCCCCTGCTGAATTATGCTGCGAATGGAAGAAATCGCAGGGAGATTCACATAATTATTTGGCAAAAAATCAAATACGCGCGCATTATCCTGTAAAATCTTTTGACCAGCGGCGTTTTCTTTATCAATTAATACTTGTTGGCTGTTTGCAAAATTTTTATTTGCCATTTTTATTTTCATACGATAAGCGATAGCGACAGGGATTGGAAGATAAATAAACATAGCAGAGATCAGGCCCCCCTTCAATAAGCCAATATATTCAAGAAAATATCCAATAAACCACGCCCCAAAGACCATACACCAAGAAATGACTCTGTGCTTGCCATATCCATCTTCTCGCTTCTGTACCTCCCGCCCTAATAGCCTGGCTTTTACAAAATATTCATTGGCTTGCTCATAAACCGTGTACGCAACATCAAGTTTTTTCATTAAATCGTTCATTTTATTCTCCTTATCTTTCTAAACCTGCATGCGCCCGAGTTGGGCGCTCCACCATTTGATAATTTTATTCCATTTTGGAATTGTATTCTTCGATTGTGTTTTCCCAGAGTTCTGTTCTGTATTCGCAGTTTCCTTCCGGAAAAATAGGCGATCCATCCGCATTTCCGATAGATGTTCCTGTATTATTATCTAAAGTAAATTCATATGCCCATATATAATTCGTAATAATCAAACTATTACTATTAACGACAAATTCAACACTCTGCATTGGCTCGCTTATGCCTGAAAGATCTGGCGTAAGCGCTGTGCCATCCGGATAAATAAGTGATACATCACTTACTATTCCGTCGTCTGTTTCATTCCACATTAAAATGTAAAGGTTTTCATTATCATCTTTAAAAAACTGTATCTTGTTATAGTTTTTTCCATAGCAATTATCGAGGTAGTTTACTCTCGTTTGAAGCTCAGGGTCAGCTATCTTTATTACACGAATATCGTTTTGGCGAAGCTGTTCTGCGGCAGCGCTTTCATCAACGAGATATTCTCCGATTGCGGCTTCTAAGTATTTATCGTATGCTTTATTAAATTCTTCCGCCGCCTTTTTTGCTGTAGCTGAATCTGTAGCGTTTTTATAAATTTCCTCCTGCTCTTTTAAAGGCGCCATCTCATTATTCTTTAAACTCTCCTTAAACTCATTTTCATCAGCGATCGCCTTATTGCCTGCTTCCAGTTCGGCATTGTATTTCTCAGCTTCTTCCTCAACCATCTTGTCAAGGTCAACGCCATCTGCCGCCGCTTCGTCTCTTAAATGCTGTGCAATTTCGTCATTTGCCTTTTCTTCTTCAGACTTTTTGCAGCCAGTAAAAATACTCACACTCATAACTCCCGCTAAAACCATTGCTAAAATTTTTTTCATTCCTTTTATCTCCTTTGTTTTTTATTTTTTATCCATTTTAATCTGTCAAATTAAAAACAGATTCATCCATTACCTCATAAGTTCCATTATCATACGGGATATCTGCGAATGTCGCTGTAATAGAGCCATCATCATTTAATATAAAAGTATCCGTTCCACCATATCGGGTAGCTTTTAATTCATTTCCGGCGATGGAATAGTCTGTATAATTACCGATCCACCATCCGCCATGTCTATTACTGCCGACTTCGCTCCGCAGGTTTCCCGCTGTAGCGCTTATGTCTGAAATGCTTAATTTTAATCCCTCGTAATACTCTCCATAGTTTTTTGCATAAAATCCGAGAAATCTGTCAATTTCCGATGTTTCCGGAGGCGCGCTGTCCATTCCTCCGTAAATATATTCCCGCAATTCTTCTTCTAAAAAATATTCCATCTCATAAACGCTCTCAAGAATATCCCAATGCTGTTTTAAAGGCTCTGGCACATCCAAAACGTAGCCTTGCGCCCCATTGCGCTGTGTTCCTTTTGTAAATTCTATCCGCTGCCCCGACACATCCACATAGATTCCATTTTCAAAAGGATGGCCAATATTTTCAAATATAATGGAAACGCCATTTTCAGCGCCAAAAGCCCTGGATGCTTCAAAACGCACGTTTACCGATTGGGAATCGATTTCAGAGATCGTAAGCCTTCCCGCTCCACTGTCTTCGCCATTCATAAATGTACCTATATAATCTTTAATATCCGCTGTTTTTGCAACCGCCTCCTTTTTGCCAAGCGCATATGTACCACTGATTCTCCTATTTACATTTGATTGATAACGCCTTGAAGCCTGTGCTATTACCCTGTTTTTGGACAAAGCGAACGTCGCCCTATCCCCTTCCTGTGTTTCCAAATCCATAATCAGCATTTCCCCATCTATGACCGCGGTTCCTTCTTTACTAAAAGGCTGTGCGTCATTTGGCGAAATATCTTCCAAAATAATAGTTGCTCTTGTATCGTCAAGCGGTGTGATTGTAAAAGCCACGCTTGTGTCTGCGCATGTATAATACCCTTCAAAATCTCTGGCCGTGACAGAGGTCGTTTCCACTGGTTCTTCCATCTCCATGGGCGGCTCATCCTCTTTGTTATGCGCCATAATCCCTGCAATCGCGCCGCCTATAAGGGTAGTAGCCACAAACCCTGCTATAACCTTAGTCGCTATGCTTTTGGAGACTGCTCCTGCGCCTGTTTTAGCGGCCTTAGCTGCTCCCTCCCCTATATTGCCGCTATCCGCAGGCTGCCCCGAAAAGCCGTCCGCTGTGCCGGAGGATGCATTTTTGGACTGCATAGATTGTAATAGCGTATCCGCGTCTGGAAGCTCTGCCGCATAAGCGTCCTGGCTTCTGAAAAGTAGCAGCAAGAATGGAATCGGCGCCAGGCTGTAGAGCTTTGTGCCTTTCTTTTCCGCAGGATGTCAATGGTCATATTCCTTGCGATTTTTTTGATCCACTCTCGAAATGCCGCTGGCTCATTTAGCTGTCCTAAGTTCTTCATGGCTTTAAAGAATGTGTCCTGTGTCAGATCCTGCGCTATGTCCTCGTCGGAAATCATGGTCTTAATCGTATAGTACACATTATCCTTCGTCATATTGTAAAGCTGTGTTATGGCTGCCTGGTCATTGCCTATCGCCCTGTCAATGAGTTCTCTTGTAAACTCTTGCGCCGAGCCGCACATAGGACAAAACTTGGCGTCTTCAGGCATTTCCCTCTTGCATTTGTAGCATTTCATATGTGTTTTCTCTCTTTCTCTTGAAATCGTCATAACGGGAATCTGCCTGTTTTTTCTTACCCATCTCCGGATTCTGTTTTTTCGCTGCACAATACCTCTAATATTCTTTGCAATATCCGTTCAGCCTGTTCTTCGTCAAGTTCTCCTTCCTCTACAAAGATGCGAAATAACTCTCGGATCGCTTTATCAGTCATCCTTATCACCTCCTTTATGCTCCCTAGACGTAAAGTTAGGCGATAAGGTTTTAAATTTTCCAAAAAAAATTCAAATATTCGTATAAGGAATATTATTTCATACAGGCCATTAAAATAGTGCCACATCTTAACGTAAAATAATAGTATGAATATTGAGAAAATTCAGAAAGGAGGCTACAAAATGGAGCTTGATTACAATAAGTTAGGACAAAGGATACGAAAATATCGTATGGCTGCGCATTTAACACAAGAACAGCTTGCAGAAACGGTGGACGTTGTACCTTCGTCAATTTCGAGGATTGAGACGAGTGCAAACAGTTGTTCTCTTTCTTTGCTGGTAAAGATTGCTACGGCTCTTAATGTCGGCATTGACGCTTTAATTTGTGATAGCTTACCTTCTGTAACAGATTTATATTTGCGAAAAGACTTTGAAGCTCTGCTTTCCGACTGTACCGCTAAAGAACTGAATCTACTGTTCAGAGTTCTCGAAGTAACCAAAAAAGCGTTGAGAGAATAAGAACCTGCAATAGCCACCGATATTTTACAATCGGCGGCTATCTGAATTTAGCTGGTAGGTTCGGTTCCTTGTGCTTTTCTGCGAGACAAGCCATGCTATTTCCGAAATAGAGCGACAGGATGGTTTCTGACAAATTGCCGCTCCTGCTCGTTTGAAATCATTTTGAGGCGCAGCAGTTCTTCCCGGTTTGGATATTCATCGAGAAGATCCGTCAGCAGCTGCTCGGCCAGAAGCCTTCCAAGGGCGGTTTCCTGTCTGGCAAAAAGCGCGCCCGGCTGCCGCCAAAAAGCCTCCACAGGCATTTGGTCATAAAAACGTCCGGCATCGCTTTGGTAAAAGTGCATGGGCGCGCCGGAAAAAGGTTCTGTGTCGCGAACGATGGTCACGCTTTCGGCCCGGCCAAAATCCCTAAGAAACGAAGCGATTTTTTCTGACCAGTCTTTGCCGGAGGAAGAGGGGCGAAAGACCAGATCCGCGGAGCCTTCCCTGGTATCCACCAGACCGCCGAAGCGGATTCTCAGGAACTCGTCGTTTAAGAGTTCTTTCAGAAGCGCCAGGTTCTGGCCGATGTCCGCGTCGTCGTCCGCCTGGGCAAGAGCTTGGGCGTTCGCCCGGATAAAAGATTCCGACAGGCGGGGCTCCTCCGGCCTGTATTCCGAAAAAATCCGGCTCAAATCTTCGGCTGCGTTTTCCCCGGCGCAGCCGTACTCCAAAGCGGCCCACGTCCGAATGGCGTCCAGGGCCAGATCCCGGAAGCGGGAAGTTCGCAGAGAATTTTCCAGCAGCCATTGGATGCCGGGAAAAGACGCTTCCAGATCGTCGTCGTAAATATACGGATGCACAAAAACCGGCAGGGCGGCGCAGTCGCCCCACCGCAGCATCCAAGCGGTTTCTTTCGTTGTTTTTTTCATAAAGTCTCCTTCTGTGGCATTTCGTAAGTAGATGATCGTTGCCATTTTCGATAAAGCTTTGCATCCCAAAATTTCCATGTCTTTGGCCAGGCGAAAATAGAGGTTGGACGACGCCAGAAAGAACAGCGTGTCAAAGCGGCAGCGGATTTCGCGTAAATCCCGGTTCGTACCATTTATTTTCATTTTTAAAGTTTTCCATCTTCCGCTGTGTCTTCCTCGTCATCTTCCCAGACAGACACATGAAAAGTTCCATATTCACCAAAATCAATCAGCAGACCGTGTTTTCTGCCGATTTCGTTGGTGATGGCCCACAGTTCATCGGCCGCGCCGTAAGGGTCTTCGCCGTATTCGCAGAGATCCCACATAATATGATGAACCATACAGCACAAAGTCGCGTTGTTTTCATCCTCCCAATCTTCGAGGTTTTCGTCGGTTGGCGTAAAGCCGATTTGCTCTTTTATCAGTTCCTCAGGAGTTTTTCCGCGGCCTTCGTCCAGATATTCGCCGAGGTAAAAGTTAAAATGGCGGCATCTCAGCAGCGCGTTTCCGCCGAGATATCCATAATCCGATCCGCTGACGAGATATTCGTCATGGAAATAGTCCAGTTGAGGCGGTTCCACTTTGATGATGGCTTCCGCAAAATCAACGGCAAATGCAATCCAGTCGCTGTTTGTCATTTTTCTCAATGGTTGTTCTCCTTTTGTGCGTTCTCAGGTGAAATATAGTATATCATAGGGAAGATTCGGTGAGCGACAAAAAAGAAAAATTACCTTTTTTTCTGCACAATGTTATAATATAATAGATAATATAGATGGTGATTGAAAATCGCCATCTGCGCCGAGCACAGCCGCTTGCGGCATTTACATCTTTGTGCGAGTGCGCATTTCCCGGAGGGACTATATATCTGGCAATTTTTAAATGCCAGATATATAGAAGAATTCAACGCAATATTGGGGGCTGGTTATGGAACACAAACCGACACGTTTTTTGGCAGTCAGCCTTGTTCTGGCGTCTATTTTCTGCGTGATTATTTTTAGTGTCCAGACGCTGTGGATGAATCGGATGGGGGCTGGCGCAATCAAAGAAATCGGGGCAATCTATATGTCCGGGATGAGCAAACAGGTTGCCGCGCATTTCCAGACCATAATAGAACTTCGCCTGTCTCAGGTGGGAGCGCTGGTAGACGCCGTTTCTCCCACTCAGGACAGGAACAGTATGGCGCAGCGTGTAGAATTAACGCACAATGCCCGTTCCAGGGGGTTTGAATATCTGGCCTTTTACACAGAGGACGGGGAATTTCATATGATATACGGCTCCAAGGTGCAGCCGGAGGCGCCCCAGGCCCTTCACCGGTCCGTGCTGGTCGGACGGGAAAATGTGTGCATAGGCCGGGACGAAGACGGGGAACGGGTTGCGCTCATCGGGGTTCCGGTGGTTTATGAGATCGGAAACGGGGAAAAGAGCATTGCTCTGGTAGCCGGGCTTCCGGTTCGTTATCTCAGCGACGCCCTGGCCGTTAATATTGACAGCAACATGGTAAATTACTCTATTATCCGCAGGGATGGGAGCCTTATTCTGCATAACGCCGGCATGGAAAGCGGCGATTATATGGAGTCTGTTTTTGGAGACGAGCATGACGCGTATGCCGCACAGCTTTGGGATGCCATTGAAAAGGGGCAGGATTATACAAACGAAGTTATTGTGGACGGGAAGCGATGGAATCTGTACTGTACCACCCTTCCAGCGTCTGAGTGGTATCTTTTGCTGTACATGCCTTATAGTTTGCTGGATCAAAAGGTGGAGCAGATGGCGGACGGCTGGTCATTTTGCTCGCTGGCGTGCTGTGCTTTGATCCTCTGCGTGCTGCTTCTGGTTTTTGCCGGTTATTTCCGTAATACCAGAAGGCAGATGCGGGAATTGAACCAGGCGTACGAGCTGGCGGAAACGGAACGGCTTACAGCCCAGCGGGCCAACCGGGCGAAAAGCGAGTTCCTTTCCAACATGAGTCACGATATCCGCACGCCCATGAATGGCATTATGGGGATGACTCGGATTGCCATGAATAATCTGGACAATGCGGCGCGGCTTAGGACATGTCTGAAACGGATTACTGTATCCGGCCGTCATTTGCTGGGGCTGATCAATGATATGCTGGATATGGCCAAAATAGACAGCGGTGGTTTCGTCCTGAATATGGAGCCGGTTTCCCTGTGTGAGGTTATGCAGAACATTATGCTCGTGATCCTGCCCCAGGTGCAGGAAAAGAGACAGAATTTTAACATCTACATACAGGACGTGCAGTGTGAAAACGTATATACGGACAGGGTGCGGCTAAGCCAGATTTTGATCAATATTATCGGCAACGCCGTGAAATTTACGCCGGAAGGCGGCACGATCCAGGCATTCCTTTACGAAGAGCCGTCGCCCAAAGGGGACGCGTACATCCGTTCTTCCTTGGAGATCAGGGATAACGGAATCGGAATGTCAAAGGAATTCCAGGAGAAAATATTTGACGCGTTTGCAAGGGAAGATCATGCGCGGGTGGATAAAACCGAAGGCGCCGGAATGGGGCTGACCATTACAAAATATATTGTAGACGCCATGGGCGGCAGCATCCGCGTAAAAAGCGAGCCTGGCAAGGGCAGTGATTTTTACATCACCCTTGATATGGAAAAAATACAGCAGCAGCAAAAGCCTTTGCTTCCTCCCAGAGAGACGCTGGTCATTGACGACGACGAAATGTGCTGTAAATCTGCGGAAAAAATGCTGAAATCCATCGGGCTGGAGGCGGCGTGGGCACGGGACATAAAAAGCGCTTTTGGACGGCTGGAGGAAAGCCATAGAAGCGGGAAAGACCCGATCGTGCTTCTTGACTGGAATATAGAAGGGCGGGACGGCCTCCATATTGCGGGGCAGATGCGCAGCCGTTTTGGCGAAAAAATGATTATCTTTCTCCTTTCCGACGGAGAATGGGATGAGTTGGAGGCAAAGGCCGTACAGGCGGGGATCAGCGGATTCATTATGAAACCCATGTTTGAGTCAGGCCTGTATCAAAGTTTGCTCCCCTTTGTCCAGATCCGTAAAGAAGAGAAGGGTGAAGCAAAAGAAGACGTGGATCTGACCGGCAAAAGAATTCTTTTTGCGGAGGACAATGAACTGAACTGGGAGGTGGGACAGGATCTTCTTTCCGAACTGGGACTGGAGCTTGACTGGGCGGAAAACGGAAAAATCTGCGTGGAAAAGATGGAACAGTCCGAAGCCGGATGGTATGATGCGATCTTGATGGATCTGCGGATGCCGGTAATGACAGGGTATGAAGCTGCGGCTGCTATCCGCGGCCTGCCGAGGGAAGACGCAAAAAAAATTCCCATTATAGCGGTCAGCGCGGACGCCTTCAAGGACGACATAGAAAAATGCCTTGCCTGCGGGATGAACGCGCACGCGGCGAAGCCCTACGATCTTGAAGAACTGACAGAGGCGCTGTGCCATTATCTTTGCAATACATAAAAATATATTTGATTCAGTTTACAGGAGGTAGCTATGTCTAAAAAAAGAAGACTGATGTGTGCGGCGCTGGCGGTTCTGGCGGCTTTGTCAGGCTGCGGCGGAAAGAATGTCCCTACGGACGCAGTTGAAACCCAGGAGCAGGCCGGCCAGGAACAGGAGCTTACCTTCTGGACGTTTCCCGTTGGAAACTGGGGAAATTTAACTTCGGTATCCGGTTTAATTACCAGCTTTCAAAGAGAGCATCCCAAAATACATGTGAACGTGGAATGTCTGACTTATGACGACGGGGACCAGAAAATCCGAGAAGCTATTGAAAAGGGAAATGGGCCGGATCTGGTATTTGAAGGGCCGGAGCGGCTTGTGGCAGATTGGGGGGCAAAAGGGCTTTTGGCAGATCTGTCCGATCTGTGGGAGCTGGACGTTGCCGATGGAATCTACGAAAACATCCGGAAAGCCTGCCAGGATGGCAGCGGCGCATACTATGAATTTCCTGTCTGCATGACTGCCCACTGTATGGCCATTAATTATGACCTGTTTCGGGAGGCCGGGGCTCTTGCGTTTATTGATGAAGAAACTCATTCCTGGACCACAGAGGATTTTATAAAAGCCGTGAATGTTGTGTCCGATTACACGAAGAAGAGGGCGGGCGTCATATATTGTAAAAACCAAAGCGGGGATCAGGGAACCCGCGCGCTGGTAAATAATCTGTATGGAGGGACATTTACAGATGAAAAGCACAGCGTTTATACTATTGACAGCGAGGAAAATAAACAGGCGCTGCGGCTTTTGAAAGAGCTAAAGGGCATTGAATTTGAACCGGATATGACGTCTGCCGACGAGATCGAGCAGTTCTGTAACGGGGAACTGGCCATGGCCTTTTGCTGGAACGCTTCCATCGAGATTACCCAGATCGTCAATAATCCGGAATTAGGCTTTGATATTTTTCCTATGGCTTTTCCGGTCAGCGAAGGGGAGCCAAAGCTTCAGGGCGGAATATGGGGATTTGGCATTTTTGACAACGGGGATGAAGGACGGATACAGGCGGCAAAGACATTTGTCCGGTATATGACAGAAGACGACGCCTCCTACAAACGCGCCGTTCTGGCCTCGACTTTCTGGCCGGTGCGGGATATAGCTGGAATCTATGAAAACGATCTTCTGATGACAGAGTACAGCATGTTCATGCAGTATATGGGGGACTATTATCAGGTTACGCCCGGCTGGGTGGAAGCGCGCGCGGGTTGGTGGAAGATGCTTCAGAAAATCGGAACCGGGGAGGAAATCGACCAGGCGGTGGAGGAGTTTTCACGGCAGGTGAACAAACAAAAAGGAGCTCCGGTGAGCGACAAAAAATAAGGTGACAAAAAAGCCAGGGGGCGTTAAAATGGTAGTATCTGAAAAACAAACGGAGGTGTGCAGGATGAAAGTATTATTGGTGAATGGAAGTCCCCACGCACAGGGGAGCACGTACACGGCGCTGCGTGAGATGCAGCGGGAATTTGAAAAGGCGGGCATCGAAACGGAGATGCTCCATGTGGGAAATAAGGATATCCGGGGCTGCGTGGCCTGCGGCGCCTGCAGAGAAAAAGGTAAATGCGCGTTCGACGATATGGTCAACGAGGCGGCCCCCAAGTTCGAGGCCTGCGACGGTCTGGTTGTGGGAAGCCCGGTCTACTACGCTTCAGCCAACGCCACGCTGATTGCGTTTCTGGATCGGCTGTTCTACAGCACGCCGTTTGACAAAACCATGAAAGTGGGCGCGGGCGTTGTGTCCGCCAGACGGGGCGGGCTGTCCGCCACTTTTGATGAGCTGAACAAATATTTTACCATTTCCGGAATGCCGGTGGCGTCCGGCCAGTACTGGAACAGCATCCACGGAAACAATGCCCAGGAAGCGGCGCAGGATGAGGAAGGGCTGCAGATTATGCGGACGCTGGCGAAGAACATGGCGTTTCTGATGAAGAGCATCGCCCTGGGAAAAGAAAAATTCGGACTGCCAAAGAAAGAACCGGGAAAGAAAACCAATTTTATCCGGTAAAAGGCAATTTGCGCAAAACGGGCGCTCTGCAATTACCGTAAAATCATAATTAAGAAAGGGAAAATCTATGAAATTTCAAAAAAAGCTTGCGGTGGCGGCTCTGACGTTTTGCCTGACGGCGCTGGGGGCGACGGCGGTAGCGGGGCCGGTATACGCGAAAAAGATCACAAGCATGAAGCAGGCGGCGGATCTGGCGCTGCAGACCGTTAAAAACGGTGATATCGTGGAAGTGGACAGAGATTACGAGAAGGGGACGCTGATTTACGAGGTGCAGTTGCTCAAGGGAAAGAAGGAATACGACATCACCTACCAGGCGTCCGACGGGAAGATGCTGGCCTATGGCTGGGAGGAATACCGTGTTTTAAGAGGCGGCGGCAAGAAGACGATCAGCAAGGCGAAGTGCCGCCAGCTTGTGGCAAAAGAGGTCCCCGGCGGGAAGATCTTAAGTCTGGTGAAAAAGTACGACGACGGGATTCCTGTCTATAAGGCGAAGGCCGACAAGAGCGGCAAGCGTTATACGCTGAAATACCATGGAAGGACCGGCAAACTGATTGAATATGAATGGAAACTGGCTGCAGTCAAAGGAGGCGGAAACGCCCAGGGCGGCAGCGGTTACATCGGCGTAGCGAAGGCGAAAAAGATCGCGCTCGCAAAGGCGCCGAAGGCGACGGTCATAAAAGCGGAATTTGACTGGGACGACGGAATGCCAGTTTATGAGCTGGAGCTGATCCGGGGGGCAATGGAATACGAGTTTAAGATTCACGCTAAGACTGGGAAAATCCTGGAGATGGAAAGAGACTATAACGCCGGCTGGTAATTCGCGCGTCGGGCAGGCAGTTGGTTTTCACAATGCCTGCCCGCTATTCATGCGCCGTCGGTTGGGCAAGGGAGAAGAACATGAGTTTAGAAAAGAAAAAGCAATTCATAGAAGTTGCTTACAATATACTGAAAGAAGAGGGGCCGGAAGGTGTGAAAATCCGGAGAGTGGCCGGAGAAATGAAATGCACCAGCACGGTTATCTACCGCTATTTTGAAAATCTGGATCATTTGATTGCTCTGGCCTCTGTCCGTTTCTTTAAAGAATATCTTTTCGAGTTCAAAAGTATGGTGAACGACCCGCAGATACTCACCGACCCTTACGGGTTGAATCTGAAGATGTGGGACTGCCTGGCCGGATACGCCTTCCGGGACATACCTATTTATGAAAATCTTTTCTTCGGCAAATACCGGCATTCGCTGGGGGAAATCATATTTGAATATTACCAGCTGCTTCCCGATGATTTCAGACAGGATTTCGACGGCTATTCCGCCAGCATTTTGTTCAACAACGACCTGTACCAGCGGGATTTTGTGCTGCTTAGAAAGGCGGCGGCCCTGGGAACGATCACCACGCGGGAGGCGGAAGCCTTAAGCCAGATTGAGTGCCACATTTTCCAGGGGGTTCTGCTGAAATACAAAGACGAATACAGAAACGAGGGCGTCCCGGAAAAGGCGGCGGCGGAGTTTCATGAACTGCTCTACAATCTGGCTGAAAAATACAGATAATCTTATGATTTCCCTTCTTTTTTCAATTCTTTAATCAGGTTGACGCAGATCAGCGCCATGATAAACGCAAAGGGAAAAGCGGCCACAATGGACGCAATCTGCAGGGACTTGATGCCGCCGGTAATCAGCAGTACATAGGCGATGGCCGCCTGCAGAATCCCCCAGGCGATTTTCTTGTGGTTGGGCGGGTTCGTGTTTCCGCCGTCGGTGAGCATGCCCAGCACAAAGGTGGCGGAGTCCCCGGATGTAATGAAAAAGGTCAGAAGCAGTATAATGGCGGTTATGGACAAAAGAGTTCCCAAAGGGTATTCGCTGAGGACTGCAAACAGGGCAGTTTCCGGCACGGCGGCGATTTTGCGCAGCTCATCCAGGGGAAAGGCCTGGGCTGCGTCTAAGGCCACGCCTCCGAACACGGAAAACCACAGGATGGAGGCGGCGCTTGGCACAGCGATTACGCCCAGGACAAACTCCCGGATGGTTCGCCCTTTGGAAATCCTGGCGATGAAAACGCCCACGAACGGCGCCCAGGAAATCCACCAGGCCCAGTAGAAGACCCGCCAGTTTAAAACCCAGGAATTATCCCCGAAAGGCGCCAGTCCCAGGCTGTCGGTGACAAAATGGGCCGCATAGTCGCCCACGCCGGACGTGAGGATTTCCAGGATGCGGCCGGAAGGCCCTAAAAGGAAAGCCGCCGCCACAAAAATGCCAGCCAGAATCAAATTGAAGTTGGACAAAAGCTTCATGCCTTTGTTTAAGCCGCTTACGGCGCTGGTCAGGTAGATGCCACAGATGATGATAATCACCGTCAGCCAGATGGTGGCGTTGTTGGGCAGGCCGTACAGATAGTTCAGGCCGGCGCAGATCTGAAGAGTCCCCATGCCAAGAGAAGCGGCCACGCCGGCCACGGTTACGATCGCGGAGAAAATGTCGATGGCTTTTCCTGCCGGCCCCTGCACGCCCTTTTCCCCCAGCATCGGCGTAAAAAGAGAGCTGATAAGCCCGGGGCTGTTTTTGCGGAACTGGAAATAAGCCAGGCCGATGCCCACCACCCCGTAGGCGGCCCAGGGATGCACGCCCCAGTGCATGAAGCTGGAGCGGATGGCAAACTCCGCCGCCGCTTCGCTTCCCGGCTGGATGCCGGCGGCCGGGGAGGCGTAGTGAGACAGGGGTTCGGAAATGCCCCAGAAGACCAGGCCCACGCCCATGCCGGCGCAAAAGAGCATGGCGAACCAGGAAAGGGAACTGTGTTCGGGTTCGCAGTCGTCGGGGCCTAGGCGGATGGAGCCGAAACGGCCAAAAGCCAGCCACAGGCAGAAGATCACGAAAGCCAGCATGAGCGTCAGGTAGGCCCATGCGAAATTTTCCGATATAAAATTCAGTAAGAAATTGGTTTTCTCGGCGAACGCCTTTTCGTGCAGCGCTCCGGCCAGAACGATAAAGAGGGAGACTGCCGCAGAGATATAAAATACGTACTGTTTGTTTTTCTTTCTTTTTTCTTCGCTCATGTGTTTTTACCTCTTTTTTAAAACGACGCTGGAAGAAAGCAGACCGACAGGGCCAATGGTAAACTGGTCCTGCCGGTTATGAAAATTGACACAGTTGCTTACATATTTTCCAGCTTATCAATGAGTTCCTGGGCAACGCCGCGGGAGAGGAGAATTTTCTTTATTCCATTGTGGATATCCGTATCCAGTTCAGGCTGTACATATGCGTCCAACATAGCGTCGATTTTCCGCTGTATGTTGTTTTCCAAAGCCGTGCCAGGCTCTTCTGCCGTGCCTCTTACGGAGATTTCCGGAGTCAGGGGCTCTGTGCGGCAATATTCAAAGGTGTGATCCTCGGTTAAGTAAACGCCGTCTTGGCCCACTTCGTCGATCAGGTCTTCCGGGATGGTTTCCTCGTTGATTTCAAAGCGGCGGCAGTATCTGTTCACGTAGTCGATGACTTCAAAGTCTACGATCAGCTTTTCATAGGACATGCTGGCATAAGCGTCCATAATGCCGGCGGCATGGATCATGAAGTTAATGTTGGCGTCCCGGCATGCCATGAAGGTCATCATGGATTCGTATCCGGCCTGGGCGTTCACCTTCTTGGCGTCGGACAGACATCCGCCTGCGCGGCTGGGGATGCCGTAGAAGTCGGCCATTTTTCCGGTGTGGTTGTAGCAGATGGCTCCTTCCGGTGAGCCGATGGCTGTCGCGCCGCTTCGCATGTCGGCGGTGGTGGTTTCGCAGCCGTACACCACAGGCGTGCCTGGGGAAATCATCTGGCAGAGCGCGATGCCGGCCAGAATTTCTGCGTTGGAGATGGCCAGGGAGCCGGCCAGGGTAATGGGGCTGGTGGATCCGGCCTGGGCCAGAGAGCCGATCACAAGCGGCTGGCGGTATTTTACGAACTGGAACAGGCTTTCGGTCATCACGTTAGTCAGCTGCAGGGGCGTAACCGTGTTAATCAGCGTAATCATCCGCGGATACTTTTTCAGCTCTTCCTCGCCGCCGAACACCAGCTTCGCCACTTCCATCATGGCCTCCACCTGTTTTTCATCGGCGGTTCCGGTCAGCAGAACCTTGTCGGAGTACAAAAGAGTCATGTAAAGCATCAGCAAGGTGGCGTTGTCCACAGGCAGGTCGTCCGGCTGCACGATGATTCCGCCGTTTACGTCGAAGGACGGCTGCTGGTGGTACAGCTTTAAGAATTTCACAAAATCTGCGGTCATGGCGGGATGCTGCTCGCCGTCCGGGTCAATCACGAAAGGACAGCCGTATCCGGGGGCCGGATTTAAGTGATCGCCGCCTACGGTGATGTTGTGTTTGGGATTCCTGGCGTACATAGTGAAGGCATGGGGCGCCTTGTTCACCCAGTACATAATCTGTTCTTCGGTGAAGCGGGCAACGCCGTCGTCGTCCACTTTGATGCCATTTTCTTTTAAAACTTTTACTGCTTCGGGGTACTCGAAACGCATGCCGGTCCGGCCTAAAATACGCATGGACGCCTCATGAATTAATTGTTCGTTTGATTTCATTTTAAAATTCCTCCTAAAATTATTTTTTCTTATTTGTAAGCCCTTCGTTTGCCGCGTCTTTGGACAGCGTTTTATAGATGGAAACACACATGAGAATCATGATAATCATGTATGGGAAGGCTGCTACGATGGATGTGGTCTGTAAAATCTGCAGGACGGAAGTTCCGCCCACCACAATGCAGATGATGGTCACGGCCCCCTGGGCGATGCCCCAGCCGGCGCGCAGCTTTTTGTCTGGGTCCATGTTTCCGCGGTCGGTGAGCATGGACAGCACGTAGGTGGCGGAGTTGGCCGAGCCTAAGAAGCTGAACACGATCAGCAGCAGGGCCAGCGGCGCCGTGATGGCGAATATGGGAAGCTCCTCCAGCAGGGCGAACAGTCCGGTGGTGTAATCGGCGTTCACCGCTTCCAGGATTTTTCCGCCGCTGATTTCATTTAAGTTGAAGGCGGCGCCCCCGTAAATGCCCAGCCAGATGAAGCTGAAAAGGGCGGGCAGGACGCTGACGGTCAGCAGGTACTGGCGGATGGTGCGGCCTTTGGAAACCCTGGCGCAGAACTGTCCGCAGAAAGGCGCCCAGGCGATCCACCAGGCCCAGTAAAATACCGTCCAGGCGGACAGGAAGGATTTGTTTTCCATCCAGAGGCTTTTTCGCACGATGTCGGCCAGGTATCCGCCCAGCGTATTGGTGAATAAATCCAGGATGAAGACGGCGCCGCCGAATACAAAAATAAAAATCATGAATCCGATGGACAGCCAGATCTTAATATCCGCAATCAGCTGGATGCCCTTTTGCAGGCCGCTGATGGTGGCCAGGGTGAAGCATACGGTGATGACGGCGATGATGACGCAGGTCAAAAAAGTTCCCGCTTTCACGCCGTATACGTGGCTTAACCCGCCCACAATCTGTGACGCGCCAAGGCCTAAGCTGGTGGCCACGCCGAAAATGGTTGCAAACACGGCCAGGATGTCGATGGCCTTGCCGATGGGGCCTTTCACCCGTTCTTCGCCGATCAGCGGCTCAAATGCAGAGCTGACCAGGAAGGGCCGGTCCTTTTTAAAGGAAAAGTATCCAAGCGCCAGGCCGCCGATGGCGAAGATGACCCATGGGTGGAATCCCCAGTGAAAGAATACCGTCTGCATGGATTCATACATGGCTGCGGCTGTCTCCGGCTGAGCAGAGGGCGGTGAGGCGAAGTCCATCAGCGGTTCCGCCACGGAATAGAAGACCAGGCCGATGCCCATGGAGCCGCCGAACAGCATGGTGAACCATTGGAAATTGGAGAACTCCGGCTTGTCGTCCGGCTTTCCCAGCTTTAATTTTCCCATGGGACTTACCGCGATGAAAATGGCGAAGATAACCATCAGGAAAACGGTAATCAGGTAAAACCATCCGAATTTGTCGGTCAGCGCGGCGAAGATGAAGTTAGCGGCGGCTCCCAGCAGGTCCGGGAATGCGGCGCCGAACGCCACAAAGATCGCCACGATAATAATGGAAACGACTAAAACCGGGTTCATAGGTTTCTTAGGCGTCATAAACGCACCTCCTTTTGGAAAAATGTGTTATCATGTTTTTTAAAAACAAGCTTTTTGAAGCGAAAAACCCGTAAAATCCCTTAAAAAATAAAGAGATAACTCAAAAATTTTTTGACTATTCTGAAAATGCATTTTCTTATTCTGTATTTTTGATGTTATCATGATAACATCAAAAGCGGGATTTTTCAATACACAATAATTTACAAATTTGCTATAAAACATTTGTCGATTTTTCATATTTTTAATTTTATTTATATTTTTTTAAGGAGTGTTCGGGTTCTGTTTTTCCGAAAGATGGCATAAAATGATAACAACGCTTATGGGAGTATGCAATGTTGAAGGAAAGACTGAAGTGGATGGCGGCCTGGATGGCAATGGCGCTGATGACGGTTGGCGCCATCCGTTATGTGCCGGAGATTGTCTCGGTCAGCACAGGCGTGGATGGCCATGAGCGGCCCATCTGCTGCGTGGACACGGAGAAATCCCAGGTGGCCTTAAGCTTCGACGTGGTTCGGGGAAATGAAAATATACTGAAAATACTGAAGGTTTTGGCGGATCAGAAAGTGCAGGCGGCTTTTTTCGTGACGGGAAAGTGGGCAGAGGCGTATCCGGAGGACATAAAGGCGATTCAGGAGGCCGGCCATGATCTGGGCAGCCTGGGAGAAAATTATAGAGATATGACTTGTCTTGGCCGGCAGGAGAGAGACAAAGAGCTGGATCAGGCTCACGCGTCGGTGAAAGAGCGGACCGGCGTGGATGTGGAGCTGTTTCGGCCGCCGTATGGCGCGTACAATGATGAGACGGCGCAAAGCCTTAAGGAAAAGGGGTATTATGCCATTGGATGGTCGGTGGACAGTCTGGACTGGAAGGATTATGGGGCGGAGGCCATCACGGAGACGGTCTGCAGTCATAAGAATCTGGAGAATGGGGCGATTATCCTCTGCCATGCCGGGGCCAAGCACACCGTCCAGGCGCTGGAGTCCATGATTGACGGACTCCAGTCCCAGGGGTACGAGCTAGCGCCGGTTTCCCGGCTGATTTACAGAGAGGATTACCACATGGACGCCGGCGGAAAACAGACGCTAAACTGATTTGGCGGCTCTTTTTCTCTCCCTGGAATCCAGGATTTTCTTGCGGATGCGCAGGCTTTTGGGCGTGACTTCCAAAAGCTCGTCGCTGTTGATGAACTCCAGGGCCTGTTCCAGGCTTAAGATTTTCGGAGGCGTAAGCTTTAAGGCTTCGTCGGCGGAGGAGGAGCGGGTGTTGGTCAAATGTTTGGTTTTGCACACATTTAACTCGATGTCCTCAGCTTTGCCGTTCTGGCCGATGACCATGCCGCCGTAAACCCGCTCGCCGGGTCCGATGAACAAGGCGCCTCGGTCCTGAGCGGAGAAGAGCCCATAGGTGACGGCCTCGCCGGCCTCAAATGCGATGAGGGAACCCTGCTTGCGGTAGTCGATATCCCCTTTATAAGGGCCGTAGCCGTCGTAAATGGTGTTCAGGATTCCGTTTCCCTTGGTAAGGGTGAGGAATTCGCCGCGGAATCCGATCAGGCCCCTGGCGGGGATGTGGAATTCCAGACGGGTGGAGCCGTCGCCTGCCAGGCTCATGCCCTGCAGTTCTCCTTTTCGCTCGCTTAACTTGCTGATGACCGAGCCGGAGGACTCTTCCGGCACGTCGATGTAGGCCACTTCCATGGGCTCCAGCTTGCGGCCCCGCTCATCTTCCCGGTAGAGCACTTCTGCCTTGCTCACGGCAAATTCATAGCCTTCCCGGCGCATATTCTCAATGAGCACCGACAGGTGCAGTTCGCCGCGGCCGGAGACTTTGAAGCAGTCGGGAGAGTCGGTGTCTTCCACCCGGAGGCTGACGTCCGTGTTTAATTCCCTGCGCAGACGTTCTCGCAGATGGCGCGAAGTGACGTATTTTCCCTCCTGGCCGGCCAGGGGGCTGTCATTTACCATAAAGTTCATGGCGATGGTGGGCTCGGAAATTTTCTGGAAAGGGATGGGATCCGGGTTTTCTGGGGAGCAGATGGTGTCGCCGATGTGGATGTCCGCGATGCCGGAGATGGCCACGATGGAGCCGATCTGCGCTTCGCTTACCTCCACTTTGGAAAGCCCGTCGAATTCATACAGTTTGCTGATTTTCACCCGTTCCTGCTTGTCCGGGTCGTGTTCGTTTACCAGAACCACATCCTGGTTTACGCGGATGGAGCCGTTGTCCACCTTGCCGATGCCGATGCGCCCCACGTACTCATTGTAGTCGATTGTGCTGATTAATACCTGGGTTCCGGCCTCCGGGTCGCCTTCGGGCGCGGGAATGTATTTCAGGATGGTTTCAAACAGGGGCTGCATATTTTTGGGAGAGTCGGCCAGGTCAAGGACGGCGTGGCCGGCTTTGGCGGAGGCGTAGAGGAACGGGCAGTCCAGCTGCTCGTCGGAGGCCTCCAGGTCCATGAGAAGCTCCAGCACTTCGTCGATGACTTCGTTGGGACGCGCTTCCGGACGGTCGATTTTGTTGATGCAGACAATCACGTGCAGGTCCAGCTCCAGGGCTTTCTTCAGCACGAATTTGGTCTGGGGCATGGCGCCTTCAAAGGCGTCCACAACCAGAATCACTCCGTTAACCATCTTGAGCACCCGTTCCACCTCGCCGCCGAAATCGGCATGGCCGGGGGTGTCGATGATGTTGATTTTTGTATCTTTATAATAGACGGCGGTGTTTTTGGAGAGGATGGTGATGCCACGCTCCCGCTCAATGTCGTTGGAGTCCATGACTCGTTCCTGGACTTCCTGATTCTCACGAAATACGCCGCTTTGCTTTAAAAGTTCGTCCACAAGGGTGGTTTTCCCGTGGTCCACGTGGGCGATGATTGCTATATTACGGACATCTTCCCGTTTGGTTTTCATAAAATTCATCCTTTCTAAACCTGCATGCGCCCACAACTTGGACGCGTTGCCATAAATGAAAGTTGTGCGGGCGCATTAGGCATACCCGAATGCATGACGCCTGTCCGGCGGCGAACATTCATAGTAACAGTCATACACAACTTAACAGTTTAACATATTCTGGGAAGATTGCAAGGAAAATAAAAATTCATTTTTTGGTTCTATTCAAAGTCAGGGACGCATAAACATGATATAGACAAACTACCACAAAGAGGAAGGGGAACTATCATTCATGGCAGATAAGATTATTGAAAACAACCAGGTATCTATTATGGGCAAAATCGCGACGGAGTTTACGTTCAGCCACCAGGTGTTCGGCGAGGGCTTTTACACCATGGAGCTTTTGATTAAGCGCCTCAGCGATTCGGAGGACCGGATTCCGGTTATGATTTCGGAACGGCTGATCGATGTAAATCAGGACTATGTGGGTGAGTACATCCAGGTGCATGGCCAGTTCCGTTCCTATAACCGGCACGAGGAGAAGAGAAACCGGCTGGTGCTGTCCGTGTTCGCCAGGGACATCAGTTTTGTGGAGGAGGAAGACGACTCCATGCCGGTAAACCAGATTTTCCTGGACGGCTACATCTGTAAGCCGCCGGTTTACCGCAAAACGCCGCTGGGACGGGAGATCGCGGATCTTTTGCTGGCGGTGAACCGGCCGTATGGCAAATCGGATTACATACCCTGCATATGCTGGGGCAGGAACGCCCGCTATGCGTCCGCCTTTGAAGTGGGCGGGCACGTGCTGGTCTGGGGACGCATTCAGAGCCGGGACTATATGAAGAAAATCGGCGAGAATGAAACAGAAAAGCGGACGGCCTATGAAATTTCAGTGAGCAAGCTGGAATATATGGAATAATCTTGCATTCTTTTGGAAAGTGGTGTAAGATACTTTCAAACATATAGAGGAAATGTGGGCCTTTCGGCGGCATTTTGCACGGGGCGCGCCTGATTGAACGCGCACAGCATGAAGAGGAAATGAAATGAACAAGGGATGTGTGGAAATATTCTGCGGGAACGGAAGAGGCAAAACTTCGATGGCTTTGGGTAAAAGCATCCGTTCCTGCTCGCGGGGCGACAGTGCGGTGATTATCCAGTTTCTAAAAGGGAAGGAGACCGGGGAGCTGGGTTATCTGAACAACATGAACCTGGAAATCAAGCTGTTTCGCTTCGAGAAGTCCGATAAATATTACGAAGATCTGGGTGAGCAGGAGCGTCTGGAGCAGAAGGAAAACATAGTCAACGGCCTGAATTTTGCCAGAAAGCTGCTGACCACCTGTGAGTGCAACTTTCTGGTGCTGGATGAGATTCTGGGGGTGCTGGATTACGGGATTGTGCAGCCGGAGGATGTGATCCAGCTGATCGTCCGGGGCAGGGAAGAGGGGATGCACATGATCCTCACCGGCCGTTCCATGCACGAGGAGCTGCGCCCGTATGTGGATTCCATTACCACGGTGGAGACGGAAGATATAGAACGTGTTTGAAAATCCCATCAAAAATAGCGTTTCAAGGGATCCGGGGGAAATGCGCAAGGTCTTCACTTCGTTCCGGTCGTTGCTAACCAAGCGCCACTGGCGCTTAGCAACCCCCGGCGCTTTTGGCGCGGCAAATTTTTATAAAATTCACATTATCAACAGAATTTTAGAGGTTTTTAAATGTGCGCATCCGTCAGTTTTTGAATCACATTTAGTATTCGTCCGGCGCTGCGCCGGATTGTTTCTTCCGAAAGTTTTCCCTGTGCGTATGCTTTTTGAATGCTTTCGGCGTCTTTTGGGTTTCCGGGCATAATGAGATCGTTCCCTGCGGCGATGCATTGCCACGGAGAGCTGCCGTCTTTTGGAACCGTCGTATTCCAGTCAGACATAATGATTCCTTCAAATTCCCATTCTTCCCGGGCGATGGTCGTGCAGAGATCCCGGTTGTTTGCCGCATGAATCCCGTTGATTAAATTATAGGCGGACATCAGGGCTGCCGGAGCGCTTTTCTTTACCGCAATCTCAAATCCCCGCAGATAAATCTCCCGGAGCGCCCGTTCGGAAACGCGGATGTCCACGCCCATGCGGTTATCCTCCTGATTGTTGCAGGCAAAGTGTTTGATGGTTACGCCGCAGCCTTTGCGGCTCTGCACCCCGTCTGTCACGGCCGCCGCCATTATTCCGGACAACAGCGGATCTTCGGAATAATATTCAAAATTACGCCCGCACAGGGGATTTCTGTGGATGTTCATGCCCGGCGCCAGCCACAGATCCACATGGAATTCTTTCATTTCCACGGCAATCATCTCGCCGAATTCCCGCATCAGGTTCACATCCCAGGACTGCGCCAGTGCGGTTCCCACGGGAAATGCCGTGCAGTATTGATAGTAGACGGTTGCATTTTTTTGATGCTTTGTTTCTTCCAGAAATCCATTTTCCAGAGAGCCCAAAACCCCAGAGCCATACACAAAGCCTGTTTCGCGGTCTGCTTCGTAGCGCTGCCGCAGACGAAGCCCTGCCGGGCCGTCGGCCATAACCAGGGAGCGTATCTTATATTTTGCTTCCAGCGCGTTTGTTGTCTCTCCGGCGGAGCCTGGAACCACAGTTCCGGCCGAGCCCAGGACGCTGGCCCCGTCAGTAATGTTTCCGTATAAAAGGGGGATCAGCTCTTCAATGGGCAGGTTATTTTCCAAAGGAGTTTGATGGGTGCGCCCGTTTTCTTTTTGGGGCGTAAACAAAAAAGCAGGCGCCTTTTGTTCGTCGTCTGTGAAAAGTCGTTCCCTGGTTTTGCCGACGGCTGCCTCATTTGTGGAAAATCTGTCAAAATCCGCATCCGGACAGTGGATTTTTTTGGTTCTCGCCAATATTGTCTGCCGTTTTACAAGGAGCCGCGCCACTGGCCGCAACGACTCTGCATGTTCCCCAATCCATATGCCATAGGCGCCCGCGTCTATAAACCACGCATGCATTTTTTCCGAGAAGCTGGCAAGGGACGACTGGTCTATGGATATGGTAAGCTCCTGCGTTTCCTGGGGCTTTAAAACCTTTGTTTTTGCAAATCCAACCAGCCTCTTTGTTTCTTTTGGAATTTCCCCCTGAGGCAAAGCGGCGTACGCCTGCACGACTTCTCGGCCCGCATAAATCTTCCCGGTATTTTTTACGCAGACTGTAATATCAAATCCCTGGCTCGTTGTCTGAAGTCCTTGAAATTCTATGAAAAAGGTTGTATAGGAGAGTCCGTAGCCGAACGGAAACAGCGGCGCTGTGCCAAAACGGTCGAAATACCGGTATCCCACATAAATGCCTTCCCGGTATTCTTCCGTCGCCAGATCGCCGTTTAAATAGCTGAAATTTTCTGCAAAAGGATAGTCTTCGTAGCGTTTTGCCCAGGTGGCGGTCAGCCTTCCGCAGGGCGGCGACTGGCCAAACAGCACGTCTGCGACTGCGTGGCCGCCTTCCTGTCCGGGGAGTGAGATATTTAAGACGGCTTTGATATTTTCCGCCTCGTCCAGCAGATCGGTCAAATCGACGGGCGCCCCCACATTTAAAAGCAGCGCAATGGGAATGCCCGCACGGTTCAGCCACCGAAGGTCTTTTTTTTCCCTTCTGCTTAAATAATAGTCCCCCTCTTCTTTTCGGCGGTCCCTGCCTTCGCCAAAAATGCGGCTGATTACGTAGATGCAGACAGCGGCGCCTTTGACGTCGTCCTCTGTAATTTCGCGTCCCTCCGGAAAAGGAAATGGGTTTTCGGCGTAGGCGTCAAATGGATTTTCGGCAATCTCTGCCGCTTCCAGAACTTTTTCTTTCCAGGACAGCCTCGCTTTTTCATAACAGGCATCAAAATCTTTCAGCCAGTTTGCGCTGACAATGCGGGCCCCTGCGTTTTTGAGGCCTTGGAAGATGGAAACGCTCTCTCTGTTGTTTACGTCACCGGAACCCGTGCCCCCTTTAATGGTTTTTACCGCGCCGCCGCCGAAAAGCGCGATGGGGGAGTTTGTGTCCAGTGGGAGCAGGTTTTCATTCTTTAAAAGAACCATGCCTTCCGTCGCCGCCCTTCTTGCAAATCGGGCATGCGCCTGCTCTCGCGCGGACGGCTGCGTCCTGCATGTGCCGTTGTGTGTCTGATTTTTCATATTTTTATTCATTTCCTGTAAAAATAAAAGGCTGCCGAGACAGCCTTTGTTATTTGATGGTTACTCTTTTACGCCGCCAAGGGTCACCCCTGCGATGATGAATTTGGAGAGGAGCAGGTATACGATGATAATGGGCACGATGGCCACCAGAATCATGGTATAGATTTTACCCATGTCAAAATTCATGTAATCGGCTCCGCGGAGCGTGGCAATCAGAATCGGCACAGTCATCTTTTCCTTGGACTGGATGACCAGCGCCGGAACGAAGTAATTGTTCCAGGAGCCCACAAAAGAGAATATAGCCTGCACCGCGATGGCTGGTTTCATAATCGGAAGCACAATCTGGTTAAACGTCCGAAATTCTCCGGAGCCGTCAATCCTTGCCGCCTCAATGAGCGACAGGGGCAGCGATGACTGCATATAGCTGTACATAAAGTAAAACACCGCCGGAGACGCAATGGACGGAATAATCAGCGGGAGCAGGGAATCGTACATTCCCATATTCGTGATCAGCCGCAAAAATCCCATTGCCGTCACCTGTGTGGGCATGACAAGGATTGCCATGATAAAAGTAAAGGCTATTTTCTTTAATTTAAAATTATAGGCGTAAAGCCCGTACGCTGTCAAGGCCGAAAAATATGTGCAGATTGCCGCGGAGCAGCCGGACACAATCAGGCTGTTTAAGATGCCCTTAAACATGGGAAAGGTTCCGTCATTGGCCACGTTTTTTAAGTTTTCCAGCAGATAGGAGCCCGGCAGCGCGGAAAATCC
>CAYOWU010000038.1:24907-32837 GCA_964407765.1 uncultured Lachnospiraceae bacterium
GAATATAGACGAAAAACAGGCACATGAATGACAGAATAACAAGTACCACATGTGCAACTATACTCCGCAAATGGTTTGGCTGTTTTGATTTCATAGACCTATTTCCTCCCTTGTTTTCTTGCTTCTTTTTTGGCTTTCCTGGCGGCCGCCTTTGAGCCGTCCGAATCGTCATTATTCGTCATCCGGTATACGATGAAGCACAGGATGCCGCTGACAATGAACAGGTATACGGATAACGCGCCTGCCATGCCATAATTCCGGCTCTTTAGGTGGCTGTTCAGGAACATAATCAGCGTCATGGAGGTGCGGTCCGGCGTTCCCTGCCCATTTGTCAGAATCTGCGGAACGTCAAACATCTGCAGTCCGCCGATGATGGCCGTAATCAATGTATAAGCCAGAATCGGGCGTATGAGCGGAAGCGTGATGTAGAAGAACCGCTGAATGCTGTTGCATCCGTCCAGTTCAGACGCCTCGAAAATGTCCGGGCTGATTCCCATAATCGCCGCCATCAGCATGATGGTAGAATTTCCGAACCACATCAGGAAATTCATCAAGCCCACCAGTGACCGGGTTCCCAGTGCGGACCCCAGAAAATCAATGGGCTGGCTGGTAAGCCCTATGGACATAAGGATTCCGTTGATGGGTCCGTTGGCGGAAAACATGGTGAAAAACAGCATGGCGAACGCGGAAGCCATGATCAGGTTCGGCAGATAGATGATTACCTTGAAAAACTGTGATCCGTGAATCTTTAAGCGCACATCCACAAACCACTGGGCAAGGGTCAGGGCGATTACGATCTGGGGGATAAACCCGATGATCCATAAAATCAAAGTGTTTCCCGCATATTTCAGCATATCCGAGCCCAGCAGGCTGATATAATTGGACAGGCCCACAAAGTTAGGCCCGATTTCTTTTATTCCCGAGCGGTAATATTCAAAGAAGCTGTACCGGATGGTGTCTACCAGAGGAATAAAAGAAAAAATGAAAAAGCTTATAAAAAACGGAAGAATAAAAATATATCCCCATTTGGCATAATCGACTTTTTTATGTTTTTGTTTCATGAACGGTCATTCCTTTCCCTTTATTTTGGCCACTGAATTTCTGTGATGTCCGGATAACGTTCTAAAATCGCCGTTTCAAAATTGCTTTTCGCCTTATCATAATCCACTTTGTCCTGCAGGTAGTCGCTGAACGCGTTCTGGATTAATTCCACGCAGCCCTGGTCATAGGAGGAAAGAGGCGCAATCTTAATGTTTTCCGCCACCGGCGTGAAATAGGCAAACGCATTTTGCCCGCCCAGGAATGCGGAAGCGTAGGAATCGTCTTTTGCCGCTTCATGCATACCGCTGGTTGTATTTGTGAATTCGGCGTAATCTTTGGAGATTTTCAGCAGGTTGTCTTTGTTGACCGTTACGGAAAGGATGATGTCTTTTACGTGTTCGGCGTTATCCGTGCCGGTGCACGCGTGAACGTAGGAGCCGCCCCAGTTGTATTCCTGCGGAGGATTGGTGACGCCCCATGCGCCGTCTTCGCCGTCCCAGTTTGGATCCAGGGTAAAATCAATGCCCCATGCCGGGAAAAGGAATGCGAACACCTTCGAGGATGAGCCCATTGCCTTGTTCCACTCATCAATCCACTGCCCTTTTATATTTTTATCAAGGTAGCCCTTCTCCAGCCATCTCTTCGAGTCGTCCACCCAGTCCATGATTTTCTGATCCACTTTAATGGTCGTCTCGCCAGGGCTTACCCAGGACTCTTCGATGCTGTTTCCGTAAAGCCGGAAGGTGTCTGCGTAGGACGAGAATGTATAATATCCTTTTGCCTTTAATTCTTCCGCCGTCTTCTCAGTGGCGTCCCAGTCCTTCACTTTCTGGCCGATTTCTTCCGGGTCGTCCGTTCCAAACACTTTTTTTGCAATATCCCGGCGGTATACCAGCAGCCCCGGACAGCACTGCCATGTGGAGCCTCTCTGGACGCCGTCTGCGTCGGAGGCGGTCACTTTTGTAAATTCATACTGATCCGCCAGATCCTTGTCCGGATCAATGCCGAGATCTTTAAGCGGTATAGCGGCGTCGGCCTCCGCGTCGGTGTATTTATTTACATAATCTGTTTCGGACAGGAAGATATCCACTTTCTCGTCGTCTGCCACGTCCGCCTGTTTCATCAGCGCTTCATCCAGCTTTTGCTGGTAAACGCCGTCCTGGTTGGGATTTATCACCCAGTGGATTTCCGTGCCGTCCTTTAGCTCGGTTACAGTTCCGTCGGAAGACGTTTCTTTTACTTCCGGATAGACCGCCTCCACCCGCTCGCGGAATTCGTCGTTCCAGCTGTAAATATTGATGACCTTTCCTTCCTCTGCGGACGCGTCCTGGGAACCGGAATTCGATTTTTTGCAGCCTGTGGTCATAGTCGCCGCCAGGGCCGCAATCAGTAACATGCTGACTGCCCTCTTTTTCATAATGAGAAAACCTCCTTTTTATGTATACATTTGTTGTACGCATTATATCCAAACGGCAGGGAGGTTTATATTAAAGATTTTACAAAAATATCAAATTTATGACACATATTCAGCTTCCCGGTTTTTTGGGGTTTTTGGGTCATGATTCTGGTATTTTTCACATGTATTTTATTTTTTTTGCGGACGCTATCTTTTATTATGTGGTTTACTGTATATATAGACGCGCGATTGCCTGCCGCAAAACTGAGAAAGGAGCATAAAATTGAATTGCATAAAATTCACAGATGAGCACGGTGGTTTTCTCTTAAAAAACCCGGAAAATATCAGTTATCTATATTTCCCCCTTGCCTCGGAAACGGGACTAAAAAGCGCGGTGACGCCCAATCTTGGCGGCGACGCGAAAATTGACCAGGAAACGTTTCTTTTGGAGCCGGTGAGCGCGGAAAGCCTGCACAACAACCGTTCCACCCGCAATTTTTGGCTGATGGCAGACGGGGCGGACGCGTTTTCAGCTGTCGGGTCTTCCGCGGAGCAGGAAAATGCCCGGTTTTCGGCCATGCAGGATGAAAGTGAGCTGACAGCGGGATTTATGTGGCAGACCCTGAAGCGGTTCTTTAAGACGCATCCGTTTGCCGCCACGGTTACTTCCTTCATCCCCAAAGACGACAATGTGGAGATTCTGCATGTAATTGTGCAGAACCGCTCGGAACATACGCAGGAGCTGACTGCCTGCGCGGCCATTCCCATTTATGGGCGCAGCGCGGACAATATCCGGGATCACCGGAATGTGACCTCCATGCTCCATCGCATCGAAACAACGAAAAACGGAGTCTTGGTGCGCCCGACGATGTCCTTTGATGAAAAAGGCCACCGCCCCGGTAATCGGATTTATTACGTCATGGGGCGTATGGGAAATGGCGATGCGCCAAAGGATTTTTATCCCACGGTGGAGGATTTTCTCGGGGAGGGAGGAACCTTTACCCATCCCCGCGCCTTATATGAACGGTGTCCGGGAGTCCCGGCTTTCAGCCATGCCGCCGGAAAAGAGGCCATGGGGGCTTTTCGCTTTCCGGCCGTTTCCCTGGCGCCGGGCGAAAAAATGGACTACATTATCCTCCTGGGCGCGGAATGCAGCAAGGAAGCTGCTTTAGGCGTTTTTGAAAAGTACGGATCCACAGAAAAAGCAGAGAAGGCTTTTGCAAAAACAAAAACTTACTGGAAAAATCAGGTGGCTGTGAGCATTCATACAAAAGATGAGGGTTTTGACCGTCTGATGAAATGGATCTGTTTTCAGCCGTTTCTGCGCCGGCTATTCGGATGCTCTTTTCTTCCCCACCACGACTATGGACGGGGCGGACGGGGCTGGAGGGATCTGTGGCAGGACTGCCTGTTTTTACTTTTGCTGGAGCCTGAGAAGGTGGCGCGGATGATGGCGATGAATTACGGGGGCGTGCGCATGGACGGGACAAACGCTACGATTATCGGAGAGGGAGACGGAAATTTCCTGGCGGACCGAAATGGAATCGCGCGGGTTTGGATGGACCATGCGTTCTGGCCTCTGATTGCCACAAAGCTCTATGTGGACCAGACCGGAGATATTGAGATGCTAAATAAACAGATTTCTTATTTCAAAGATGCCCAGGTCATGCGGGGAACGGAAACGGACCATTTATGGAATCCCGGCCAGGGAAACAGGCAGCGCACCAAAGAAGGCGCCGTCTATGCCGGAAGCATCTTGGAACATCTGCTGATTGAACAGCTTACGGCTTTTTATGAGGTGGGGGAGCATAATATCTACAGGCTTCGCGGAGCCGATTGGAATGACGCTTTGGATATGGCTTCGGAACGGGGAGAAAGCGTGGCCTTTACCTGTGCCTATGCCGGAAACCTGTTGGATCTGGCCGAAATGATTCGTCTTCTGGATGGGCGGTCCGCCGTCCATACGGCAAAGCTGCTGGAGGAAATAACGGTTTTGTTGGAGGATGACGCAGAAACGTTTGACGACGTTGGCCAAAAACAGAAAATCCTTTCCGATTATACGGTCCGATGCCGGCATACAGTCAGTGGCAGACAGGCGGAAATTCCCCTTTCGCTCCTGGCCGCGAACCTGGAGAAAAAGGCAAACTGGCTGATTCATCATATCCGGCGCCAGGAATGGATGGACGCGGGCGAAAAGGAAGGGTGGTTTAACAGCTATTACGATAATCACGGACGCGCCGTGGAAGGCTTTCGCCAGGGAAGCGCGCGGATGATGCTCACCGGCCAGGTATTTGCCATCATGAGCGGCGTGGCGGAAAACAGTCAGATAAAAAAGATAACCGCCGGCGCCGACCGCTACCTCTACAAAAAGGAAATCGGCGGCTACCGTCTGAATACAGATTTTCAGGAACAGAAATTCGATATGGGGCGCATGTTCGGATTTGCCTATGGGGAAAAAGAGAACGGCGCGGTGTTCTCCCATATGACGGTGATGTACGCCAATGCGCTGTACCGCAGAGGATTTGCGCTGGAGGGCTGGAAAGCGTTGAAGACCCTTGCCGATACGGCTCTGGATTTTGAAACCAGCCGCATCTATCCCGGCCTCCCGGAGTATTTCCGGGCGGACGGACGCGGCATGTATCAATATCTGACCGGCGCGGCCAGCTGGTATATGCTGACGATGGCAACGGAAGTTTTCGGCGTGCGCGGAAATGCCGGCGACCTTGTTCTGCGTCCAAAGCTTCTGGCCTGCCAGTTTGACAGGGATGGGATGGCCTCCATTTGCATTCCCTTTGCGGGCAAAAAATTCAGGATTATTTACAGGAATAAAAACGGCAAAGACTACGGGGACTACATCATTGAATCTGCTTTGCGCGATGGGGACGAGCTTCGCGTAATGGAAGATTCTTTCGTGGTTCTTCCCAGAAAAACGCTTGCGCGCCTGTCAGACGCCACGCACGAAATTGTGATAAATTTATGTTAACAGAAAGGACAGACGGATAACATGAAATATGGACACTTTGATGATGCGAATCGGGAATATGTCATTGACTGTCCGGACACGCCGGCGCCCTGGGTGAATTATCTGGGCTCTCCCGAATATGGCGCAATTATTTCCAACAATGCGGGCGGATACAGTTTTGAAAAGTCCGGCGCAAATGGACGCATCCTCCGTTATATTTTTAACGGCTTCGACCAGCCGGGCCGTTATCTCTATATTCGCGATAATGATTCCAAAGACTACTGGTCCGCCTCCTGGCAGCCGGTGGGAAAAGATCTTCGTGAATATAAAAGTCAGTGCCGGCATGGCATGGGCTATACGAAAATGACCGCCGATTATGGCGAAATACGCGCAGAGGCGTCCTATTATGTGCCTCTGGGGAAAAAATATGAAGTATGGGCGCTTCGCGTGACGAACCAATCGGCGCGCGCAAGAAACCTTACGTTCACCGGCTATGCCGAATTTACAAACCACAGCAACTATGAACAGGACCAGGTAAACTTGCAGTATTCCCTGTTTATTACGAGAACGTTTTTTGAAAAAAATTGCATCATTCAGCAGATTCACGGGAATCTGGACGCATTGCCAGAAAAAGGGCAGGTGGATGAAAAAAGCGTAACCCAGCGTTTTTTCGCCCTTGCGGGCGCGGGCGTATCCTCTTATTGCGGGGACAGGGAAGCTTTTCTCGGAAGGTATCACGGATACGGCAATCCCCAGGGAGTTCTGTCCGGAGATCTGGGAAATGTGGCCAGCTACAATGAGAATTCCTGCGGCGCGTTGTCCTGCACAGTCACGCTGGCGCCCGGGGAGACGAAAACAGTGGCATTTCTGCTGGGGGCAGGCGGAACCAAAGAATTGGCCGTTCCTTTCCAGACATATGCCAATCCGGCGGAAGCGGTTGAGAAAGAGCTGCAGGAGCTAAAAAAGCATTGGCAGGAACAGCTAAGCCATCTGAAGGTAAACACGCCCAGCGACGAATTTAATAAAATGGTGAACGCCTGGAATGCTTATAATTGCTTTATGACATTCATCTGGTCCCGCGCCGCCTCTTTTATTTACTGCGGTCTGCGAAACGGCTATGGATATCGCGACACCGTGCAGGATATCCAGGGAATCATCCATCTGGCCCCGGAAATGGCGGCGGAAAAAATCCGCTTTATGCTTTCGGCGCAGGTCAGCAACGGAGGCGGCCTGCCTCTTGTGAAATTTACCCACGCCGCGGGACGCGAGGACACGCCGGATGATGAATCTTATAGAAAGGAAACCGGGCATCCGGCCTACCGCGCTGACGACGCGCTGTGGCTTTTTCCCACTGTATATAAATACATTGCCGAAACCGGAAACATAGAATTTCTGGACGAAGTCATTCCCTTTGCCAATGAAGGGGAAGGAAGCGTTTATGAACACCTGAAGCGGGCGATAGGATTTTCGCTCAGCCACCTGGGTCCTCACGGCATGCCTGCGGGACTTTATGCGGACTGGAACGATTGTCTGCGGCTGGGCGAAAACGGCGAATCCTCCTTTGTCGCTTTTCAATTCTATTACGCCGTGAAGATTTTAAAGGAATTCGCCGCCTGTAAAAAAGACGCGGATTATGTGAAAGTTTTGGAAGAAGAGCAAAAGAAGGCCTGGGAGCTTATTCAGAAAATGTGCTGGGACGGCGACCGTTTCATCCGCGGATACACGCAGCGGGGGGAGAGGATTGGCGCGGCAGGCGATCCGGAAGCCAGTCTGTGGCTGAATCCCCAGAGCTGGGCGGTGATCAGCGGACTGGCCACAGCCGCGCAAGCCGATGCCGCGCTTGCAAATGTTTATGAAAATTTAAATACCGAATATGGCGCCCTCCTGATGAACCCGCCCTATCATTCCCATGCTTTTGAAGGCGCGCTTGCCGTTATCTATAACCAGGGAACAAAGGAAAATGCCGGTATTTTCTCGCAGTCTCAGGGATGGCTGATTCTCGCGGAAGCGCTGTGCGGGCACGGGGACCGGGCCTTTACGTATTTTATGGAAAATGCGCCGGCTGCCTGGAATGACAAGGCCGAGATCCGCCGTCTGGAGCCTTATTGTTACGGCCAGTTCACAGAAGGGACGGCCAGCAGACATCCGGGGCGTTCACATGTGCATTGGCTGACGGGCACGGCCTCCACCATGATGGTTGGGTGCGTGGAAGGCATCTTAGGCCTCCGCCCGGATATGAACGGAATAGCCATAAGTCCGTCCATTCCAAGAGACTGGAAGCGTTTGGAGATCGAAAAGGATTTCCGCGGGAAACATCTGCATATTCTTATGGAAAATCCCAATCGACGCGAATCGGGCTGTGAGAAATTTTGGCTGAATGGCGAGAGACTTAAGGACAGCTACATTCCTGCGGCTCTTCTTAAAGAAAAAAATGAGATTCGCCTGATCTTGTAAATTTTTTTATAGAGAGGGGACGGTTACGAGCAAAAATCCATTGGAAATCGCCTTCGGCGATGGGATTTTTGCCGTAT
>CAYOWU010000039.1:0-10225 GCA_964407765.1 uncultured Lachnospiraceae bacterium
TTTATAATTTAAAAACATCTTGGAAATATTCTAAAGGATATAGAAGATATTTATTTATATATATTTTCTTTGGTATTTTAACTACTGTTTGTAGTGTTTTAAATCCACTATTGGTGGCTCAACTAATTATTGAGATTACTAATCAAAATGTTAATAATTTAATTGTTACTGGATTTTATATATTTTTACTTTCAATTGGCTCTGAAATGTTTTGGTTACTGGGTAATATAGCATCTAATAAATTTAGTAGAGGACTTTTAGTTAAACTTCAATGCGAACTGGCTTCAGAAACTTTATTATTAGAACAAAGGGAATTATCAACTAATTCTTCTGGAGTTTTTGCCGATAGAATAAATAATGATTGCAGTCAAGTTAGATATGTTTTTGTTGAATTATCACATACAATTATTACTACAATGGCTAATTTTGGTATTATGTTTGCAGTGTTTGTAGTTAATAAATATGTATTTTGCTATTATGTTTTTGTTATTTGTTTGATTACATTGTGCAACCATTTACGATTTAAATATTATTTTAAAATTGATAAGGAACTTAGAAAAATAAATGAAAACAATACAGGTGTTGTGTCTGAATTAATACGTGGTCTTAAGGATATTAAAGTACTTAATGCTATTAATGGATTTACTAATAAAATGAAAGAAAGATTTACTACTTCTAACCAAATGCGTTATAAACTTATTAGAAATGACAATATTTTATATACTTTGATTAATGTTGTTGAAAATGCTGGTAAATTTGGTTTTATTATTTTAGGAGTAATTTTAATTAGTCATAATTTACTTGTGTTTCCAGCCTTTATTGTTTTATATACTTATCAAGATAGAGTATTTAATTTGCTTCAAAATTTTAACTTTATAACTCAATATTTAAAAGATTATAATTTGAGTTGTAGTCGTATTTTTGAAATTATTTCTCATAAAAAGTTTGAAAAAGAGGAATTTGGTTCTAAAATCATTGAAAAGGCAAGTGGGAATTTTGAATTTAAAAATGTTTCCTTTGGATATGATGAAAAGATGATTCTTAAAAATTTAAGTTTTAAAATTAATAAGAATGAAACTGTGGCTTTTGTTGGTAAAAGTGGAAGTGGTAAAAGTACTATATTTAATTTGATTACTAGACTATATGAAACTGATAAAGGTACAATTACAATTGATGGTTATGATATTAATTCTTTAACTTGTGATTCTATTAGGGGCAATATGTCTTTAATTACGCAAGATCCTTATATATTTAATTTTTCTATTAGGGAAAATTTAGCTTTAGTTAAAGAAAATATGACTGATGATGAAATGATAGAAGCTTGTAAACTTGCCCAAATTCATGATTATATTATGACTTTACCTGATAAATATGATACTTTAGTTGGTGAAGGTGGGGTTACGTTATCTGGTGGTCAAAGACAGAGACTAGCAATAGCTCGTGCATTACTTAAGAAAACAGAAATTATTTTATTTGATGAGGCTACTAGTGCGTTAGATAATGAAACCCAAAAAGAAATTCAAAAAGCTATTAATAATATGAAAGGCGAATATACTATTTTAATTATTGCGCATCGTTTATCTACAGTTATTAATAGTGATAGGATTTTATTTGTTGATGATGGAAAAGTTATAGCTTCTGGTACTCATGATGAACTTATGAAATCTTGTGATGAATATAGGCATTTATATGAAACTGAACTTGCGTAAAATAGTGTAAAAATGATTTGAAAAAACTTGCTTTTATATATATATATATATATAATTGAAGGTAAGAAGATTGGAAAACAATCTTAGAAAGAAGGTAGATTAAATGACTCCATATAGGGAAGTTGCCAAAGCGGCATTAATTAATTGGAATGGTTTATCAGAAGAAGATGCTACAAAAATAGCTTCTACAGAAAGCGTAGAAAACTTAGAAGGACAAGTTTGGGCAATGAGCTCTGTTAAGAGTGCTGCTCAAAGATTAGGATATGATTTATTATTAAACGATGAAGAGGCTAAGGAATTTGAAAATGCTGTTATTAACGGACCAGAAAATGCACCAATTTTTGAAGTTGCTTCTAAGCGTGCTGAGCAAGTAGCTTTAAAAGAGACTCTTGCACTTAGAAGTTTATCTCATATTCATGATAATTGGGTAAGAGATAATTCAAGTGAAAAGGCTTTTGAAAAAAAGAAAGATAGAGAACAATTAAGACAGTATTTACCTTTAGAATTAATTGGTTTTAATGAAGTTAAAAGTGATTTACTATTTTTAAATCCTGTTTTAAATTCTGTTGGACTTAGTATTGATGAAAATAAATTACAAGAAGTTTATAATGGAATGGTAGAAGATTATTTAAGAAAAAATGGAACAGATATTAAAAAGGTAATAGAACAGTATCCTGCACTTTCAGAAGAAATGAGAGAAAGACTTATTCCATTAGCTAATGAGGTTATGCAACAGGTTCAAGCTAATTGGGATAAAAATGATGAACAATCGCTTTCTACATTTTCGAATGTAAAGTTAGAAAATGATAGACAAGCATTAGGTGTAGAATTTTTACAATCTTTAGAAAATCCAACAATAGAAGAACCAACTCCAGTACCAGAAAAATCAGAACCTGAGCTAGAGCCAACTCCAGAGCCAGAACCAACAACTTCTGCACTTTCACAAGAAACTCAGGCATTACTTAAAGAAAGTCAAGTTTTATTAGAAACGCTTAAACAGGAACAGGATTTATCTAATTTAAGTATGGAACAATTGAAAGAATTACAAGAAACGGGTAAATTATCAAAAGCCGAAGAAATTTACCAAAGTACAAGGATTAAATAAATATACTAAAAACTACTAGTTTATAATCCTAGTAGTTTTATATTATAATTTTAGAAATAGTAATAAAAATATTATATGTTAGGATGAGATTATGAAAACTAATATTAACGGAGTGAATATAATTGTTGATAAGAGAACAGAATTATTAGGAATTATTATGTTTATTAGTAATTATCATAATATATGGAAAGATAGTGGACAATTTGAAAATTGCGCTAATAGGTTCTTAATTGATGAAATTTGTAATAAATTTTCAAAATATAAAAACGAGAATACAATCAAGTTATTTGATGAACTAACTGAAGATGGAGATTTTTCGTTCGATGCACCATTTGCTTTATTTTTACAATTAGATGAAAATTATAAGGTTGATAAATTAAATGATTATGTTTTTAAAGATAGACTTAAAAGTAATCCAAAGGTATTTGAATTTATTGATAGTTTGTCTGATTTTGCTGATAAAATTGGATTTGAAGAATATTATAATAATCACCAAGAGGAATACAAAAAATATATTAAGAGTATGGCTAAAGCTTTTGAAATGTATGATGTAAATGATTTTTTTAAAAATTACTATGGCTATGATAGTCAAAAAGAATTTAATGTTGTATTAACACCTTTTATTACTAGATGTGCTTTTTCTTGTGATATTAACGATAAAATATATTCATGTATTCCTGTTTATCCTCATTCTAAAAAAGAAAATTTATATGATATTAGTGGTGCTGAAAAAAACTTTTTAACACTTCCTATTCATGAGTTTTGTCATGGATATATAAATCCTCTTACGGATGAATATAAAATGGTTGATTACACAACTGATTTATTTGAAGATATAAAAGAAGAAATGATAAAGCAAGCATATCCAACGGATGTTGAAATATTAAATGAGCATATTGTTAGAGCTATTACAGCCCGTAGTATTTTATATATGAGTCAGGATAATGAATTATATAATCGTGAATTGAAAAGGCAAAAAGATTGTGGATTTATTTATATCAACTGTATTATAAAAAGTCTAGAAGAATATGAAAGTAATCGTAATAAATATAAAACTTTTGTAGATTTTTATCCGAAAATAATTGATTCAATAAAATTAGAAAAAGAAAATACAAAAATTAGATAATGGCAATGAGGTGTATTTATGAATATAAAAAAGGATGATACAGGTATATTATTATATCAAACAGATAATTGCGCCAGCATTCAAATATTTTTTGATTTTTTACTTCCTAAAGAAGAAGATAAAAAGATGGTATTAGTAGAAAGAATATTGGAAAAATATTTATTAAGAACTAACAAAAAATATCCTGAATATAAAACTATTACAGACAAAATGAAAAGTTTTTATAGTATGGATATAAAGTTAAAAAGAAAAAAGATAGGGAATAATATATTTTTACAATATACTATAAATTTATTAGATCCTAAAATAATTGAAGAGGATTATTTTGAGGATGCATTATTATTTGCTAATGATATTTTATATGCTCCTAACTTTATAGAAAACAGATTAGATAAAGGTATATTTGAACAAATAAAAAAAGAACTAATTAACGATGAAAAAAATATTATAGCAAATCCAAAAATGATGAGTGAGCGATTATTTTATAAAAGTATCGCACCTGATAGTATTATATCTAAAAATGTATTTACAGATTTTGATGAATTTGAAAGTATTATAAATGATATTAAAGAAATTGATATTATAAATTTTTACAAAAAATTAACAAATGAATTATTTTGTAAGGGATATATTTTAGGTAATGTAACAGATAAAGTGTTTGAAACAATTTGTAAAATATTTCCATTAAAAAGTAATAATCAGAATCTTAAATTTGATAAAAAAATTGATATTGAAAATACGGAAGTTCTAATAGAAAATAAAAATATTAAACATTCCAATTTAATAGTAGTTTATGATATTCCAGATTATGATATAAATAAATTTCCACTTTATCAAACTTTGGATTATATTCTTGGTTTGCGTAATGGATTATGTTTTAAAATATTAAGAGATGAATTAGGATTAGTATATAACGCTTATCCAATGATTTCTTATTTTCATGGTTTTTTATGCATAAATGCTGATATTACAGCTGAAAATAAAGAAAAATGTTTAAAAGGAATCGATGAAATAATTAACCAACTTCAAAATCCTGAAATTGTAAAAGAAAGACTAGAATATGCCAAAGAAAAACAAATTAGTATAGATTATATGTGTGATGAAGACTCATATTTAATGATAGAAGATTTAGAAAATTATGTTTATAAAATAAAACCGTCTCGCATGGAAATTCAAAAACAAATTAATGCATTAGAAGTAGAAGATATAATTAAGTTTGCTAAGGCACTTAAAAAGAAATTTATTTATTTTTATAAAGGAGGTTCAAATGAGAAATAACTTTATAAAGAAAAATTTATCAAATGGAGTTAAACTATACCTATATAAGGACAGTAAAATGAAATGGACAGTTGTATCTTATGGCGTAGCGTATGGTTCTAGTGGTGTATATAATGACTTTTATTTAGATGGAAAGCATTATCATGTACTACCTGGATGTGCACATTTTCTTGAACATTTATTAGGAGAACATTCAAAATATGGAAATATTTATTCAAATTTCTCTCTAAAAAAATATGTATCAAATGGTATAACAACTCCTATTTTTACTAATTATTGGTTTAGGGGAGAAAATAATATATATGAATCAATTAAAGAATTAATAAATTCTATAGATGATCCTGTTTTTACACCTTTGGATATCAAGGAAACTAGTCATGCAATTTGTGAGGAAACTAAGATGATGAGAGGCAATAAAATAGAAGTTGCAAGATGTATGTGCTTAAGGAATTTATTTTCAAATATAGAGGTTGTTAGTGATGCTTTAACTGTAATTGGCGATGAAAATACAACTAAAGCTATCAATTATGATATGATTAAAGCGTGTTATGATGCGTTTTATAGTGATGATAATAAATTTTTATTAATTGGTGGGAATATTGATGTAGATGAAATAACTGAATATATTGAAAGTATTTACAAAGAATTAAAACCACATCCTAATAGATACAAACCATATAAATATAGTGATGAGGGGATTAGAAAAGACATTCAAATTGAATATATGCCTACTAATGAAGATTTTGTGGTTGTAGGATTTAAAGAAAAAATCAATTATAATTATAGTATTAATGAAATATATTATTTCTTGAAATTTATTTTTGAAACAAAATTTGGAGAATCTTCTGATTTTGTTCAAAAAATGAAACAAGCAAATATCATTTCAAAATATGAATATAGCGATTTTTCTATAGTATTAGATAATTATTGCCTTATGTTTGGAGCATCAACTAATAATTATGAGAAATATTTAAAAGAATTAGTACTTGAATTAAATGATTTTAACTTCAATAAAAATGATTTTGAGTTATTTAAGAAAACACAAATAGCTAAAGAAGCATTTAAATTAGATAATAAATATAGAGTATTAAATAATTTTTTATTATCAACATACCGCACTGATGATTTTGATGGCATTGATTTTATTAAGCAGTTAACTTATGATAGGTTTATAGGATTTTATAAGCATTTAGATTTTTCTAAAAATACTGTTGCGGTAATAAGAAATCCAATAAATAAAAATAATGAAATCATAAAAGATTAGATAAAGTAAAAAAGTTATGGAAGGGAGATAGGATAATGAAAAATATTGTTTACCATGGTAGCCCTAAAGGCGATTTAGATATAATAAAACCCCATACTTCATCACATCAAAAAGAAGTTATATATGCGACTGACAATAAAGTGGTTGCAATGTTATATATGGGAAGAGAAAATGGTGATTTGGATACAAGAGTATCATCAATAGATGGTAAGCCTGAAGTTGTTGAAAGAAGAAGGGGGGTACTTGATAGACTATATAACAAAGAAGGTTATATTTATGAATTAGATGGTAGTACTTTTAATCATTATGATTATTTGTGGAAACTTGAAGTCATTTCATTTGAAAAAGAACTTAAGCCTTTAAATAAAATCTATTATAGCAATATTTTAGATGCGTTAAGAAAAGAAGCTAAAGAAGGAAATTTAATATTATATGAATATCCTGATAGACCAGAAGTTATGCCTGGTGATAATAGTGATTTAATAGAAAAGTATGTATCGAGTGAGAAAAAAGGAAATAAAGGGGCAATTGAACGATTGTTAAAAATATATCCTGAATTTAAGGATAGAGTTGATAAGATAGAAAAATAGTCTGAATAGTTACGAATTGTTTGTAAAATAGTGTAAAAAAATGCAAAAGTTGTTGTTTGTACAAAAAAATAAATATATAATAAAATTGAAGATACCTGTGAGTAATCTTTGAAGGAGGGTTAATATGAATGAAAATGAATTAGAAAAACAAATGCAAAAGGAATATGAGGATAATCAACTTCAACAAGTAGAAAAATTATTTGCAACATTTACTGGAACACCTGAGGAACTTGAAGAAAGATTAGAAGAATTTGATTCCTTAAGTACAGCTGATATTGATTGGTATGTTGAATCTTACAAAACTGATTTGGAATATGAACAATTAGAAAAAAATGCTCGTATTAATGACCTAAAAAATGTTTTAAATACTTTTGTGGATTGGGACGGAAGTGAAGTAAGTTATGATGAATGTTATAAAGCATTATCTAGAGCATGTGATCCTGTGAAAAAGATTATAATGACTGAGGTAATTGCAAAAGATAGTTGGGTGTTTAGAAGTAAATTTGATGTTATTGCAACTACTGATGGTCGTTTATATGATGCTGCTAATCAATTATTCAAATTATTAGTTGAGTTATCTGCAGAATATGGTATTGATATATCATCTGAAATAGAAAGAGTAAATCAAATAGAAAAGTTGATGTCTTTCCCAGAATTTGATTATGATTTTAATAAAATGGTACAATCTTTGGATCAACCAGTTAATATTGAAGAGCAATCAAAAACTAAATAAGATATTTTCAAACATAGAGGGCTAGAAGGAATTTTTAGTTCTTTTTATTAAAAATAGGAAGTGATTGATATGACTAAAGAAGAATATATAAAAATAGTAAACGAAAGGTTGGAAAATAATATGAAAACAATATATTTTATGAGGCATTCAGAACCATTAAAACCAGCTAATTTAAATAATAATGATTCATTACAAATTCAAAATGAAAAGTGGGGATTAACTATTAATGGTGAAGAACTCGCGAAGGAAAAATCTAAAATTGAAGAATTAAGTGATTTTGATATAGTTATATCTTCTAATTATGTAAGAGCAATTTCCACAGCAAAATATTTTACTAAAGGTGATGTTTTAGTGGATGAAAATTTTGGTGAAAGAAAATTTGGAATAAATAGTTGGGATGAGTTACCTGAAAACTTTAGTGAAAAACAACTTAAAGACTTTGATTTAAAACTTCCAAATGGTGAATCAATAAATGGAGTGATCGAAAGAGAATATAATTTATTAATGAATATACTTAATAAATACCCAGATAAGAAAATTTTAATAGTAGGTCATGCGACTGCAGGATCATGTCTATTTAGTAAATGGTGTAAACTTGATAGTGATAATAACATTACATTTAATGGTAAGCCATTCTTTGATGGGAAATGGGATTACTGTGAAACATTTAAATTAGTTTTCGATGAAAACAACGATTTAGTTAGTATTGAAAATATAAAATAGAGAATTGTAATTATTAATTTAAGAACTAAGTAATAGTTCTTTTTTGAATGCATTTTAGTATATGTAAAATGGTCATATATACATTTAAAACAAACGGAAATTATGTTATAATTTATAATAGGGAGGGATATGAATGAGTGAAGAGTTTGAAATTGGCTTATTCAATCACAATGCTACTGCTTATAGAGAAGTTCAAAAGCAATTAGAAGAAGGTAATCGTTCTTGTATAGTTCATGCAACTGGCACAGGAAAGTCTTTTATTGCTTTGCAATTAATGTATGATTTTTTGAAAAATAGCCCTGACAAAAAGGTTAAATTTTTCTTTCCAATAAATGGAATAGGAAGTCAATTACAAGAACATATAAAAAAGTTAGATAATATAGATAAAAGTGTATTTGATAATGTGGAGTTTGTAAGTTATCAATCACTATTAAATATGACTAAGGAAGAATTAGAACAATTAGATATTGATTTACTTGTTTTAGATGAATTTCATCATTTAGGTGCTCCTGAATGGACTTCAAGAATTGATGCTATTATTGACAGTCATCCAAATTTAAAATGTTTTGGTATGAGTGCAACTTCTGTTAGAGAAAGAGGAACATCAAGGGAAGTAGATGTTGCGCAAACATTTTTTAAAGGTAATGTTGCCAGTGAGTATGATTTAGCAAATGCAATTTCAGATGGTGTTTTACCTGCACCAGATTATCATGCAGCAGTTATTTCTTTGGAAGAAGAATGTGCTGATTTAGAAGAAAAGGTAAAAGATGGTAAAGCAAGTCCAGAAGAAAAACAAGAATATCTTAAATTATTATCTGAAATAAAAGAACAAATTTCTAAAATGGAAGCTGAAACAATAGAGGAAATATTAAATAAATATTTAAAACCAGATGGTAAGTATATATATTTCTGTCCTCAAGGAATTTCTATAAAAGAGTTACAAAGTAGTTTCTTAGAAATGTTGCCACCACAAATTAGAGATAATGTAGAATTATATCAGGTACATAGTTCAGAACAAGATAATAAAGAAAATGATAGTAATCATTATAATTTTTACCACAATAAAAATTCAAAGGGTGAGAGTACCGAAGGTAAATTAAGAGTAATGTTTTCTGTAAATATGTATAATGAAGGTATTCACGTTCCAGACATTGATGGAGTTATTATGGGAAGAAGCACGAATTCTGAAATAATCTTTTATCAACAGTTAGGAAGAGCTTTAGCAGTTAAAAAAAGTAAAGATGGAAAAAAGGAAGAAATAACACCACCTTTAGTTATAGATTTCATGAATAATTTTAGAAACATTGTAAGTTTATATAATAAAGTTTCGGGGCAAAGAGAATTATCACAACGAGAAATGTCAGAAGGGGAAATACAAGAACAATATTTTGGTTTTGATGGTACAATAGGTAGTGATAATAATTTCTTTAATTTTGGACTTTCAGAAGAACTAATAAATGTTTTAATGGAGTTAGAACAAGTTAAAAACAAAGTAGAATATACTTTAAATTTTGAAGAAAAACTAGAAGCAGCCTATAATCATTTACAGACGCATAGTACTTTACCAACACGACACAATAAAGAAATAAGATTTTCAGATGGGGTAGTTATAGGACTGTGGTTACAGACTAATAAGCAAAAAATCTATGAATTATCGCAGAGTGAAGATAAATATGCATTAGCTATAGTAAAATATT
>CAYOWU010000039.1:10325-31353 GCA_964407765.1 uncultured Lachnospiraceae bacterium
AGAAAAACTAGAAGAGGCCTATAATCATTTACAGACGTATAATACTTTACCAACACAACGCGATAAAGAGATAAGATTTTCAGATGGGGTAGTTATAGGACTATGGTTAAGGACTAACAAACAAAAAATCTATGAATCATATTTATCAGGAGATGAATTAGCTACTAAATTTGTCCAAGCAGTTTTAGTAATCAATCCTAAATATTTTGATAAGGTAAAAGAGGCAATGGAAGCTGAAAAAGCTTTTAAACAAGAAAGCAAATTTGAAGAAGTAAAAGAAATTGTAGAGGGTAACTTACTTAAAACTATGGATTTGAAAGGGGAAAAGGAAAATGGAAGGCAAATATAGTAACTATATAGAAAAATTTAATGAATTGGATATTTCTGAAAAAAGAGAATTTATAGTAAATAATTTAGAGGAATTGATGAGGGCATTTACTAAAATTAATATTGATTTTGGAAAAGAAACTAATTTATTACCTACAACAGCAGAATATGAAACGGAAGAGGAATTTTTAACTAATATATTTACGCATATTCTTTCGTTAAAAGAAATAAGTGCGGAAACAATAAATATTATTGTGGAAAAGTTTTATGGAGAAAATTAACTTATGAAAAAAGATTTAATAGATAAAACTAAAGGAAAAGTTACTCGTATTTTTATTCCAGATATTTATGATAATGGTGATTATTTACCAGAGGAAAATGTAGAATTTATTGGTTTAGTTGTGCGTGTAGATGATAAAGACATGAAGATAATTAAACCAAGATATAGTGAATTTGCTAATGTGTTTGTCGGTGATACTGTTAATGTTAATAAATATGCAGTAAGTTATAATTATGATGAATATATAACTAAATTAAAAGAAGAAATAGATCTTTATTATTCCCATTTAAGTGAAGAAAAGAAAAATGAATTTTTTAATAAATATTGTTTTACCAGGGAAGTTTATGGTAGCGGTTATAAAAGAATAACTGAATATGATGTTTGTATTTGATTAGTATTGAAAACATCAAAAATAGCTAAAAAATCAAAATGTTATCGATTTATTACCAAATTAGTACCAAATATCTATTGATTTATTTTTGTCAAGTGGTAAAATGTAGTAAAGTGAAGAAATTTCCAAAAATTGGCTTCACTTTTTTGTTTAAAATATTTAAATTGTAAAAATTTCTATTGACAGTTTAATTTAAAAATAATAAAATAGAAAACAATTTATATTTATTAGTTGGAGGTATGAGATATGCAAAGAAAATCAAATTATGTTAGTAGATTTTATTTATGTGTGGGAAATTATACCTTCAATAAAAGGGAGTTTTAGTGTCTTTATGGACTTTAACTCTCTTTTTTCATACCTGAAAGGAGAAATTGCATATGGGGGATTGCATCACGCAAGCAATTGCTTTTGATAAAGATGATACAGTTTATTTATTAGATAAAGCTATATGGATTAATTATGATATGGTAAAAACTCGATTAAAAGTTAAAGAATTTCTTCAAAATTATAAAAAGGCAAGAGCTCAACATCTTGGAACACTAGCAGAGGATTGGGGATTAGTTTCTAATATAGATATGTCTAAAACTGGATCTTCTTCTCATAATATAAAAAGAGGATTTTCAAATGCGGCTGATATGCAAATGGATGCCGAAGCATTATTAAATGCTACTTCACCATTAATTGCAAAGTTAAAGGAATCATTTACCAATGATGAAAAATTATATTATGATTATTGTTTAGCTTCTAATAATTCTGAAAATGTCTTGTGTGAAATTATGAAGATTAGTAAGCAGGGATTAGTCCCTATTAAAAATTCATGTTTATTAAAAATAGCGTTTGCTACCCATAATGCAGTTCTTAAAAAGGATCACTAATTTATGTTAGTGATTTTTTTGTGAGTTTATAGGGATCTCATTATCAAAAAACTATTAAAGGAGAGAAAAATAATGAAAAAATTCACTATATTGATGTATGATACTTAACTTTTTTTATAAAATGCTGTACAATTAATGTAATTGGAGGCTGTGATTATGAAGAAGAAAAAGATTATTATAATTTCTATTGTAGTTATAGTATTAGTTATGGTTAGTACTGTAATCTTGTTGCTTGTAAATTCTAACAACAAAAAAGAGGTTAATGAAAAAGAGAAAACTGAAATATCTGATAAACAAAAGAAAAAAGAGGAAACTAGTGATAAAGAATCAGAAGAAAATGATATAGAGGAATCAAAATCAGATTCTGATTCTTCTAAAAAGTCTATTGAACAAACTACTTCTAATAATAGTACTTCTAGTAAAAATGTAACAAACAATAATTCTACTAATAATACTCAAAAATCAAATTCAAATAATACAACTTCAAACAGAGTTAGTTCTAATAAACAAAATCAAACCAATAATTCACAGCAAAGTCAAAATAGTCAAACTGTTCAAAAGCCACAACAAGATCCTAATGCGGTGGATACTAATCATATACTTTATTCAAATCATCATGGACATATAGATAAAGAAAGCTTTTCTGAATGCAATAATTTAGGTTTTTCTAAAATGGAACAAGATTCTAGCATTGTAAGTTTTTCTTGCGTAGAGGTATATTCGGTTAGCGGAAATGTTTTAGGATATTATTTAGAATTAAGATATTAAATAGGTACATGAAAATGTACTTTTTTTTATGGAGGGAGATAGAAAATGAAAAAATTTCTTTTTAGTGCTATAGCACTTTTAATTCCAGTTTTTACATTTATAGGAAATGTATCAGCTGGTAATAATGATTCAACTATAACATATCAAAGGATTCCGGGGGTATATTTTTATTTACAAAATAAGACTACTGGAGCAGTAGATACAAACCATGTTACAAAGTTTTTTATGAACGGTCAAATTAGTTATTGTATAGAGCCAATGGTGGATATTAATGATCGAATTTTTAATTCAACTGGTAGTTGGAATGTTACAAGCATTTCTGCACAGCAACGACATTATATTGAATTAGTTGGGTACTATGGATATGAATATCCAGGACATCAAACAGATAGATATTGGCTTGCTACTCAGCAACTTATTTGGGAAAGAATGAACTCAAATGTAAGTGTTAAATTCACTACTGGAGAAAATGGTAGTGGAAGTGTTATTGATTTATCAAGTGAAAAAAATGAGATTTTAAAATTAGTTAATAAATACGATACTAAACCAGATTTTGGGAACGATGTTATTGAAGTTAATATTGGTGATGAAGTAGTAATAACTGATAAAAATAATGTTTTAAATGAGTATAGTTTATCTTATAATGGAAAACATAAAGTCACTAAAGAAGGAAATAATTTAAGAATTAAAACTTCTGATAAGGAAATTACTGAGGAAACTATTAGATTTACAAGACCAAATTATGATAATAAAACTACAGTTATTTATTATCAAGGTTCTTCACAAAAACTAGCTTCATTAAGAGTTTCAGATCCAGTATTAAAAACTCTAAAAATTAAAGTTAATGGTGGGACAGTAGAAGTTGATAAGACTGGGGAAAAATTAGTGTTAGATGATGCTAGTTATAAATATGAAACAATTAAATTACCAGATGTAACTTTTGCTTTATATGCAAATGAAGATATTATTGACTCTAGCGGAAAAGTTATATATAAGAAATATCAATTAGTGGATACTTTAAAAACTGATGAAAATGGGATTGCAATACTTTCTGATTTATATTTTGGAAAGTATTTTTTAATTGAAGGTGAGTCATCACTTGGTAATATGGTGAATGTGGAGCGTTATTACTTTGAAATAACAAGGGATGATTTAGTTGACGGTAAGATTGTAAAGCATCTTGATTTTTCGAATTACTTACCTAAAGGCACTTTAGAATTTACCAAAAAAGATTTAGTGTCTGGTGAAACAATTCCCAATACGACTATTCAAATTTTTACTGATGAAGATAGACTAATCTTTACAGGTACAACTGATTCTACTGGAAAAATTGTTATTCCTAATTTATCACTTGGCAAATATTATTTAATTGAAAAAAATCCTGCCGATGGTTATCAAATAACAAACGAGAAGATTTATTTTGAAATTACTGAAAATGGTCAAATTGTTAAAGTTGAAATGACTAATGAAAGAGTTCCAGTTCCAGATACTATAAAAGAAGATATGACAGTTTATGCACCACTAGTTATTATTATTTTAATTTGTTTAGGAATTTGTGTTCATGTCATTCGCGACAAAAAATAAAAATAAGATATTTGTTTTTCTAATAATTTTAGTAATCGCTAGTGGTCTTTTTATTTTCTTTAACCATAATTCTGATAGTAGAGCATTAAAAAAAGAATCTTCTGATATAGAGCAATATATAGAAGATTCTTCTACTATTTCTAAGGAAGAACAAAAGCCATCAGTTTTTGAAAAAACATCAAAGAATAAATATGCAGCTGTGTTGGAAATTCCTTCAATTGATTTAAAAAAAGGATTGGTTTCTTTAGATGATAAATATAATAATGCAGACTATAATATTCAAACTATAAAATCTTCTTTAATGCCAGATAAAGAAAAAGGAAATCTTATACTAGCTGCACACTCTGGTAGCAGTAGTATTTCTTATTTTAAGAATTTACATAAAATGAAGATCAATGACAAATTAATTGTTTATTATGATGGTATCAAATATACTTATGTTTTATCTAATTATTATGATATAGATAAAACTGGATATGCTGATATTGTTAGAGATAAAAATCAAAATACTTTGACTTTAGTAACTTGTAAAAGGGGTACAGATAAACAGACTATTTTTATAAGCTATTTAAAAGATAAGGCTAAGTATTAAAATAGGGGGTATAAAAATTGAAAAGCGAAATGTATAATTCATTTTCACTTATTGGGAATATAGCAAAAATAAGTGAAATAATGGAACAGAAAAATGGAACTAAATTTAGATATTTTACCGTTGCACAAAATAACGAATATAAGAATAAAGAAGGGGAATCAGTGAAAGATTCTTCTTTTATTAATATTAAAATTTATGAACGTTATTTTAAAACTTTTGAAGATGTACTAGAGGTAGGTAGATATATTCATGTTACAGGTAAGTTATCATTTTATCGTGATGGAAATAATCAAGAAAAAATATTGCTTATAGGAAATGCATGTAAGGATCTATCTAAAAAGAATGTTGATAAAAATTTAGAAGTGTATGACTATGATTGGCTTAACGAGGATGAACAAGAGCCAAATATAGAATTATAAAAGGGGGGATTGTAGATGCAAAAACAATATGATGATTTTGTAAAAATGAAATCAAAAGAAATGAGTAAAGCGATTAGTGATATGACTTATACATATCTTGACCCATTGACTAAACAGCCTACTAAAGTACCAGCATCACATTATGAAAAAATACTTAACAAAGTAAAAGAACAATATATTGCTGATGCTACTAAACAAACTTTTTTAAATACGATGTATGTACAATTAAAAGCATTAAGAGATGAAGAGCCTAAATATTTTCAGAAGGCTCTTTTGTGTTTAGATATGGGATTAAAACCAAGTGACTTAAGAGTTGATGAACAGATTGCACTTCAATATACTCAAGATGCTTTAGAAGAAAAACAAAGAGAAGATAAAAAAAATTACCACATTATTGATAGAAGTATTATAGAATATTTCGAATGTGCTAAAAACGATGTTGAACTACAATCTATGGCAGTTCAAACGTCAAATGAATATGATGATAAACATAATGGATTAGAAATTTAAATTAAAGGGGGAATATAATATGTTAAATCAAACAGTTTTAGTTGGGAGGTTAGCTACTGAACCAAAATTAAATGAAACAGAAAGTGGTAAAAAGTTTACTAATATTACTTTAGCAGTTCCAAGAACATATAAAAATATTAATGGAGAATATGATACTGATTTTATAGATTGTACTTTATGGGAAGGACCAGCAGCTACAACTGCCGAATATTGTAAAAAAGGTGATCTTGTGGGTGTTAAGGGAAGAATAAAAACTGATACCTATGAAAAGGATGGTATAACTCATTATGCTCAAACCGTAGTAGCAGAAAAAATAACCTTCCTTTCATCATCAAAACAAAAAGAACAATAATATAGAAAATAAAAGCAAAGAAAAAAGAGTTAAAAAATAAAAGCATTCCGACACGCAATTAATTTAATAACTCTATTTACCTAACAGGGGATATTACAAATCCCTTGCATTTTCAGTATATCATTTCTTTGCTTTTTTTTCAACTTTGATAGGGGGAGAAAAGTGTTTGAGAATTTAATTGTTGATAATTTAGGTGAAAAACTAAAACACGAAAGATATGCGTGGGGAATGAGTCAAAGAAGACTTGCTAAATTATCATTTACAGATAAAGAAACCATAACTGAAATAGAAAATGGTATTTATTATGATTTAGATTTTAAATTATTAGTTAATATATGTGATGCACTTCAAATAAGTGTTTTTTCTTTTATAAAAGAAGGTGTTACTATACAGGAACTATTAGATGTTATTTAAAAACTATAGGGGGGGTATAATGAATAAACTAATTTTATTTAATGTGATGGCAATAAAACACCTAGAGGGAGGAACTTATAATGTAGATTCTATTTTAAATGCCATCAAAACTTTAACAAATTGGTGTTTAACTATTGGACTAGCTGCTGCGGGTGTGGCATTAGTTCTTAGTTTTGTTATATATGCTGTGGCCGATGTTGAAAAAAAACAGCAAGTTAAACAGCGTATAATTCAAACGATGCTTGGTATTGCAGGGACTATACTTGCAATATCTTTAGTTAATTTAATAATTGATTTATTTTAAGGGGTGATAATATATGCAAAAAGCCCTTGATTTATTAAGAACTTTAGGATGGGGTCTTATAGACTTCATTTATTCTTTAATTGATTCTTTATTTAATATTTTAAAGGAAATAAATGCATTTGATATTGTTGATTCATTATCTAATGAAGGTGTTTTTGTTAAATTTTATGGAAATATCATAGTGATAGCTATTACTGTACTTGCCTTATTTTCGGTATGGAGCTTTATAAAGAAGATACTTGATCCAGAAGAGAGTTTATCAATAGAACAGATATTTAGAGAAATATTTAAATGTGGTTTATTAATATTAATGTCTACTTTTATTTTTGCACAAAGTAATAATTTGTCTATGAATCTAAGTGGTTTTGCTTCATCTGCTTTTAAATCGGATAATATTACGATTGGTGACAATATGGTATCACAATATGTTACCCATAGCGAAAGTTATAAAACATCGGATGATTATCAAAAGGAGGATATTTCTAAATATATAATAAATGATAATTTTAAAAATAAGGAAATGTATAATGATAAATTTGTTACTGGAAAGAAATGGATTGTAGTAGATAAAAAGGATTATAAGTATAGTGTTAATTGGATTATGGCTATTATAGTTGGTGGCTTTTTTCTATACGCCTTAGTCTTTAGTGGAATGATGTTAGCTCGAAGACAAATAGAATTTCTGTTTTTGTTTTGTATATCACCTATAGTATTTGCTACATCAGTTGGTAATAAGCAAAGGCGAAGTGCAGTTTATGAACTTTTAGTTTCTTTAATATTACAGGCAGCTGTTGTAATGCTTATTATTGGGCTTACAGCTTTACTTATGAAATCAATTCAGGGAACTGTCTTTTTTGCAGATTCTGCTGTTAACGATACCATATTAAAATCTATTCTTTATATTGGCTGTGGGACCTTTTTATTAACTGGCTCACAGGTTGCTAATAAATTTATTGGAAGTAATGTTTCGGCAAATTCAGGTAGAGAACATTTAATGAGTATGATGGGCTATGGAAATATGGTTCAAACTGGAGCTATTACTGGTGGAGTTGCTGGTGTAGGTGCAGGATTAGTAGGAGTAGGAGCTGTAACTGGCATCGCTGGTAGATTAGGTGGTAATCGTATTACAAGCAAAATTGGAACTTCCATAGGTAATTACGGAAAGAAACTTAGTGGTTCACATGAAGAAGGCTCGATGCAATCTAAAATTGGTAATGTAATTAGTGCATTTGGTACAGGAATGGCTAAACATACACCTTCACAATTATCTAAGTCAATAAGAGGGGCTGGATATAATAGATTATCAAATGCTGTTCACATGTTAAATCCGATTAAAATTCCATATTTTAACCGTAGACAAAATAGAGGGGGAAATTAAATGTATATAACTGTTAAGAGTATAAAAAAGACTTTAGGGAAATATGTTGAAATATCAGATTTATATATAGGTGTACCGTGCATTATTATATTTTTAATGCTGTTTTCAATTCCATTTACCAGACTTATTGCAATTATATTTATAACTGTAGTACTTTTTTTGATGATTCCAATTAATTTGTCTAAGAAAAATAGGATGTATAAAGTAATAGGTTTAACATTTAAATATTTAATAAAGACAAAAGAATTTATTTATATGAAAGAAAAGGGGGATAATTGTATTGGAAAAGAATAACTATAATGATAAAATGTTGAATTCTGTAATTAAGACAGCAAATAAAGGGCAGTCTAAATATACTATAAAACATAGGATGAAAAAACGAATAAAAAATTCACAGTATATCACTAATGTGAAAGAAGTTCATGATGATGGTTTAATTGAACTTAAATCTGGTGAAGTTGCTTCTTTAGTAGAGGTTAGTGCTATTGATTTATCTTTAGCTAGTAATCATGAAAAAAGTACTTTCTTTTACTTTCTGAAGGATCTTTATCAAATAAAAGGTCTTAACTTAAAGTGCTATAAACTTGATGATAAGATAAATTTAAATAGTAATAAAATTAACTTAGATAAGCAAATAGATAAGAATAAAGATTTTGAAAATAAAATGAACTTACTTAGTGAAAGTAAAAATTTAATTGAGTATTTGGAAGAAAATAATTTTACTATTTCTAGTGCTTATTATTGGACAGTAATAGCTAAGGATACAGAAGATTTAGATCGTGTTTTAAACGAGATTGAATCTATTGTTAGTTCTATTATGCCAAAATTAGATATAGAAATAATTCATAATAAATTACATATATATAAGTTTTTATCTAATTTGTATTTAACTTCAAATTCTTTAGATCAATTAGTTTGGAGTGATTTACCTGAACTTGTTTGCCCAATGAATGTTTCTGAAAAGCCTGGTAATTTAAAGTTTGATAGTACGGAGTTTCAAATGGTAACGATAAAAAATATCCCACCTTTTGTAGATGAGATGTTTTTTGAAAATATCTTTAATGTTCCAATGGTTAGAGCGTCTATTTCAATAAAGGATGCAATAAGTCAAGATGAACTTATAAGATGGGTAAATTCACAATATCAGTTTTTACTTACCGATAGAAGTACTACTAAAAAACTTTCTGATGCGACTGAACTTGATAAACAGCAGGAAAACTTTCAGGCTTTAATGCAGGAAATTAAAAATGGTGATGAAAAAATAAAAGAGGTATCGCTGATATTAGTTGTAACGGGTGATAAGAAAACTAGGGATAATACTATTAGAGAATTAAAAAGATTAGTAGAACCGTATCAAATCAAATTAGAAGTTCCTAGATTAAGACAATTAGAAACATGGCAAAGTTACGATATAAGTACACGTTCGTTAGAGGATTATTCTTTTTATTTGCCGACACTTACTTTAGGGGCAGGTTTTCCCTTCACTAAAAATTGTTATAATGATTCTAGTGGATATATGTTAGGTGTAGATATACATACTTCATTACCTATGTTCTTTGATCCTTTTGTAATTAATAATACTAGGACTTCCCATAACTTAGCCATAGTTGCTTCAACTGGTGGGGGAAAATCCTATACAATGAAAAAGTTAATTATAAATGAGTTCGCTCGTGGTACAAAGGTTTTTATATTTGATGCTGAGAATGAATATAAAAAATTGGTAAAATCTAATGGCGGGGAATATATAGATTTATATTCTAAAAAGGGTGGTATTATTAACCCACTTCAAATTAGATATATTACTGCCGATGATGATGAAACAGAGGTTAAGGAAACTGATTGCCCACTTGCCAAACATTTAGGATTCTTAGAATCTTTTTTTAAATCAGTTTTTGAAGATATAACAGAAAAGGAACTTATTATGTTATTATCTATTGTGGAAAAGCTGTATAATACTAAAGGTATTTATAAGAATACCTCAATTAATACACTTCAATCATTAAAACCGGAGGAGTATCCTATACTAAGTGATCTATATAATTATTTACCTAAATATAAAAGCACTTTAAATAGTAAAGAGAAAATTAAATTAGTAGAGCAATTAGATATTTTATTATCTAGATTTTTAACTGGTACCGATTCATATCTATTTGATGGATATACCAATATTAATTTAGATAATGATTTAATTGCTTTTAATTTGCAAGAACTTTTATATAGTGAAAATAGAAGGCTAATTAATACACAAACATTAAACTTGTTAACTTATTTAAATAATAACATAGTTGCTAATAAAATAAATAATGAGAGATTAAAACAAGAGGATAGAAAAAGGGTTATGGTGGTAGCTGATGAATTCCATCTCTTTATAGATGAAAACAATTTTGAAGTATTAAAGAACTTCGGACAGTTAGCACGTAAAATTCGTAAGTATTATGGTAGTTTAGTTATTGCCTCACAATCTATAAGAGATTTTATAGGTAGCAATCAGATATTAAGACATTCTACAGCTATCTTTAATAATTGTCATTATCAGATGGTAGGAATGCTTAAAGAGGATGATCTACTTGCTTATTTAGAACTCTTTAAACAGAATCCTCTAACCGATACACAAAAGAATTTTTTGCAACTTGCTAAACAAGGAGAGTTTTTATTAAATATAGATTCAAAAACTAGGCTTAGGATTATGGTTCAAGCTACTGCTTTGGAAAGAAAAATGATGGGAGAGGATAACGATGAATAAAATAGATATTTTATCAAATATGATTGTTGATTATTATAGTGATTACCAAGAAGGTTATATTGGAGAAACTTATAAGGATAGAGAAGAGGCTATTGATGATATTAGTACTTTATTAAAAGAGTCTCCAAAAAGCCAAATGGAAGAAATTGTAGAAGAGATTAATCATTTACTTTTAAATAGTGATTTAAGAAAAAATTTAAATATTGCTAGGTTTAAAATGGCTTTCACAATCGCACTTTGCACAAATGAAGTTATGTATGATAAATCTAAAGAACTAGAGGCGTAGTTTTACGAAAAAAATAATTAGTATAGTTGTAGGTATTGCTTCTAGTGGTGTAATAATTTTATTAGTAATATTTATTGCTTGTTTAACAGCTTTAGATTTTTTTAGTGAGGAAGATGATGCTGATGTTAATTTTACTGATTATGTAGTAAATAATTATCAATATGCAAATGAATATACTTCTGTCTTAAATAAAAATATTAAAAGTGGGATTGGATATGTTCCATTATCTAGAATTGTTTATTTTTATTCCGAAAATAAAAATTTAACTTTTGATGAAATATATTTAGATAACTTAGATACCAACTTAAAACAAATGAAATCAATAAATGAAGTTTGTTTAATTGAGAAGTATAAAAATATGAATGCTTGTAAAGATATTTCTATATCAGATACTGGGGCAAAGATATTTTCTAAACCAATGGATTTTAGTAGAATAACCATTACAAGTTTTTTTATGCAACAAAGGATTGTGTATGGTAAATCTGATGTGCATCCAGCTTGGGATTTGGCTGCAAGTAATCAAACCCCAGTTTATTCTGTTTGTGATGGTACTGTAGAAAAGGTAAGTTTTAAATATTCTTCCAATGTTATAGATAAAAAAGGTGGTGCTGGAAATCAAATAAGGATAAAATGTAATGTGGGTGGAACTACCTATCATATTATATATGGTCATTTGTATCCTTCTTCTGCAAAAGTAAAAAACGGTGATTATGTAAAATCAGGGGAACAAATTGCAGGAGTAGGGACGACCGGATATTCTACTGGACCGCATCTACATTTTGAAGTTTATCTTAATAATAAGAATAGAATTGATGGTATGGATTTGATAGACTTTAATTCATAATAGTCCCACTAAATTCATTGAATTTTAATATGTGGGACTATAGTTTGGCCTGTATTTAAAGGGAAAACTCAATATTTATCATAGATTTGGGATTAATTTTGCAAGTGCAAAATCAGTTTGGCACCACCAAAAACCCTTATTTTACAACGGAAAATTAGGGGTTTGGTGCCATCCTCTTATCCTGATAAAAATATCTGAGTGTAATTCGGATATTTTTTGCCCTAATCTGGGACTATTTAATAATTAAAACACTCCATGTAACTGAAGTGTTTTTTAGAAAGTAGATAGGTACAACATACTGCTAATTAAAAGATAGTAGATTTTGGTCATCTGCTAAACTTTTGATCTCATCATTAATAATTTTTTCTGTTTCTTTTAATTCCTTAAATAATTCATCTTTTTTATCTTTCCATTTGGTATGAGCATTCTTGAATATTTTTAAGGGTTCTTCTTGTTTGTGGAACTTAATATCATTTGATATTCTTTCCCATTTTATGCAGTACATTTTAATTATGTGTTCAGTATCTCTTTGATAGAGATTAACACAATTAACATATAATTCTGCTATTAACTTTTTATCGTCGGTAAGTTCGTTTGTAGTCAATCTTTTTAAGCATCCTTTCTAATTTAAATTTCTACTTTCTAGGTACTAAAATCGCCAATCTTTTTTTCTTTTATTTATTATAATTAAAAGGAACTTATTACAAAGTTAGTATGGTTATAAAATTGATAACTTATTACAATGTTAGTAAGTTTTAGATTAAAGAGGTGATTATTATTTTTGAAAAACGTGTGCAGGAAATCTTAGCAAATAATATTGTATATTTCCGTTTGGAAAAAAGGTGGTCCCAAGAACAGTTTGCAGAGGCTCTTGGAACTGGAACAACTTCTAATTATATTTCAGAATTAGAAAACGCTAAAAGAAATCCTAGAATGAAATATATAGGTCGTTTGGCAGATATATTAGAAATACCTATGTATGAGTTATTTGTTGAAAGACCTAAAATTAAAAATCACCGTGTGTCTAGACGATAAGAATATTCTAATATTCTTTTTTTTGTACCGTATCAATTATATCATGCTTTTTGCTAATGTAAATAGTTAATTGCGTAAACTTGTGGCTATTTTATATTTGTTAAAATGTAATAATAAATATTAGAAGAGGTGTGTTATGGGTATAAGTAATTTTCAAAGGTTACAAGAAATTGTTTCAAAAGTTGATAGAAATGAAATTTATATTAATATTTGTAAAAATATTAAAAAATTTCGTTTGCAAAGATATAAAGAATTTAAAAATGAAAATTCAAGTAATACAATAAATCCATATACTACTGAGAATATTGCTGCATTATTAGATTATAATCATAATCACTATAAACGTTTTGAAAGCGAAACCGATAGTACAAAAGAAATACCGCTAGAAAAAATAGTAAAGTTATCTATTATTTTAGATAAAAGTTTAGACGAATTTATAAAATAGAAAAATACCTAATTTTAAAGTTAGGTGTTTTTTTATTACTTATATGAGGAGGTAAAATATGAAAAGACTTAATTTAAGGCTAGATCAATATATGTTTGATAAATTATGTGCTATGGCAAAATATTATGAAGTGTCTTTAAATACTTTAATTATTGAACTTGCACAAATTGGATATTTAGTCAGGGAACAAGAAATTATAAATGAGGGGGTAACAAATAATGAAGTGTAAAATCTATACTGAAAAGGAAATAGAAAAATTGAAAAAAAATCCATTTGTAATAGAAGTAGAAAGGCATCGTTTTATTAAATACGATGCTCTTTTTAAACTATGGTGTGTGATTCAACGAATATTATATCCAGAAAAAACATGCAGAGAGATATTTGCATCTGCTGGATTTGATATTTCTATAATGAGTCCTAAATTACCACAATCAAGAATTAAAGATTGGGAAAACGTATTTTATAGATTTGGATATGGTTATTTTATTAGTAAAAAACGTTATGCTAAATTAAAAGAAGAATTAATTAAAATAGAAGATGATTCTAAAAATGAAAAATTGCGTAAAAAGATTTATAAAGATGTAGTTGATTATTTAAGGGGATTACAATGAAAGAAATTCATTTAAGACTTGAAGATGAATTGTATTCAAAAGTAAAGGACGGTTCAAAGTTAAAAAAAATTAGTTTTAATGAAGAATGTAATCGGTTATTAGCATTAAGTTTAATTGCTGATAATCTATTATCAAAAATAGAAGAATTAATTTTAGAGGTTAAGCAACTGAATAGAAATGGATATACAACAAAAAGATTGGTAGAACAATTATATAGCGATATTGGTCTTAATATAACTGACCCTAGTAAGAGTAAAAACCTTCAAGAATTTTATAAAAGAATGAGAAAGGGAAAGTATTATGACTAAACCAAGAACAGTTGTTAGAACAGATTATATGTTATCACTTAATAGCCCAGATAGAATGAAACACACTAAAGATAAGGATATTAAATATGTTGATGGTATTTTAGATTATTTTTCTGATGAGAAAAAGAGGGCTTTAAATATGATTGATTATTTCACTGGAAAGATTAATAAAAATGATAATATTAATTTAATATTAGAAAATGGTAAAGCGGCTACTGAAGAAGAAAAGCTAAAAAGGAAAAAATACATTAATAAGCAATTTGAAAACTCTAATATTTGGCAAACAGTATTATCTTTAGATGAAAAATTTGTAGATAAAAATATTTCTTGGGAGGATTTAGAAGTTAAACTTGCTAAGGAAATTCTTCCTAAGGTATTTAAAAAAATGGGCTTTGAAGATCCTAAAAAGATGTGTTTTCAATTTTCTAGACACATGAATACTAAACATCCACATATACATATTGCTTTTATGGAAAAGTGTCCTAACACTTTAAGTAAAGATGGAAGACTTATGTATAGAAGAAAAGGAAAAATTCCTCAAAGTGTAATTAAGTTTCTTAAGCAAGAAACTTGTCTCTCTATTGAACGTAATAGTAAATTTAAACCTATGGTTACTAATATTAATAAGGATATAGAAGAATTTAAAAAATATTTTTCACCTCATTCTTATAATTTTGTTTTAAAGGATAAATCCAATGTATTGTTAGAAGAAAAAATATTAACTTTAGGAAAGATGCTTTATGATAAAGAAATTAGTAATAATAAAAGGATTAAATTTAATTCAATTAAGGATGATGAAATTAGGAAACTGACAAAAGAAATAAAAAATAGTTTGTATGCAAGGAATTCAGATATTAATATTTCTAAAACAAACTTTAATAATTCTATAAAAATGTTTAATGATTATATATGTGAGTTGGGTCGCTCAAATAGAATAGGAAAAAAGAACTTGGATTTTTCATATTCGAAAAATAAGGAAAAGTATTTAGATAATTACATATTAAATTCTATTGTTAATTATTCTAAATATCATTTTACTTTAGAGTTAGGAAAAATAAAGATTAAATCAGATGATGTTATTCAAACCATAATTTTAAATAACTATAAAAGAAATAAAAAAGTAACAAAACAAGATATAGTTCATTCTGCTTTATCGGATAAATCTACTAAATATAAAAATCAAAGAGATATAAAAAGAGCGATTAGTAATATAAATGATGAGATGGAAGAAGCAGTTGCAGAATTTCATAAGTTATTTATTAATGAAAATGAAAAAAGTAATTTACATTAATTAGTAATGAAATAGAAATGGGGATGGTATAAATGAAACTAATGACAAAAGATTTAGAAGCAAAATTTAAAGATTATCCTATTGGTAGTCAGGATGGGCTTTTAGGTGAAGCAAAAGTAATTGTGAAATATTTTAATCCAGTAGGTGCAGGAACTTGGCTGATCACAGAAGGCGAAAAATTAGATAATGGCGATTATAAAATGTTTGGATATTGTCATTTAGGAGATAATGAGATGGCTGAATTTGGGTATGTGTTGTTATCTGAATTGGAGTCTATAAAATTACCATTTGGATTGACTATTGAAAGAGATTTGTATTTAGCAGCCGATACTAAAATACATGAGGAAATGGAATATTTAGGTATGACAGTTCCGGAATATTTAAAACCTAGAACTAATGATGAAGAAATTGAATTATTCTAACAATAAAAGCTGGTGAAATTATGACATTTATACAAATTGCTGTTTTGTTAATAATTTTTGTATCTATAGTATTTTTTAAATATTTTGAGCCATTATTGTTTAAACATAAAGTTGCTAATAATAATGAACACGGAAGTGCCAAGTTTGCTAGTAAAGAAGAAATTAAAACTATGTTTACCAAAGAACCAATAAGAAGAATTAAAGAAGTTGGTTTTCCAATTTTATTTGATAGAGGATTAAATCATGTATGGTTTGATAACGAGACTCCACATTGGGTTTACTTAGGATCAAGTGGTTCAGGGAAATCTGTAACTCAGGTTATTCCTGAATGCACTTTTATTTCTTCAGCCAAAAATAAGAGAAGTGTTTTCATTACCGATCCAAAAGGTGAAATATATTTTGCTACAAGCAAGATGTTTAAGGATCGTGGATATAAAGTTATATCCATTGATTTTAGAAATCCAGAGTTATCTAATCATATTAATATTTTAGAGCCAGTTATAAATGAGTTTGAAAATTATATGAGGTATGAACAATTATCCTTAGAAACTATGGATGCTGTAGAAAAAACAAAGTACAACAATGTGGCTATGAGTAGTTATGCTGAAACAAATAGATTAATTACTTCACTTTCTGAAATGATAATGAAAGAAAAAACAGAACCAAAAGATCCATTTTGGAATAATTCTGCAAGGCAATTATTAGAGGGAATTATTGGTCTTTTCTTAGAAGAATATAAAGATAAAAAAATTCAAAGAAATCAAATTACTATGAATAATGTTAGACAATTTCAAAATTCATCAATGGAAGATAAAAACTTTGATAAGTTAAAATTTTATATTGAATCAAAACCGTATGGTTGTAAGTCGAAAGATAGTTTAACTTCTATTTTTGCAGCTAGTGAGAATACTTATAAAAGTATAACTGCTGTATTTGGTGAAAAGATGGCAATTTTTGGAGATATAAACGTTGCTAATATAACGAATGATTCAGATTTTAAATTTGATTGTTTGGGAAAGGAACCTGTTGCATTTTATGTTATTGTTCCAGATGAAGATAAAATATACTATACTTTGGTATCAATCATTATTGGTTTATTATATAAAGAATTAGTAAAACTTGCTAATAGACAAGAAAATAAAAAACTTCCAGTTCAAATAGATTGGTTATTAGATGAAATTGCTAATTGTCCACCATTAACTGATATAGAGGCCATGGTGTCTGTTGCCCGTTCAAGGGGAATGCGATTTCATTTTTTTATACAATCATTTTCACAATTGAATAATGTTTATGGCAAAGAAGTTGCTCAGATTATTTTAGATAACTGTGGGCTGGTTTATTTAAAAACTAACACACAAGATTCAGCAGAAACTATTAGCAAATTGCTCGGTTCTAAAACTTTGGAAGTAAATTCTGTGAGTCAATCTATGAGTATAACTAATTATGATGGTAATCAATCTACTTCTTTAATGGCACGAAATTTACTAACACCAGATGAGGTTAAACAATTGCATCATAAGATGATTATATTTCCTACAATCGGATATCCAATTTTTAGAGATACGATTCTTTATGATAAATTTAGTTGTTATGAATCTGGATGTGTTGAAAGGGAAGAAAGAAATTTGATAGATTTGTCTAGTAATTACTATACTGTGGAGAATATAGATTGTTCACCACAAAAAAATACTATTAAATTTAGTAGGAACCATTTATCTAGGGAAAATAGGGATTTGGTTAAATCGAAATTGGAATATGAAAAATCATTATTTGACGACATAAAAAAACATGCGCATGAATTATTTAAAAACATAATAGATAAAATTGAATATAAGGAATGTAATAATAGAACTTATATGTCAGTAAAACTGAAGACATCTGCAGAAAATAAGGATATTTTTTTATTTAAAAGTAATTTACTAAGTAACAAATATCATTTGGAAGTAAATGATAATAATACAGTAATTGATGTTCATCTGAAATCAATTTTATAAAAAGGGGGTATAAGATGGAGAAAGATGCTAATATAGTGGAAACATTAAAAAGTTTAACCGTATATGATTTTATTTTAAATTGTGTGGGGTTAAATAGCGCAGATAGTTCTGAATCAGTAGTTTATACTGCGAAACAATTACAAAACCTTTATCCAAAATTATTTTCAAAATATAAATTAGATCAAGCAATTAAAAATGAGAAATTACCTTATTTTAAAAGCGGTCGTGAAAGATATTTTATAAAATCAGAAATAGAAAAATGGATAAATAATAGAAACAAAATAGTAAGGTAATTAATATTATGGTAAAAGTTCAAGAAAAATATATTTATTTAACATCTGATGGTACTTATAGAGTGCAAATACGACCAAGTCAAAAAATAAGAGGAGGGTTTGATGAAACTTATAAAACATTAGCAGAAGCTATTGACAATCGAGATAAGTTTTTGGCAAAACAAAAATTGGGAATTGATTTATATATAGATAAAAGAATAACATTTGAAGACTTTTGTGATAAATATTATGAATGGTATAAAAATAAGCCTAAGAAACCTAGTCCACATACTTTGAGAGATTATAGAAATAGAATGAAACCATTAAAAAAATATTTTGGTAAAAGACCTTTCTATAAAATCACATCAGAAGAAATCGAGGAGTTTTTATTGTTGGAAAGCCAGCGTGATAAAATAGATTTATATCACTCACAAAAGAAGACTAATCAAAAGATAAGTTCTAACACCTTACATCACGAATATGTAATGTTACGTATATTATTTAATAAAGGTGTGAATAGATGGAAACTTCGTTCAGATAACCCTATGGATGGTGTTGAGGGGCCTATTGTTAAAGTACAGGATGAAGTGAAACATATACCTTATGAGAAATTTGAAGAAACTATTGAATTAATAGAAAAATATGCGAGTATAAGAGACAAGGCTATTTTTTACTTGGGATTATGTGGCGGACTTAGAGCAGAAGAAGTGTGTGGTATTCATTGCGAAAGTGAAGATGATCCTAATTCAGATATTGATTTTCAGAACAATTCTGTTGATTTAAAGTGGGCTATTAAAAAGGATCCAGAGGTATATAAATTTGAAGAGTATAAAATTTTAAAATCGAAAAATAGTGAACGCCAAATTCCTTTGCCAGAAATAGCTATGAAAAGCATCAAAGAATATTTAAAATATCGTAAGCAGTTTGTAAAAATGTTAAAATTAAAATATGGAAATGAGTATAAGGATTTACCAAATTTATTTTTAAATATTTATGGTGATTATTTTAGTCCGCCTTATGTAGGAAAATTGTGGTCAAAATTTTCTAAAAAATATAATATAGATGCAACGTTTCATGGATTGAGACATACATATATTACTTATCAAATGAATTATAATGATAATTTGAAAGATGTAGATGTTCAAGCTTTAGCAGGACATGCCAATATTAGTACTACTTATAAATATGTACATAAGTCAGAAGAAAGGTTAAAAAAAGCAGTCAATGTATTTGATGATATTTATAATAATCAAATCGATATTAATAAGGATAATACAGTTAATATTCCTATAATGTATGTAGCATCTATTGTAAATGGGGTAGAGTACGTAGATTTTAATCAAATTATTAACGTATTAAAGGTTGTTAATCCTAATGCAGATATAACATATAGCAATTTATCTTCTTATATAAATAAGACGAGAGATTATTTATTAAATAGTTATCCAAAGCTATGTGATTTAAGTGCTTTAAATGAAAAGTATGATAAAGATGAATTTGAAAAAAAAGTAAGAAATATCTATGGAAATAAGATTTTAATAAAACCAAAATTAAAAGAATATGAATATGAGATATGTTAGAAATTAATCTATCATATCTCTTTTTATTTGTTTATTTAATAAAACACGCTTAAAATTTGTGAAAAAATGATAATAAAATGCAATTTTAGTGTTGAATTTTCAAAAACTTTATGATATACTTGAGTAGCGATGCAGAAATTTGGTCTGTAATCGAAAGTATTCAAATCTGTGCAAAAAGTTCTGCAAATGTAATCCTGTGCAAATCTGTGCAAAATTGATTATATTTAATTAAACCAGAATAAAACGATTTAGATTTGAATAAATTTAATTATGTCGGTAGTCTATTGAAATTAGGCGAAAAAAAACTAATTTTTAAACATATTTGGTGCATACTAAATATGTAAAAATTTGACTTGTAATCAGTAGGTTGTGGGTTCAAGTCCTATTTCCGGCACCATTATTTGGAGAGGTAGCGAAGTGGTTAAACGCGGCAGACTGTAAATCTGTTCCTTCGGGTTCGATGGTTCGAATCCATCTCTCTCCACCATGTGATTGCCTCGTAGCCAAGCGGTAAGGCACCACACTTTGACTGTGGCATGCGCTAGTTCGAATCTAGCCGAGGCAGCCATTATGTTTGTCCCGTTAGCTCAGTTGGTAGAGCATTTGACTTTTAATCAAAGGGTCCCGAGTTCGAGTCTCGGGCGGGACACCATTTTGATTGTTAACCCTTTATTTAGAGGGTTTTTTCGTGGATAAATTTATAAATTTGAACCCGAAGGAACCAGATAGATAATAGTCTGCCTTATTATGTTTAAATTTTGTATTCTAGATATATAAAATATATCATATATTTAAATGAGGTTTAATTTTGTATTGTAGAGTAATTTATTATTTTATATAAATTATAATTTGTGTAAAAAAATTAAAAAAAATGTTTATTTTTTTCGAAAATATGTTATAATGAATATGTCTTGTGTTTTAAGACGTAATAAATTAATTGGTGTTTAATGCCTGAGTGGCGAAATTGGTAGACGCACAGGACTTAAAATCCTGCGGGAGTCAT
>CAYOWU010000040.1:0-29560 GCA_964407765.1 uncultured Lachnospiraceae bacterium
ATTACAATCTCATCGTCTTTCAGACGGGGATACAGCGTATCCGCCACCGCTTTGGGCTGCTCGTAGATTTCCTTGAGCATGAAAAATTCATAGCCCGCCTTTTCCGCCGCCGACATATCCCATTCGATCCGGGTGGATTCCTTCTGGACTTCCTCCTCATCAATGTTATAGAAATTCAGAGAATCTTTGGTCAGCTTCACGATCTCCTGGTTGTCGATAAAATACACGTCCCGGGTATATTTCAAAATGGCCGGCACATCGGAGGCGATAAAATTTCCTTCTTTTCCCTGGCCCACAATCAAAGGGCTGTCCTTTCTCACCGCGTAGATCTCCTCCGGGAAATCTTTGAACAAAATGCCCAAAGCGTAGGAGCCCTCCACCCGGTACAGCACTTTCACGATGGCTTCCAGGGGATTTCCCTGGTAATAATAATCCAGCAAATGGGCCAGAACTTCCGTGTCCGTCTCCGAGACAAATTCATAGCCCTTCGCCTGCAGCTTTCTGCGCAGCTTCAGGTGATTCTCAATGATCCCGTTGTGGACCACGACAATGGAACAGTCCTCGTTATAGTGGGGATGCGCGTTTATATCCGTGGGCGATCCGTGAGTGGCCCACCGGGTGTGCCCGATTCCGGAAAATCCAGGCAAAACTGCCCCGCCCTGGGTCAGCTCCTCCAGCGCCTTTAATTTCCCGGTGGATTTCACCATGTCGATTTTCTCGCCGTTATAAACGGCAATTCCCGCCGAGTCATACCCACGGTATTCCAGTTTGGAAAGACCGTCCAGCAATATGGGCGCCGCCGGTTTCTCTCCTATATACCCTACAATTCCGCACATAATCCTGCCCTCCTTCGCTTTACTAATTTATTATATGCCTTTTTCTATTTTCCGTCCCTCCAGTATTCCGGGTTCATGGTGCACGCCTGTATCCATTTTTCCGGCAGGGCCCTGTAATGTTTCCCCAGCTGATATCCCAGATATTTAAAGCCGCTGTGCGCCACAAGCTTCGGCAGCAGCCATGGCTTTTTCTGGCGAAGCAGCTCTTTGGCGGTGGCTTTTACCAAGGCAATCCCTTCCCCTTCTGCGGGCACGTCCGCGAAAATCTCCGGATGCTCCGCTTGGGACACGCCTAAGTCAAAATTCCTGTGAAACTGCTGCATACAGTTGTAATTGTGGGAATGAACGACCTGGGCGTCCGCCGCATAGGCAATCCCATAGCCCGTCTTTATAAGCCCCGCCCCGTAGATCATGTCCTCGTTAAAAATGGCCCTGGAAATAAATCCGCCCTGGCGCTCATAGATTTCCCGGTCATAGGCCGCGCACACGTTGGAGCAGAAATAAGCCTTAATCCCCCGGCTCTTTACATCCTCTTCCCACTTCACACAGCTTTCTCTTGGATAGTTAAACGCACGGGTAAAAACTTCTATACAGTGGGCATTTTTGGACGGAAGCTGCCGGGCATAGCTGGCCGCCACTTGACGCTGTTTTAAAGGACGAATCAGATTCCCCAGCATATCCCGGTTTTTCGGCCATGCGTCCTGGGTCATGCACACAAGAATATCCCCAGTGGAATAAGAAGCCCCCTGCTTTCTGGTTCCGCCGTGATCAAACTCCGCTTTGGAAATATGATGCACCTGCATGTTTGGCCTGCCCGTTTCCCAGGAGGAATCCCAGAACTGTTCCTCCGTATTCATGATAATCACACTGTTTATGGGATGCCGCTGCCCGTACAGCCGCTCCAGGATTTTCCCAAATTCCTTTCCCGGCTTATAGGTGGGGATCAGCACATCCACCCGAACCATTCCGTTATCCATACTGTATCTCCTGTAAAATAAAAACAGAAATGGAGAACCCCCTCCGAAAAACGGGATTCTCCACTTGCCATTCCCTCCGTCGTTTACCAGGACTGGTCGTCCTGGGACTGCACACCGCTGCCGTCATCCTGGTACTGCGCCGCAGTGTCCTGATAGGTTTCCCCGCTGTATGGCTCTTGGCTGGAATCATAACTATCCCCGTATGATGTATCTGTATAGCCCGCGCCGGAATCATCCGTATAGCCGTCCGAATACTCCTGCGTCTCGGTGGGATTGCTGGTTTCCTGGTAATCCCCCGAATAGTCCGATTCCGGCGTTGAGGTATCCGTCTCGTGGGCGCTTTCCTTCTCGGAAGAAGAACTCTCCGCCGGCGCCTCAATGCCGCCCAGTTCCCCAATTTTCGCGCTGCGGTGCACAACCACGTCGGAAGGGCTGTAATTATCGTCTTTGAATAAAAACTTATGCAGCTCTTTCACGTTTGTGTCCAGCGTCACCGGAAGCACCACGCTTCCTTTTCCCTCTATATCCTTCTCTGTATGCTCATACGGAAATCCGCAGGTTTCGTCAAATGAATAGGACAGCATCCCGGCGCCCATGTCGAAAATCTGAGACTTGGACAGGGATGTTTTCACCAGTGGGAACACCTCATCCATGATGCTGGACAGCGTGCCCAGGCTGGATTTCTTCGCCTTCTGCACCAGTTTCTGCAAAATCAGCCGCTGCCGCTCCGTCCGCTCAAAATCCAGGCCGGCCGTATAACGGATGCGGGCATAGGACGTGGCCTGCACGCCGTTTAACTCATACACGCCCGCCACCTCCGGCTCAATCCGGGTATAATCCTCCCCTGTAATCTCGGAAGTTTCCACGCAGTAATTGTTCATATGAACCACCTCGTCGGCGGTCATCTCAATGGTCAGGCCGCCCAGCAGGTCAATCACTTTCACCAGGGCAGACATATCCACCGTCACATAATCCTGAATCTGCAAGTCCAGATTGGTGTTCAGCATGGAGACGGCCTGGCTGGCGCCTCCGGCCATATAGGCGGAATTCGCTTTCTGATAAGAATCGTTCCCCACATTCAAAAGAGTGTCCCGGTACACCGACACCAGCTTCACCGCCTTGGTGTCGTTGTTGATGCTGGCAATCATGATCGTGTCGCTGTTATTGACCGCCATATCCGATCCTTCCCCACGGGAATCCACGCCGAAGAGGGCAATGTTTTGATAACCGGTCATCTTCTCGCTGGTGACCACGTTCATTTCCACATTTCCCAGCTCTTCCCCATCGATCTGATTCAGGCGGGAATTGATCTGCCCGTACACAAACAGCCCCCCGATCAGGAGCAGAAGAATAATCAATTCCCCCACAAACAATGCAATCCTTTTCTTGGTTCCTCTTCTAGCCATGTTTTTCCCCTTACTTTCAATACGCGTTTTTGTTTACAAATCCTTTGAATACGGTCAGAACAAGTATCTTCACATCGAATCCCAGCGTCCAGTTCTCAATGTAATACAAATCATATTCTATGCGCTTGCGGATGGATGTATCCCCCCGGTATCCGTTCACCTGCGCCCAGCCGGTCAGTCCCGGACGCACCTGATGCTTGACCATATATCTGGGAATCTCTTCCCGGAACTTCTCCACGAAAAACGGCCGCTCCGGCCTGGGTCCCACCAGGCTCATGTCGCCTCTTAGGATATTGAAAAGCTGCGGCAGCTCGTCAATGCTGGTTCGCCGCATTAATTTCCCTATTCCCGTCACCCGGGGGTCATCCTTTGTGGTCCATGCTTTCTTCTCCTCGCTCTCTTTCTGCACCTCCATAGAGCGGAACTTATACATCTGAAAAACCTTGTTGTGAAGCCCGACCCGCTCCTGCCTGTAAATCAGCGGCCCCGGCGACGTAAGCTTAATCATCAGACACGCCAGCAGCATCACCGGCGACGCCAGTATAAGGCCGAAAATGGATCCCGCAATGTCAATCAGCCTTTTTAACGCCGCGTAAAAATTATTGGTCAGGGGCACATGCCGGATGTTGATCACCGGCAGCCCCAGAATATCCTCCGTGTAGGGCTTCGTCGGTATAATATTATTATAATCGGGAATAAACTTTGTATGCACCCCCGACTTCTCACAGAGGCTTACAATCTCTTCCAGCCGGTAATATTCGCCCAGCCCCAGAGTGATGGCGATTTCATCCAGATGATTCTCCAGCAGTATGGGCGTAAGGCTTGCGATTTCGCCGATCACCGGGATGCCTTTATACTCGGTCTTCGCCTCCACCTCGTCGTCCAGAATGCCCTGGATGGTATAGCCCCACTGGGGGTTGGAGATAATCCGGTCTATATACTCCTCCGCCGCTCGGCTGTAGCCCACCAGCAGAATATGCTTCTGGTTAAATCCCCGGCGGCGCATATCCCGCAGCACGTAGCGTATGACGTTGCGCAGCACAGTCTCCGCCACGATGTTGATTCCATAGAAAATAAAGATTACCGAGCGGGAAAAGTCAATAATTTTCAACACATACAGCGCCACCATAATCAGGAAAACGCCCAGCGTATTAGCCTTGGTGATATTGGCCAGCTCAAGACGGCGCCCCTGCACCCGCTTCGGCGTATACAGGTTAAAAGCATAATATAAAATCAAAAATCCGGGCACAATGAACGCCAGCGCAAACATATACTGTTCAAAAGAGAGCGCCCGAACCGAGGTTTCGGAATTAGGTCCCTGGAATTTAATAAACCAGGCCGCCACATAGGACAACGCGATGACCAGAGCGTCAAACACCACATGCAGCCGGTTTAAATACCTTTGGTTGTCTTTAATCAATTTTACTCACCTCAATTGATTTTATCAAATATACTATATAGTAGTTGCCCCTAAAAGGCAATAAAATATTCCTTTTTTATCATAAAATTTTTGTAAAAAAATCTAAGATTTTGTCAGAATTCTGGCGATATTCAACCATAACTCCGCCTGAATTTTGCAATAATTGCATAAATTTCCAGCTGAAAATCTCACTTTTTTGCTTTTTTCACATATTTTCAACCCCCGCTTCAGCCCGGTCAGATAGTCTTTTCCCAGGCCTTTTTTGACGAAAAAGAGAAATTTTATCAGGAAGCCGACGGCCAGAAAAGGCAAGTTTAAAACAATCTGAAAAAAAGGCATGTTTTTGTAAATCAAGTAAATATTGTTGCGGGCGGAATACTGCACCTTGAAGGAATTATAGCGGGAGCCGGTGGTGGCGCTGCCCACATGGCAGACAGCGGCTTCCGGCGCGTATATGTTCACATAGCCCTCAATCCGGGCGCGGTAACCCACATCCACGTCTTCCAGATAAGCAAAATGCGTCTCGTCAAAGCCGCCCAGCTTTTCCAGGACGTCCCGGCGGTAAATGGCGGCGCCTGCGCAGGACGCGAATATCTTCCGCTCCCGGCAGTAGCCTTCCTGGGGCCGGCCTTTTCCCCGGGCGTACGCCCAGCCCAGGGCCGTGTAAAAATTGCCCGCGTCATCGATTTTGTCTCGGTCGTGAAACTGGAGCATCTTGGCGCTGCAGGAAAACCGGCGGCTGTCTTTCTTGATAGCCCGCAAAAGCCCGCCCACGAACCCGTCCTCCGCCTCGGTGTCGTTGTTCAGCAGGATGACATAAGGCGTCCGGCACGAGCGGATCCCCACGTTCACCGCGCCGCAAAAGCCCTGATTTTCCGGCAGACAAATCAGCTCCGCTTCCGGATAATCACGTTTTAGCAGCTCCTGGCTTTTGTCCGACGAGCCGTTGTCCACCACGATTACATGGAAATCCCGGCATTTCTGCCGGCGCAGCGCATCCATGCAGACCGGCAGATAGGCGATGCCATTATAATTGGGTATCACAACTGTCACTTCCGCCACGCTCTCACCTTCTCCCGTTCGTCTCTATTGGTTTCAGCGAATAGTTCCATTTCGTAAGGGATAGATTCTTATTATAGTACGGGTCGCCGCCCTTTAGCAAATCCAGCCAGTGACTGCGCATATATTCAATCTCTTTCTGGAAGCGGCGCACTTTTTCCTTATCATCCTCGGCGCCCCGCGTCTTGGACTCATAGTGGTACATCTCCACATAAGGGTCGTACGCCACCAGATAGCCCAGCCGCCGGATTTTCAGGCACAGGTCGATGTCGTTAAAAGCCACTGCCAGCTCCTCCGTAAAACCGCCCGCCTCCCAAAACGCCTTGGCCTTTACCATCATGCAGGCCGCCGTCACCGCGCTTAAATCCTGCTGCAGCGCCGCTTTGTGCATATACCCGGTTCGCTCTCTGGGCATTCCCACGAACATATGCCCGGCGACGCCGCCAATGCCCAGGATACACCCGGCGTGCTGGACGGTGTCGTCGGGATAATAAAGTCTGGCGCCTGCCGCCCCCACTTCCGGCCGCTGGCAGTGCCCCAGCAGCTCCTCCATCCAGTTCGGTGCGATGACCTCAATGTCGTTGTTCAGAAACAAAATATACTTGCCCTTCGCCAGAGAAACGCCGTAATTGTTGATGGCCGCATAATTAAACGCCCCCTCCCAGACGGCTATCTGTATATTATTTTTTTCTTTTAATTCCCTGTAATATGCAAAAATTTCATCGGTGACGCTATTGTTCTCCACGATGATAATCTCGTAATTTTTATAGGTGGACCTCTCCTCAATGGAGCGCAGACATTTTTCCAGAGTCTCCTTCTCGTCCTTGTTGGGAATCACGATGGAAATCAGCTCTTCTTCCCGCACCGGATAGACCACCCGGTAAAATCCCAGATCCATGGTGTGACGCACTTCGCCCGGCGTATCCGTCCGATCTAAATGCGCCTCGATGGCCCGTTTCCCCGCCTCGAAGGCGTACATTTTGCTGGCCGGGTTGTCCGCCGTGGAGGATTTGTGCGTCCGCCAATGATACAGGATTTCCGGGATATGGCAGATTTTCCCGGCCTTTTCCGTACAGCGCAGGATGAAGTCATAGTCCTGGGCGCCGTCAAATTCCCGGCGAAATCCCCCGATCTCCTCCACCAGCCGGCGCCGCGCCAAAAAGAAATGGGTAATGTAATTGTTGGATCGCAGCAAATCCAGGTTGAAATCCGGCTTCAAATGGGGCTGGAAATGCTCCGACAAATCCGCCGTCACCTTATCCTCGTCGGTGTAGACGCAGTCAATTTCCGCGTCTTTCTCCAACGCGCAGATGATTTCATAAAGGGCATTGGGCGCCAGCAGGTCGTCGTGGTCCAAAAGCCCCACGAAATCTCCCTGCGCCATGGCAAACGCTCGATTGGTGTTCTCGGCGATGCCCAGATTTTCCGAGAGGTTTTCATAGCGGATGCGGCCATCCTGGCCAGCATATTCGGCCAGAGTTTTTTCAATGCCGCCCTTTTCATACCCCGCATTTACCACACACAGCTCCCAGTTATCATAGGTCTGCGCCTGCACCGATTCAATCATCTGGCGCAGGAATTTCTCCGGCGTTTTGTAGGCGGGCACGGCTATGCTGATTTTCGGCTTCGCCTTCCACTTCTTTTTTCGCTGCCGCTCAAGCTCTTCCCCGGTGGGCCGGTACGCCTCATACCACGGCCCGTAGGGCACTTCTTCCGGCTCAAACCGTTCCCCCAAACGCACCCAGAATTCTTTCCAGCCGTAGTGCCTCAAATACCGCAGCCCTTTTTGTATAGTATAAGGGGAAAGCTTCCGCAAAAGCCTTCCCCATTCGATTCGACTCATAAATCAGCCCATAAACCTCTTATGCTTCGTCAATAGCTTTTCCAATGTCGTTTCTCATGTATTTATTTGCAAATTCAATCCATTCAGTTGCTTCATAGGCATTTTTGCGGGCTTCCTTCAGATCCTTTCCCTTGGCCGTTATGCCCAGCACCCGTCCCCCGTTGGTGACGATCTGATCTCCGTCCAGCTTAGTTCCCGCGTGGAAGCAGTAATAGCCGTCTTTATCCTTGAACCGCTCAAACCCATGCATGGGAATGCCTTTTTCGTACGCCAGAGGATAGCCGTCTGAAGCCAGCACTACGCACACCGCCGCATTGTCCTCGAAGGTCAGCTCCACGTCGGAGAGCTTTCCTTCCAGACACGCCTCGATCACGTCCAGGATGTCGTTTTTCATCCGGGGCAGCACCACCTGCGCTTCCGGGTCGCCGAAGCGGGCGTTGTACTCCAGCACTTTCGGCCCGTTTTCCGTGAGCATCAAACCGAAAAACAGGATTCCAATGAAAGGCCGTCCCTCTTTGGCCATGGCCTCCACGGTGGGCTGGAAGATATTTTTCTGACAGAAATCATCGATTTCAGGCGTATAGAACGGACTGGGCGAAAATGTGCCCATGCCGCCGGTGTTCAGGCCCTGGTCGCCGTCCTTGGCCCGCTTGTGGTCCTGGGCGGAAGTCATAGTCTTCACGGTCTTGCCGTCCACATAGGCCAGCACGGACACTTCCCGGCCGGTCATAAACTCCTCAATGACCATCGTGTTTCCCGCGTCGCCGAACTTCTTGTCTTCCATAATGGTCTTCACGCCGTCCTTGGCCTCCTCCAATGTCTGACAGATGAGCACGCCCTTGCCCAGCGCCAGGCCGTCTGCCTTTAACACAATGGGAAACTGGGCGTTTTCCAGATATTCCAGGGCTTTTGCCGGGTCGTCGAAGTTCTCATACGCCGCTGTGGGGATGCTGTATTTTTTCATCAAATCCTTGGAAAACGCCTTGGAGCCCTCGATGATGGCCGCGTTTTTCCGCGGGCCGAACACCTTAAGCCCGGCTTTTTCAAACTCGTCCACAATGCCGCCTGCCAGAGGGTCGTCCATGCCGATGATGGTCAGGTCGATTTCTTTTTCCTTTGCAAAAGCAACCAGTTTATCAAATTCCATTGCCCCAATGTTTACGCACTCTGCGTATTCTGCAATTCCCGCGTTGCCGGGAGCGCAGTAAATTTTGTCTGCCTTCGGACTTTTCGCCACGCTCCAGGCGATGACGTGCTCTCTTCCCCCGCCGCCTACGATCAGTATTTTCATGCTTTCCTACTCCTTTATCACTGCTTTGTTGTTTTCCACTGTCACTTTGCCGTTGGCAATCAAATCAATGGCCTTAGGAAGAATCTTCCACTCCGCCTGCTCCATCACCCGCCGCTGCAGGATTTCCGGCGTGTCGCCCGCCTGCACTTCCACGGCTTTCTGTAAAATAATCGGCCCCGTGTCGGTCCCTTCGTCCACAAAATGCACCGTGGCGCCGGTGATCTTCACGCCCCGGCTTAAGGCTTTTTCGTGAACCAGCAGCCCGTAACAGCCGGTGCCGCTGAACGAAGGAATCAGCGCCGGATGCACGTTGATGATCCGGTTTGGATAGGCTTCGATCATCTCTTTTGGCATCACCACCATGCACCCGGCCAGAACCACCAAGTCCACCCCGTAGGACTGCACCGTCTCCACCAGCGCCTGATGGTAAAGCTTTCGGCTTTCATAGGAAGCCGGGGAAACGCAGACGGCCTTTACCCCGTGATTTCTGGCGCGCTCCAGCGCATACGCGTCCGCGTTGTTGCTGATCACCGCCTCGATGGACGCGTTGGTAATCCGCCCTTCCTCTATGGCGTCCAGAATCGCCTGCAAGTTCGTCCCGCCGCCGGACACCAGAACCGCTATCTTTAGCATATCGTCACTCCTTTATCGCCGGATACGGCCTCGCCCACTATGTAAGGCGTCTCCCCGGCTTCTTTAATAGCCGCCATGGCCTTGTCCGCGTCTGCGGCGTCCACCGCCACAATCATGCCCAGTCCCATGTTGTACGTATTATACATAACTTTTTCCTCCACGTCGCCTTCTTTTGCCAGCAGATGGAAAATGGGCAGGACGGGATAGCTGTCTTTTTTGATTCGGGCATGCATGCCCTCGGGCAGCATCCGCGGAATGTTCTCGTAAAAACCGCCTCCGGTGATATGGCAGCAGCCATGAATATGCACCTGGGCCTTGCGGATGGCGGACAATGCCTTCACGTAGATTTTTGTAGGAGCCAGAAGCGTCTCTCCCAGCGTCGCGCCCAGTTCATCGCAATAAGCGTCCAGGGCTTTCCGGTTCATGTCAAAAATCTTGCGCACCAGGGAAAATCCGTTGCTGTGCACGCCGGAGGAAGCCATGCCCACCAATACGTCCCCGGCCTTTATGTCCCTGCCGGTAATCAGATCTTTTTCGTCCACGACGCCCACGGCAAACCCGGCCAGGTCGTATTCGTCCTCCGGATAAAATCCCGGCATCTCCGCCGTCTCGCCACCCACCAGGGCCGCCCCCGCCTGGACGCAGCCTTTTGCCACGCCACTGACAATCTGGGCGATTTTCTCTGGGAAATTCTTGCCGCAGGCAATGTAATCCAAGAAAAACAATGGCTGCGCGCCGCCGCAGGCAATGTCGTTGACGCACATGGCCACGCAGTCAATACCCACCGTGTCGTGTTTGTCCAGCAAAAAAGCCAGCTTCAGCTTGGTTCCCACGCCGTCCGTGCCGGAAACCAGCGTGGGCTTCTCCATGTTCCCAAATCCGCCCAGGGAAAACGCCCCGGAAAATCCGCCGATATCTGTCAGTACCTCCGGGCGCATGGTCCGGCTGATATGCTCTTTCATCAGTTCCACCGAACGGTAGCCCGCCTCGATGTCCACGCCCGCTTTCTTATAGTCCATAATGACCTCCTAAACTGGTTGCTAATAGTTCTCGTATCCCGTTTCCTGCAGCCGGGCGTCTTTGGCCTCCACCTGCTCTTTTAACTCTCTGGCATAGTCCTTGAGCCTTTTCAGCAGCTCTTCGTCAGACGTGGCCAGAATTTTGGCCGCCAGAAGACCCGCGTTGGCCCCGCCGTTAATGGCCACCGTGGCCACCGGAATGCCCGACGGCATCTGCACGATGGAGTACAGGGAATCCCGTCCGCCCAGAGACGACGTGTGCATGGGGATTCCGATCACCGGCATGGGGAAGATAGCCGCGCACATACCCGGCAGGTGCGCCGCCATTCCGGCCCCCGCGATAATCACCTTCCAGCCTTTCTCCTCTGCGGATTTAGCGTATTCAAAGAACACGTCCGGCTCCCGGTGGGCGGAGATGATGCGCATCTCATACTCCACGCCCAGCTTGTCCAAAATCGCCGCCGCCTTGCTCATCACGGGCATATCCGAATCGCTGCCCATTACAATTCCTACTTTCGCCATTTGCCGTACCTCCTGTAATTTATTTTAGTATGCGCGGTTTCTCTTTGTCAATAGGGTTATCTTCACTTATTTTCCTCCAAAGGCGCGTTGAGGCTCTCCGTCCCCGGCAGCGCGAACCGCCCGTTTTCCAGAATAGCCACTGGGCCGTCGTCGGTGAGAACATGTATATGCCCCAGCTCGTCGTAAGGGATGGTGATATCCGTGTGACAGCCCATATACGCCTTATTCTTGTCCCGCTTGCGCAGCAGGGAAACCTCGTTGTCCCTGGCGATGACCTCCCGGCCGTCGGGATTGTGCACCGGGATGTCCTCCGACCAGCTGTAGCAGGTGTCGCCCACCGCAAAATGGGGACCCATTTTTTCCGCGATCAGAATGGGAAGCTTGTCCTCGATGCCGTATTTTCTGGCCGCCACATAGGCCGTCGTGTTGGTTCCGATGGCAAATTCCCCCATGGGCAGCGTTTCGTGGTGATACAGCAAATTTTCCCGGATGAAATTCCGGTTGTCTGCCTCCGAAGGAAAATTGGCGCACCGGTACGCGGCAATCATGCCGTCCTTGAAGGTCAGCTCCAGATCCCGGTACAAAAGCCCATTCAGATAGACCCGGCTCACATGGAGCACGCCATTGGTGCCCGCAAGCTGAGGCGACGTAAACACTTCTCCAACGGGAATATTCACATCCGCCACACAGTTTTCAAAAGCCGTCTGCGTATGCACATCCTCCAGAGGATGAATGGCCACAATCAGATCCGTCCGATTGCCGTTTTCTCCCTGGATGTGCACTCGCTCTCCCCGGTCCAGCGCCTCGATGATGGTCTGCTGTATCCGCCGATACTCTTCAGAATCCAGCGTGTTAATTTTCACGACCTCCCGGAAAATCTCCGGAAAATCCGCCCCGATTTCCGGCACGGGCCACGCGATAATGGTAAAGCTGCGCTCCTCGCCCTTGATATAGCGGTTGGTGATCTGCATAGTCTGGTTGTCGCAGAAAACCTGCAGTTTCTGCTGGCTCTCCGTCAACGAGAGCGCCTCTGGGCAGCTTTTGGGCGTAAAGGGCGTTTCCCCGAAAATCTCCATCACCGCCGGACCTCCGTGCACGTTTGCCCAGTCTTTGCATTTTTCATAGGCCATCTGCGTGGCCCGCAGTTTCCGCTGCACAAAATCCTCGTCCAGAAAAAGCGCCGCGTCGCCCCGGTGGTCGTAGTCAAACTGCATATGGGGGATGTGCCCGTAATAGCCGATGCGCTGATGCTGCCGCTTATTCACCGCGTGCGTGGCCGCCCGGTAAATTACCGGCTGCAGGCCCATTTCCCGAAACTGATGAACAGCCGCCCGCACTGCCCGCTCAAAACCCAAGCAGTAACGGATGTTCACCGTCTTTTTCCTGGATAAATCCTTATGGGCCAGAATGAATCCCATCCGGTAGCCTTCCGTAAAAGTGCGGGCCATCCGGTCAATCTCCTTTTGTTCAAGGCCGTTTAAAAACTGCGCCACTTTACGCTCGCTGTCCGTCACCCACTCACCGAAATCATACAAATACGAAAGTTCCGTAAGATCCGCCCCCATAATGATTTTTTCCGCAAAATCACAGGCCGGATCCAGCTGCTCTTTAACGCGCCGCCGGATCATTTCCTCGCAGTAATCGCTGACGTACCAGTAAAGGATGCTGCGGATCTCCTCCGGATCCGGCCGGCCCTCCCCGGCGGCAAACGCGCCATAGACTTCCAGGAAAAGCTCGCAGCAGACGGTCATGTCCCACAGCCGGCCCTCCATGGCATAGACAATCATGCCCCGCAGCTCACTGTACAGAAAGCTTAAATATTTTCCGCAATCTCCCAGCCGCGCCGCCGCATAGGCGGGATTCCCGTAGGAGCGCTCGTAATTTTCCGGCAAAATGTCTTCATATAAGAGAAAATTCCGCTTCTTTTTTTCCTCCGGCAAAAACGATTTCCAGTTTCGGCCCGTTTCCGCCGCAAGCTGTATGAACCCGGCCACCCTGGAAAAATAATCCTGCCACGCCGCCGATCCTTTTGCCTCCCCGGCGATTTCGGCCACTCGGCCGTAAGCCAGCTCCCAACGCTCTCCCAGTAATTCTTCCACCACTCAATCACCTCACTTATCTATCCGTTATCTTTTTTGCCACGGACAGATTTCCCAGCTTCACATGCTTCTGAATCAGGCTGTCCATATATTCCCAGATTTCCGGCGGCGCCCACTGGCGCACCCGCTGGTTGCGCTTATAGACCTGCTCCCTTGCAATCCCATGCTCCCGCCAGCTTTTCCCGCCGGAAGCGTCGTTTAACAAAAGGGGCTGGCAGTTGTCCAGCACGCGGGCGAATCTGGCGTCCTCGCTCTCGCATGCCTCAAATTCCTCCCACAGCCCTTGAAAATACGCTTTCTGATCCTCAGGCAGCATCCCGAACAATTTCTCCGCCGCCGCCACCTCTTTTTCATGCTGCGCCGCCTGCGCCTGCGGGTCATAAGCATAAGCGTCGCCCGCCCAGATTTCCACCAGATCGTGAATCAGAACCATCTCCACCGTCCGCGCCGCGTCCACAGACTCCGGCATATATTCCCGAAGCGTCAGCGCACACATGGCCAGGTGCCAGGAATGCTCCGCGTCGTTTTCTTTGCGGCTTCCGTCCGCCAGATAGTTCTGCCGCGCGATTTCCTTTAGCTTATCAATTTCCCGCAGAAAATCCATCTGCTTTTTTATCCTCTCCTGCATACGCCCTCCCTATGAAATGCCCATCAGATACAATCCCAGCCAGCCCACCATGAGCAGGCCGTTGGCGATAGCCCCCGCCGTGCACAGGGAATGGGACCGGTCCGGCGCCGAAAAGCTGAACAGCCCCATGAAAAATCCGTAAATCGCCAGCAGCATGGCGCAGACGCTGATTCCGCCGATCAGAGCCTGGCTGATTACGTATTCCTGCAGGAAAAAGGAAACGGACACCGCCGCCAAAAACAGAATAAAAGAAATCACAGCCAGAACCACGGAATAAACCCCGCCTTCTGCCTGCTTCTGTTGTGCAAATGCGTATCTATATCGTTTTGCCATATAAACGCCTCCTGATTTCATTGCAGATCCAAAACAATACGTATCCCAGGAACGCGCCCAGCGTGTTCAGCATCAGATCATCCACATCAAAGCTGCCCACCCGAAAAACCAGCTGCGCCGTCTCCACACACAGACTTAAGGAAAAGCCGCTGACCGTGATCAGCAGCCAGTTCCGGAAACGGTGGTTGATAACGGGGATGATATAGCCAAAAGGGATAAATCCAACCACATTCCCGAAAATGTTCAGCGCCATGGCAAACGTGCCTACCTGTTTCCTGTAAATCCAAAACCTGCGTATCTCCCTGAAAAGTATCAGATTGTACTTATACTCCCGCTCCAGTTCCGCCGCCCTTCCGTAGGACTCCGCAAAAAACAAAAAATACACCAGCATTCCCATATATACCATAAACAGGAATATCCCCAAATGACGAATCTGCTTTTTTGTTTTCTCCCTCACAACTCCATCCTCAACAATGCCTTTTCTCTCGGCCGACCTATATGGTTATCTCATACTTCCTTTTTAAAAGCCGGGCGCCCGTGACAATCATCAGCACGCCGCTGGCCAGCCCCAGAATCGACACGGCGATCCCTATGGTCAGATTCAAAATCCCTGCCTGTGATATGGTTTTGTATATTTTTTCATTCATACGCGAATCTCCTTTTCTTGAAATGGATCTTATGCCTGTGCCCCATATTGCTCATAATAAGCGTCAATGGCCGCCTTCATGGCGTCATCAATAATTACTTTTCCTTTATACGGACGGTTGTACAGATGCTCCACCACTTCTCCCATGGTGACAATGGCCGTTGTGGGAAGTTTGTACTTCTCCTCAATCTCTTTCAGCGCGCTTTTGCTCCCCTGGCCCCGCTCCATCCGGTCCACAGACACCACAAGGCCCACCGGCTTTAGCTCTCCCTGCGCTTTTAAAATGGGCATGGTTTCCGCGATGGAGGTGCCCGCCGTGGTCACATCCTCGATCAGAACCACCCGGTCGCCGCCGCCCAGAGGGGTTCCCAGCAAAATCCCCTTATCGCCGTGGTCTTTGACTTCTTTCCGGTTGGCGCAGTACCCAATTTCCCTGCCGTAAATCTCGCTGATGGCTATGGATGCGGCCACTGACAGCGGGATTCCCTTGTACGCCGGGCCAAACAATACGTCAAAATCCAGGCCGAACGCCTCCTGGATGGCGCGGGCGTAATACTGCCCCAGTCTGCGCAGCTGCGACCCTGTCCGGTAAAATCCCGTGTTCACGAAAAACGGCGTCTTTCGCCCGCTTTTGGTCACGAAATCGCCAAATTTCAAAACGTCGCAGTCAATCATGAACTCAATAAATTCCTGTTTATACTGTTCCATCGTCTATCTCAATCCTCCTGTTTTTTCCTGCCGCGCTTTTTGCAGCGAGGGCCGAAACGCCCCGTAATCTGACCGCGGGGCGTTTCGCTTTCCTTTTCAGGCGCCCAGGCGTTTTCTCACAATTCCTGTATTTTCATAATAATTCCGAGTCTACCATAAAACCCGGCGCTTTTCAATCGGTTTCTTGAAATGCGTCCACCGCCCCGATTAAACCTCGCACGTCGCTGAAGCCGTATTTTTCCATATAGGCTTCCAAGCCATCCACGATTTCCTGGGTGGCGCGGGGGTTGCGGAAGTTGGCCGTTCCCACCGACACGGCGCATGCGCCCGCCAGCAGAAATTCTACCGCGTCTTCGGCGTTCTGGATGCCGCCCATGCCGATTACCGGCAGATCCACCGCGTGGGACGCTTCGTAGACCATCCGCACGGCCACAGGCTTAATGGCCGGTCCTGAAAGCCCGCCGGTCCTGTTGGCCAGCGCAAACGCCCTTTTGTGCACATCAATCTTCATGCCCGTCAGCGTGTTAATCAGTGAAAGAGCGTCCGCGCCCCCCGCCTGGGCCGCCCGCGCCATCTCCCCTATGTCCGCCACATTGGGACTTAATTTCATAATAATCGGCTGCGCCGCGTGCCTTTTCATCTGCCTGGTGATCTCTTCCAGGGCCTTAGCGTCCTGCCCAAAGGCGATGCCGCCCTCCTTCACATTGGGGCAGGAAACATTGATTTCCAGCAGATCCACCGGCTCTTCGGCCAGCCGCTCCACCACCTGACAGTAATCCTCCACAGTCCTTCCGCACACATTTACAATCACCCGCGTGTCGTACCGCTTCAGGAACGGAATGTCCCTCTGGCAAAACGTCTCCACGCCGGGATTCTGCAGGCCCACCGCATTGAGCATCCCGCCGTAAGTCTCTGCAATCCGCGGCGTGGGATTCCCGCTCCAGGGTGTGCTGGACACGCCTTTGGTCACCACTGCTCCCAGCCGGTTCAGATCCACATATTCCCCGTATTCCGCCCCGGAGCCGAATGTGCCCGAGGCCGTCATCACCGGATTTTTCAGCTTTACGCCCGCTATTTCCACACCCATTCGGATCTCTGGCATCATAATTCCACCTCCGTACTTAAGAATACAGGACCGTCTTTGCACACCCGCTTGCGATACACTCGCAAATAAGCGTCTTCCTGCACTGTGCCGCACACGCAGCCCAGGCACGCGCCGATTCCGCAGGCCATCCGCTCTTCCATAGAAATCCAGCAGGGGATCTTCTGCACCTGCGCGTATACCTGTATGGCCCGCAGCATGGGCGCCGGACCGCAGGCAAAAATCGCGTCCGCCTGCAGGCCCTGTTCCCGCACCGCGTCCAGCACGTTTCCTTTCACGGCCCCGGCCGCCTGGGCCGCTTCATCCTCTATGGCATAAATCACCGGACAAAATTTCTCAAAATCCTCTTTCAGAAAAACCTCGTCCTTGTATCCCAACACCGCTGTCACGTCCCCTTTTAAACAGGCCGCCGCTTCCAGCATAGGCGGAATGCCGATGCCGCCGCCCAGCAAAAGCGTCTTTTTTCCCTTCACTTCCTCGATGGGAAATCCGCGTCCCAAAGGCCCCATGACTTCCAGGCTCTGACCGGCCTCCAGCCTTGAAAATTCCCTGGTGCCCTCCCCGACGACCCGGTATGCCAGACGCAGCTGACTCCCTTTCGTCTGACATATGCTGATGGGCCTGGGCAGCAGGCGACTGCCGTCTTTTCCATACAACATCACAAACTGGCCCGGCGCCGCGTTTACCGCAATGGCCTTTGTCTCCAGCCACAGACTGTATACGCCCCGGCCAATCTGTTTTTGCTCAATGACTCTGCAGTTTTCCTTCTGTTTCAAATCTACCATATAACCATCCCCTGCCGCTGTTACGCTTGTTCCAATGCCTGCCGTATATCCGCCGCCATGTCCTCCACCGCTTTTCTGGAAGCCTGGGCATAGCCTTCCTCCCCGAAAGACGCGTATGCTTCCTGCTTATAGGCCGCGATGACGCCCCGGGAGGAATTTACAATGGCGCCCAGACCGTCTTCGTTGAAGAAGTTGACCAGATCCGCGCCCTTGGCCCCCTGCGCGCCATAGCCCGGCACCAGGAAAAATGTCTGCGGCATCAGCTTGCGCAGGGTTTTTCCCATCTCCGGATAGGTCGCCCCGATCACCGCCCCAATATAGCTGTACCGCTGTCCCATATGGTCACGGCCCCATTCGTCCACTTTTTCGCCGACCCACTCGTAAAGCGGCCGTCCGTCTATCAGCCGGTCCTGGAACTCCCCGCTGGAAGGGTTGGAGGTTTTTACCAGAATAAACAGCCCTTTTTTATACTCTTTGCACACATCCACAAAGGGCTTCACCCCGTCCGTACCCAGATAAGGATTCACCGTGGCGAAATCTTCGTCAAAAGGCGCGTAGGACTGGCTGCCCACCTGCACCCGGCCCAGATGTCCGGCGGCGTATGCGGCCGATGTGGAGCCGATGTCGCCGCGCTTGACGTCGCCGATTACGACCAGATCCTTTTCCTTACAGTAATCCACCGTTCGCTTATAGGCTTCCAGTCCGGGGATTCCAAACTGCTCGTACATGGCAATCTGCGGCTTGACCGCCGGGATCAAATCATAAATGGCGTCCACAATTCCCTTATTGAACTCCCAGACCGCCTGGGCCGCTCCTTCTAGCGTCTCTCCCTTCTCCTGAAAAGCTTTTTCCAAAATAAATCTGGGAATGTAGCTTAACATCGGGTCAAGCCCGGCCACAATGGGGGCTTTCGTCTTCTTTATTTTCTGAATCAGTTTTTCAATCATCTTACTTATATCCTCCGTTTTATTCCGCCCGGTAAACCACTTCTCCGTCAAAAATCGTCGCCTTTACGCGGCCCTTGACTTTCTTGCCCTGAAACGGCGTATTTCTTCCTTTGGACGCAAAAGTGCGGCTGTCTATGGTGTATTCCTCGTTGGGGTCGATAATGACCACGTCCGCGACTTTGCCTTCCCGCAGGGAGCCCCGGTCCAGATGGATAATCTGCGCCGGACACCAGCTCATCATTTCCGCCATCCGCATGGGCGTAATCACCCCTTTATCCACCAGCTCGGTAATCGTCAGCGCCACACTGGTTTCTAGTCCCACGATTCCAAAGGGCGCGTCCCGCATAGAACCCGCTTTCTCCTTGGCGGTGTGCGGCGCATGGTCGGTGCTGATTACGTCCACCACGCCTTCTTTGAACGCATTTAAGATTTCTTCCTTGTCCTCCCGCCTTCTAAGGGGCGGATTCATTTTAAAATTGGGATTGTCCCCCGGAATATCCTCGCTGCAAAGCGTGAAATGGTGCGGACAGACTTCCCCGGTCACGGACAGGCCCTGCTCCTTGGCCATTTTCAGCATCCGCATGCTCTGCTTGGTGGAGCAATGGCACAGATGCAGATGGGCGCCTGTGTCCTGGGACAGAAAAATATCCCTGGCCACGATGATGTCCTCCACCACATTGCTGATTCCCGGAAGCTTTAACTCCTTCGCCCGCTCATCCTCGTTCATGCAGCCGTTTCCCCTCATGGAACCGTCCTCGCAGTGGGCCAGTACCGGAATGTTGTGCCGCCTGGCAATCTTCATGGCTTCCCGGTACAGCTGCGAATTCATCACAGACTTCCCGTCCTCGGAGATGGCCGGAATGCCTGCCTCAATCATCTCTTCAATGTCCGCCAGTTCTTCCCCTTTCTGCCCCTTGGTAATCGCCCCGACCTGGAGCACACGGATGGGGCATAATTCCTCCGCCTTATGGTGTACATAGTGAACCCGGCTGGCCGTGTCAATCACCGGATGCGTATTGGGCATGGCCAGCACCGTGGTAAATCCGCCTTTGGCCGCCGCCTTGCCGCCGGATACGATGTCCTCCTTCTGCTCCTGCCCGGGATCCCTGAAATGCACATGCAGGTCAATCAGCCCCGGCATCACATAACAGCCGGACGCGTCCAGTATCTGGTCGGCTTCCCCCTTCCCTACTTTTCCTACCTTTTGAATGACGCCGTCTTCTATATATACGTCCGCGACTCCATCCAGTCTTGTATCCGGGTCAATCACCCGGCCACCTTTAATCAAAATACCCATAAGCGCCTCCATATCTTCTTATGCATGTTGCTTTTCCTGATTATAGCATGATTTCCATCAACTAACAACCATCCTCATAATCGATATCCTGTTCATCGAAAAACCGCTTCACGGTCTGATCCCACAGCCGGTCCAGCGTTTTGTCCAAGGTAAACGCGCTGACCGCCGTCCCCGTGGTGCAGAGCATCTGCTCGCCGTTATACTGAATATTCAAAAAAAGCCCCTTCACCTGGTCAGCGTCCATCTCCAGCCCGCTTTCCGCCAGGGCCTGGCGGGTTTTCTCATAGGACAGACGGAACACGAACTGAAACTGCAGCGGCGTTCGCTTCCCTCGGATGATAGCGTAGCACAGAGGCTTCACCTCCTTCCAGAGAGAGTGGGTGCGATGGCAGCGTTCCAGGATTTCCTGCGCCTCCGGCGAAAAAAACTCCGGATGCAATGCCCCATCTATGGTAAACGTATTGCCCATGGTGATGGAAGCCTCCGACAGCCAAAAGGAATCGAAACTGTCGCCGACCAGCAAACGCGACATGAAATTTTTTAAATTTGTAATTTTACATGCAATCATGGCATACTCCTTCTACACTGCAAACACGCTCCAATTCATTATATCGGAACTTGGCAAAAAAACCTAGAGATTTTTGAAAAACCCTTTAAAAAAAGGCATGGATATGGTACTATAATGTGGTATTGAATACTATGTAAACCGGAAAAGAGGACGATATGAGTTATAAAATTGTAATTGACAGCTGCGGGGAGTTGCCCGCCTCATATAAGGAAGACGCGCGCTTCGAGTCCGTGCCGCTCACACTGACCGTGGAGGGCGAAGACATCGTGGATGACGATTCCTTTGACCAGAAAAGCTTCCTGGCGAAAGTGGCCGCCAGTCCTACCTGCCCCAAATCATCCTGCCCGTCACCGGACCGCTACAAAAGCGCCTACGATTGTCCGGCCGAACATATTTACGCCGTCACTTTGTCGGCGGAGCTGAGTGGCTCCTACAACAGCGCCATGCTGGGACGACAATTATTATTAGAAGAAACGCCCAACAAAAAGATCCATGTATTCAACTCCAGATCCGCTTCCATCGGCGAATCCCTGATCGCCCTGAAAGTCCAGGAATGCGAGGAAGCCGGCATGGATTTTGAGGAAACCGTAGCGCAGGTGGAGGCGTACATCAGCGGGCAGCATACCTATTTCGTGCTGAACAATCTGGAAACCTTCCGCAAAAACGGACGCTTAAGCCGGGCAAAAGCCCTGACCGCAACCGCGCTGAACATCAAGCCCGTCATGGGCTCCACCGACGAGGGGAACGTCCAGCAGCTGGACAAAGCGCGGGGAATCAACAAGGCCCTGGTCAAAATGGTGAACATAGCCGTCGCCCAGGTTACAGAACCGGAAAAGAAAATCCTGGCCATCTCCCACTGTAACTGCCCAGAGCGGGCGCAGATTGTAAAGGAAGCCGTCCTAGAGCGAATCCCCGTGCGCGACGTCCTTTTGCTGGACACGGCGGGCGTCAGCTCCATGTACGCCAACGACGGCGGAATTATTATGGTGATCTAAACCCCTATGTCTTTTCTGGGCTTTTCTTTTGGGGAAAACTATTGTATAATGACATAGAATAGATAATTGCTGCTTCGCAATTAACTAGAAAAGACAAAGCAAAGGAGAATCTCTCATGAGTCAGGAAAAGGTAGACCGCTATAAGGCCCAAAAAGCCCGACGGCATGAAATTTACAAAAAAGAAAAACGAATTCTGGCGCTGGAAAAACTGGCCGGAATCCTGATCTGCGCTGCGGTGGTGATATGGGTTGGATACTCTGTTTATGGAAAGGTTACGGCAGCTCAGAACGCAAAAGTTGTGGAAACGGTCATGGACGCCACGGCCATCGACGATTACTTATCTGAATTGAATACAGAGGAATAGCAAAAGAAATGAAAAAAATCAAAACCCCCGAAGCGAAATCTCCGGGGGTTTTGTCTGGCATATTATAATTTCACAACGTTTGCAGCCTGCATGCCGCGGGCGCCTTCGCTTAAATCATAAGAAACAGCCTGACCTTCATCCAAAGATTTGAAACCTTCCCCCTGGATTGCAGAGAAATGTACGAATACGTCAGCTCCGTCTTCCCCTGTGATAAATCCATAACCCTTTTCCGCGTTAAACCATTTTACAGTTCCCTTATTCATGATGTTACCTCCATAAAAAATAAAAAAATAAACATTAAATGCCTGCAGCCGTCCGGAAACTACGACTTGTCCTGGCCAGCCGCCACTGATGAAACCAGTCAAACGAAAAAAATTCCCGCCTCATACATTCACATTGAAGCCGGAAAGTCAAACGAATTCCCGATAGTGAAAATTCACCAGTCTTTACAGACTACATCATTATAACCAATAATATAATCTCTAAAAACTAGTGATTTTCTCAACTTTCTCTTGCAATGGAAAAAATTTCCCTTTTAGTCAAAAAATTTTGTAAAACTTTAAAGTGTCTCCATTATAAGTGTGGAGTCCCGAAATGTCAAGAAAAATTTTATTTTTTCTCCCGAAAATTTCCCATAGTAAGCTAAAAGGCATTGGCATACTATACACCATATGGTATCCTGGATAAAACACCGCCCATTTTTGTTAGCGCTCAAGCAAAAAGAGCGCTGATTTTTTCTTGACTTTTCATTTCTCCGGTATTACAATACATTTCAAGAGAAAAAGGGAAAACAAAGGAGTGAGTAATTATGGCAGCAAAAAAGGGAAGTTTATCCATCAACAGCGAAAACATATTCCCAATCATTAAGAAATGGCTCTATTCTGACCATGACATTTTTTTCAGAGAGATGGTGTCCAACGGCTGTGACGCCATCACCAAATTAAAAAAACTGGAAATCATGGGTGAGTACCAGTTTCCAGACGACTACAAGGCGAAAATCGACGTAATTGTAAATCCAGAAGAGAAAACTTTAAAATTTATTGATAACGGCATCGGCATGGACGCAGAGGAAGTGGAGGAATACATCACGCAGATCGCTTTTTCCGGCGCCACCGAATTTTTGGAAAAATATAAGGACAAGACCACCGAGGACCAGATGATCGGCCACTTCGGCCTGGGATTTTACTCCGCATTTATGGTAGCCGACGAAGTGCACATCGACACCCTTTCCTACAAGGAAGGCGCCGAGCCGGTGCACTGGACCTGCGACGGCGGCACCGAATACGAGATTTCCCAGGGAAATAAAACCACGGTGGGCACGGAGATCACCTTATTCCTGGGCGAATCCAGCGTGGAGTTCTCCAATGAATACCGCGCCCGGGAAGTCCTGGACAAATACTGCTCTTTCATGCCGGTGAACATTTATTTGAGCAAGGCCGGCGACGAGCAGGAGTACGAAACCATCGACGAGGACGAGCTTCTAGACGACGATGTGATTGTGGAGCGCATTCACGAGGAAGCCAAAACCGAAGAAAAGGAAAATGAAAACGGCGAGAAGGAAACGGTGGAAATCTCCCCGGCCAGAGATCGGGTGAAAATCAACAAACGCCCGATTTCCATCAGCGAGCCTCAGCCTTTATGGACCAAGCATCCCAACGAGTGCTCCGACGAGGATTACAAAGAATTTTACCAGAAAACGTTCATGGACTTCAAGGAGCCTCTGTTCTGGATTCACCTGAACATGGACTATCCTTTCAACCTGAAGGGAATCCTGTATTTCCCGAAGATCAACACGGAATACGACTCCATTGAGGGAACCATCAAACTGTACAACAACCAGGTGTTCATCGCCGACAATATTAAGGAAGTCATCCCGGAATTCCTGATGCTTTTAAAGGGCGTCATCGACTGCCCCGATCTGCCCCTGAACGTGTCCCGAAGCGCGCTGCAAAACGACGGATTTGTGAAAAAAATCTCCGAATACATCACTAAGAAAGTGGCAGACAAGCTCACCGGCATGTGCAAGACGCAGCGAGAGGACTACGAGTCCTACTGGGACGACATCAGCCCGTTCATCAAATTTGGCTGCGTCAAGGACGACAAATTCTCCGAGCGGATGATGGACTACATCCTGTTCAAGAACCTGGACGACAAATACCTGTCCTTAAAAGACTGCCTGGAGAAAAACGGCGCGCCGGAGGACAAAGACGAGGCAGCCTCCCAGGAGAAAAAAGACGAAGACGTAAAGAAAACCACCATTTTCTACGTAACCGACCCCGTGCAGCAAAGCCAGTACATCAATCTGTTCCGGGAACAGGGCCTGGACGCGGTGTACTTGCAGCACAACATTGACAACGCCTTTATCTCCCACATCGAACGTCTCAACGACAAAGTGAAGTTCCAGCGCATCGACTCCGACATGACCGAGGATATCGTGGAAAACGATGCGGACGAGGAAACAGCCAAAGCGCTCACCGACCTGTTCCGCAAAGAGCTGGGCAACGACAAGCTCAATGTGAAGGTGGAAAACTTAAAGAACGAAAACATTTCCTCCATGATGACCCTGGAAGAGGAGAGCCGTCGGATGCAGGAAATGATGAAAATGTACAGCATGGGCGGCATGGGCATGGGCGACCCGTCCATGTTCGGCGGCAAGGAAACCTTAATCCTGAACGCCAAAAACGCACTGGTGCAGTATCTGGCCGCTCACGCGGACTCCGAGCATACCCACATGATCTGCGAGCAGCTCTATGACCTGGCCATGATCAGCCATAAACCGCTGGAGCCGGAAGCCATGACCAAGTTTATTGCCAGAAGCAACGAGATTATGATGCTGTTGACAAAATAGAGGATGTGAAAAACCGCTGACGGGGGTCGGCGGTTTTTTACTTCTTTATTTAGAATTCGTCTTCCTCTTCCGCGACTTCCTCCCCGGCATAATAGTACGACAAGTATTCCAAAAAAATATCCTTTAGCTGATCCTTCTTTAACATAGGCGCCAGAACAATAGGATAACTTTTGTTAAATTCAAAAATCACTCTTCGGCCATACCTGGGATCTTTCTCCAAATCCGGCCGGCCCTTGATCTTCGCTTTTAGAACCTTACTCAATCCTGTTTCATCAATTATATCTAAAACCTGAATCAGAAAATCGCTATTGCGGAATATCTCGTATTTAATGATATAATTAAAGACATCCATATTATCCAAAATTAAATTATAATATTTTTCCTTTTTGATCGAATCCTCAGCCCCCACGTGATCCACCACATATTGCGCCGCCAATATTGCCTTATATATGTAATTTTCCCAGTCAAACTTTCTAATCACAATATTCCTAAATGCGCTGATCCCCTGCAAAATATTAGGGTATGTTTTCACAAGAAAATCGTATTTATATAGGCACAAATACGAATGCCAAAATCTTCCATCCATATAGACATCCCGATCCATCGTAAGAACATGATCCTCTATCGTCTGAAATAATTTGAAAAAACCCGTCTTCTTTTCCTTTTTCGACATCCCCGCAAAATAAATCGGAAAATCCGGCATCTCCGGTGCGTCCACCGATTCTTCTGTGATATAATGCCCTTGCCATAATCTATTTTCACAGAATTCTTCATAAAATAATGGATCTTTTTTGTAATCGCTGCTCAATAATTTAATTTCCATTACTCATCCCCTTAACCGCATTTGTATACTTTGATAATAAATGATCCGATATTAAATATATGACCTGATCTATATTGTCCAAAGACAATTCGCGAACGCCTTTTGTCTCCATTAGGCTGTACAGTTTCCCATCCAACGCACTGACCAGCTCTCCTATATCCGATAAATTTATTCCCTCTTCGACGTTTTCCGTATAGTGAAACAAAAAGCCTATCAAAGCCTTTTGCAAACCTATATAAATATAGGGGTAATTAAACGCCTCCCCTCGCGGCATGCCGCTAAATTGCATTTCCTCCCGTTTATATACAATCAAAATAGTCTCTTCCTGAACCTGTATTTCGATCTCGGACTCAATTTCCGGATCTACTTTTCTTTCAAATAAATCATATGGCTTTTTCTGAGAGCCATTGAACATAACCAGGTTGGAAAATCCTAACGCCATTCCTTCGCCCACCAAAATATCCGCTTTTAACTCATCGTAAAATTCGTCCAGATCTAAATTATCCGCAAAACTAATCGCTTCCACGGCCTGAATCATCACTTGTAGCGTTTTCTTACTATTGAGCTTTAATCTTGATTTTGGTATTTCCACCGATGGTTTTTCCCCGGAACTTAAGATGTGAAACTGGTTGTCTTTAGATTTAATAATCAGGATCAGCCTTGCCCTTCCGGATTTTATCAATTCCCGTATAAACTCTGAACCAATCGTATACTCTACCTCAAATATGTATGAATGAACATTTTCTTTTAAAGAAACATCAAACTCAAATTCCGCGTCTGTATAACCGCTGGAGTTATTGGCCAGCACTGGATAGGGAAAATTAGCCCCTTTTGAATAAATCACCGCTTACACCTCCACATAATAAATAAATTTCAGCGACTTATTAAAATGCTGAGATGTTTTCATTTCCAAATAAACCTGTTGCGCTTTTATGGAAACATTTTTTATAATATTTCCATCCACTTTACATTCTTTCCTGACATTCCGATCCAGAATTACAAAATAATTTTTCTTTAAATCGAACTCCGTTTCGTACTCCTTTCCCATTCCGTCTACCACAGCCATCGCAATGTCACACGTCGTTTCATTCCCATACTGCTCGTCCCCCGAAAAGTCCAAATGAAGAATTTCTCTGTCTTTTAAAACTAGCCGTTGTATGCTTTCTGTGCTCATCAGATACCGCACCCTGTCTCTCATATCGTTTCTTCCGTCTTTTTTCTGCACGCGCCTGATTACTTTTTTACGTGGCTTCTTCTTATCTGTCCCCTTTTCGTCCTTCTTTTTCTCCCGGCTGTTCGTCTTTAATTTGACCAAAATTTTCTCGCTTTTGCGATTTCCTTTCGTCAACTTCACCGTAGACTCGTTCTTCTTCAATTCTTTCTGGAAACTGTTTTCCACCGAATAGAGGAGGTCCGACGTATCTATTTTTCCATCCGGCGGATTCCGCTCTTTAATCATCTCTGCAACCATCTCCCCTATTCTTTTGGAAATATTATTAATAAAGCGAAGCGCATTTTTTTGCTCTTCCGGATTTTTAATGTGTTTATGCGAAAGCTCCGTATGCGATTCATTTTCCATTGTTTTTAGAAAAATATCCTCCTCATCCGACGCAGGTATCAGTATCCCGTTAAACGATGCATTCACATATCCTCTGATTTTCTTATCTTCTATTTTCATGCCAATTCTTCGGACGATTGCAACGCGTCCCTTCTTGATTAGCTCAGAAGTATTAAAATAAAACAAAAAGCGATGCGCCACTTTTTTCTTATCCATAATTTCAATGCTGCATGGCTCTTGTCCCAACCAGGTCCGAATATACAGCGGAGTGAAATTATTCTGGATTTCCCCGTCTTCCTGTTCTTCATAATACTCCTGATTGCTTACGATATGAAAAATAGAATCTTTGTCGATCCGAATCTTATTCAGGAAAACCACTAAATCCCCGCTTAAAATCGCCACAAAGAAATTATCGCACACGCTGCGCAAAATCTGTTTCTCATCACAAAACTGCTTTCTCAAAAAAGGTATGATAATTTTCAAGCCCCTAGTATCTTTCCGAAACACTGGTGAAAAAGTATTTTCAAATGGGTATAATGCCCCATCTGCGTCTATATTTGAAAAATACCCCGTGGACCGGTAGCTTTCATCTTTGTAAATATGTTCAATTAATTGGACCGTTCCACCTAAATGCTGATTTTGCTGTGCATCGCAATTGGCAAAATACATCAGATATAAATCAGAAGCCGCATTCGACGCAATTTTACCCACACCATGAGAGCCGCCGCGTATATTTTCCCAGCCGCTGTCCTCTTCAAAATGATGCACCCCTTTTTTATAGGCATAAACGCCCCAAGTGTCTCCTTTTTCATACTTTTCTCCGCGAGACGCTCCACTCAAACCCTTTGTATTCCGGTCTTCAAAAGAAATATACGGCACGGCCTTTTCATTCATATAGGTTCTCATATGGTCAATTGTATTTTTGGTGTAATCATTTTCTCCCTGCAGGCATTGAATCCTCTCCCTGATCTCGTCAATCCCAGGTATAGCGTCTGTTTCAACCCGCCCTGTCTCAATAAGAACCTCCACTGGTTCTTCGCAATCCACATTTTTGCCGTCCAGCGAATTTTGAATGTTTTCCCGCACAAGCCCGTCAATTCCAAGATCATAAAATTTCTCTAAAACACCGTTAAAAACCGGTTCTTCAATGGCTGCAAGTTTCCTGAACTGCCAATATCTTTCCTCTGTCATAATTTCTCCCATTTGTAAAAACTTTTTAAAATCTCCTCCCGCTTGACAAACGCATCTACCCCTCCAAAATACTCCGCGCCACACAAATCCCATTGGCGCTGGCCTGCTGCAGCCCCCGGGTCACCGACGCGCCGTCGCCGATGGCCCGCAGCCCTTTCACATTGGTTTCAAAGTCCTGATCCACCACCACTTTATTGGAATAGAACTTCACCTCCACCCCGTACAGCAAGGTTTCATCGCTGGCGATTCCCGGCGTCACCTTGTCCAGTGCGAAGATCATTTCCTCGATGTCCACCATGATCCGGTGTGGAAATACCAAGGACAGATCCCCCGGCACTGCGTCTTTGAGCGTAGGGATTAGATTGTTGCGGCCTAGCCGCTCCTCGGTCGTCCTCCGTCCCCGGCGGAAATCGCCGAAGGTCTGCACCATGATTTTCCCGTCGCAGAGCATATTGCTGAGCCGGGCGATGTATTTTCCGTATTCGATGGGACTTTTAAACGGCTTCGTGAAATTCTTGGACACCAGCAGGGCAAAGTTGGTGTTATCGGTTTTGTACTCCTGGGACTTATAGGCGTGGCCGTTCACCACCGCCAGGCCGTCTTCGTAGTATTCCGTGGCCACTTCCCCGGAAGGGTTCGTGCAGAAAGTCCGCACTTTGTCGTCAAAGGTCGGTGTGTAGTAAATCAGCTTCGCCTCATACAGATTTTTATTCAGGGCTTCCATCACCTCGTCGCGCACTTCCACCCGCACGCCCACATCCACCGTGCCCACGCGGGTTTCGATTCCATGCTTTTGGCAGATATGGCTGAGCCAGTCCGCGCCTTCCCGCCCCACGGCCGCCACCACCTGGCCGGCGTAATACTTCTGGCCCGCCTGAGTCTGTACCCCTTGGACCCGCCCATCCTCGATGAGAATGTCCTCCACCATGGAGTTAAAGAGCATTTCCACTCCTTTCTCCTGGAGATGGCGCTGCAGCCGCTGGTAAATCTTATAGCCCTCCTCGGTGCCCAGATGGCGGATGGGGCATTCCACCAGCTTTAAGTTGGCGTTGATGGCCTTTCGGCGGATTTCCCGGATTTCCGCCTCCTTGCCCACGCCGTACACATGGACGTCCGCGCCGAATTTCAGGTAAATGTCGTCGGACTCCTTTAAAAGCTTCACCGTCTTTTCGTACCCCAGGATTTCCAGCAGATTGCCGCCCACATCCGGCGACAGCGACAGCTTTCCGTCGGAGAAAGCTCCGGCCCCCGCAAATCCCGTGGTAATGGAACAGGGCTGACAGCCCACGCACTTCTTGGTTTTTCTCTTGGGGCACTGCCGTTTCTCGATGGAGCGCCCTTTCTCAATCATCAAAATGCGCATGTCTGGCCGCCGCTCAATCAGCTCGTACGCGCAAAAGATCCCGGACGGCCCCGCGCCAATCATAATCACATCATATTTCTGCATAATCCCATCCATCCTTTCGTTTTCTTATTTTTATTATACCCCCAAACCGTTTTTGGGAACAAGCCCGCAGGCGTACATTTCCCTGAATAAAAATAACCGTTCAGACAGCCGCCATCCCGCGAAGTGTCGACTTGAAGACGCAAGCCGATCCTAAAACAGGCAGGCGCCAAACTGCGTTTTTTGCAGTTTGTATGCATATTTTTGTGACAATGAAG
>CAYOWU010000041.1:0-29031 GCA_964407765.1 uncultured Lachnospiraceae bacterium
AATCAAATAAATTTCCTGATGATGGAACAGGAACAAATTTACTCGTCAGAGCTGCGGCGGTGAGAAATAAATTTGACAGATTTATTTTCCTGTGCTATAATATATCATGTATAATTCCAGAAAACATACGAAGTGCATGCGCGTTGTAAAGCGGATGAAGAGGGAATTAGGTGAGAGTCCTAAGCGGTTCCGGTCACTGTATTTGGGGAGCGCCGTCTGCAAGAGCCATTGTATGCCAGGCATATGAGAAGGGCAGGCGGGGCCACGATCCATGAGTCAGGAAACCTGCTTCGTATGTAAGGTGAAGCTTCCGTGTAAAGTGTACATCTAAGCATTTGCAAAACAAAATGCGTTGTATGTTCTTTCCCGAATCGGGGAAGAGGATATTTCTTTTTATGGAATGAACCTGTACGTGTGAATTATGCGCGATTAAACGGCAGGCGATAAGTGGGCTTCAGCAAGAACTCTGGTTCTTTATGCTCGCTTTAGGAACCATTGTTACCTCCTGGCTGAGGTTTCCTCTTATCACCGAAAGGAGCAAATATGTTTGATAAAGATTCCTGGAAAGATAAAGAATATTCCTTTTTCTCCCATACAAAATGTGAGCATTTTCCATGTCACGAGACGGAACATCCGGAGGATTTTAACTGCTTATTCTGTTACTGCCCTCTGTATGCTCTGAAGGATAAATGCGGAGGCAATTTCCATTATACAAAGAAAGGGGTCAAAGACTGCAGCCAGTGCAGCCTTCCTCATATTCGGAAGAACTTTGGGTACATAATGGACAAATTTAAAGAAATACAGGAAATTACAAAACTGTAAAGATGCATAGAATAGCAAGATGCATAAGAAAGCACGAAGGCGCCTGATAACGGGCGTCTTTTTATCTTATAGGAAATTCCGCTGGAATCCCCCATGAGATAAAGGACCCTTCAGGTGAGGGCGCGCTGCGGCGAAAGAGGAATTATGCCGCCGAAAGCAGCCTGCCGCAGGCGGAGAATCCTGTGTGGAAAGAATAAAGATGGAAAGGAGCCAAAAAGGCATGAAAAAAATCTGGCTGCCGCTGGCAATGGCCATTTTGCTGCTCGGCTGCGCAAAACAGGAGAATCAAGAAAGGCTGATCCGGCCGGAAACGCCGAAAGAGGAGGTTTCCGATCCCGTGACGGAGGTGGAAGGCGCCAAGGCTTTTGCGAAGGTGGGGGCGGACATCGAGGCGCCTGCGGGGGCGGAGGATGCCAAATATTTTATCATCGCGGACCGGGTGGCGGAGATACAGTTTATGCAAAATGGAGTTCAGTACAGTTACCGGGCGGCTCGGACAGAAGAAAATGTAACCGGCATGCAGACGGAGACGCAGGAGCTAGAGGATGCAAAAGCAGTGGTGGGCAGCTGCGAGATTCCCATACAAATCGCGGGAAACAGCTATGTGGCGATCTGGAAATGGGGGGAGATTTCCTATGGATTGATTGCCAGAGATTCGGCAGATGGAAATGTGATGAAATCGCTGGTGGAGGAGCTGGCCAGGGATACCATGCCGGAACAGCTGTAATGGTTGTGAATCAGAATCTAAAAGCGCTTTTATATATTCATGGAAAAGGCGGAAGTCATTTAGAAGCCGAACAGTATAAGAAATATTGTTAGGAACTGTGCACAATTTAATTATGCACAGTTCCTAAGATTTTTATACATCTGAAAATCCATAGGCCCATGTCCCCGTCCCCGGATGCTTTTCATTTTGGAGAGATTTCCGGATGGGCTGCATCATTTTTTCATTAAACCGGATCCCGCGTTCCAAGCTGTGCCGACCTTTTTTCCTGTAACGTAGTAGCCGTGCTGGAACTGGTCAAACATTAATGCATGGAGTTTCGCCGGGTCAACCTTGCCGTTCTCGCCAAGAACTGTTTCCTCTGCTTTCACATTGACGATTCTCCCCACGATACCGGAAACATATTCGGTATCGAGAATATCCAGTAATTCGCATTCCATCGCAACAGGGAATTCTTCAATGACCGGCGCATGAACCTTGTCGCTTTTTACCGCATGATAGCCCGTCCGCTCAAACTTATCATCCATTTTATTGCCGGACGCAATCCCGAAGAAATCGGCGACATCCATGTGCGCTTCATCTGCAATCGCGACGGTGAAGGCTTTGCTGGCCTTGATATTGAGCCATGTTTTTTTACCTTCTCCAATAAAGAGAATGATTTTGTCACTGCCGCAAATTTGCCCCCATGCCACGTTCATGACGTTGACTTTCTCGTTTTCATCGTATGCCGCTACCATCAGCACAGGCATAGGGTAAACAGCCGGAACTACCCCTAAATCTTTTTTCATAGTATTGTCTCCTTTTGACATTAGATTGCTGTAGATGATTGCGAAACGCCCTTTTCAGTCACCAGAGTTTGGGCAAAATAAACAAATAAGGAGCGAATTAAAAACGGTTTTGAGCTCCGTTTTGTTTATTTTGAACAAACGGAAGGACTGGAATAACGGTTTCGCAATTACCTATTAGATTGCTGGTTGACATTTCTGCCTGCCATTAATATAATCATAAACAAAACTGGTTTAAAATTCAAGTACGCACTTTTTTGTAACATACTATCACTTTGTATATCATGGGAGACGCATATTATGAATATCGAAAAGATAAAAACTTATAATTGTCCTGTAGAGGCGGCTATAGATGTGATCGGCGGCAAATATAAAGCCATTATTGTGTATGCGCTGATTGACGGAACTAAGCGTTATAGTGAAATTCAACGAGCGGTCCCGCGAGCGACGCCCCGTATGTTAAGCAAGCAGCTGAAAGAGCTTGAAGAAGACGGTGTTATCAATCGCGTTTTATATCCTGTTGTCCCGCCAAAAACAGAGTATTCCCTTACTGATTTTGGGAATACTTTAGTTCCTATTGTTGAGATGCTTTGCAAATGGGGAGAACACTATTTTACACTTGCCGGATTGCCTGTTCCGTGTAATAAGTATTGAATTCTTTCCCGTGCTCCAAAAAGCAGCCTTTCTCATGGGAATAAATCACTCCGACCGCCTGCATATAGGAATAGACGATGACCGTCCCCACGAATTTCATCCCACGCTTTTTCAGGTCTTTGGACACGGCGTCCGAAAGCGGGGAACTGGCCTTATCCTTTTCGTAAATCACTTTTTCTTTTGTCCAATGCCAGAGATACGCCGAAAAACTGCCGAATTCCTTCTGGATTTTGCGGAATGCGCGGGCGTTGGTTACGGCGGCTTTTATCTTCAGCCGGTTACGGATGATTTCCTTATTTTCACACAGTTTTTCTATCTTGTCTTCTTGGTACGCGCAGACTTTCTCCAGGTCAAATCCATCGAACGCCGCCCGGAACGCCTCCCGTTTATTCAGGACGCATTCCCAGCTTAAGCCCGCCTGAAAACACTCCAGAATCAGCATTTCAAATAATCGATGGTCATCGTGGACGGGAACGCCCCATTCTTCATCGTGGTAACGCAGATAAGCGTTGTTTCCCGGATTTGCCCATTTACACCGTGTCTTGCCGTCTTTCCATTCCATGGCCTTGTGTCCTCCTTTTTACCGGCTTTGTTTATTTTGGCCAGGCTCGTGATATTTGGAAACAGTTTCGCAACTGCCTGTTTCCAGAACTACAGAGCCGTTCCCTTTGCCGGGACAAACAGCTTTCCCATGTCTGCCCCTTCAAAAGTGAGCAGCTTAATCTTCTTTTCCAGTCCGCCTGCATATCCGGTCAGGCTTCCATTTGAGCCCACCACGCGGTGGCAGGGGACGATGATGGAGATGGGATTATGCCCCACGGCGCCGCCTACCGCCTGGGCGGACATCCTTTCAAGGCCCCGGCTGGCCGCGATTTTCTGTGCGATTTCCCCGTAGGTCATGGTTTTCCCGTATGGAATTTTACAAAGGATTTTCCATACGTCTTTTTGAAACTCGCTCCCATTCGGATTCAGGGTTAATGCGCGCAGGTCCGGCTTTTCCCCGTTAAAATACCGGTTCAGCCAGTTTTTTGTCCGGCGCAAAACTTTTGAATTTGCATTCTCTTCCTGCGCTTCGCCCTGCAGGTCGCCAAGATAATATTTCTGTCCTTCCATCCAGACTCCCGCCAGCGCGCCGTCTTTTTCCGCCAGCAAAAGCGGCCCGATGGGGGATTGATAACGTATTGTGTACAGCATATTTTTTCTCCCTGCGTTGATTTCAGCAATCCCACTGGCAGCGTTTCAGATCCACGTGGGAAGCGTCTTTGAATAAAATGCCCTCCTGAAGGAGCAGGTTTTTTTGTTCCGGCCATCCCGGAACCAGCCGCCCTGCATGGTTTACCACCCGGTGGCAGGGATAGTTTCCATAAAATCCGGCCATGCCAAGCGCCTTTCCCACAAGCCTTGCGTTTTTATCCCGTCCGATCAGCCGGGCAATCTGCCCGTAAGTGGCGACGCGGCCTTCCGGGATTTCCTCCACTGCGGAAAGTATTTCAAAGATCAAGTCATCATCTAAAATCCGTCCCATTGCTTACAATGTCATTCCTTTCGTTGAAATAAGAAAGAATCCTGCGCGGCAGGCCTGCATGGCAGAGGCGCGGGCGGGGCAAAAATAACTGGAGAACCAAAATGCACTGCCGTGGGGAGCTGTCAAAATCCCCACGGCAGATAGGCGGCGAGTGCGGCGAGCAAGACCGCCGGGAGCATATTGGCGACCCGGATTTTATTTCCCCACACGAGATTTACCCCGACGCAAAAAATCAGGATGGAGCCTATGAGGGACAGGTAAGAAACAGCCAGGTCGGTCATGACCGGCGAGATCAGCCGGGCAAGCAGGGTGATCGTCCCTTGAAATATAAAAACCGGGATCACGGAAAAAGCGCAGCCCTTTCCCATGGAAGACGTCATCACTGCGATGATGATAAAGTCCAGCGCCGCTTTTACGGCGAGAGTGGAGTAATCGCCTGAAATCCCGTCCTGAATCGCGCCCACGATGGCCATCGCTCCAATGCATACAGTCAATGAGGCTGTGACAAAAGCATTGACAAACTTGGCGTCCCCGCTGTTCCCGGTTTTGTTCTTCAGCCATTGTCCGAAACGCTCGAAGCCCTTTTCAATCCCCATCCACTCACCGATGACCGTGCCAATGGCGAGACAGAGCGTCACGAGCATGGACTTCCCGCTTCCAAGAGCGTTATTCTCAATCTTCAGCATTCCCTCCATGGCGCCGGCAATGGCGATGAACAGCACGCTTACCCCGCATGTCTTATGTAACGAATCCTGCTGCTCCTGGCGGAATCTTCTCCCTATAAAACGGCCGGTCAGTCCGCCGGCTATGATGCTGGCGCTGTTGATGATCGTGCCCAGTCCTATCATTTTTCCTCACCTGCTAATCCCTGTCTGCGTTTTTCATGTGAATTTTCATAGCTTTTTTATGTAAAATCTATCCATCGTGCTGTGGACGACGCTCTTGGGCCGCGCTATTTCCGTATAGCCGGCCTTTTCATAGATATGAATCGCTGCCTGCAGGTTGCTGTGGGTTTCCAGATACATGCGTTTATAGCCCATTTCCCTGGCGCGGTCTTCAATGTAGGCGATCATATAGAGGCCAAGCCCCTGTCCCCTGGCGGCGTCCGTAAGATAGAGCTTTTGCAGCTCACAGCAGTCGCCGTCAAATTCGGCGAGACCGATGCCGCCGATGAATGCGCCGTTTTGCAGGAGAACATAGTAAGAGCGGCCTTCGGAGGAATAAAACTGGCTTAAGCAATCCAGACCTTTATCGAAATATACGGTACCCAAAATGTCAAGGCGGTGAGTTTCGAGGCTGGTTCGGATTAGCTTTGCCAATGCAAAATCATATTGCGGAGTCAATGGTTTAAATTCCACGTTTTCTTTCATGTCGTTTCTCCTTTACAGATTCCGGTCCGTCCGTGGGCCTGAATCTTATTCTAACATATGGAAATGAATTTTTCCATCCGTTTGTCGTGTCCAAAGGAAGATTTTGCTTGACAAAAAATTGGTACTACACTATAATACCAATTAAGGGGGAAGATGGGAATGAAAATATTTCAGAAAGGCTTTAACTATTCACAGGATGGCCCGGGAAACAGGCTTGTGTTTCACTTGCAGGGATGTAATATGCGGTGTCCTTGGTGCGCCAACCCGGAGGGGTTTGAGCGGGATGGAATATTGATGACTGACGAGAAATGGCTGTCTCCTCAATTATGTCCCCATGGCGCGGTGGAAGGGCAGGCATTGAACCGATCCGTCTGCAGAGGATGCGCGGGGCGGGAATGCATACATTCCCATAAAAGCAAAGGGATTTTTCTTTCCTGTGTAGAGGAAAGGCCGGAGGATGTGGCGGAGGAAGCGCTGTCATCGCGGATGATGTATTATGAAGGCGGCGGAGTGACTTTCACCGGAGGCGAGTGCACCCTTCAATTCGATGAGCTCCTGGCGGTTTTGCAAATGCTGAAAAAGCACGGGATTCACACGGCCATTGAGAGCAATGGGGCCCACCCGAGATTGCGGGATTTGTTCCCCTATGTGGACTGCCTGATCGTGGACTGTAAGCTGATAGACGGGGAAAAGCACCGGAAGTTCACGGGAATCTCAAACGAACTGATTTTACAAAATATCCGCAGGGCGGCAAGAATGCATCCACAGGTGCATGTGCGCGTTCCACTGGTGGGAGGCGTGAACGATAATGAGAAGGAAATGGGAGAGCTGCTTGCTTTTTTCCAGTCTCTGCCCCGGGAAAACGTTACGTTTGAAGCGCTGAAATACCATGAATATGGAAAAAAGAAATGGCGCCAGTGCGGATTGCATTACACAATGGATGAAAAGGCCAGGGTGACGGCGGACAAAGTCCGGGCGTTTCAAGAGCGCATAGAAAGCGCGGGCCTGCAATATAAACGTACATAGTATTGTATAACCAGGTGATTGCGCAACCTTGTCACCATGATGTGGGGACTAGTCAATCGCCTATATGTATAGTGTGCATGAGGAGGTTATTATGCAAAAGGAAAGAGAACAGATCCAAGCGGCGGAGATCACGGAACTGGCCAGGAAAAGGTTTCAGGAAGAGCGTAAAATCGATCATTTGGAAGGATGGTTTCTGGCGAAAGAGATTCAGCGCCGGTGCGACGAGGAGTATAAAGACCTTGCGGACTGCATTCGGATTGCCAGGACGCAGGTGCGGGTGGCGGAGGAGCTTCCTTTGCAAATCAGTGATTACAGTATCTTTGCGGGGACGCAGGACGATGCGTTCGCCCGTTCCTATGCGCTGATTAATCCGGCGTTTCGTGTGGATTCTTTTAAAGGCTACTGTGATCCGGTGGCGGTGTTCGGGGATATCGAGCCGACGAAAGAAATTACACAGGAAAGGATTGATGCGCTTAAAGCATACAATGAGCAGACTCCGTTTGCAAAAGCCATGAATCATGCCAATGAGCTGGCAGGGGATCTGGCCAGTGAGGCGATTTTTTTCTTCGAGCAGGTGAGCGGCCATCTGATTCCCGATGTGCGGCCTTTATTAAAGAACGGCATCTGCGGCATGAAAAAACAGATTGCCGAGAATCGCGCAAAGGAGACGGATCCCTCAAAACAAAATTATTTCGAGGCTATGGATATTGCTCTGGATGCGGCGCTGGTTTACGCCCGCCGTTACAGAGAACTGGCCCACGAGAAGGCGCAGGCGGCGGAAGATGAAAAGACCCGCGCCCGGTTTCAGCGGATGGAAGCGGCGCTTGGCAAAGTTCCGGAATACGGGGCGGAGAATTTATATGAGGCCATTCAGTCGTTTCTCCTGATCTGGCAGACCATGTGCATGGAGCAAACGCCCAATCCCTATGCCTTTTCCGTGGGAAATGCGGACCGTATTTTTGAGCCGTACCGGGCGATGGAAAATACGGACCGTGAGATGGCGGCGGCCTTGTTTAAGCATATGCTTGTATTTTTTAACGTGGGAGACAGAAGCTGGGCCATTTCCCAGAATTTGCTGGTGGGCGGCAGATCCAATGATGGGGAGGATTTGACCAACCCCACCACATATGCGCTGATGGACGCATATTACGATATGAATCTGCCCCAGCCGATTCTCTCCGCAAAACTGCATAAAAACACGCCGGAAGAGTTTTACCGCGAGATGGGCCGGTTCTTTTTTACACCGGGGTGTCTGACGCCGTCTCTTTTTAACGACGATTCCATCTTTCCGATTCTGGAAAAGACCAGTGGGATTGACCGGGAGGATCTTCCGGATTATGCCGTTGCGGGATGCCAGGAACCGCTGATTATGGGAAAAGACAATGGGAATACCACCAACAGTTGGCTGAATCTGGGAAAAATTCTGGAATTGACAGTCAATGAAGGCGTTTCTCTGATATCCAAAAAACGGTTTGGCCCATCGGATGAAGAAAATGGATATGCCAGTAAACTGGAAGCGTTGAGAGACGTTCGCGGGCTGTTTTATAAAAATGTGGCATATTATCTGGAGCGGATGACGGCGTGCGCCAACGCGGCGTCGGAGGCCATAGGGCTTTTGCAGGTTCCGTTTCTCTCTGTTATGATGGGCGGCGTGGAGACAGGCGTGGACGTGCGCGACGCGAAAAGGCAGGGAACCAAGTACAATGGGAGCGGTTGTCTGATTCATGGCCTTTCCGTGGTGGCGGATTCGTTTATAGCCATTGATCGGCTCTTGGCGGAACGTCCCCAGGATGCGGAGCGGCTAGTAGAAGCGCTGCGCACGAATTTTGAACAGGACGCCGAGCTGCATCAATATTTGCTCACGGCGCCCAAGTTTGGCAATCATATACGGGAAGTGGATGAGGAAGCGGCAAAAATCGCCGGGAAGATCAGTGAGATGGTTGCCGCGTGCAGAAATTATCTGGGAAATCCTTTCCGTCCGGACTGGGCAACGCCATCCACCCATTTGCTCTATGGGTATTGGGTAGGAGCTACGCCGGATGGGCGCAGGGCGCGGGAAGAGCTGAATTACGGGGTGGACCCGCTGTTTGGCGATGCCACGCAGGGGCTGGGTTTCCGGATGCTTTCCAACATGAAACTGCCCTTTGAGAGATTTAACGGGGGATATGCGTCACATTTGGGGATTAATCCAGGGTATTTCAAGTCTGAAGGAAATGAGGGCAAGGGCGTGGAATTTCGGGATAAGGTGATAGGGCCGTTGTTTTACAATCCGCAGAACGAAGGGCTTTCTCCCTTTTATCTCTACGTAAATGTAACCACGCCGGAAATGCTGCGGAAAGTATTGGCGAATCCCAAAAAGTATGCGCCCGGCGGCGTTTATATTATGAGGATTCATGGAACGTTTGTGAATTTTCTGGATTTATCGCCGGATATTCAGGAGGACATTATCCTGCGGCTGGACCCGGATTCTGCGTCCATGTAGCGGTCATGCGGAAAGGAAATGAAAAAAGTCAGGAGGAAAATGGTTTGGGATATTTATTAGGGATAGATGTGGGCACATCCAGTGTGAAATCACTGCTCATGGATGAGGATGGAACGGTTGCGGGAATTGCCCAAAAGGAGTATGATATAATAAAGCCCAGGCAGTCGTGGGCGGAACAGGAAATGGGGCGGATCTGGGAAGCCACTGCCTGGACTTTGCGTTCGCTGATGGAACAGTGTCCCCAGGCTAAAAAGAACCTGTCCGGCGTCAGTTATTCAGGCCAGATGCACGGGCTGGTTATGCTGGATAAAGATGGGAAAGAAGTTAGAAATACGATTATCTGGGCCGATCAGAGGTCGGCGGAGGCGATTGCGCGCATCTATGGGATCATTCCCAGAGAAGAATATGAGTCTGTGACGCTGAATGCTTTAAGCACAGGATTCCTGGTCAGTTCTCTGGTATGGGTCCGGGACCATGAGCCTGAAAATTATGAGCGGATTCATAAGGTGATGCTGCCCAAGGATTACATCCGTTTCCGGATGTGCGGGGAGATGGGAACGGATATGTCCGACGCATCCAGCGCGGTAATTTTTGACACGGCGGCCAGGCAGTGGGCCGGGGATTTTATCCGCAGGATTGGTCTGGAGGAAAGTTTCTTCGTCTCCTGCCATGAATCATCTGAGATTGCGGGAACCGTGTCCAGGACATGTGCGCAGGAAACAGGGCTGCCCCAAGGCATTCCCGTTGTTTACGGCGGAGGGGACACGCTGGTGCAGGCTTTGGGAAACGGGATGACGCGTCCGGGAATGGCGATTTCCAATATTGGGACGGCCAGTCAGCTGGTGACTGTCTCTGAGCGGCCTGTTTATGATAAAGAGTTTCGGACGAATACGTTTTGCCATGTGGCCGGCAGACAATGGCTGCTTATGGGGGCTAATTTAAGCGGGGGAGTTTCTCTGAAATGGCTGAAAAATAATGTTTTGAATATGGAAAGCTATGACGTTATGACGGATCTGGCGGAACAGTCTTCTCCGGGCAGCGGCGGCCTGTTCTTTTTGCCGTATTTAAGCGGAGAGCGCACGCCGTGGAACGATCCCAATGCCAGAGGCATATATTTTGGCCTGAGTTTGAAGCATGACCGGGCGGATATGATTCGGGCCGCTATGGAGGGCATCATCTATGCGCAGAAATGTTCTCTGGAGATTTTCCGGGAAATGGGGCTGTCTTTTGACCGTGTGATTGCTTCCGGCGGCGGAGCAAACAGCCGGGTGTTTCGCCAGATAATTGCGGATCAGTTTGGCTGTGAAGTCGTGACAAGTCAGGTGAAAGAACAAGGATGCGTGGGTGCGGCGATTCTGGCGGGAGTGGGGGTCGGAGTATTTTCCGATTACGAGGAAGCCTGCAGCCGGATTGTGCGCTTTCACGATCAGGTTACAAAGCCAAATGCGGATAATCATAAATTATATGAGGAACGGTTTCGGGTGTTTGAAAGACTGTATCCTTCCAACCGGGAATTGTTTGCATTGTTATAATATGATCTGGAAAGAGGAGATAGATGGGAAACGATTGCAGCGGCACGCTATATGAAGATGTCAGAGAGCTGATCTGCCGGAAAATATACGAGGGCGTATTTCAGGAAGGCGAGAGGATTCCCGCAGAGAGGACTCTGGCTGAGATGCTTAAAGTGAGCCGCATCACAGTGCGCAAATCTCTGGAACTGCTGGTGCGTCAGGGGTTGATCGTAAAACAAGCTGGAAGCGGCAATCATGTGGTTCTTCCCAACTGCGGAAACTCCAGCAGCACAGATATGATTGTCTTAATCGCTCCGGCGGAAAATCCGTTTTTTTCAGATTTTATCAAACATTTTCAGGCGTATGGACAGGAATATGGCTCCATGGCGCTTTATGCGGAAAAGCCCCATAAGGAATCGCTGGCAGACAGTATTTACCGTTTCTGGCAGAAACGCCTGTACAATGCAGTGATTTGGCCGGAGGATGTGGAAGTCGATCGGGATAAACTGCGCCGGCTTCGGGCGCTGGGAATGAATATGGTTTTCTTTGATTCAGACAGCGGACTGCCTTTTGCGGATGCGGTGGCGCTGGATAATCGGAAAGCGGTGCACGACGTATGCATGCATATCCGAGAAAAAGGGATACTGCAAATCGGGTACATCGGATGGGCGGACGGTCCCAGGTACAGCCGAAAAGCCCGTGAACAGGCGATTCTGGAGGAACCGGGGGCAAAAATACTGGCGCGTCTGTCCTGGAAGGCGCGTAAGTTAGCCGGGGAACTGCTCTATGAGTTTCTTTGCAATCGAGCAGAAGAGCTGCCCCCTGCGATTTTCTTTGGGGATCGGGAATGCGGAATCGCTGTATGGGACGCTTTGCGGCAGATGGGCAGAACGGATATTCTTTTGGCGGGAATTGATGAATTTCCGGGGGCGAAAGAGGCCCATGCGATCGTCTGCAGACAGGATATCCGCCAGTCAGTCCGGGAAATATTCCGGTGCATTGAATTTCAGAATGAAAAAGGGGACATATGGCATGCAGAAACTCACTGCATAAATGGTCATGTTGTGGTATACTAAATGTACGTAGCTATGAGCATGCGGAACATAAAATGCAGTGGAGATACGCTCATTTTTAAGATTGATTTTTTAGGAGGACATGGCGATGAAATTGACGTTGGAAGGTTTGAAGAACCGACAGGACTGGGAAAAGGCTGGAATTGCGCTTCCCGCCTATGATGTGGCGGCGGTTGCCAAGAGAACACGGAAAAATCCGGTTTGGGTGCATCTGGGCGTGGGGAACATTTTCCGGATTTTCCTGGGCGGAATCGCAGAGAAGCTGATCGCGGACGGGTTAATGGACAGGGGAATTACCTGTGTGGAGCTTTTTGATTACGATTTGGTGGACAAAATTTATGATCCCTATGACAATCTTGTGCTTGCCGTTACCCTTCACGGGGACGGCGCCACAGAGAAAAAGGTGTTGGGATCTTTGACGGAAGCGGTGAAGGGCCAGTCTTTTGATGAGTCTAAGTGGAGCCGTCTGAAAGAGATTTTCCGAGAGCCAGGGCTTCAGATGGTTTCTCTGACCATCACGGAGAAAGGCTATGCGCTGAAAGGGGCGGATGGCGCGTATTTTGAGTTTGTGAAAGCGGATATTGAGAATGGGCCCCAAAAGGCTGTTGGCGCCATGGCTGTGGTGGCTGCCATGCTGCTGGAGCGTTATCACAATGGGAAATCTCCGCTGGCTCTGGTATCTATGGACAACTGCTCTCAGAACGGCGCAAACTTCAGACGTTCCGTGCTGGAAATGGCGGAGGAATGGAAGAAGCGAGGCTTCGTGGACGAAGGTTTTCTTTCATATGTCAGTGACGAGAGCAAAGTGTCCTTCCCATGGACGATGATTGACAAAATCACCCCGCGGCCCAGCGAGAAGGTTGCAGAAGAGCTGGAAGCTGCCGGCGTGGAGGGCATGCAGCCGGTGATTACGTCTAAGAGCACATACATTGCCCCCTTTGTCAATGCGGAAGGCCCTCAGTATCTGGTGGTGGAAGATAGCTTCCCCAACGGTCGTCCGGCCATGGAGAAGGCCGGGGTGTATATGACGGACAGAGATACGGTGAATAAGTCTGAGAAAATGAAGGTAACTGTCTGCCTCAATCCCATCCACACGGCATTGGGACCTTATGGATGCGTGTTGGGATACGAGCTGTTTGCGGACGAGATGAAAGATCCGGATATGCTGGAGCTGGCACGCCGAGTGGGTTATGTGGAAGGTATGGAGGTAGTTCCGGACCCAGGCATTTTGTCGCCTAAAGCTTTTCTGGATGAGCTGATTCAGGAGCGATTCCCTAACGCCTATCTGGGAGACACCACGCAGAGGCTGTCTGTGGACGTGTCCCAGGGCATCGGCATCCGTTTCGGTGAGACGGTGAAAGCTTACGTGGCTAAGTATGGAGACGCTAAGAAGCTGCAGGCCATTCCCATCGCCATTGCCGGATGGCTGCGCTATCTTTTGGGCGTGGACGATGAGGGAAACCGTTATGAACTGGCGCCGGATCCCATGGTTCCGGAACTGCAGGAACAGATGGCGGGCATTGTAGTTGGAGATTCCTCCAGCCTGAAAGACCAGCTAAAAGGGATTTTGTCCAATGAAGTTATATTTGCTACAGATTTATATAAGGCCGGGATCGGTGAAAGGATTGAGGAAATTTTCCGCGAAGAGATTGCAGGTCCGGGAGCTGTGAGAAAAACAGTGAAGAAGTATCTGGCAATGTAAACATTTAATCTGAATATTTATAGCGGCCCCTGCGCTTTGGCGCGGGAATACGCGGCAGGCGGCAGGGGCTTTTTGGGTGACTCAGCGGTAATCGCATTTCTGGCAGTGGACCATGATGTTTTCGCTTTCCTTTTTGTAAAAAATGCCGGACCACTGGCAGATGCTCTGTAGGATGGGAACGATGGAAGCGCCTTTTTCGGACAGGGAGTACTCCACTCGGGGAGGAATCTGGTTGTAGGACTTGCGCAGCACGATCTCGTGGGAAACTAGTTCTTTTAAGGCATCAGTCAGCACAGCGTCCGTAATATTGCCCATTTCTCTGCGCAGTTCGCTGAATCGCAGCACTTTTTTGTAGGCCAAAATACAGATAATTCTGGAGTTCCATTTCTTTCCAAAGATCTCCAGGCCGTATTCCAGGGGGCAGCGGATGTCCTTGTCTAATTTTCTCTGATACATGTTATCACATTCTCCTAAAATCGTGATTTAATTTGCTTACTATTTTTATCATAGAATATTTCAAGCTAAAAAACAAGTTACTATGAAATTTAATAGTATCTAATGAATTTGCTGGTATATTGCCATAAAAATGCAGAATAGATATAATAAAAATCAGGAGAAGACTGAACAAAAAAGGCTTGATAGGACGTAATAGAACATAGACGAAAAAGATGAAATTATCAGAGGAGGTGCAGCGATATGCGCAAATGTTTGGCAAAGGCGATGAAGGAAAGGACAGTCTTGTCCTTCGAGGTGTTCCCGCCGAAAACCGACAAAGGGATCGACAAGCTGAAAGACTGTCTGGAACATCTGTATGAGTTCCGACCGGATTATGTATCCTGTACATATGGGGCCGGCGGGACCAACGTGGGCAAAAATATGGAAGTCTGCAAGATGATTGTGGGTGCGGATAACGATACGGTTCCAGTGACTCATTTCACCTGCATTGGAAACACAAAAGGGGAAATCAAAGAGAAACTTCAGAATTACTTGGATAACGGGGTGGACCATATGCTGGCCCTGCGGGGCGATCTGCCGGCCGGTTGGACAGGCACCGGCGGAGATTTATCCTATGCTACAGATCTGGTCAGCTTTGTCCGCAAAGAGTTCGGCGATCAGTTCGAGATTGCGGTGGCCGGCTCCCCCGAAGGGCACATTGCCTGCCGTTCTTTGGAAGCGGACATCGCCCATCTGAGGCAGAAACAGGACGAAGGCGCAGATTTTATCATGACTCAGCTGACCTTTGACATGGAGCAGTTTAAACGCTGGATGGACGCCATTCGCCGCGCAGGAATCACCATGCCGGTGGATGTGGGCGTGATGCCTGTTTTGAACAGAGAGTCTGTGATTAACATGTGCCTGTCCCGCAACGGATGCGCCATTCCCCGGAAGCTGGCGGAGATCATTTCCCACCACTGGTTCGACACAGATGCCGAAGGCAACAAGCGGCAGGATGTGCTGGACGCATTCCGGGAAGAGGGAATCGAATATACAGTGAACCAGATTTTGGAATATGTATCTCTGGGCGTGGGCGGCATTCATCTGTATGCGCTGAACACCTGGGAAAATTCCACGGAAATTCTGAACAGAGCGGGAATCCGCACAATCGTTTAAAAAATAAATCGCAAAGGGAAAGATAGGTTGTGGAAGGTGATTTTTTGGAAATATTTTCAAAGGACGGCACGCTGTTTTTGGTTCAGATCGACCATTTGACCGGAGAACTGCTGGGGCACATCATAGACTGCTTTTATGAAGCGGGTGCGAAGAATGTACAGATTGTAAACAGCGTAACCAAAAAAAATCGTCCCGCCTATCTCATATTCATTGACGGGACGAAGGCAGACGCAGCGAAAATAGAGCGGGTGATTGTGGACGAGTGCGGTTCGTCGGGATGGCACAAAATCGAAACTTGCCATCGTCATACCAGGGTTTCCATTCTCACCAGGGAAATCAAAATTCGGACGGACAAAGGCGTATATGATTTTACCGTCAGGGGCAAAGTCATCGGTGAAGATGTGAAAAACATACGTCCGGAATACGACGACTGCGTTAAGTTAAAAGAGCTGCTGAGCGAAAAAGAAGGAACGTATTTTCCGGTGAGGCGACTGCAGATGGAACTAACAGAATTATTTCACAATGATAAAGAAGAACTGATATTATAGATATTTATAGAAAGGAATCATTTATGGATTACAACAAAAGCAAAATTATTTCAGCAGCCCAGATGGCGGCTGTATCCAACGTTTCACATTTAACCAACGACCGAATCGAAGCGCTGGCAGGAGGCCACGGCATGGTGAACATCGCCGTTCACACGGTGGCCAACGTGATTACGGAAGAAATCTTAGGCGGCGGCAGCATTTCCATTAAGTTTGCCGATGTTCGGAGGCTTCCTGTGGAGAATATTTTGGAAAAGGCCATCAATACGGCAAAAGCATCCGGTGCGGACGGAGCCAATGCCGCGTTGATTACGGCGGTTATGATGTATCTGGCTGGTTCTGCGGCTCAGGTGGGCATCCCTGCGGGAAACCGGAAGCTGGGCGCAACCTGCCGTATGATGGCGGGCGTGGACCGAAGCGGCGTCAGCTCCATCCCCACGTCTAAGATGAACAGCAAGATTTCCGGATTTCCCGCAGTGATGGCCATTAGCCAGGCAATGGTGGAAGGAAAGCTTTCTCCCATCAGCGGACGGAATGTGCCGGAAAATGTGGCGGAAAGTCCTCTGTACGGACACAGTACGCTGGGTGAAGACATTATCTGGCCGGCCATGGCGGAAAAAGGGGCGGAAATTGGTACAAAAGCCATGATGGATGCCATGGCGGGCGCAGGCATTCGTCCGGATCCTTTGCAGGCGGCATTATTGGGCGCAGCGGCGATTCTGGAGATTATTCATCCGGATGCGGAGGTGCCGGAAGGCGAAGGCCAGTATGGGAGAACCACATCTGTTCGCCTGGTGGGGCGCACCGCCGCTAAGGTGGCTGGACTGCCGGAAAAAGTTCATATGTTTGTAACGGATCAAGAATTTGACACCGCGCAGTTGGTGGGCGACATCGGCTTGATTTTAAAAGATATCGGAGCGCCGTCGGTCATCGGCATGATGGCTTTGGCGGAAATTCTGGCATGCTTCAAAGAGCAGATTTCCAGCGGGTTTTCCGCAAGTCCGGTAAATGCTCCTCTGGGGCACCAGGGTTCCTATGCAATCGTGGGAATGAAAGCCCTGTTGGAGGAAAATGCCAATCCCGATGAGATAGCCAGGAAAATAGCCAGTGAGCGGACAGCGGCTTCTTTGCATCCGGAGTCTGCGCTGGTCAGCATCAATATCATTGCCAGAAAAGCGGATGAAGTGAAAAACGGTCCAGTGACCAAGTTGTTGATTCAGGCAACAGAACCGGCTCGGACAAAGGCCATTTATGATAAAGCGGATTTTGCTTTTGAACAGTTATCCGCAGGAAAATCCGTTGCAGACGTGGTAAAGGCGCTGGATGATGATAGATTGGCGACGGTGGAGGAAAATGCCGGAACTCTTTTCACTTCCATGGCCGGACAGAAAGTGACGGTGAAAGTGGATGAGATTCGCAGTGCGGCCAGAAGAACCGTGAAACTGGTGAAAAAGTACTGGTCCTTTGACGCTTACACAGACGTGACCGTAACTATGGGAAATCAGAAGGCCGTGATGAAAGGTTTCATACATGATGTAATCCCCAAAGTATGCCAGGGCCAGTGTCAGGATGTGGCATGGGCCGTGCCTTTTGCGGCGGCTGTTATGGATGACCTTTCCCTTTCTGGATGTAACATTTTGAATGTGGTGATTCCGGCGGCGGTGGCTTCCGCCATGAAGCTGAATACTCCGGAGGCCATAGCCGCAGAAGCGGAGCCGGCCGCTTATATCACTGTGGGCATTCCGGGCGCCAAAGCGCACGCCACGGAAATTGGAAAGATGGCTTTGGAAATCATTAATTATATGGAATAAGACACAAAGGGCATAGTTGTTTGACGCTATGCCCTTTTGGACTATGGAGGATACTGTGAGAAAGGGTAAAATCGAGAAAATATTGGAGATGGTGAAAAAGGAAGAAATCTCCGTAGAGGAAGCCGTTTTGCAGCTGAAGAAACAGCCTTTTGAAGATTTGGAATACGCCAAAATCGACCATCACCGGGAACTGCGCCAGGGCAACGCGGAGGTTATTTTCGGAGAGGGGAAGACGCCGGGCCAAATGCTGGGAATTATCGAGGCCATGGTCAGACAGGGACAAAAAAATATTTTAATCACCCGGCTCTATAAAGAGGGCGCCAAGAAAATCAAAGTGAAATATAACCTGCACTATGAGGAGGAGTCCCATATTGGTTTTGTGGGAGAGCTTCCCGATCCGGACGGAAAAGGGACTATTTTAATAGCCACGGGAGGCACAAGCGACATTCCGGTGGCGGAAGAGGCCGCCTGGACAGCCCTGTGCATGGGAAATAAGATTCAGCGTCTCTACGACGTGGGAGTGGCCGGCCTGCACCGGACTCTGGCGCATTTGGATGAAATTATGAGCGCCAATGTAATCATCGCCATCGCCGGCATGGAAGGGGCGCTGGCCAGCGTTATCGCCGGGCTTTCCGATTGTCCCGTTATCGCCGTGCCCACCAGCGTGGGCTATGGTGCGTCTTTTCACGGCATGGCCGCGCTGTTGTCTATGCTGAATTCCTGCGCCAACGGCGTGGGTGTGGTAAACATAGACAATGGATTTGGCGCCGGCTGTCTGGCCAGTATGATTAACCACCGATGAAATCCGTTTGGATTACAATGTTTGAGTCTTACAATCATCTGCCGATATAGAAGAAATGAGAGGTAACAGGAAGGAAAATGAAAACACTATATTTTGACTGCGGCATGGGCGCTGCCGGGGACATGATTTGCGCCGCGCTGCTGGAACTGATGCCCGACCGACAGGCAATGCTTGAGAAATTAAATCAAATGGGCATTCCGGAGGTGCAGTACCATGCCGAAAAAAAGCAAACACAGGGAATCACTGGCACAAGCATTTCTGTGAAAATTCACGGAGACGAAGAGGAGTCTGCTTATCCTGCCCATTCCCATGTTCATATGAAACTAAAAGACATCCGGAATATTATCCGTGCTCTGCACGTATCCAATCAAGTAAAAGAATCTGTCTGTGCCATTTACCAGATTCTGGCTCAGGCGGAATCAAAGGCGCATAATTGTATCGTGGAAGAGGTGCATTTCCACGAAGTGGGCGCCATGGACGCCATTGCGGACATAACAGCTGTCTGTGCGCTTATAGAGGAGCTTCACCCGGAAACTATTCTTGCCAGTCCGGTGCATGTGGGAAAGGGAACCGTTGTTTGCGCGCATGGCGTTCTGCCGGTTCCCGCGCCGGCCACAGCCAATATTTTAAAGGACATTCCTTATTACAGCAAAGACATCGAGGGCGAATTGTGCACACCCACGGGGGCGGCTCTTTTAAAATATTTTGTAAAATCTTTTCATACTGTAGAAATCGCTCCCACGGCGGTTGTGGGCATAGGAATGGGAAAAAGAAAGTTTCAAAGGCCCAGCCATATCACTGCGTATCGCATGTAAAAGGCCACAGGTTTATTTCCGGCGGAGCGAAAAAAGCCCGTGAGGCAGGATGAAATAATGAATAAGTGGGCAAAGAAATTGAAAAATCCTATGTTTTTTTGTATAATTGAGAAAACGCCACAAAAAGAGGTATGGGGAAATGAAATGCAGGATAAGAAAATGGGAGTTAACGGACGCAAAAGATTTAGCGGCGGCTCTTTCAAACAAAAAAATACAAGACAATCTCCGGGATGGACTGCCTTACCCGTATACAGAACAGGATGGGGAGGCTTTTATTTCTGAGATGCTTTCCGCGGATGAAAATGAAACATTTGCTTTTGCCATTACTGTAGCTCATAAAGCTATTGGCAGCATTGGCGTTTTTCGCCAGGGCAATATTCATAGGCGGACTGCCGAGATGGGATATTATATCGCTGAAGAATATTGGGGCAGGGGAATTATGACTGAAGCGATAAAGCAAGCTTGCGCATATGTTTTTGGCAAAAGCGATATTATCCGTATTTATGCGGAGCCTTTTGCTTATAATATAGCGTCTTGCAGAGCGCTTGAGAAGGCGGGTTTTCAATATGAGGGGACCTTGAGAAGCAATGCGGTGAAAAATGGCAAAGTCGTCGACATGAAGATGTACGCGTTGCTGAAGCAAGGTAAATAAAGAGATTATTTTTTGGGGACTGTCTCATTGCATATATTTTTTTGTTGGGTTATGCTTGTGTGCAGGAGGTGCACATTTATGGCAAATGAAGATAAAAAAGATTTTAACGCAATGTTGAACGACAGTAAGGATATGCCAAAGTTTCAGACGATTACAAATGCAAAAAGCATAGAGAAATATGGCGGAAACCGAATGTATTTTGCGCCGCCGATTGATTATGACAAAATAATGCGGCTTGTGCCGTTTGGGAAACTGCTTACGGTGGGCGCTATAAGGGAATATTTTGCAAAAATAAACGGAGCTGATTTTACGGAGCCAATTACAGCGGGGGTATTTGTCTCAATTGCTGCATGGGCAAGTTTCCAGAGGGATGGGGATAAAACGCCTTACTGGAGAACGCTGAAAGCGCATGGGGAATTGAATGCCAAATATCCCGGCGGCATTGAAGCGCAAAGAGAAATGCTGGAAAAAGAAGGGCATACCATTGTTCAAAGAGGCAGGAAGAATGTTCGATATTATGTGAAAGATTATGAGAGGGCGTTGTTTACGATAAATGCGATTTAATTAAAAAAGCCGTTGTCTATTCGGCTTGCGCCCGCCATTCCCTTACATTTTGGGAAATGTAAGGGTTATGGCGGTTCCTGCGTCCACAGCGCTTTCCATGCTGATTTTTGCATGATGGTACATAGCTCCATGCTTTACAATGGCAAGGCCAAGCCCTGTTCCGCCTACTTTTTTTGAATGGCTTTTATCCACCCGGTAAAAACGCTCGAACACGCGGCTTTGATGCGCCGCCGGAATCCCGATTCCGGTGTCCCGCACCATCACATGTGCGCCGTCTTCAGTCTGGCTGATGATTATATCCACTGTCCCGCCGTCTTTATTGTATTTGATTGCGTTGTCGCAGAGGTTATAGAGCATTTCATCCAGAATTTTACGCGCGCCGGTGATCTTTGCTGCGCCGCCGATCAGATGAAAAACGATATTTCTTTTGGCCGCTGCATTTTCCAGTCGGCTGACTACTTCTTTGGACAGTTCGTATAGATCCACCTGTTCGTTTTCAAAGGACATATTCTGTTCGTCTAGCTCTGAAATTTTAATGATATCGTTGACCAGCGTAACGAGCCGCTGCGCTTCGTCGTAGATGGATTGTGAAAAGTCAATGACAGTTTCCGCTAAAACGTCCCCCCCTTTCATAAGCTCCGCGAAGCCGGAAATAGAAGTCAGAGGAGTCTTCAGTTCGTGGGAAACGTTTGCCGTAAACTCTCTTCGCAGCATATCCCTTTTTTCACTTTCCGTAATGTCCAGAATGACAACGACGGCCCCGATCACGATTTCTTCTTCAAAAACCGGATTCGCGATCAGATTATAACTGCGTTCCTGGCGCACCATAATATTTTCCGCCCGTTTTCCCGACAGCGCATCCGATATAACTTCACGGAACTCCTTTGCCCGGCAGAACAAAAGCACGCTTCCGTCCGTGGGCGATGCAATGTCGAGCAGTTTTAATGCGGCTGAATTATAGGTCAGAAGATTTGCATCCGGATCGATTGCCAGAAATCCCTCACTCATATTTTCGGTGATCAGGTTAAATTCTTTCTGTTTTTTGTGGGCGTCCGCCAGCTGTTTCCCAATGGTCTGTTTCTGGTCTGCTATTTTTTTAAGCAGCGGCGTTAATTCTTCATATGCGTCATTATTTTCCGGATTTTCCAGGTCCAGCCGGTTGATCGGCTCTGTGATTGCCCTGGATACCTGTGAGGAAAGCGCCAGCGTCAGAATCAGCGCCGCGAACATAATAATCAAAATAGGCTGAATCATTCCCAGCAAAATGCTTATAGCCGTGTGCTGTTCTGTGGAAATCCGCAGGATGCTGCCGTCTGAAAGCCGCTTGGCGTAATTTACGGTTTTTTCCGTCAGGGTGGTGGAATACCGTATGCTCATGCCTTCCCCGTCTTTCATGGCCTTCTGGATTTCCGCTCTCTCAGAATGATTGTCCAGCGTGGATATGTCCGCCTCGTTGTCAAACAGCACGGCGCCGTTCTTGGCGACCAGAGTTACCCGGTGATTTGCGCTGCTGAAACCATCGAAATACCTGGTTCCTTCATGTTCAATGGCCTGGGCGAGAAATCCTGCTTCATTGGCAAGCTCTGTCTGTATTTGTTTTTCAAAAAACTGAAATAAAACGCCCATAATCAGCGCGATGGTGGCAACTAGGACGAGAAAAACCGTAAACAGTGAGGAACGGAATATTTTTTTATGCATCGGCCACGCTCCCCAGTTTATAACCAATGCCTTTTACGGTCTGGATCATCTTTCCGGCTTCGCCCAGTTTCACCCGCAGTTTCCGGATGTGGACATCCAGAGTCCTTGATTCTGTATAATATTCTCCCCACACGTGGCTCAGCAGCCGGTCGCGGTTCACCACATTTCCCTCCGCTTCCAGTAAGGCCATCAACAGCAGATATTCCTTATAAGAAAGCGAGATTTCTTTTCCGGATACGGCAATGATGTGCTTGGCGGGTTCTACGTACAGGCCGCCAAGTTTATATACTTTTTGATTCTGCATTTTTTCAAAACGGCGGAGCGCCGCCCGCACCCTTGCAATCAGTTCCATCATTCCAAAAGGCTTTGTCACGTAGTCATCCGCACCCATGTCCAGGCCGGTCACTTTGTCAAATTCGCTGCCCTTTGCGGTAAGCATAATGACGGGGATGCGCTCTGTCTTGGCGCAGTTTTTTAGTTTATGAAGGATTGACAATCCGTCTTCTTGCGGCAGCATAATGTCCAGTAAGATTAACTTCGGCTGTTTAGCGTCCATCCCCTTCCAGAATTCTTTTGGGGAGGGATATCCCTGTATTTCAAATCCATCTTTTGACAGGGCATAGCATACCAGCTTTCGGATATTGTCATCATCCTCAACAAGATAAATCATTTCAGTTCCTCCTTGCTTTTGGACTGTTTATTAGGTAATTGCGAAACTGTTATTTCATATTTTCCGTTTGTTCAAAATAAACAAAACGGAGCTCAAAACCGCTTCTGATTCGCTCCTTATTTGTTTATTTTGCCCAAACTCGAATGACTGAAAAGGGCGTTTCGCAATCACCTAGGACTGTTTATGATGTTGGCCGGTTATGGAATAGATTACCCATTCGGCGATATTTTCTGCATGGTCGCCAATCCGTTCCAGATATTTCGCAATCATAATCAGATCTATAAGGGATTCTGCATCACTGTGTTCCTCTGCGATTGATTTTATCAGTTCCCGCTTTACCTTGTCAAATAGTCTGTCCACCACATTGTCATGTTCAATGACTCGATAGGCGATGTCCAGATCCATTTTCACAAAGGATTCAACGCTTTCCGACACCATTTTGATGGCCGCCTCCGCCATTTCTCTGGTATGCGTTTCGCCAAGGGTTCCTTTTCCCGCCACATAAGGGGCGATCTCCGCAATGTCTGACGCCTGATCTCCGATTCGTTCCATATCGGAGATCATTTTCAGGGCCGCCGAAACGATGCGCAGGTCTTTTGCCACAGGCTGCTGCTGCAAAATCAGTTTAATGCAAAGCGTTTCAATGTCACGCTCTTTTTTATCAATCTGCCGGTCGGCGTCCAGACAGGCGTTTTTGCTGTTTTCATCCTTGTCGGTGAGATATTTTATGGCATTTGTGATTGACTCCTCGCATAAAGCTCCCATCGTCACCAGTTCTGTATTAAGCTGTGATAACTGTCTGTTAAATTTATCGCGCATTTATCCGAACCTCCCTGTGATATAGTCCTCTGTCCTTTTATCGGACGGTGCAGAAAACATGGTCTGCGTATCGCCAAATTCCACTACCTCACCCAGCAGGAAAAAGGCGGTTTTATCTGCAATCCGCACGGCCTGCTGCATGTTGTGGGTCACCATAATGATGGTATACTTTTCTTTCAGTTCCATTGTCAGATCTTCAATTTTTGAAGTGGAGATTGGATCAAGGGCGGATGTAGGTTCATCCATCAAAAGGACTTCCGGCTCAACCGCCAGGGCTCTTGCAATGCAGAGTCTCTGCTGCTGTCCTCCGCTCATGCCCAGGGCGCTTTTTTTCAGCCTGTCTTTGCACTCGTCCCAGATTGCCGCCTGTCTCAAAGAGCGCTCCACAATTTCATCCAGTTTTACCTTTGACCGGATTCCATGAATCCGCGGGCCGTATGCGATATTGTCATAAATGCTCATTGGAAAGGGGTTCGGCTTCTGAAAAACCATGCCGACGCGTTTGCGCAGTATATTTACATCCATCTCTTTGTAAATGTCAACGCCTAAAAGCAGGATCTGACCCTCTATCCGGCAGTTTTCCACCAGATCGTTCATCCGGTTTAATGTTTTTAGATAGGTAGACTTCCCACAGCCGGAGGGGCCGATCAATGCGGTGATTTCATTTTTGGGAATCTGCAGATGAATATTTTTCAGGGCGTGGGTTTCGCCGTACCATAGATTCAAATTCTCTGTCGTGATCATGTTTTCCATATGCTAACCTCGCTTTTGTTTCAGAGTCTGCGCCGCTGCTTTTGCGGACATATTGATAACGAATGTGAGCAAGAGCAGGATAGCGGCGATTGCAAACGCAATTTCAAATTGTCCGCGCTCTTTTGCGTACATATACAGCGCGACGGTCAGAGTGGAACCGGCGTTTCCCGGCTGAAGGGCCTCCGACGCAGACAACATTTCATTTGCCATCCCTGCGGTAAAAAGAAGCGCGGCGCTTTCGCCTGCCACCCGGCCCACGGACAGGATGCACCCGGTCACAATCCCGTCAACCACGCAGGGGAGGACGACCGTACGGATCATATGCCATTTTCCTGCGCCCAGTCCAAGAGCCCCTTCCCGATAGGACGACGGTACAGTCTTCAGGCTTTCCTGTGTTGTGCGGATAACCGTTGGGAGTGTCATAATGACTAAGGTCAGCGCCCCCGCCAGCAGACTGGTTCCCAAAGAGAAAAACTGTACAAATGCCAGCATCCCCACCAGCCCGTATAAGATTGACGGTATTCCGGCGAGGGTTTCAGTGGCCAGTTCCACCAATCTTACGAATTTTTTATTTTTCGCATATTCATTCAGATACACAGCGGCCCCCACCCCAAGCGGCAGCACAATGAGAAGGGTTATGATAATGATGTATAGTGTATTCAGGATATTGGGCAGTATACCGATTGTGCCCAGCAAAAGGCTTGGTTTCGTGGAAACAAGTTTCCATGATATGTGGGGGACGCCGCGATACAGAATATACCCGATCAGGCCCAGCAAAAGACTGCAGATCAGGCCTGCGGACAGAACCATGAGCAGGTTTAGGATACAATCTTTGATTTTTCTTGTTTTCGATATTGTATCAGTCATTTTCGCTCCCCTTTCTTTACTATGGAAGTCCGTCGCCGGTTAGGCGGCATGCATTCAGGGACGCCAGATGCGCCCACACCACTTTTATTTATGGCAGTGCGCTTGGCTGCGGGCACATGCAGGTTTATAAGCAGATTCAGCGCCAGATTGATTCCCATGATAAACAAGAAAAGCACAAGTGCAATGGAAAACAGCGCCTGCCGCTGAAGTCCCGAAGAATAGGACATTTCACTGGCGACCGCGGTGGTCAGGAAACGGACGCTTCCAAACAGCTTCGGCATGTTGGCTACGTTTCCTGCCACCATCATAATCGCCATCGCCTCTCCCACTGCCCGGCCGATGCCCAGCACAATGGCTGTGGCAATGCCGCTTTTTGCAGCGGGAACGATTATTTTAAATACTGTTTCTGTCTTTGTCGCCCCCAATGCAAGAGACGCTTCCTCGTATTCTTTTGGCGCTGCGCTTATGGCCGTTTCCGATACGGAAATGACGGAAGGCAGGATCATGACGGCAAGGACCAGAATTGCCGAAAACAGATTTGCCCCGTCGGGGATCTGAAAGATTTTCCTTACGCATGGAACAATGATGATCATGCCAATCAGCCCATATACCACAGACGGTATTCCCGCAAGCAGCTCCACCACATTCCCTATAATGCCGGCGATTTTTTTCGGGGCCATCTTTGCCAGAAAGATGGCGCATAAAAGTCCCACCGGAACGCCTATAAGAATCGCGCCGCAGGTTCCGTATATGGATGTCAGCATAAAGGGAAGGATGCCATAAGAGGGCTTCGCGGCGGCAGACGCCCAGACCCGTCCGAACAGGAAATCCAAAAGACCGATATCGCGTATAGCCGGAATGCCGCTGATCAGAAGGAATGACGTAATCAGTATGACGAATACGATTGTCAGCAGACCGCATGCCAGAAACAGCAGGTTCATTGTCTTTTCCAGCCATTTTGCCGTCTTTTTTATCTTTTCCATTTTACTCTCCGTTTCTACCGCTTTATCGGCACTGCGCCTGACTCTGCGATGAGACTGTCTGCTTGCGAACTTGTGGCAAAGTCAAAAAATTCCTGCGCCGCTTTGGAAAGAGAGACATCCTTTTTGGTCACAAGCACAAAGTTTCTCTGGACTTTGTATTCCCCGTCTTGAATGGTTTTTGTCGTTGGAGTTACCCCTTCCACGCTGACTATCTTCACGGTGTCGTTCACAGAAGCGACGGAAGCGTAGCCGATGGCATTTGGGTTGCTGGATACTGTCTGCACCACATCGCCTGTGGATGTAAGCTCCTGAGAATACTGGCATTTATCCTTTGTGTCAGTCACTGTCTCAAAGCCGTCTCTTGTGCCGGAGGCTGCTTCGCGGCCTATGCATACAATCGGCGCGTCGCTGCCGCCGACTTCTTTCCAGTTTGTGACCTTGCCGGTATAAATCGCGCTTATCTGCTCGATCGTCAGATCCGTTACCGGATTGCCAGAATTAATTATGATCCCAATTCCGTCAATGGCGACTATCGTTCCCTGCAGCTCTTTTGTTTCTTCCTCTTTCAGATCGCGGCTTGCCAGTCCGATGTCGCATCGGCCCTCGGCCACCGCCTGTATGCCGGAACTGGAACCCGTCGGATTGAATGTAACTTTTATGTCCCCATGTTCCGCCATATAAGCCTCGCTTAAAAATCCAATGACTTTTTCCATTGAGGTGGAACCGTCTGTGGCGACTGTCTGTGAACCGTCCGATTTCGGACTTGTTGAGTCGCCGGCGCCGCATCCTGTCAATGCCCCCACAGCAAGAGTAAAGGCTGCTGCAATAGTGATAATTTTTTTCATTTTCATGTTCACCATACTCCTTTGCTTTTTGTATGAACAAAGTATATGGTTCTCCATGTTAATTCCAAAAGCGCATGCGTGTTAATTGTATGTTAATTTTCCGGCAGGGGAATTATGACTGAAGCGATAAAGCGAATTTGTGCATATATTTTCATCCCCTGTTTCCCGAAATCACTCCATATAATCGCGGAGCAAAACGTTTCAGCGATTCCGCCAAGAATAACGAAATGCTGACAGTTAATATATATGCCAGTATATATGAGGGGATTGCCAATGCGGTTTTTTGGCCCCACCACAAAATGATCAGGTTTGTAAAAATATTTCCAATAAATGGGTGCAATGCATAGAGCATAAAAGAGTCGTTCATGAAAGATTTCATTTTTATTTTTTCTGTGAAGCAGTCGCAGATAAACCAGAAGGCCATGGCCGCCGCCAATAAAATGATGTTCATGATAGCTTCATGAACATGAATAAAATTGTAAAGCTCGGCGAGTTTCAGAATCACGAATAAGCCGCAAACAATGCCGGAAATCACGGTTTTCTTTCGATCGGCTTTCTGAGAAAAAGAACGAAAATAATATCTTCCCAAAAAACAACCTGCAAAATAGAAAAAAATCGCGGAATAAAACTGTCCTTGAAAGATGACAGAGAACTGCTTTGAGAACAGAGTCGGAATTGCCAATGCCAGTGCGCATGCGATGGCTCCCGTCCATTTTTTACGCATCAGAAAATCAATGACCGGTGTAATCATGACCAGAAGAATTAATGCATATATGAACCAAAAGGCATTGTTAAATCGGAAGAAAAGAATTCCCTCGATTGCCATTCGCCATGTTGGGACGATTGGATTGGAAAACGACAGTAATTTTTTGCAGGGAGTATGAGAACAAAGAATGATAACCGCCATAAGCAGTCCATTCCAAAATAAATATGGCGCAAATAATGTTTTTATTCTGCCTTTTAATTTTTTTGCGTACATTCCTTTTTCATAATTTCTGAAAAAGCAAACGCCTGAAAGAATGAAAAACAGGGGAACCGCCACTCTTGTTATTGTCAGCGAAAACAGATTGTTGAATAATTCCCCTATAAAAATCAGCGATGGACGATTGCTTGCCGCGGAAAATGAAACGATGGTATTGTTATGTATGGCCACTATGAAAAGCGCTAAAATAAAAGAAACAAGAGTTTTCTTTTTCCAGAATCTTTCCATTTCGTAACTCATCTCCTTTCATATAAGGGTGTAATACAGCGGGCTGCGCCAGCCGCCTTTTATTGTCTGATGTCAATATACCGTAAATCCTCGCAAGTTTCAAGGGCGACAGGGCTTGAAAAAATAAATTTATGTGGTTATAATAAATAGAATATTGAAAATAGGAGAATAATAACAATGGAAAAAACAATGGACAAGATTGTAGCCCTTGCCAAATCCAGAGGATTTGTATACCCGGGTTCTGAGATTTACGGCGGCCTGGCCAACACCTGGGATTATGGGAATTTGGGCGTGGAATTGAAAAACAATGTTAAAAAGGCGTGGTGGCAGAAGTTTGTACAGGAGTCCCCGTACAACGTGGGCGTGGACTGCGCGATTCTGATGAATCCCCAGACATGGGTGGCTTCCGGCCATCTGGGCGGCTTTTCCGATCCGCTGATGGACTGTAAGGAATGCCACGAGCGTTTCCGCGCGGACAAATTGATCGAAGACTACTGCCAGGAGAAGGGCATTGCCCTGGAAGGCACGGTGGATGCCTGGTCCCAGGAGGAGATGGCGGCTTTCATCGCCGAGCATCAGATTCCCTGTCCCACCTGCGGCGCCCATAATTTCACAGACATCCGCCAGTTCAACCTGATGTTCAAGACCTTCCAGGGTGTGACGGAGGATGCGAAAAACACCGTGTATCTGCGGCCGGAGACGGCTCAGGGCA
>CAYOWU010000042.1:0-28564 GCA_964407765.1 uncultured Lachnospiraceae bacterium
CTAACACCTTTACCCCATCCGGTATGGTAACAGACATAAGAGTAGTACACTTACCAAAAGCGCCCTCACCAATTTCTAATTCACTTACACCCGGAGATATATGCAACTCAGTTAGTTTACAACATGCAAAAGCCCCACGACCTATCTCTTTAACGCTACTGGGTATCGATAAACTCTCTATGCCTGTAACGCAAAAGGCGCCTCCTCCTATGCTTGTAAGATTTTTAGATAAACTAATATCTTTTAAACCAATAGATTCCCAGAACGCTTCATCCTCTATTACATTTACACTATCAGGTAAAGATATTGAGAAATCACCTCTATTATACGCAAATGCATATTGTTTGATAGTCTTTAATCCATCTGGCAATACCACGCTCTTCAAATCATTGAGATGACTGAATCCCGACACGGAAGTTACCCCTTCACAGACTTCTATTTCTGTAATCTTTAACTTTGAATACCCATACAGATAATCATACCAAGGAATTCTATCGAAACGACTTTCAAAACGCATATCCCCAGTACCGCTTATTTTAAGCTTGTAGCCATCCTCTATCTCGATAAGCCTCCACTTAACATTACTGCCCTCAGAACCACAGTCCCCACTATCGTAAACATATTCATCGTCTTCGTAATCCTCTTCGTAACCATCTTCGTTGTCGTCATAATCTTCCTCGGAATAACTTACCCTATTCTCACTAAGAATATTTTCAGACACTGCGATATCATCATTGCTAACAGATGGTGGATAGTTTATATCTAAGCTATCTACTTCATCCATACTGTCTTCTGTATTGACACTAATATTAGCGATACTGTCGTCAGATATACAGTCTTGACTTACGATTTCATTGTCTAGATAAGAACTATTCTCACTCAACTCTAAAAACTCTGAACCATACACAGGCACATTGCATACAAGCAAACATAACCCAACCGATACAGAAATTATACTCTTAAATTTTCTCATTTACACATCTCCTTTAATTTACTTTCTTAAATACTTAGTCCTATTTGAATAAATGTTTTTATGGTATTTAACATTTACCTTTTTAACGCGCTTTTCATGATTTTTATCCCACTTAGAAAACCTCTCATAAGACACTGCTTTCGGAATTAAACCATACCTAAATATAACTCTTAAATACGGTCGGGGGATTCATTCTTTGCCTGTCGACTATAGCATATGCAAATTGTAATTGCAAGATGCCCACAGCAATATTATTATAATTGCCCCCATAATCTCACCGTGCTTTCATTATACACCCTGCACCTTCTTTTTACAAGATGTGGCATTCTTTGGGGGCTTCCCATTTTTCAACTGCGCACGGAAAGGATGCTGCCGCTCACCCAAAAAGAAACCCCTTGAACTTTCTAACAGTTTATGCTATTCTTTAATTATAAAGAAGGGTGCCTGCTCGAACAGACGCCCCCAGAGCTGCCGATAGACGGTTAGCCCAACAATATGTTTAACAAAATAGCTGCTCACTTTGTTGAACTGGGGCGGCTATTTTTGTGTCTTGTTACTATCTTTACCAAGGGTATATCCAATTCCAAAACAAGTTAAGCCGAAGCTCAACACTGCGATAAGTCCCAAAATATCCATATGGCTCATCCCTCCTTTCCCAGATTCCCTTTCGGGTTTCTATGTAAACGGAGGGACGCACTGCGTCCAGTGGCGCAGGTTCTTGCGATGCCCGAAACGAAGTGTAGAACACAGTCCCTCCAAAGAGGGACAGAGCGTGTTTGGAAATTCATTCATGCCACCCCACCCGCACGCCCCACTTTGCGGTCAATTTGCCCCAATTTCGGTTGGAGTAGCCCGCTACGCCGCCCTCAATTGGAACAAATTCCCCACAAATTGTGACGCACGGTTGACATAAAGCAATTTTCAAACACGCTCTAACCGCCTACCATCCTGGCAGACCCAAACCGATCGTAACACAATCTGACAGGAATTTCAACGGCATCTTTTGCCCCGCTTTTTTGATTGGTTGACAAAAACTCCGTCTTAAAATAAAATCATATTTGTAAAATAATAACAAAAGCGCCAAGGAGGGCTTGCCCATGGCTCTACAACAAGAACAGCTTTACACAATCAAAGACATCTACGCCTTTCCCGATGGCCAGCGGGCGGAGCTGATTGACGGGCGCATTTACCAGATGGCGCCGCCCGCCAGGATACATCAGAAGCTGGTTTCAGAGCTGGCCCAGCAAATTGGCGGCTATAGCAAGGCCAGGGGAGGGGACTGTGAGATTTACCCCGCGCCGATTGCAGTCTTTTTGGACAAAGACGACAAAACCTATGTGAAGCCGGATCTTTCGATTATATGCGACAAGGGCAAATTAAACGACCGGGGCTGCAATGGCGTGCCGGACTGGATTATAGAGATTATTTCACCCTCCACGCAGCAGATGGATTACGGCATAAAGCTTTTCAAATACCGCATGGCCGGCGTGCGGGAATACTGGATTGTGAATCCGGTGACGCGCATCGTGAATATATACGATTTTGAAAATTGGGAAAATACAGGTCAGCACAGGTTTGAGGATGAAATAGAAGTCTGCATTTACAAAGATTTGCGCATAAAAATAGCGGATTTCATACAGGAATAAAGGAAAAAACCACAGGAGGCATATATGAAACAGGGATTTCTGAAAGTAGGGGCGGGAACGCCCCAGGTGCGGGTGGCGGACTGCGAATACAACGCGGGCCAGATTATACAGGTCATCCGGCAGATGGCGGATGAGCAGGCGAAGATTATCGCGCTGCCGGAGCTTTGCCTTACGGCGTATACCTGCGGGGATTTGTTCTGGCAGGAGCGGCTTCTGGAGGAGGCGAAAGAGCAGCTTTTGCGGGTGGCCAAAGAAACGGCGGATGTGGACGCGCTGATTTTCGTGGGGCTTCCGCTGGAATACGAGAGTAAGCTATACAACGTGGCGGCGGCGTTAAACCAGGGTGCGATTCTGGGATTTGTGCCGAAAACGCATATCCCCAATTATAATGAGTTTTACGAGGCACGCTATTTTACGTCGGGCCGGGATGTGCGGGGCGCGGTAAATCTTGGCGGGCGGGACGTGCCTTTTTCTGCCTGGCAAATTTTTGTCTGTGAGCAGATGCCCCGGCTGAAGGTGGGCGTGGAAATCTGCGAGGATCTGTGGGCGGCCAATCCGCCCAGCAACCGTCTGGCCCTGCAGGGCGCCAATGTGATCGTGAACCCTTCCGCCAGCGATGAGCTGGTCGGAAAAGCGTCCTATCGCCGGGATCTGGTGCGGGGCCAGTCCGCGCGGCTTTTGTGCGGGTACATTTACGCTTCGGCGGGGGAAGGGGAGTCCACCCAGGACGTGGTGTACGGCGGCCACAGCCTCATTGGGGAAAACGGCGTGATTCTCTCCGAGAGCCGGCGTTTTGAAAATGAGATGATCTACGGGGATCTGGATATTTTCCGCCTGGAAGGGGAGAGAAGGCGCATGTCCACCTTCCAGCCGGAGGATGGGGAAGGCTGCGAAAAGATTTCCTTTTCCCTGGAGGTGCAGGAGACGGCCCTGGAGCGGGAGTTTTCGCCGGACCCCTTTGTGCCGGAGGACCGGGGCGACCGCAAGCAGCGGTGCGACGAGATTTTGAACATCCAGGCCATGGGCTTAAAACAGCGGCTCAAACACACGGGATGCCGCTGCGCAGTGTTGGGGCTGTCCGGAGGCCTGGACTCCACGCTGGCGCTTTTGGTGACGGCGCTGGCCTTTGACAAGCTGGACATTCCCAGGGAAAATATCCTGGCGGTGACGATGCCCTGCTTTGGCACCACGGACCGGACTTATCAGAACGCCTGCAGTTTAAGCCGGCGCATGGGCGCCACGCTTCGGGAAGTGGACATTAAGGAGGCGGTGACGGTTCATTTTAAGGACATTGGCCAGGATGCCGAAAAGCGCGACGTGACCTACGAGAACAGCCAGGCCAGGGAGCGGACGCAGGTTTTGATGGATCTGGCCAATCAGAGAGGCGGGATGGTGATCGGAACGGGGGACTTGTCCGAGCTGGCGCTGGGCTGGGCCACCTACAACGGCGACCACATGTCCATGTATGGGGTCAACAGTTCTATTCCGAAAACGCTGGTGCGCCATCTGGTTGCTTATTACGCGGACGCCTGCGGGGACGAGGAGCTGGCGGGAATCTTAAAAGACGTGCTGGACACGCCGGTGAGTCCGGAGCTTCTGCCGCCCACAAACGGCGTGATTTCCCAGAAAACAGAAGACCTGGTGGGGCCGTACCGGCTGCATGATTTCTTTTTATACTATATGCTGCGCTGGGGCTATCCCCCACAGAAAATTTACCGGGTGGCCTGCCTGGCTTTTGACGGCGTGTATGAGGAGGATGTCATTCGCCATTGGCTGCAGGTTTTCTACAAAAGATTCTTTTCCCAGCAGTTTAAGCGTTCCTGTCTGCCGGACGGGCCGAAGGTGGGCTCCGTGGCCGTTTCCCCGCGGGGGGATCTGCGGATGCCCAGTGACGCCTGCGGCGCGGCCTGGCTAAAGGAACTGGCGGAGATTTAGACCTCCGCCTTTTTTAATGCCGTGGAGATGGCGTTGATGAGTATGAGGGACGTGTACTTATTTTCCTCGGAATAGGAAATATCGTCCAGGGACTGGCTGGCGTAAATCTGGCCGGCCAGCTCATCCAGCGTCGGCTCCATCAGGGGGAACATGGCTGTGGTGCTTTCGCTTAAATTGACCAGCCGGATGGCTTTGATCCGGCTGCTGTCAACGGTCACCTCGACGTCGAAGGTGTTTTCGTGAATCGCGATGGTGGAAGTATATACGCCCGGCTGGTAGCGGGCGGCGCCGTCGGCGGAGGCTGATTCAGCGCGTTGGGGGCCGAACATTAAAAAGAGCAGCACGCCCAGCAACAGGGCGAGCGCCAGGAAAACTACCGTGTAAACTACTTCCTTCATATGTAATACGACAATCTTTGTTTTTGCACTCATGGGATGCGCCTCCTACTTTCTTTGTATATCCTATGAAAAAATCATTAGATTATGATAAAATGATATGGCCAAGTAAGCCTTCATGCGCCCGTAAGGCAGGCGCATGGCATAAATGCAAGCTATGCGTGCGCACTTGGCATACCTGAATCCATGCCGCCCGGCGGCGGAATTTTCAGGGCAAATTACTGCTCAGACAAGAGAGAAATGGAGTAATCTATGTCATTGCATTTTATTTTAGGAGCGTCCGGCTCCGGGAAATCACACGCGCTGTACGAGAACATCATCCAGCGTTCCATCCGTCACCCCGAGACTGACTACCTGATTCTGGCGCCGGAGCAGTTTACCATGCAGACGCAAAAAGAACTGGTGGATATGCATCCCAACAAGGGCATTCTGAATATCGACGTTTTAAGTTTTCAGCGTCTGGCCTTTCGGGCGCTTGCGCAGCTGGGCGAGGATCGGCGAAAAATCCTGGAAGAGACGGGAAAAAGCCTGGCGCTGCAAAAAGTGGCCCAGGAGAATCTAAGTCAGCTTACCTATCTGGGAGGCCAGATGAAAAAGCAGGGGTATGTCCAGGAAATAAAATCTCTTATATCAGAGTTTATGCAGTACAACATCTCTATAGAACAACTAAATCGGATGATTCAGGCCGTGGAGGGAAAAAAGAAAGTCACCGCCAAAAAGCTGCAGGATATCGCCCTTTTGTATGAAGCGTTCCACCGCTATCTGGAGGATAAGCTGATTCCTGCGGAGGAAGTCCTGGACGTGCTCTGCCCGTGCATTCACCGCTGGGAAAAAATCAAGAGCTGCGAAATCGTCCTGGACGGGTTCACGGGATTTACGCCGGTGCAGAATAAGCTTTTGGAAAGGCTTCTGGGGCTGTGCCCCCATGTCTGGGTGACCGTAACGCTGGGGGAGGGAGAGAACCCCCATGGGAAAATCGCGGAGCACCAGCTCTTCGCCCTGAGCAAAAAGATGATTGCCGCCTTATGCCGCATGGCCCGCAGGCAGGGCGTGGAGATTGAGGAGCAGTGGATTTTCGCCGACGGCCAGTGGCGTTTTAAAGACGCGCCCGCCCTGGATTTTCTGGAACGGGAGATTTTCCGGTTTCGGCAAAAGACGTACAAAAAGCCGGCAGAGGAGATTCGGATTTTCACGGCGCAGGACCCCAAAGAAGAGATGGAAGAGGTAGGCAGACGCATCCTGCGGCTGATTCGGGAAGAGGGTTTTCGCTACAGGGACATTGCGGTGATCGCCGGGGATCTGGCCAGCTACGGCAGCTATGCCCGCCAGGCGATGGAAGAGATGGAGATTCCCTGTTTTCTGGATGAAAAGCACACCATCTGGATGAATCCCTACATCGAATGCCTGCGGGCCGTCGTGGATCTGGTCCGGTGTAACTATTCCTACGAGAGCGTATTTCGCTACCTTCGCTGCGGCATGTCCGATCTGCAGCCGGAGGAAACCGATATGCTGGAAAATTATGTACTGGCCTTAGGGATACGCGGGTTCGGCCGCTGGCGGGAAAAATGGGTGCGGGTATACCGGGGAATGCCGCCAGAGGACATAGAAATCATCAATGAGCTGCGCCTGCGGGTTCTGGCGGAGGTGGAGGAGTTCACTCTGTGCTGCAAAGAGAAGCCCCGCACGGTGGAAAGCCTCACCCGGGCGCTGTACGCCTTCGGCGCGCGCAACAAAATGCAGGAGAAATTAAAGCGGCGGGAGATGCTCTTTAAGAAAGAGGGCAACCGCGCCATGGAAAAGGAATATTCCCAGATCTACGGCATTGTCATGAGCCTGATGGAAAAAATGATCCATATCCTGGGCGATGAGCCTATGACCGTGGCCGAGTATCAGAAGCTTTTGGAGGCGGGGCTTACAGAGGCCAAGGTGGCGCTGATTCCGCCCAGCGGCGACCAAGTGCTGGTGGGGGACATGGAGCGGACGCGGCTCAAAGACATAAAGGCCCTGTTTTTCGTGGGGGTCAACGACCAGACCATTCCCAAGAATAAAAAGGCGGGCGGCATCCTCTCCGAGCAGGAGCGGCTTTTATTCCAGGAAGAAGGGCTGGAGCTGTCGCCGTCCCGCCGGGAAGCCATGTACATCCAGAAGTTTTACCTGTACCTGAACATGACCAAGCCGTCCCGTTATCTCACCTTGTCTTACAGCCGGGCGGACGGGGAGGGGAAGGTCTGCGGGCCGGCCTATCTGATTGACAGCCTGCGGCGGCTGTTTCCCGCGCTTTCGATGGAGGACGCGGCGGCGGACCGGGACTACGACCGTCTGCTGGAACATCCCAGCGGCGGGATTCCTCTGGCTATCCGGGGCCTGGCGGATCTGGCCAAGGGCAAAGAAGACGACCGGTGGAGGGAGCTTTTCCACTGGTACTGCCACAAGCCCGCCTATGAAAAGATGGCGCGGCAGCTGGCGGACGCGGCCTTTTACCATGCGCCCCAGGAGCGCATCGGCAAAAGCGTTGCCCGGGCGCTGTACGGGGAGCCGGGAAAATTCGGCCCCACCCGGCTGGAGCAGTTCGCGGCCTGCGCCTTCGCCCATTACGTGAAATACGGGCTGGGGCTTCGGGAGCGGATTTATTATGAATTTCAGCCCATGGACCAGGGAAACGTGATGCATAAGGCCCTGGAGCTGTACGCCGGCCATCTGCGCCGCAAGAAGCTTTCCTGGACGGAGTTAAGCGACGAGGAGCAAAAGGAGCTGGTGGACAAATGCGTGGACCAGGCGGTGGCCGATTACGGGGGCGCCGTTCTCTACAGCAGTGCCCGCAACGAATACAGGATTGCGCGGATTAAGCGGATTTTGCGCCGCACAGTCTGGGCGCTGCGGGAACAGATTCTGCGGAGCGGATTTGTGCCGGCGGGATTTGAAGTGGAGTTTCCCGGCGGACGCATCGACCGGATGGACCTTTGCGAAGATGGGGAAAAAACATATGTAAAAATCATTGACTATAAGACGGGGCGGATGCGTTTTGACCTGACGTCCCTGTATTACGGCCTGCAGTTGCAGCTTGTGGCCTACCTAAACGGCGCGCTGGAGATGGAGCGAAAAAGGCGGCCGGGACAGACCGTGGAGCCAGCCGGGATTTTCTATTATAATATCCAGGATCCATTGGTCTGCGGCGAGGCTGGGGAGCCGCAAAACGTTCGGGAAAAAAAAATCCTAAAGGAGCTGCGCATGAACGGGCTGGCCAGCGACCAGAAGGAAATCCTGGAGAAAATGGATGCCACAGGGGAGACGATTCCCGTAAAATTCAACAAAGACGGCACATTAAGCAAGTCGTCCAGCGTGGCCTCCCAGCAGCAGTTTGCGCAGATGATGAAATTCGCCAAGAAGAAGATGAAACGGCTGTCGGCTGCGATTATGGAGGGCGAGACGGATGTCCGCCCGTATGAGCTGGGAGACAAGCAGGCCTGCGCCTGGTGTCCGTACCAGGCGGTCTGCGGGTTCGACGAGGGGATACAAGGCTATGAGCGTAAGCGGCTGCGGCTGCTTACCGCGGAGGAATGCTGGAAAGCCATAGAGGAGGAATGTAAAGATGAAAATGGCCTGGACCACGGAACAGAAGAAAGTCATTGACCTGCGGGAGCGGAACATACTGGTCAGCGCGGCGGCGGGTTCCGGCAAGACGGCGGTTTTGGTGGAGCGGATTTTATCCATGGTCACAGACCCAAAAAAGCCCATGGACATTGACCGTCTGCTGATCGTGACCTTCACCCGCGCAGCGGCCTCGGAGATGCGGGAGCGTCTTAGAGGGGCCATCGAAAAACGCTTGGCCGAGAATCCCGACGACGCGCACCTGCAAAAGCAGTCCACGCTGATTTACAGCGCTCAGATCAGCACCATCGACGGCTTCTGTCAGAACGTAATCCGCAACTATTTTCATCGGCTGGAGCTGGACCCGGCCTACCGCACGGGGGACGAGGGCGAGCTGAAATTACTAAAAGCGGACGTGGCGCAGGAAACTTTGGAAAAAGCCTATCAGGAGGGAACGCCGGAGTTTCACAGCCTAGTGGAATGCTACGCCGCCGGGAAAACCGACGAGAGCGTCATCGACCTGGTTTTGCAGGTTTATGAATTCGCCATGAGTTATCCCTGGCCAAAGCAGACCCTGGAAGAATGGCGCAAAACCTACGAGGCCGAAACAGATGAGGAGCTGGCGGACGCGGACTGGATGCGGGCCCTTTTGCAGGATGCCAGAAAGAAAATCCAGGCGGCGCTGGAGCTGTCTAAGGAAGCCTGTCAGCTGGCCATGGGTGTCGGCGGCCCCTATATGTACGCGGACGCGCTGGAAAATGACCGGGAGCTTTTGGAGCGGCTCCAGGGGGAACTGAATTTCGACGGCTACGTGCAGGAGCTGTCCGAGCTTTCCTTTATGGCCCTTTCCCGGAAAAAAGACGACCAGGTGGACCCCAAGCTGCGGGAGCAGGTCAAAGCCATTCGGGATCAGTGCAAGGAGATTTTGAAGTCTCTAAAGGAAAGCTATTTTTCGCAGAGTCTGGAAAAGGTTCTGGAGCAGATAAAAGCCTGCCGCACGCCGGTCTGCGCGCTCCTTGACTTGACCGGGACGTTTATGGAGGACTACGGGAAAAAGAAGCGGGAGAAAAATCTGGTGGATTTTGCGGATCTGGAGCATTTCGCCCTGGATATTTTGGTGGAGCGCACGGACGGGGAGATCCGATACACTTCCGCGGCGAAAGAGCTGTCCGACCAGTTCGAGGAGATTTTGATTGACGAATACCAGGACAGCAGCTTCGTGCAGGAACAGCTGATGCTGGCGGTCTCAAGGGTCTGGCAGGGGAAAAACAATATTTTCATGGTGGGGGATGTAAAGCAGAGCATTTACCGCTTTCGCCTGGCGCGGCCGGAGCTTTTCATGGAAAAATTTGACCGGTATACGCTGGAGGACGGCCATGAGCAGCGCATCGACCTCCACAAAAACTTCCGCAGCCGCGCCCAGACGCTGGCGGGAATCAACTATCTGTTCTACCAGATCATGGGCCGGGAAGTGGGGGATGTGGAGTACGACGCGGCCGCGGCCCTGTACCCGGGCGCGGATTTCCCGGAATTCGGCGAAGAGCAGGCGCGCTTCTGCGGGGAGCCGGCCACGGAGGCGCTTTTAGTGGAGGCCGATGGCCCGGAGCTTTCGGAGGAGAAAGGCGCGAAGGTGCAGCGGGAGCTGGAAGCCCTGGCCATAGCCGGGAAAATCCAGGAGATGGCGGGGGCGTATCCGGTGCTTGACAAAGAAACGGGGAAATACCGCCCGGCCCGTTATGGGGACATGGTGATTTTGCTGCGCACGGCTTCTGGCTGGTCCGATACATTTGTCAAAATCTTGACGGCCCAGGGAATTCCTGCCTACAGCCCCTCGAAGACCGGATATTTCTCGGCGACGGAGGTGGTGACGGTTTTGAATTATCTGCGCATCTGCGACAATCCCCGCCAGGACATTCCCTTTGCCGCTTCGCTTCATTCGCCCATAGGCGGCTGTGACGCCCAGGATTTGGCCTGTCTGGGTGACGGTTCGGGCAGCCTTTACGAGCGGGCGAAGGAGTATGCCAAAAGCGGTGAGGACGGGACGCTTCGGGAAAAGCTAGGGCTTTTTCTGGCCTGTTTAAACGACGTGCGAAAGCGCGTGGCGGACACGCCGATTCACCAGCTGATTCTTTACATTCTGAAAGTGACCGGGTACGGCAATTACGCGGCTGCGCTGCCTCCCGGGGATCGCCGCGCGGCCAATCTGCAGATGCTTGTGGAAAAGGCGCGGGAATACGAAGAAACCAGCTACCGGGGGCTTTTTCACTTTGTGCGGTACATCGAAAGCCTCCAGAAATACCAGGTGGATTACGGCGAGGCGCCGCTTCCTGGGGCGGAGGATCACACGGTGCGGATTCTGACCATCCATAAGAGCAAAGGGCTGGAATTTCCCATTGTGTTTGTGGCGGGTATGGGAAAAAGATTCAACCAGCAGGACTCAAACGCCCATCTGCTGCTGCACCCGGATCTGGGCGTGGGCGCCGATGCCATTTACCCAAAAGAGCGCATCCGCGCGTCCACGGTCATCCGCCAGGTCATCCGCCAGAAGACGCTGACGGAAAATCTGGGGGAGGAGCTGCGCGTGCTCTATGTGGCGCTGACCCGGGCCAAAGAAAAGCTGATTCTGACGGGAACGGTGACAAAGCTGGAAAAACGTCTACAGGAATGCCAGGGAATTTTGCGGCGGCGAAAACAAAAGCTGTCGTCGTATACCATCGAGAAAGCCAGGGATTACTGGGGCTGGATTCTGCCGGCTCTGGCGCGTCACCCGGCGATGGAAGGGGTTTTCGCGCGGTGCGGGCTTTCCTGGAAGCCTGGCGAGGGAAGCTGGGAAATGAAAGGGGCGGCGCCTTTTGCCGTGGAAGCCATCGGCGCTGGGGATTTGCTGGCGGAAGAAGCAGAGCGTCAGTCAGAGGCTGTTTTTCAGAAGGAAACCCTGTTTTTGCCGGGGGCGGAGACGGTTTTCGACGCGCCCACCCGCAGGCTTTTACAGGAGCGGTTTTCTTTTGCCTACCCGTATGCGGATCAAAAAGGGGTGCCCATGAAGGTTTCCGTCTCGGAGATTAAGCGATGGGAAGACCAGTTGGAGGCCGACGAGGAAAATTTGTTTTTCGAGCCGGACATCGTGCCGCTGATCCCGGATTTTATCCAGGAAAAGGAAGAGTCGCTTCAGGGGGCGGCCAGGGGAACGGCGTACCACAAGGCCGTGGAATGCCTGGACTTTTCCAGGGCGGACGAAGAAGAGGGCGTTTTGCGGCAGCTGGAGGCGTTGGTTGCCGACGGGCGGATGAGCCCCCAGGAACGCGCCTGCATCCGAAAAAAGGATCTGCTTGCGCTGGCCGGCTCCCCGCTGGGGCAAAGGATGGCGCAGGCCCAGCGGCAGGGGCTTTTGTTCCGGGAGCAGCCCTTTGTGATTTCCCAGAACGCTTCCCGCGTGGACCCCGGCTGGAGCGGCGGCGAGCAGGTTTTGGTTCAGGGAATTATAGACGCGTATTTCCAGGAAGGGGACGAGCTGACGGTTGTGGATTATAAAACCGACTGGGTAAAGCCGGGGGAGGAGAAGGCCCTGACGGAAAAATACCGGATTCAGCTGGAATACTATGGACAGGCGCTGGAGCGAATGACCGGAAAGCGGGTGAAAGAAAAATACCTGTATTCCTTCTGGCTGGGCAAGGCGCTGGCCATTTAATTGGGAAAGAAAGGATGTGAGGCGGTTTTGAAAAAAACAATGGCCGGGCTGTTGGCGCTTTTGCTGCTGGCCTGTTTGGGCGGGCTTTTGTATGGCTGCTGGCGGGCGTACGGGGACATTTCCCATCTGCGGGAAAAGCAGGCGCAGCAGAAAAAAGAACAGCAGGAGCGCCAGGCCGAAAAAGAACAGAGGGAGCGCCAGGAGCGCCAGGCCCAAGAGGAACAGGAAGAACAGGCGAGGCAGCAGGAAATGCAGGGCGTCTGCGATGTTGTGCAGGGGATGACGGCGGGTTTTGGCGACGGGGACTGGGCAGTTTATGTGAAAGATCTGACAGGCGGCGGGTCTTTTGAAATCAACAGCCACCAGATGGAGTCGGCAAGCCTGATCAAGCTCTATATTATGGGGGCGGTCTGGCAGGCGGCGGAGGATGGGGCGCTTTCGCTCACCCCCGAAATTCAGGAGCTGCTGACCCAGATGATCACCGTCAGCGACAACGAATCTTCCAACCGTCTGGTGGAGGCTTTAAGCCCCGACGGCCTGAGCCATCCCCAGGGGCGCACAGTCGTCAATGGCTTTGCCGCCGCCAACGGTTTCGCCGACACCAACCAGGGCAGGGACTTAAAAGACCACAGGGCTGTGGAGCCGGTGGAAAAAAACTACACCTCAGTCCGGGACTGCGGCCTTTTCCTGGAAAAAGTTTACCGGGCGGCCTGCGTGTCGCCGGAAGCTTCGGAACAGATGCTGGACCTCCTAAAGCGGCAGCAGCGCAGAGGGAAAATTCCGGCAGGCCTGCCGGAGGGCGTGGTGACGGCCAACAAAACCGGGGAAGTCAGCACAATGGAACACGACGCGGCCATTGTCTACGGCCCCGGGAGGGATTATGTCCTCTGCGTGATGTCGGCGCAGCTTACGGACGCCGAGGCAGCGCGGCAGCACATTCGGGAGATTTCGGCGGCGGTGTATGAGGGGTTTGTGAGGCTGGGAGGAATTGAAGAATAAATTTTACACCCCATACACAACGATTCCAAGCGCTGCGGAAATCAGAATCAGCAATATGGGAGACAGCTTTTTCTTAAAGCATTTCCGGTAAATCACCATCCCGGCGGTCAGCAAAAGGGTGATGGCCGTCGCGGAAATGTCCAGAGTCTGTCCGGCGGCGCAGCGCTCCAGGATCATATAGCTCCCTGTTGCCAGTATCATGCCGATCATACAGGGCTTTAAACCTCCAAGAATCGCCTGAACGCCGGCGTTTTTGACGGCGTTTTTCAAAATGGCGGTAATCAGCAGAATAATCAGAAAAGACGGAAGAATTACCGCGAATGTGGCCAGTAGACTGCCGGGCAGTCCCGCCTGGGAACTGCCGATGTAGGTGGCCAGGTTGACCATAATCGGCCCAGGCGTGGATTCACTGACGGCAATCATATTGGTCAGCTGTTCTTTGGACAGCCAGCCATAGCCAAGCACAACGTCCTGAATCAGCGGAATCGCGCCGTAGGCGCCGCCAAAGGCAAAACAGCCCACTTTCAAAAATCCGAAAAACAATTCCACGTAAATCATTTTTTTCCACCGCCTTTCACCAGGAACAGCGCCAGGCTGACCGCCGCAGAGACGAACATAAGCGTGAGGGAGGAAAACTGCAAAGAAAAAAAGTTTATGCACAGCACAGCGGACAGACTGCCGGTCAGAATGGCCAGCGGCAAAGGTTTTTTCTGCATTTTCCGGAACATATGAATGCCCGCCTCCAGAATCAGAAGCCCCACGGCTACCTGGATGCCCTTAAAAGCGCTTTTCACAACGGCAAATTCCAGAAAATTGTCCAGAAACATGGAAATCAGATAAATAATGATAAAAGATGGCAGCACAATGCCCACCGTGGCGGCGGCCGCCCCCCAAAACCCCGCCTGCAAAAAGCCCACATACGTGGCGGCGTTGATGGCGATGGGCCCGGGCGTAGATTCCGCGATCACGGTAATGTTCATCATCTCGTCGTGGTCAATCCAATTCTTTTGCCGCACGCAGTTGTCCTCAATCACCGCAATCATGGCATAGCCGCCGCCGAAGGTGAACAGGCCGGTTTTAGCAAATGTCAGAAACAAATCAAGCAGAATAGGCATGGGAAAATCTCCTTTTTTGAAAATTAACTTCATTATAGGGGTTCTTTGCGGGGATGTCAAAATTTTTTAAATGCATTTTTATCTTTTCGCCAGGGAAAAAGTCTGTTATATTATATTCATGAAAGAAAAGGGGGTGGGCATCGACATGAATTATTCAGAAAATGCAGACAAACAGTATCATATCCAGGTAGGCAAAGGCGACATAGGCCGTTATGTAATTCTGCCGGGGGATCCCAAGCGCTGCGGGAAAATCGCCCGGTATCTGTACAATGCCGCGCTGGTGGCCGACAGCCGGGAGTTTGTCACGTACACTGGCTGTCTGGACGGCGTGAAAGTCAGCGTCACATCCACCGGAATCGGCGGCCCCTCGGCGGCTATTGCGCTGGAGGAGCTGGTGAAAGCGGGGGCGGATACGTTTGTGAGGGTGGGCACCTGCGGCGGCATGCAGACGGCAGTGAAAAGCGGGGACGCGGTAATCGCCACCGGCGCAGTCCGGATGGAGGGAACCAGCCGGGAATACGCGCCTCTGGAATTTCCGGCGGTGGCGGACGTCCAGACAGTCCACGCGCTGATGGAGGCGGCGAAGGAGCTGGGGCAGGATTTCCATGTGGGGGTAGTGCAGAGCAAGGATTCTTTTTACGGGCAGCACGACCCGGAGGAAAAGCCGGTGAGCTACGAGCTTTTGAACAAATGGGAGGCGTGGAAGCGGCTGGGCTGCCTGGCCTCCGAGATGGAAGCGGCGGCTCTGTTTGTGGCGGGCGCCAGCCTGGGCGTGCGGGTGGGCGCCTGTTTTCTTGTGATGGCCAATCAGGAGCGGGAAAAAGCCGGTCTGCCTAATCCGGTGGCGCACGACACGGACCAGGCCATTCAGATTGCGGTGGGTGCGGTGCGCCGCCTGATCGCGTCCGAAAAAGAATCCCGGTGACGGACAGGTGAGAGAAGAGGTGGAAGAGATGACGAGAGAGAAGGCAAGGCTGCTGATTGAGGCGGCGTCTGAGCAGCTGGAATATTCGTATGCGCCCTATTCCGATTTCCGGGTGGGTGCGGCGCTTCTGTCCAGAGACGGAAAGATTTATGCTGGGTGCAACATCGAAAACGCCGCGTATGGGCCGTCCAACTGCGCGGAGCGGACGGCTTTTTTCAAGGCGGTCAGCGAGGGCGCGCGGGATTTTGAGGCTATCTGCGTGGTGGGCGGGAAAGCCGGTCGGCTGACCTCGTATACGCCTCCCTGCGGCGTCTGCCGTCAGGTGATGATGGAGTTTTGCGACCCGGAAGAATTTCAGATTATTCTGGCCACGGGAACGGAGGATTATAAGGCGTACCGACTAAAGGAGCTGCTGCCCCTGGGATTCGGGCCAGGGAATCTTACATAGAGAAAAAGCGTGAGAAGTCGGACGGGAAACAGGCGTTCTTTTGGCCCGGCGGCGCAAATTTTGCATAGGAAATGAGCATTTAGGGAAAGGCGGTCAAAAAATGAAGAGATATAAGCGGATTTTTGTAATCGTAATCGACTCCCTGGGCGTGGGGGCTATGCCGGACGCGGAGCGGTTCGGCGATTTTGGCGTGAACACGCTGGGGCATATTTCGGAGTCTGTGGACACGTTTCGCATCCCCAATCTGCAGAAGCTGGGCATGGCCAACCTGGTGCCCTTAAAACAGGTGGCGCCGGCCAAGGAGCCCCTGGGCTGTTACGGGGTTTTGCGGGAAAAAAGCAACGGCAAGGACACCATGACCGGCCACTGGGAGATGATGGGGATCGAGACGAAAACGCCGTTTCAGACTTTTACGGAGCATGGATTTCCGAAGGAGCTGATCGAAGAGCTGGAGCGGCGCACCGGCCACAAAGTGATCGGAAATAAGAGCGCCAGCGGCACGGCGATTATCGAGGAGCTGGGCGAGGAAGAGATCGCCACTGGTCATATGATTGTCTACACATCGGCGGATTCCGTCCTCCAGATTTGCGGAAACGAGGAGACATTTGACTTAAAAGAACTGTACCGATGCTGCGAGATTGCCCGGGAGCTGACCCTTCGGGAGGAATGGAAGGTGGGACGCGTGATTGCCCGACCGTACGTCGGCAAAAAGAAAGGCGAATTTGAGCGGACCAGCAACCGCCACGACTACGCGCTGAAGCCCCCGGCCAAGACTGTGCTGAACGCGCTGCAGGAAAACGGCTATGAGGTGATTTCGGTGGGAAAAATTGCGGATATTTTTGACGGCGAGGGCATCACCCAGTCCAATAAGTCGAAATCCTCCGTTCACGGCATGGAGCAGACCATCGCCATTGCAAAAGAGGATTTTGAAGGGCTGTGCTTTGTGAACCTGGTGGACTTTGACGCCAAATGGGGCCACAGAAGGAACCCCCAGGGGTATAGGGATGAACTGGAGCGGTTCGACGAGAAGCTGGCGGTTTTGCTGGAGCGGCTAAAAGACGACGACCTGCTGCTGATTACGGCTGACCATGGCAATGATCCCACATATAAGGGAACGGACCATACCAGAGAGAAGGTCCCCTTCCTGGCGTATGCCAAATCCATGAAGCGGCGGGAGCGGCTGGCGGAGCAGGATACCTTCGCAGTGATCGGAGCCACCATTGCGGACAATTTTGGGATTGCCATGCCCGAGGGCGCCATCGGAACGTCCCTGCTGGAATATTTGAGATAGGGGGACGAAGATGAACCGAGAGATTTTAAAATATGTGGACCACACGCTTTTGTCCCAGACGGCTTCCTGGCAGGAAATCCGGGAGGTTCTGGACGATGCCATAAAGTTTGGGGCGGCGTCCGCCTGCATCCCCGCGTCCTATGTAAAACAGGCGGCCGAGTATGTGGGCGGGAAACTGCCCATCTGCACGGTCATCGGTTTTCCCAACGGCTACAGCACAAAAGCGGCGAAGGCGTTCGAGGCGCGGGACGCCATCGAAAACGGGGCTTCGGAGATTGACATGGTCATCCAGATTGGCTTTTTGAAGGACAAAAGGTATGACGAAGTGGAGGAAGAGATTCGCGCAGTCCGGCAGGCGTGCGGGGATAAGATTCTGAAAGTAATCATAGAGACGTGCCTTCTGACCCGGGAGGAGAAGGTGAAGATGTGCGAAATCGTAACCTGCGCAGGCGCGGACTACATTAAGACGTCCACCGGATTCGCCGGCGGAGGAGCCACATTTGCGGACGTAGCGCTGATGAAAGAGCATGTGGGAAAGAACGTGAAAATCAAGGCGGCCGGGGGGATTTCCTCCTTTGAAGACGCAGAGGAGTTCCTCCGCCTGGGCGCCAGGAGGCTTGGAACCAGCCGTCTGATAAAACTTTTGAAATAAGAAACCAGCATCCTCAATACAAACCTGCGCCGGGAACGCGCAGATGATAAGCAGGGAATCCTGGACGTACGGGTTCTGCTCAACGACAGCCAGGAGATTGACATAGAGATTCAGCTGTCCCGCCTGTCGGTCTGGGCGGATCGAGCCCTGTTTTATCTGTCAAAGATGTACACGGAGCGCTTAAAACCGGGCGAAAGCTACCGCCTGCTAAAAAAATGCGTAAGCATTCCCATGTGATAGAGCTGCCCAAGCTGCCGAAAGAGCTTAAGGAGGACGGAGGCCCGCTTGAGCTGTGGGCGAAGTTCATCAACGCGGAGCGAAAGGAGGAATTTGACATGCTGGCCGACTATATGCCCCAAATTTTGACAGCGAATACAGCCTGAAATCATATTTTTGTAAATGATTTTTGGGAAAAAATGAAAGAAAGCAAAAAATTCCATTGACAAACTATAAATTTAATATTAGAATAGCTCTTCAAAGAGAGGAAGAGCCGTCTTAAAAAGGGTTTATTCTAAGACGGGCATTTCCCCACAGAGTAACATCATTGTTAGTATAATCAAATTTCATAAGGCTATATGAATTTACAGCGCGGATACAAAAGGATGCGCAGGCATCCCTGGAACATTCGGTGAGATCCCGACACAGTCTTATCCCTTCTGTAATGAGCGCGAAAGCTGCATAGACCACTGCGTATGATTCTCCGAGAGAGGGGAAAGCGCGGGAAGGGCAGCGAGTAGGTTAGAGCTTGAGTCAGAATACAGGTATCTGTTCAGATTCGTAGAGCATGGAGTATCCGTTAGGCATAGGACGGAGAAACGGGAAAATCTATTTTCTTTTCAAAAAATTCTGTTTTTTTATTCCTATACCTATTAACTTAAGAAGGCCGAATGGCCATACGGGATACCCGAAGGGTATACCTATATTATCTTGAAAAAACACAACTGCTAAGAAAGAGAGGGTATATGAAAGAAAAAAAGAAAAATAAGACAGGCTATTGCTACTATCGTGGGCGCAGCTACAACCGGGAACCAAACTTATGGAAGCCCGGGGAGCCGCTGACGGCCAAGGACCAGGCCATGCTAAGCGTCTTGGTGCGCAAGTATAAGCAGTTGGGATATATCCCCTCCCAAAAAGAGGTGCCCAACGCCCGTGCCATCAAGAAACGCTTCCGGATCTGGACAGATGCGGTGGCCGCCGCAGGTCTGCCCATCCACTGTGCGCCGGGGCAAAGCCGCATACGCAGAAAGAAACAGGAATGGGAAGAGCGGATGCAGGAGATCTTAAGCTGAAAGTATTATCTGATTTTCTGGAAAAGCTTATGTTTTGTGTTTTTGCTTTCGCAGATTGTTTTTTGGTCTGCTGCCACAACGCGGCGTCTGTCATGTTCCACGGATATCCAGTTAAGCAGGCAGGCTGAAAGTTCAGACGGGTTGATCTTTTCAAACACCCGTCTGAATGTGTCGCTGTCCGATATACCATTCCAAAGTTCCGGAAATTTTTGTAAAAAATCTTTACAGTTCCTGCCAAACTCATCCATATCGGCAAAGTCTTCTCCCCCACATATGATCGTATACAATCCTATAATTAAAAAATCTTCCGGTTTTCTATTCTCAAAAAAGTAAATGCTGCTGCCCTGTACTTTAAGCAGAGCGAAAACGCCGCTGCCTGCCGGACATTTCCAGGGGGCTGACAAACGGCGCTCTCCAGGTCAGTGGAGCTGCACTTACTCCGATCATATTTCAAAAAAAATCAAAAAAATTAATTTTTTGGATTATATTTTCAAAATTATAACGTATATAGAATATAGACAAAAAAGAATACGAAAGATCTTGTCTTAGAATGACCCCTTCTAAGATATGGTTTTCTTGCTCTTTGAACTCTTATTTTAATATTAAATTTATGATTCGTCAATGGATTTTTTTGTTTTCTTTCATATGTTTTTCAAAAATTTTTCATAAAAACACGATCTAAGGCTGTATTCGCCGTCAAAATTCTAGTCGTACAGCCAGAAAGGAGCGCTATGCGAAAAGGAAAAAATGTATACAAAAGAAAAGATGGACGCTGGGAAGCCCGGGTATTAATCGGTCATACTACAGGCGGTCATCCCAAATACAAGTACCTGTATGCACACAGCTACCGGGGCGTGCTGCAGAAAAAGGAAGATTTTGAGAAAAACGCCGTCTGTCAGCCCCCGAAAACGCTTCGCAAGGACGCGCTGTGTTTTCGGGACATCGCTGCACTTTGGCTGGACGATTCCAGAGCGAAGTGGAAGCCGTCCAGCTACGCCAGGTATCAGAATTGTCTGGAAAAAGATATCCTGCCCCAATGGGGAGAGACGCCCCTGCGGGAGCTTGGACAGGACGATTACGACAGACTGATGGCCCAGTTAAAGGGACGGCTAAAGGGCAGTTCACTGGATATCATAAACGCTGTGTTAAAAGGGATTGTCCAGTATTCTCTGTCCGATCGGCATCTGGATCAAGTCCCCTTTGACAGCTCCCGCCCATCTGCAAAAGGCACAGGAGGCCATATGGATATCTTAAGCGCCGAGGAGATCAAGTCCATGACCCAGTATATTGATTCTCATCTTACTCCGGTGACATTTGGGATCTTGCTGGCGCTCTGTCAGGGGATCCGGCTGGGGGAGCTTTGTGCCCTGCAGTGGGAAGATGTGGATGTCCAAAAGGGCATCCTCCATATCCGGAAGACCCTGCAGCGGATCCAGGATCCGTCGCCGGAACCGGGCGGCCCAAAAACGATTCTCCATCTGGGAATGCCAAAGAACGGCAAAGAGCGGAGCATCCCCATCCACCCGGCGGTGTTGGAGATTTTGCGAAATGATCCCAGAGAATGTCCTGGAAAATATTATGTGATCCGGGATCGCAGGCCCATGGAACCCAGGAGTTTCTCAAGACATTTCAAATATATACTGAAACAAGCCGGAATACGGGACCTTAATTTCCACACCCTCCGCCACACATTCGCTTCCTGCTGTGTGGAGGCAGGCATGGACATCAAAGCACTAAGTGAGATTTTAGGCCATTCGTCCATAAAGATCACAATGGACCGCTATGTGCATTTGTCCATGCGCTATAAACAAAGCCAGTTGGACAATCTGAAGATCCCCTTTTTTTCAGATGCAGAGCGTCAAAAAAATGGTCATGCCTGACAAAAAGGCCGCTTGTTTTCAGAAGAAGCCTTTTTTTACCTTAGAAGGGGTCATTCTAAGATTCACCCTTTCATGAAGAAATAACATTACTGTTAGTATAATCAAATTTTATAATGCTATACGGATTTACAGTGCGGATACAATAAGATGAGCAGTCTTTCCTGCTCATCCCTGGAACATTCGGTGAGATCCCGAGACAGACTTATCCCTTCTGTAATGAGTGCGAAAGCTGCATAGACCACTGCGTATGGTTCTCCGAGAGAGGAGGCGAATATGTGGGAAGGGCGGCGAGTAGGTTAGAACTTGAGTCAGAATACAGGTATCTGTTCAGATTCGTAGAGCGATGGAGTATCCGAAGGCATAGGGCGGAGAAACGAGAAATTCTTTTTTCTTTTCAAAAAATCTGTTTTTCATCCCTGTGTTTTCCGACACTCCCATTATATCACACACTCACCATTTTTGCAAAACGTTCGTTTCGGCCATCGGAGTCTGAACAAATCCGGAATGCGCGATCACAAAGAAAGAGAGGTCATATGAAGCAAAAAAAGAAGAAAAAGACAGGCTATTGCTACTACCGTGGGCGCAGCTACAACCGGGAACCAAACTTATGGAAGCCCGGGGAGCTGCTGACGGCCAAGGATCAGGCCATGCTAAGCGTCCTGGTGCGCAAGTACGAGCAGCTGGGATACGTCCCCTCCAAAAAGGACGTGCCCAACGCCCGCGCCATCAAGAAACGCTTCCGGATCTGGACGGATGCGGTGGCCGCGGCGGGGTTACCCATTCACTGTGCATCGGCGCAGGGCCGCATACGCAGGAAGAAACAGGAATGGGAAGAGCGGATGCAGGAAATTTTAAGCTGAATTTTACCAAAGGAGGGCATAAATTTACTATTGACAGTTACAAAATATAGATATATAATAATAAGCAAATACAGAGCAAATAATAAATGACAAACAACAAGGTAGAATGACTATATTGCTCTTGTATAAAACAATTTCATATTGTTTACCGATCGCATTTACAGACGCTATAGAATGGGTAACCATTCGCGGAACATCCGGTGAGATCCCGGTACAGCTTTATCCCTACTGTAATGAGCTCGAAAGCTGCAGCATGCCACTGGGTCCCCAGGACCCGGGAAGGCGCAGTGAGTAGATGGAAAGCTCGAGTCAGGAGACGGGGGTCTGTAAGATTGGGAAAGTAATGCAAAGTATCCAGAGGCATAAAGTGGAAGACTATTTTTTATACCCTTTTTGGGAAAAAACAGCGTAACACAAGCGTAAAGATACTGAACAGCTCAATATGAAATGAAAAAAAGAAATAAAGGGGGTGGTAGGAAAGAAAAAGGCAAGGAAAAGGTAATCTGAGGCGTTGCGAATATTAAACAAAGATCAAAAAGCAAGGAGGATATTTATATGTTTAAAAAGGTTTTTAAGAAAATAATGGCAGTGGCAACAGTAGCAGCGATGACAGTATCTATGAGCGTATCAGCGTTCGCGGCAGCGCCAGGCCCAGATGGTAATATTACCGTTCCGGTGAAAGTGGTGCTTAAGGATGATGTGCCGGAGAGTATGCGGCCAGAAGGCTATACGGGTTCATTGGCGGCTGGCACCGAAATACACGCCGAAGATGTAACTCTTTCAGCGGCTACAAATCCGACTGCTCTGGATTTTATCGAGGGGGCAGATCTTGATGTTACAATAAAAACAGAAACTGACGGAAGTCAATACATCCAGGGAATCGATGGATTCAATAATAAAGATCTTGAGTATACAGATCATTACTACAAAGGCTACTCCTGGATGATTCAGATGAAGGCTAGTAAAGTAACAGAAGAAGGAGACAGACCAACATGGGCAGCTCCTGCGCCTGCAGATAATGCATGGTTTGCGTCTACTTTAGCCGCTAACAACGTAAAGATGAATGGAGCGGAGTATTTCCCATATGATTATTCCAATCCAACAGCGGGCGGATTTACCACAAGCGTGGAAGCCATCACTTTGGAATTTGATTTAACAGAAACAGAGTGGTAGAATCAGAAACAGCAATAATAAATTAAGGAGGGCCGGGATTTTATAGTCCCGGCCTTCTTTTTTAGAAGGAGTGGAAAGAATGAAAAGAAAGGAAAATCTTCAAAATCCGTTCAGTTATCTGCTGTTCATCCTGATGGCCTTATCCATATTCCCCACATTCGTGGAAGCGTCGGCTCAGGAAACTTACCAGGTGACGGCTGTGAAGATCGGAAGCCAAAATGCTAAGCTGGATCAAAATAAGAAGGATCCATCGGTGTATGTGGCGGAAAATACAGAAGACATGATAAGTCGAGGTTACACTATACAGATGACCGTGAGGGACGGCGTGTCTGTTACAGCGTCAGACATGACAGGCCCGTTGGAAGTCACAAACGAGTCCGGGGCGGTCACTATACAAGGAAAAACCGATGGTGGCGCAAGATATGGCGCCTATGCCTGCCATATAACTGTGGGGGAGGGCGCTTCAGCGGCCAAATGCACAGTGATCCTTAGCGGATATTCTTATTGGGGCTATATATCGGAAACCTACATCGGGGACATGACCACAGGGGAATATAAGTATCTGGATGAAAACACGATCATCCAGAGGTCTTCCAACGAGGCCTCTTCTTACAGAGAGCTGGAAGTGGAGGCTGCGGTGAAGCAGGTTTCCCTGGTCCGCCGGCTGGGAAGTGAGGGAAGAACTCATTCAGAGAAGTATAGCCCGAACACAGACGGATGGCTGAGCGGCGGCTACAGCTATGTTCGGATTAACAGCGGGGACAATCAGGATTTTAAGCGGTACGAGGCTTCCTCCGACTATCACCAGGGCCTTACCTTCCGCAGCCCCCGCTTAAGCCTGAAAAAAGGCCTGAATGTGATCGAAACTTACACCCGAAGGCCCAATGTCGCTGTATTTGATCAGGCAAACGGGGACATTCCGGAAGGGCTATCCATCTATGGTGAAAGAGGATATTATGGCGCCGTCTATCTGGTCTATGCGTCGGGCGATGAACAGCCGGCCACGCAGGGAAGCGATACGTCCATCCAGTATATAGAGGCCACCCAATTGGGAAGCCCAAGCGTGCCCATGCAGGCGTATGGAGCGCGGAAGAAGGAGGACGGAAGCTGGGAGGTTGTGCTTCCAAAGGAAATGCCCCTGGATAAAGTCATCCTGGGAATCGTGCCCACAGACCCGGAAGCTTCCGTGGAGATCGTGAGTAAAGATTTGATAAAGGGAGATACCATCGGCTCTTATACGGCGTTGGCTCTGGGAGGCGCGAACAGTTCCGTGAACAGCTTCCAGGTGGAAGTGACGGCGGCGGACGGCACAAAGGCAACGCATACGATAGGCATTGTGCGGGCGAATCCGGACTGTGAGCTGACGAGCTTTTCGGTGAGCGCCGGCCAACTGAAGTCCTATAACGAACCAGAGAATACAGCGGAATTTGCCCCAGATACGCATATGTACATTTTGCAGGGGGCGGCTTTAGCGGAAGATAAACTGACCGCAGAATATTCATCTACAGCGACAGGCGCCATCAGCCAGAAGAATGAATACATGGCGACCTACACCGTGACGGCGGAAGACGGACTCCATAAGAACAACTATTATTTTATTTACCAGGATGAATCTGGAAACATCCCCATGCTGAGCGGGCCAAGCGATGAGCAGAAGCAAAAGGCGGAACAGAAGCTGACGGATGAGGGATGGTATAGCCGTAGCGACGCTGAGCGGCAGGATCTGGAGAGCGCCTGGACTGTTTTCATGTCTGCGGCCACAAAGGCGGATATGTCAGGAGGAAAGAGCTCGGATCCTCAAAAGATATATTATAAGCAGGCAACCGATTATGCGAGGGAGATTCTGAGATTGATTCTCCTGGGCTATAACCCTTACGATGCGGGGCAAGATCATAAGGATCTGGTGGCCGGGCTGAAAGCGCTGCAGAGCGAAGACGGCCTTACCGGCGGATACGCCAACAACGAGTGGACGCTGATGGCACTGAGGGCCTGCGGAGAGGAGATTCCGCAGGGGCTGATCGATTACGTAAGGAAAGTGAATATATACGATACATTCAGCGTTGATATGCGGGGATGGGCCATCGCGGCGTTAAAGGGCCTGATCCCGGAAGACGAGCTGATGGCGGGCATCCTGGCCCTGAAAGAACTGCAGGGAAAAGGCGGCCATTGGGGCAATGGCTTCACAGACGGATGCGTCATGACCGGGATCGTGGGCGCCGGTGTCAATCTGGACTTCTTTAATGTGGAAGGGAAGGAACTCCTGGATATCATGGCAAGCCAGACCATGAAGGACCCCACTGCTGGATGGTGTAAAGACCTTGTGATCGCCTACGGCGATATCATGAAGGGTTCCAATGTCTGGCAGCGGACATGGCTCACCCAGGAAAAATGGAACTGGTTAATTGGCAGAGCGGAAGAACTGGTGAAGGATAATCCTAATAATGCAGAGTTGAAAACGGCACTGGAAAACGCAAAGAAAGTTAGCAATTCCATTACAGGAAATGGAAAGACATATTATGCCCTGTACGATCAGGCGGCTAAGCTTGACAACTCTTTAAGGGAAGACGTGACTCTTGGAGAGGAACAAGAAGGTCTGATTGACATGGTGGAAGGCGAGCATTATGATTTTAAAAACAAGATTATGGGAAAGAATGGCTGGTGGAAAACTCTTGTGATTGGAAATACTCAGTCAAGAAAAAATGGTAATGGTCGGGTGATATATGTAGAAACTCCGACAATTGAGGATTATTCCATATATACTTTTGATTATATGGTTGAATGTATGAAAAAGTTAGCAAAAACTTCATCAAAGAATCGAAAGTTTTTTCAGGCGGAGAATGCAAAAGGCGAGGGAATATATGAACATTACTACCTTTTGGGCCTTGTGGCAGGTAACGCTGATATGGATAATTATAAAAATATGACTGCAAACACGAATGTAAAAGACATTGGCCCTATCAAGATTGATACGAAGGCTCCGGCATTACAAATCGGCCTGAGTTCAGACAATCTGCAAACAGGAAAGGAAATAACCCTCAATTTAGCCGCGGATGCAGAAAATATCGCCCTAAAAGCCACAGACAACGCCAGCGGCGTCTGGAAGGTTGAATGCCAGACTGCGGACGGGGCCGAGTGGGCGGTTATCTACGATGCGGCGGCTAACGACAATGTGGACATCGCGAACGGATGCGGCCTTCTGGAGAAGGATCTGACCATGCCCATCCCAGACGCGGACACATGCAAGGTGCGCGTAACCGACGTGGCAGGGAGCGAAGCCGTATCCACATTGACGCTCGCGAAGGCGCCCGCATTTGCGGAAACGCCCGCCGACCAGTTTGACACGGCCGCTCCCGCCGATCTTGTATGGAAGCTGAACCTGAACGGAAACGGCGTGAGCGCCGTCATGGACGGCGAAGGGGAGTTGACCTCCGGCACGGACTATGTGGCGGACACAGACGCGGGAACGCTGACCATTAAGAAAGAGTATTTTGCCGAAAAGCCAGCGGCGGACCATCCATTCACAATCAAATTCAGCCGGAACGAGGCGCCCATAGACGCGACCCTCACCGTGACCGTCAAAATGATCGACGGAAACGCGGCTCTGGCGGAGCTGAAGCAGAAAGCGGACGCGCTGAAGGAAATAAACGAACTTACATTGAACGACGAGACGCAGGTTCTGGAAGTGAAGGATTTCTACGACAGCTTGAGCGAAAGCATGAAGGGGAAGGCCGACGAGGCGACAAAGAAGCGCATCGCCGAGGCCTACGACAAGATCCAGGCGCTGAAAGTGGACGCGCAAATAAACGCCATCGGCGCCGTAACCCTGGACAAAGCGGATCAGATCGCGAAGGCCCGCGAGGCTTACAACGCGCTGACCGAAGCCCAGAAAGCCATGGCAAGCCCCGCCGCGCTGACCGCGCTTGCACAGGCGGAAGCCACGTTAAGGGGGCTGCGGGAGCAGGCGGCGAACTGGGAAAGGGCCAGTCAGGCGGAGGCCCAGATCCGGGCCATCGGCGAAGCGACCCTGGACAAAGAGGGCCAGATCCGGGCCGCCAGGGCCGCCTACGACGCGCTGACCGACGCGCAGAAAGCCCTGGTGAGCCAGGACGCGCGGACGGCTTTGGAACAGGCGGAGGCCGCGTTGGAGGCCCTCAAGAACGAGAAGGCGGACGCGGCGCAGGCAACGGCCCTGATCGAAGCCATCGGCGAAGCGACCCTGGAAAAAGCCCAGCAGATCGCCCAGGCCCGGGTCGCCTATGAGGCGCTGACCGAAGAGGAAAAAGCGCTGATCGCGCCGGAAACTTTAGAAAAATTAATCCAGGCGGAAACAGCCTTAAAAGAGCTGCAGACCCAGCAGGCGGATCAAAACGCGGCCAGCCAGGCGGCGGCCCTGATTGAAGCCATCGGCGAAGCGACCCTGGAAAAAGCCCAGCAGATTGAAGACGCCCGCACCGCCTACGAGGCGCTGACCGAAGCCCAGAAAGCCCTAGTAAGCCCGGAAGCTTTGGAGAAATTAACCCAGGCGGAGAAGGATCTCGAAACGCTGCGGGCACAACAGGCGGATCAGGAAAAAGCCGGCCAGACGGCGGCCCTGATTGAAGCCATCGGCAAAGCGACCTTGGACAAAGAAGCCCAGATCAAAGAGGCCCGCAAGGCATACGAAGCGCTGACCGAAGCCCAGAAGGCCTTGGTAAGCGAAGAGGCCCTGGCGGCTCTCGCCAAAGCGGAATCCGACCTGGCCGCGCTGAAAAAGCAGGCGGCGGACAAAGCCGCGGCGGACGCGGCGGCCAGACAGATCAACGCCATCGGAAGCGTGACGCTGAACAAGGCGAAGCAGATCGAAGGCGCCAGAAACGCCTACGAAGCGCTGACGGCCGACCAGAAAAAGCTGGTGAGCGAAAACGCCTTAAATAAGCTGGCCCAGGCGGAAAAAGACCTGGCCGCGTTAAGGAAAAAGGAAGAGGACAAAAAGAAAAATCAGTGGAAGAATCAAAACAACGCGTCCGTGACCAAAGGGAGCGGCAAAGGCAGCAAAGTGGACGCGAAAAAAGACGGCACGGCCAGCTTAAGCGCCGTTAAGGCGACAAACGCCAAGAAGGTGACCGTTCCCGCCGCAGTGACCGTCGGCAACAAGAGCTACAAAGTGACCGAGGTGAACGCCAACGCCTTCGCCAAAGCAAAAAAGGCAACCAGCGTCACCCTGCCCAAGACGGTGAAAAACATAAAAGCCAACGCCTTTAAAAAGAACGCGAAGCTCAAAAGCGTCACGATCAAAAACGCGGGCCAGAGGCTCACGCTCCAGAAGGGCGCCTTCACGGGGGCCAAGAGCTTAAAGAAAATCACAATCCAGATTAAAAAAGCCAGCGCCCTCACCGTGAAAAAAGGCGCGTTCAAAGGGCTGGACACTCGCAAAACCACCGTTAAGGTGGACAAAAAGACGAAAGCCAAAGAGCTGGCCAAGATCCGCAGGAAATTAAAAGCCGCGGGCTTCAAAGGGAAAGTGGCCAAGTAACCAATCCGAAAGGAATCAAAAAGCATAGCCTGCGCAAAGCCGTTTTGCGTGGGCTATGCCCATATAAAACAAAAAGGGAGGGAGATCGAAAATGAAGAAAAGGCAAAACCATCGAAGGCCTTTAGCGATCCTGTTCGCGATCCTGCTGACGCTGCTGAGTCTGGGCGGCGTCCGGGCGCAGGCGACTGCGGAAGG